>NZ_JBIAQP010000016.1:0-294008 GCF_042889145.1 Streptomyces sp. NPDC002680
GGTTACATTCCGAACCCGGAAGCTAAGCCTTACAGCGCCGATGGTACTGCAGGGGGGACCCTGTGGGAGAGTAGGACACCGCCGAACAAATATTGAAAGGGTTGGATCCTGAACTTCGGTTCGGGGTCCAACCCTTTTTTGTTGTGTGTCACTTGACGTTCACGTCGCGCGGCAACCATCCAGAGCATGGGTACTGCTGCAATGCTCAGGGCCGCCGGCGTCGGAGTCGGTGACGAGGTCGTCGTGCCGGCCTTCGGGAACGTGGAAGTCGCCGAGGCCGTGATCCAGGCCGGTGGGCTGCCGGTGTTCGCCGACATAGATCCGGTGACGTACTGCCTCGACGCGTCAGCTGTCGAGGCGGCCACAACTCCTCGGACGGCGGCTGTCGTTGTCGTACACCGCTTCGGGCGGCCGGCCGACATGGGGCGCATGCTTGAGGTCGGGCAGCGGCACGGGCTTCTGGTGTTGCAGCACGGGGAGTCCGAGGCGCCGTACGACGAGATCGCTCAGCGGCGGCAGCGTGCGGCGTTTCTCGATCTCAAGCTGAGGGGTGTGCGGACGCCCGACGACGGCGATGGGCACACCTATCAGCAGTACGTCGTGCGGGTGCCCGGCAACGGGCGGCCCGATCGGGATGCCTTCGCTCGGGCCTTGCGGGCCAGGGGAGTTGACTGCCGGGTGCCGGTGAAGGCGCCGGTGCATCGCATGCCCGCGTTCCGGCGCTGTGTGGCGCTGCCCGAGACCGAGCTGGCCGCTTTCGAGACGCTGGCGCTGCCGGTGGACGCCTCGTTGACCAAGCGGGACATGCAGCGGATCGTGTCCGCGTGCAACTCGCTCGGTGGGCTGTTGCAGCCCGCGTTCTGATCGGGCGGGCGTAGTTGGGAGCACGGGGCTGTTCGGGGTATGATCTATTCCGTTGCCGCGAGGGAGACCTCGAAAAGTAACTGGCCCCCCTAGCTCAGTCGGCAGAGCGTCTCCATGGTAAGGAGAAGGTCAACGGTTCGATTCCGTTGGGGGGCTCCACGTAGAAGGCCCCGCCCAATTGGGCGGGGCCTTTCTCATGTCTGCTGTCAGTTCTTCCGCAGGCCCGGCACGCGCATCGCGAGGATCGCCATGTCGTCGGACGGGGCGTCGGAGGCGAAGCGTTCGACCGCGCGCATGATGCGGGCCGCCACCGCGCCGGCTGTCAGACCTGTGCACGTCTTGAGGACGTCCGTGAGGCCGTCGTCGCCCAGCATGCGGGTGCCCTCACGGCGTTCCGTGACGCCGTCCGTGACACAGAGGAGGACATCGCCGGGGTCGAGGGTGATCGTCTGCTCGTACAGTTCCAGGTCCTCCAGGACGCCCAGGAGGGGCTGGGGCTCCGCTGCCGCTTCCACCGTGCCGTCCTGGCGCAGACGGAGCGGGAGGGGATGGCCGGCGCAGACCACCTTCAGTACGGCGCTGCCGTCCTCCTGGGGCCACAGCTCGCCGTACAGGAGGGTCAGGAAGCGGCTGCGGGCGCCCTCGTCGAGGATCGCCGAGTTGAGGCGCTCCAGGACCGCGGGGCCGCCGAAGCCCTCTCTCGCCAGCAGGCGGAGGGCGTGCCGGGCCAGGCCTGTCACCGCGGCGGCCTCCGGGCCCGTACCGCAGACGTCGCCGATGGCGAAGCCGTAGGCGCCGTCGCGGATGGGGAAGAGGTCGTAGAAGTCGCCGCCGACCTCGTTGCCCTCGCCGGCCGCGCGGTAGATGACCTCCACCTCGACGCCGTCGATCTCCGGCAACTCCGGGGGGAGGAGGCTGCGTTGGAGGGACTGGCTGATGGCGGTGCGTTCCGAGTAGAGGCGGGCGTTGTCCAGGGCCAGGGCGGCGCGGCGGCTCAAGTCCTCGGCCAGTTCCAGGATTTCCTGGCGGAAGTGTTCGTCCGTCGGCTTGCCGAGGGTGAGCATGCCGATCACGCGGTTGCGGGCGACCAGGGGGAGGACGACCGTCTCGCCGCCGACTGCCGCCGCCGTCGCGAGAGTTGTGCCGATGCCCGAGCTGACCGTGGTGGTGGGCGCGTTGAGGCCCAGGCTGCGCATGGAGGTGCGCAGGGCTGCCTGGTGGGCCGCTTCGGCCGGGGCCGACCAGACGCGGGCGCCTGGCGTGGGTACCGGGTCCGGCGGGGAGATCTTCGACAGGAGGGCCTTGAGGCCGTCGATGCGGTCCTCGTCCTCGTGCAGGACGTACGAGAGATACGGGTCCGAGGCCTGGTCGGCGATCGTGTAGACCGCGCACCAGGTGGCCAGGGTTGGCACCGTCATCTGGGCCATGAGGGCGAGGGTCTGGTCGCGGTCGAGCGTTCCCGCGAGGAGGTCGGAGGCCTCCACCAGGAAGCTCAGTGAGCCTCGGCGCAGGCGTTCCAGTTCGCCCAGGCGGGCCGACTCCACCGCCAACGCGATCCGGTCGGCGGCGAATTGGAGGCGCAGTGCCTCCTCGTTCGTATAGCGGCCCGGGGATTCGGCTGCTACGCCGAGGGAGCCGGTGAGGCGGCCCTCCACCTTCAGGGGGACGGTGACGACCGAGCGCATGCCCGTGCCGCTGAGGAGGGGGACGGCTCCGGGGACGGCCGAGAGGTCGTCGTGGACGGCCGGCATACGGGCCGAGCCGTAGCGGCCGGGGCCCGCCTCGACCGGGACGCGGGCGAAGCGCTGGCGGGCGGAGGGGAGGCCGGTGGAAGCCCGTACCTCCAACTCCGTTTCGTCGTCCGTGGCCAGGAGGAGGAAGGCGGAGTCGGCGTCGAGCATGTCGCGGGCGCGTTCCACCGTGCGCTGGAGGAGGCCGTCGAGGTCGTCCGGGGCCGGGGAGCCGATGAACACCTCGAAGGGGTCCGTGTTCGGGCCCTCGGCGGACGACGTCGAGTCGGACGAGCTGCCGCGCAACGGGGTCTGCAGGACCGCCCGTTCGTGGTCGCGGACGAGGAGACAGACCGTCGAGGGCTCGCCGTCCGTGTCGCGGACGCGGAGGTGGGAGGCGTACACCGGGGTGACGCGGCCGTTGGCGCCCCTTATGCCGTAACTGCCTTCCCAGCGGGAGAGTTGGAGGGCCTCGACGATGCCGGTGCTGGTGCCGGGGGTGTGCGGCCAGGCGGCGAGGTCGGTGAGGGGCTTGCCGATCACCGACTCGGGTGCGTAGCCGAAGAGTTCCTCGGAGTCCTCGTTCCACGCGGCGATGGATCCGGCTCGGTCGATCTGGATGACCGCGACCCGGACGCGGCCGTCGGCCAGCGGGAGGAGGTCGGCGGGGAGGGACGGGCCCGCGGAGCGGGTGCCCACCGCGCGGTGGGGGAGTTCGAGCTGGAACCAGACCTGCTTCTGTGTGGGCGTGTACTCGACGCCCCAGCGGCCGGCCAGCGCCGCGCACAACTGGAGGCCGCGGCCCCCCTCCCGGTCGGGGCTGCCCATGTTGACGGGCGAGCCCTGGAGGGGGATCTCGCGTTCCGGGTAGCGGTCGGCGACCTCGATACGGACGCCGTCGTCACTGCGTAGACACAGGACGTCGGCGGAGGTGCCCGCGTGGATCACGGCGTTGGTGACCAGCTCGCTCGTGAGGACCACGGCGTCGTCGACGATGTCCGCGAAGCCCCAGCCCTGGAGGGTGTCGCGGACGAAGGATCGGGCGGTCGCCACCGATCGCCCGACCGGGTCGAAGGTGGCTGCCGCGCGCGCGGTGATCACAGAACTCCTCGTCCGATTGTCGGAGTGCGGCGTGCCGGGGCCGATCCGCTCCTGCCGGGGCAGGGTCTGGTTCCCCGTCGGCCGGGGATCCTGGGGTGTCTCCCCGGGATGCAGTCCGGTGGTCATGGTGCGGTGCCCCTCCGATGCCTGCCCGCTCGTGGTCGTGCCACCGCCCAGACCGGACGGACCGGTGTGGCTGGACAGCCGCATGCAAGGTTACTTACCTTCGCGGTCCATGCGGATGCAGGTCTGCAGTGTTTACGTCCCCAGAGTGTGCGGACGGTGTGCGAAGCTGCCGAACTGTTATGGCCGGGTTCGGACAGGGTGAAACACTGGGCAGGCTCCAGGAGAAGGTCTACGCACGGCAGGCAGTATCCGGGTACGCCCGAGTGATGGCAGAGCACGCAGAGCAGAAACGGTCGACCCCTTCGGGAGGGACACAGTGGAGTCTGGCGCAGCGACGCGGGGCACTAAGACGCGCGCGAAAGGCGGACAGTCCCTGAGCAACCGGCGCAAACCGCGCAACGGCACGACCGAGGTGGACACGGCTGCCCTGGACAAGTTGCTGTCGGCCCTGGAATCGATGCGTGACGGCAACTTCCGTAAGCGGCTCACGGTGTCCGGCGACGGCGTCATGTCGGAGATCGCTGCCGTCTTCAATGAGGTGGCCGACCGTAATCTTCACTTGACGGGTGAATTGTCGCGCGTACGGCGCATGGTGGGGCGCGAGGGGAAGCTGACCGAGCGGCTGGAGTCGGGCGCCAGCGAGGGCTCGTGGGCCGCTGCGATCGATGCCTCGAACGCTCTTGTCGACGATCTCGTACGTCCGGTCTCCGAGGTCGGTCGGGTGCTCAGCGCGGTCGCGGAGGGCGATCTGTCGCCCCGGATGGAGCTGCGGGCGCAGGCCGCCGACGGCAACGGGCATCCGCTGCGCGGGGAGTTCCTCAAGGTCGGGCGTACGGTCAACAACCTTGTCGACCAGTTGTCGACGTTCACCGACGAGGTCACGCGGGTGGCCAGCGAGGTCGGTACGGAGGGCAAGCTGGGCGGTCAGGCTCAGGTGCGCGGGATGTCCGGTTCGTGGCGGGACCTCACGGACTCGGTCAACACCATGGCGTACCGGCTGACGGCGCAGGTGCGGGACATCGCGCTGGTGACGACAGCGGTCGCGAAGGGTGACTTGTCCCGGAAGGTCACGGTTCACGTGGCCGGCGAGATGCTTGAGCTGAAGAACACCGTCAACACGATGGTCGATCAGCTGTCCTCTTTCTCCTCCGAGGTGACGCGAGTCGCGCGCGAGGTGGGTACCGAGGGCGAGCTGGGCGGCCAGGCGCAGGTGCCTGGTGTGGCGGGAGTGTGGAAGGACCTCACCGATTCGGTGAATCTTATGGCCGGCAACCTGACGGCCCAGGTGCGCGGGATCGCGCAGGTGACGACAGCGGTCGCCAATGGTGATCTGTCGCAGAAGGTGACGGTTTCGGCGCGCGGTGAGGTCGCCCAGCTCGCCGAGACGATCAACCAGATGACCGAGACACTGCGGACGTTCGCGGACGAGGTCACCCGCGTCGCCAACGAGGTCGGTGGCGAGGGGCGGCTGGGCGGGCAGGCGAACGTGCCGGGTGCGGCGGGGACATGGAAGGACCTGACTGACTCCGTCAACACGGTCTTCCGCAACCTCACCACCCAGGTGCGGGACATCGCCGCCGTGACGACGGCTGTGGCCAGCGGTGACCTGTCGCAGAAGGTCAGCGTCGAGGTCGCCGGCGAGATGCTGGAGCTGAAGAACACCGTCAACGGGATGGTCGATCAACTGTCCGCGTTCGGTGCCGAGGTGACCCGGGTGGCCCGGGAGATCGGTGTCGAGGGCGAGCTGGGCGGCCAGGCCGAGGTGCCGGGTGCGGCGGGTACGTGGAAGGACCTGACGGACTCCGTCAACACGGCGTTCAGGAACCTCACCGGACAGGTGAGGAACATCGCCCAGGTGACGACCGCGGTCGCCAATGGTGACCTGTCCCAGAAGGTCACCGTCGATGTGTCCGGCGAGATGCTCCAGCTGAAGAACACCGTGAACACGATGGTGGACCAGCTGTCGAGCTTCGCCGACCAGGTGACGCGGATGGCCCGTGACGTGGGTACGGAGGGCCGCCTCGGCGGTCAGGCGCGCGTGGACGGCGTGTCCGGTACGTGGAAGGAACTCACCGACTCCGTCAACTTCATGGGTGGCAACCTGACCTCCCAGGTGCGGCAGATCGCCCAGGTGACGACGGCCGTGGCCCGGGGCGACCTGTCCCAGAAGATCGATGTTGACGCTCGCGGCGAGATCCTTGAGTTGAAGAACACGATCAACACCATGGTTGATCAACTCTCGGCCTTCGCCGACCAGGTGACCCGGGTCGCCCGTGACGTGGGTACGGAGGGCCGCCTCGGCGGACAGGCGCAGGTGCCCGGGGTCGCCGGTGTGTGGCGCGACCTCACCGACTCCGTGAACGGCATGGCCGGCAACCTCACCGCCCAGGTGCGCAACATCGCCCAGGTGGCGACCGCGGTGGCCCGGGGCGACCTGTCCCAGAAGATCACCGTGGACGCGCGCGGGGAGATCCTGGAGCTGAAGAACACCCTGAACACGATGGTCGACCAGCTGTCGTCGTTCGCCCAGGAGGTCACGCGTGTGGCCCGTGAAGTGGGTACGGAGGGTGAGCTGGGCGGTCAGGCCGAGGTGCAGGGTGTCTCCGGCACCTGGAAGGACCTCACGCAGTCCGTGAACTTCATGGCGAACAACCTGACGATCCAGGTGCGCAACATCGCCGAGGTCACGACCGCGGTCGCCAAGGGCGACCTGTCGAAGAAGATCACTGTTGACGCCAAGGGCGAGATTCTTGAGCTCGTCACGACGGTCAACACCATGGTTGATCAACTGTCGTCCTTCGCCGAGCAGGTGACGCGAGTCGCGCGTGAGGTGGGTACGGAGGGCATCCTCGGCGGCCAGGCCCACGCGTCGGGTGTCACGGGCATCTGGAAGGACCTCACCGACAACGTCAACCTGATGGCCAACAACCTGACCGTCCAGGTGCGCAACATCTCCCAGGTCGCGGCGGCCGTCGCCAACGGCGACCTCACGAGGACGGTGACGATCGAGGCGCGCGGCGAGGTCGCGCAGCTCGCCGACACCTTCAACACCATGGTGAAGACGCTGAGTTCGTTCGCCGACCAGGTCACCAAGGTGGCCCGCGAGGTGGGTACGGACGGCATCCTGGGCGGGCAGGCGCGAGTGCCGGGTGTGTCGGGTACGTGGAAGGACCTCACCGAGTCGGTGAACGGGATGGCGTCCAACCTGACCGGCCAGGTGCGCAACATCGCGATGGTCACGACGGCCATCGCCAAGGGTGACTTGACGAAGAAGATCGACATTGACGCTCGTGGCGAGATCCTTGAGCTCAAGACGACGATCAACACCATGGTTGATCAACTGTCGTCCTTCGCCGAGGAGGTCACCCGAGTCGCCCGCGAGGTGGGTACGGAGGGCCAGCTCGGCGGCCAGGCACGCGTGCGTGACGTCGACGGCACCTGGCGCGACCTCACCGAGTCGGTGAACGAGATGGCCGGGAACCTGACCCGGCAGGTGCGTGCCATCGCGCGCGTGGCGACCGCGGTGACCCGCGGTGACCTCAACCTGAAGATCGACGTGGACGCCTCCGGCGAGATCCAGGAACTTCAGGACTACATCAACAAGATGATCGCCAACCTCCGCGACACCACGATCGCCAACAAGGAACAGGACTGGCTCAAGGGCAACCTCGCCCGGATCTCCGCCCTGATGCAGGGCCGCCGGGACCTCGACGACGTGGCCTCGCTGATCATGAGCGAGCTGACGCCGGTGGTCACCGCCCAGCACGGCGCGTTCTTCCTGGCGATGCGGACGGTCGACGCCAAGGACCCGGGAGGCGTCCCGGAGAACGCGTACGAACTGCGCATGCTCGGCTCGTACGGCTACTCCATGGGCTCCATGCCGACCTCGTTCCGGCCCGGTGAGGCGCTGGTCGGGACGGCCGCCCAGGAGAAGCGCACGATCCTCGTGGAGAACGCGCCGAGCGGCTATCTGAAGATCTCCTCGGGGCTCGGGGAGGCGCCGCCCGCGCAGGTGATCGTGCTGCCGCTGCTGTTCGAGGGGAAGGTGCTCGGGGTCATCGAACTGGCGTCGTTCACGCCGTTCACGCAGATCCAGAAGGACTTCCTCAACCAGATCGCCGAGATGATCGCGACCAGCGTCAACACCATCTCCGTCAACACCAAGACGGAGGTGCTGCTGAAGCAGTCGCAGGAGCTGACCGAGCAGTTGAGGGAGCGCTCGGCCGAGCTGGAGAACAGGCAGAAGGCCCTCCAGTCGTCCAACGCGGAGCTGGAGGAGAAGGCCGAGCTGTTGGCCCAGCAGAACCGCGACATCGAGGTCAAGAACACGGAGATCGAGGAGGCGCGGCAGGTCCTGGAGGAGCGCGCCGAGCAACTCGCGGTGTCGATGCGCTACAAGAGCGAGTTCCTCGCCAACATGTCGCACGAGCTGCGTACGCCGCTCAACTCGCTGTTGATCCTGGCCAAGCTGCTCGCCGACAACGCGGACACCAACCTCACCCCGAAGCAGGTCGAGTTCGCCGAGACGATCCACGGGGCGGGCTCGGACCTGCTTCAGCTGATCAACGACATCCTCGACCTGTCGAAGGTCGAGGCGGGCAAGATGGACGTCTCCCCGACGCGCATCGCGCTCGTGCAGCTCGTCGACTACGTGGAGGCCACCTTCCGGCCGCTGACCGCGGAGAAGCGCCTCGACTTCTCCGTACGGGTCTCGCCCGACCTGCCCGCCACGCTGCACACCGACGAGCAGCGGCTGCTCCAGGTGCTGCGCAACCTGCTGTCCAACGCGGTGAAGTTCACCGACACGGGAGCGGTCGAGCTGGTGATCCGCCCGGCCGGTGCCGAGGTGCCGGTGGCCATCCGGGAGCAGTTGCTGGAGGCGGGCTCGCTGCGGGACGCGGACGCCGACATGATCGCGTTCTCGGTGACCGACACCGGCATCGGTATCGCGGCCAGCAAGATGCGGGTGATCTTCGAGGCGTTCAAGCAGGCGGACGGCACGACCAGTCGCAAGTACGGCGGTACGGGGCTGGGGCTGTCCATCTCGCGGGAGATCGCGCGGCTGCTCGGCGGCGAGATCCACGCGCAGAGCGAGCCGGGCCGCGGCTCGACGTTCACGCTGTATTTGCCGCTGCACCCGAGTGAACTGCCCCCGCAGGGCTACGCGCAGCTGACGCCCTCCCTGGAGGTCGGCGAACTGCTGGCCTCCGAGGCGGAACTGGCCGGCGCGGACATCGAGACGCCGGCCGAGGTGAAGTCGTACCAGGAGGCGCAGAACGGGCCCGCAGCGCTCTTCAGGCGGCGGCGCAGGGCCGTGTCGGTGGCCGAACTGAACGCCTCCTCCAGGGCGAACGGCCATTGGGCGGCGGCGGGGGAGCAGGAGGCGGCGCAACAGCCGCGCCGGGGCATCCACTTCGACGGCGAGAAGGTGCTGATCGTCGACGACGACATCCGTAACGTGTTCGCGCTGACGAGTGTCCTGGAGCAGCACGGGCTGTCGGTGCTGTATGCCGAGAACGGCCGGGAAGGCATCGAAGTCCTGGAACAGCACGACGATGTGACAGTCGTACTGATGGACATCATGATGCCCGAGATGGACGGATACGCGACGACCACGGCGATCCGCAGGATGCCGCAGTTCGCCGGGCTGCCGATCATCGCGCTGACCGCGAAGGCGATGAAGGGCGACCGGGAGAAGGCGATCGAGTCGGGGGCCTCGGACTATGTGACCAAGCCCGTCGACCCCGATCACCTGCTGTCGGTGATGGAGCAGTGGATGCGGGAGGAGTGACGGCTGAGCTGGGTGTTTCCGACGCGAGGGCGGGAACCTCCGGTGTTCACACGGAGTTGCTGACTCAGTGTGGCCGAAGCCGTGTAGAAGTACGGGATTCGGGGAACCTTCTGGTCTCCCGCTACGTTTCTGCTACGTGCACAGTGACATCGCGGTGACAGGGTGTGGCGACGGGCGGGGTGCGGCTACCATGACCGGCACGAGGACGGGCGGCGCAAGGGAGCCGTCCCCTGGGGCGGCGCGCGGTGGTGCCGCCCCAAGTCCTGAGGACAGGGGAGGCCCCAAGCCGGGGCGAGGAGGGCGGGCCATGGTGCAGAAGGCCAAGATCCTCCTGGTCGATGACCGGCCGGAGAATCTGCTGGCGCTGGAGGCCATCCTCTCTGCGTTGGATCAGACACTGGTGCGGGCATCGTCCGGGGAGGAAGCGCTCAAGGCACTTCTGACGGACGACTTCGCGGTCATTCTGCTGGACGTCCAGATGCCTGGCATGGACGGCTTCGAGACGGCCGCGCACATCAAGCGGCGGGAGCGGACCCGGGACATCCCGATCATCTTCCTCACCGCGATCAACCACGGTCCGCACCACACCTTCCGGGGGTACGCGGCGGGTGCGGTGGACTACATCTCCAAGCCGTTCGACCCGTGGGTGCTGCGGGCGAAGGTCTCGGTGTTCGTCGAGCTGTACATGAAGAACTGCCAACTCCGGGAGCAGGCCGCCCTGTTGCGGCTCCAGCTGGAGGGCGGTGGCGGCAAGGCGGCGGTCGGCGCGGCCAAGGAGCCGGCGGGCCTGCTCGCCGAACTGTCCGCGCGGCTCGCGGCCGTCGAGGAACAGGCCGAGGCGCTGTCCAAACAGCTCGACGACGAGTCGGCGGACGCGGCGGCGGTGGCCACGGCGGCCCATCTCGAACGCAAACTGACCGGCCTGCGCCGGGCTCTGGACGCGCTCGAACCGGGAACCGGGAGCGGGGCGGCTTCGGTGCCGTCGCAGAACTGACCCGTACGCCGGTCGTCACTTCACGCACCGAAGCCGTCGAACTCACCCGCCCATCGGCGTAGTTGCGCGTGAGCGCGCGTCAGTTTCGCGCTCACGCCAGGGCGACACGAACGGGTGAAGCAGTTACACACGTGTCGGCTGTCGCCTCCACCGGTAACCTCACACACATGGCCCCACGTCCTTCCGCAGCCAAGAAGCCGCCCGCGAAGAAGGCAGCCGCGCCCGCGAAGGCTCCGGCGAAGAAGGCCGCGGCCAAAAAAGCCCCCGCGAAGAGGGCGCCCGCCAAGAAGACAGCGGCCAAGAAGGCCGCGCCCGCTCCGGCGCCCAGCCCCACCGGGGGCGTCTACCGCCTTGTACGCGCCCTGTGGCTCGGCATCGCGCACGCCGTCGGCGCCGTGTTCCGCGGGATAGGACAGGGCGCGAAGAACCTCGACCCGGCACACCGGAAGGACGGCGTGGCACTGCTGTTGCTCGCCCTCGCGCTGATCGTCGCCGCGGGCACCTGGTCCAACCTGCGCGGTCCCGTCGGCGACCTCGTCGAGATGCTGGTCACCGGCGCGTTCGGCCGACTCGACCTGCTGGTGCCGATACTGCTGGCGGTCATCGCCGTACGGTTCATCCGGCACCCCGAGAAGCCCGAGGCCAACGGCCGGATCGTCATCGGGCTGTCCGCGCTGGTCATCGGGGTGCTCGGGCAGGTCCACATCGCGTGCGGTGCCCCCGCGCGCAGCGAGGGTATGCAGGCCATAAGGGACGCCGGCGGGCTCATCGGCTGGGGAGCGGCCACCCCGCTGACGTACACCATGGGCCAGGTCCTCGCCGTACCGCTGCTGGTGCTGCTCACCGTCTTCGGGCTGCTCGTGGTCACCGCGACGCCGGTCAACGCGATTCCGCAGCGGCTGCGGCAACTCGGGGTCCGGCTCGGCATCCTCCACGACCCCGAGGAGGACGGGTTCGACGAGGACGACGAGCGGTACGAGGACCAGTGGCGCGAGTCGCTGCCCGGGCGCCCCCGCAGGCGCGGGCCCGCCCCCGAGGCGTACGACCCGGACAGCGCCGAGCAGGACGCGCTGTCGAAGCGCCGGAGCCGCCCCAGGCGCTCCGTACGGCAGCCCGACCCCGGGCGGCCGATGGACGCCGTGGACGTCGCCGCAGCGGCCGCTGCGGCCCTCGACGGGGCCGTTCTGCACGGCATGCCGCCCTCGCCGATCGTCGCGGACCTCACCCAGGGGGTGAGCGCGGGCGGCGACCGCGAGGAGACGACCCCGACGCCCACTCCCGTACCGGCGGCGCGGCCCAAGCAGGAGAAGCTCAGGGCGGAGCCGGTCAAGGCCGCCGTTGCGGACCTCACGAAGGCGCCGCCGGAGGAGATGCGCGACCTGCCGCCGCGCGCCGAACAGCTCCAGCTCTCCGGGGACATCACCTACTCGCTGCCCTCGCTCGACCTCCTGGAGCGCGGCGGCCCCGGCAAGACCCGCAGCGCGGCCAACGACGCGGTGGTCGCCTCCCTCACGAACGTCTTCATGGAGTTCAAGGTCGACGCCGCGGTCACGGGCTTCACCCGCGGTCCGACGGTCACGCGGTACGAGGTCGAACTGGGCCCCGCGGTGAAGGTCGAGCGGATCACCGCCCTCGCCAAGAACATCGCGTACGCCGTCGCCAGCCCCGACGTACGGATCATCAGCCCGATCCCCGGCAAGTCGGCGGTCGGCATCGAGATCCCCAACACCGACCGCGAGATGGTCAACCTGGGGGATGTGCTCCGGCTGGCCGACGCGGCCGAGGACGACCACCCGATGCTGGTCGCGCTCGGCAAGGACGTCGAGGGCGGCTATGTGATGGCCAACCTCGCCAAGATGCCGCACCTGCTCGTCGCAGGTGCGACCGGTTCGGGCAAATCGTCCTGTATCAACTGTCTGATCACGTCGATCATGGTCCGGGCGACTCCTGAAGACGTGCGGATGGTCCTCGTCGACCCCAAGCGCGTCGAGCTGACCGCCTACGAGGGCATCCCGCACCTGATCACGCCGATCATCACCAACCCGAAGCGGGCCGCGGAGGCGCTCCAGTGGGTCGTACGGGAAATGGATCTGCGGTACGACGATCTGGCCGCGTTCGGATTCCGGCACATCGACGACTTCAACGAGGCCATCAGGAACGGCAAGGTCAAGCTGCCCGAGGGCAGTGAGCGCGAGTTGTCGCCGTACCCGTATCTGCTGGTGATCGTCGACGAGCTGGCCGACCTGATGATGGTGGCCCCCAGGGACGTCGAGGACGCGATCGTGCGCATCACGCAGCTCGCGCGCGCGGCCGGCATCCACCTGGTCCTCGCAACCCAGCGGCCCTCTGTTGATGTGGTGACCGGGTTGATCAAGGCGAACGTGCCGTCAAGGCTCGCGTTCGCCACCTCCTCGCTGGCCGACTCGCGGGTCATCCTGGACCAGCCGGGCGCCGAGAAGCTGATCGGCAAGGGCGACGGGCTGTTCCTGCCGATGGGCGCCAACAAGCCCACCCGTATGCAGGGCGCCTTCGTGACCGAGGACGAGGTCGCGGTGATCGTCCAGCACTGCAAGGACCAGATGGCGCCGGTCTTCCGGGACGACGTCACCGTGGGCACCAAGCAGAAGAAGGAGATCGACGAGGAGATCGGCGACGACCTCGAACTGCTGTGCGCGGCGGCCGAACTCGTCGTCA
The DNA here is from genome assembly GCF_042889145.1 of Streptomyces sp. NPDC002680. Lineage (NCBI taxonomy): Bacteria > Bacillati > Actinomycetota > Actinomycetes > Kitasatosporales > Streptomycetaceae > Streptomyces > Streptomyces sp. NPDC002680. The sequence goes on from NZ_JBIAQP010000016.1 coordinate 13,301, forward strand.
GCAGCCAGTTCGGGTCCACGTCGATGCTCCAGCGCAAGCTGCGGGTCGGATTCGCCAAGGCGGGGCGGCTGATGGACCTCATGGAGACGCGGGGGATCGTCGGGCCGAGCGAGGGCTCCAAGGCGCGTGACGTTCTTGTGAAGGCTGACGGTTTGGACGAGATGCTCGCGGTGATTCGTGGGGAGACTGAGTCGTAGGGACTCGCCCGGTGTGCGGTGTCCGAGTGTGCGGCAACCGGGTGGTCGATCGTGACTCACTCGTAAGGGATCATTGAGCAACCGTTTCCCTTCCGCGTACGTCAAGTTGAGGGAGGCGACAGATCGTTGCCCCACCATGACCTGACCATCGGCGTGTCCTGGCCATTCCGATGGCGTACAAAGTCCCTCCGTCCAGTTGCCCCACCCTTCCCGAACCCCCCTAAACTGAACCTCCAGCACAGGTGGCTAAACGCTCGAAAGGCGCCCCCGTGTCCATCGGCAACTCCCCACAAGGCGAGCGTCCGTTCGAAGAAGACCGCGACGACCGCGAGGAAGCGGCCCGCCCCTCGATCGGTCGCGCCCTCCAGCAGGCCCGCATCGCGGCCGGGCTGACCGTCGACGACGTCAGCTCCGCCACCCGGGTCCGGATCGCCATCGTGCACGCGATCGAACAGGACGACTTCGACGCCTGCGGCGGAGACGTCTACGCGCGCGGGCACATCCGGACTCTCGCTCGCGCCGTCCACCTCGATCCCGAACCGCTGCTCGCGGAGTTCGCCGACGCCCGCGGCGGGCGTCCGGCGCCGACCCCGGCCGCACCCCTGTTCGAGGCGGAACGCATCCGCCCCGAGCGGCGCGGTCCGAACTGGACCGCGGCGATGGTCGCCGCGATCGTCGTCGTGATCGGCTTCGTCGGCTTCACCCTGGTCAACGGGGGTGACGACAACGAGGGCACGCAGGCGGGGGTCGCCGAGGGCTCCACGCCCACGGCCAGCCAGTCGGCCTCGCCCACACCCAAGAAGGACAAGCCCGCCGACCCGAAGCCGGACCCGTCGGACAGCGCGATCGCGGCGGCCCCGCGCGACAAGGTGACCGTCCAGGTGAGCGCCGCGGACGGGCGCAGCTGGATCTCCGCCAAGGACCACAACGGCCGGCTGCTCTTCGACGGCCTGCTCAAGCAGGGTCAGTCCCAGACCTTCCAGGACAACGAGGAGATCAACCTCGTCCTGGGCGACGCGGGCGCGATCCAGCTGTACGTGAACGGCAAGAAGATCGAGGACGAGTTCCAGCCGGGAGCCGTCGAGCGGCTCACCTACACGAAGGGCGACCCCGAGGTCGGCTAGGCCGTAGCGCGCTTTCGGTGTTCACAGGTACGGGGCTGGCCCAGACGGGGCCAGCCCCGTCGACGTGGGGTGTCAGTGGGACGAAGTAGTCTTGAGCCCATGCCTGAACGCCGTACCGTCGCACTCGTCACCCTTGGCTGCGCCCGTAACGAGGTGGACTCGGAGGAGCTCGCAGGCCGCTTGGAGGCGGACGGCTGGCAACTCGTGGAGGACGCCGAGGACGCGGACGTCGCCGTCGTCAACACCTGTGGCTTCGTCGAGGCCGCCAAGAAGGACTCCGTCGACGCCCTTCTGGAGGCCAACGACCTCAAGGGGCACGGCAGAACCCAGGCCGTCGTGGCGGTGGGCTGCATGGCCGAGCGGTACGGCAAGGAACTCGCCGAGGCCCTCCCCGAGGCCGACGGCGTGCTCGGCTTCGACGACTACGCCGACATCTCCGACCGCCTGCGGACCATCCTGAACGGTGGCATCCACGCCTCGCACACCCCGCGCGACCGGCGCAAGCTGCTGCCGATCAGCCCGGCGGAGCGGCAGAGCGCGGGTGCGGGGGTCGCTCTTCCGGGGCACGGCACGGCTACCGACGCTGACGACGCACCGGTGGAGCCCGTCGAGGCCCCCGCCGACCTTCCCGAAGGTGTCGCCCCGGTCTCCGGACCGCGTGCGCCGCTGCGCCGGCGGCTCGACGGCGCGCCCGTCGCCTCGGTGAAGCTCGCCTCCGGCTGCGACCGGCGCTGCTCGTTCTGCGCCATCCCGTCCTTCCGTGGTTCCTTCATCTCGCGCCGGCCGAGCGACGTGCTGAACGAGACCAGGTGGCTCGCCGAGCAGGGCGTCAAGGAGGTCATGCTCGTCTCCGAGAACAACACCTCGTACGGCAAGGACCTGGGCGACATCCGCCTCCTGGAGTCGCTGCTGCCCGAGCTGGCGGACGTCGACGGCATCGAGCGTGTGCGCGTGAGCTATCTCCAGCCCGCCGAGATGCGCCCGGGGCTCATCGACGTACTGACCTCGACTCCCAAGGTCGCCCCCTACTTCGACCTCTCCTTCCAGCACTCCGCGCCCGACGTGCTGCGCGCGATGCGGCGCTTCGGTGACACCGACCGCTTCCTGGAACTGCTCGACACCATCCGGAGCAAGGCCCCGCAGGCCGGCGTGCGGTCCAACTTCATCGTGGGCTTCCCCGGTGAGACGGAGGCCGATCTGGCGGAGCTGGAGCGGTTCCTGAACAACGCGCGCCTGGACGCCATCGGGGTCTTCGGGTACTCCGACGAGGACGGCACGGAAGCGGCGACGTACGAGAACAAGCTGGACGAGGACGTCGTCGCGGCCCGGCTCGCCCGGGTCTCCCGGCTGGCCGAGGAGCTGGTCTCGCAGCGCGCCGAGGAGCGCGTCGGCGAGACCCTGCAGGTGCTGGTCGAGTCGGTCGGCGGCGAGGAGGGTGCGTACGGCCGTGCCGCGCACCAGGCGCCGGAGACGGACGGCCAGGTGCTGTTCACCAACTTCGCGGACTTCGAGGGCCTCACGGGCGGCGAAGGCTTGAGCGTCGGCCGTATCGTCGAGGCGAAGGTGGTCGGTACGGAAGGTGTCGACCTGGTGGCCGAGCTGCTCCCGGGCTCGCTCGCGTGTTCGGAGTCAGAGGAGGCGGCCAGATGACCGGAGTCCCGGCATCCGCAGCGGGCGGCTCCTCCAGCGCGCGGAACGCCAAGGGCGTGCCGGGAGCGGTGGGCGTGCCGGGCGCGTTGGGTGCCACCGGGGTCTCCGGTTCCTCGGTCGCCTCCGGGCCCGTCGGGTCCGCTGTCGGCCCTGCGGCGTCAGGGGCGCCCTCTCACGACTCCGGGGATTCCGGTGCTCAGGGGGGTGTGAAGGCGGTGCGTGGCGGGAAGCTGGGCGCCGCGGCCGTCAATCAGGCCAGCCTCTGGAACATCGCGAACATTCTTACGATGATCCGGCTGCTCCTTGTGCCGGGCTTCGTCGCCCTGATGCTGGCCGACGGCGGGTACGACCCGGCGTGGCGCTCGCTCGCTTGGGCGGCCTTCGCCGTCGCCATGATCACCGACATCTTCGACGGCCATCTGGCACGTACGTACGACCTCGTCACCGACTTCGGGAAGATCGCCGACCCCATCGCCGACAAGGCGATCATGGGCGCGGCGCTGATCTGTCTCTCCGCGCTCGGTGATCTGCCGTGGTGGGTGACCGGTGTGATCCTCGGGCGCGAACTCGGGATCACGCTGCTGCGCTTCGTCGTGATCCGGTACGGGGTGATCCCCGCGAGCCGTGGCGGCAAGGTCAAGACGCTGACGCAGGGCGTGGCCGTCGGGATGTACGTCCTGGCGCTGACGGGTCCGCTGGCGACGCTGAGGTTCTGGGTGATGGCCGCGGCGGTCGTGCTGACCGTGGCGACCGGGCTCGACTACGTAAGACAGGCCATTGTGCTGCGCAGGCAGGGAATCGCCGAGCGCGAGGCCGCGTCGGTGGAGGCGGAACGGTGAGTTCCGTGGCCGCCGACGTGGTGAGACTACTGACAGTGAGGGGTGAGACGCTCGCTGTCGCGGAGTCCCTCACGGGTGGTCTCGTTGCGGCGGAGATCACATCGGTGCCCGGAGCCTCCAAGGCGTTCCGGGGCGCGGTGACGGCGTACGCGACCGAACTGAAGCACCGGGTGCTCGATGTCGACGCCACCCTGCTGGCCACCCGAGGAGCGGTGGATCCGCAGGTCGCGGCCCAGATGGCGGTCGGAGTCCGCAGGGTTCTCGGCGCCGACTGGGGTATCGCGACGACCGGTGTGGCAGGCCCGGAACCCCAGGACGGGCAGCCCGTCGGGACGGTTTTCGTGGCCGTGGACGGCCCTTTCGGAGCGGACTCCGGCGCCGAAGGTGGCGGAAAAGTGGCGTCCCTGCGGTTGAACGGCTCCCGGGCGGAAATTCGTATGGAGAGTGTACGGAGCGTACTCGCACTCCTCCTGGAGGGGATTGCGGGCGAACAGACCGGGAACGAGCGGGCACAGGATACGGAACAGAACGGGGGGACCTGATGTTTGCAGCCCTGAGTGAACACGACATCGCTCCCCGCACGGCCGCGGCGCAAGGCGGTACGGTGGGGCGTGAAGGATGCGGCTACGCGGTCCGAGGAGGGAGCCACCGATGATTCTGCTCCGTCGCCTGTTGGGTGACGTGCTGCGTCGGCAGCGCCAGCGCCAGGGCCGTACTCTGCGCGAAGTCTCCTCGTCCGCCCGAGTCTCACTCGGCTATCTCTCCGAGGTGGAGCGGGGGCAGAAGGAGGCATCCTCCGAGCTGCTGTCCGCGATCTGCGACGCGCTGGACGTACGGATGTCCGAGCTCATGCGGGAAGTGAGTGACGAACTCGCCCTCGCCGAGCTGGCCCAGTCTGCTGCGGCCAACGAGCCTGTACCCACGCCGGTGCGTCCCATGCTGGGTTCCGTCTCGGTGGCCGGTGTGCCACCGGAACGGGTGACCATCAAGGCGCCCGCCGAGGCGGTGGATGTCGTCGCCGCCTGAGGTGCACGAACAGCACGATCAGTGAGTGTGTGAGAGCCCCGGCCGGGGCTTCTCCGGGGAGACCCGGGGGAGCGCGGTCGGGGTTTTCGCGTTGTGCGCGCTCTCGCGGGTCTGTCCGGGGGCGTCCGTGGGGTCGGCCCCGGGTGCGTTTGCCGGTGTGTCGTGGGGCGGTCATGGTGGGGAGGAGGCGGGCGCGTACCGGTTCCCGGACGGTCGTCGCAGGGAAAGCGGTGCGCCTCTGTGCCGGTGATGCGCCCTGTTTGCGGGTGAGCGTGGCGTTCTAGCGTGAGGCTGGAGGTGAGCCATGGCGGTGCGGATAGTTCGCCGGGGGGCGCTGCTGGGGCTCGGTGCCGTGTGGTGGTGGGCCGTGCTGCGGCTCGCGCTGGCGCCCGGGGCGGGGGTGCTGGAGGGGGCGGTCGCGGCCGGGGGGTGGGGGCTGAGTCTGCTGCCGGTGCACTGTGTGCCGAAGGGGCGGGTGGGGCGGGCGGTGCGCGGGGTGGGGGCCGCGGGGGTCGCAGCGGCGGTTGCGGGGCGGGCTGACGGGGGTGCCGGCCGGGGCGTCGGCGGGGATGCCGGTCCTACCAGGGCATCGCCACGCCGCCGTTCGGGCGGAGGATCTGGCCCGTCGTGAACGCCGACGCGTCGGACGCCAGGTGCAGTACCGCGTGGGCGACCTCCTCCGGTTCGCCGACCCGGCCCAGCGGGGCCATCCGCGCCATCAGCGACTCGGTGTGCGCCTGTGCCTCGGCGTCGTGGCGGTCGGTCATCGGCGTACGGATCCAGCCCGGCGCGACGGCGTTGACGCGGATGCCGTGGCGCCCGATCTCGGCGGCCAGCGTCTTCGTCAGCTGGACGACCGCCGCCTTCGCCACGCCGTAGCAGAGCAGGCCGGGGTTGCCGGTGTCGACGGCGCCCGAGGCCATGGTGACGATGCTGCCCCTGGTGTTCTGGGAGATCATCAGGCGGGCCGCCTCCTGGCAGGCGTACAGCACGCCCTTGAAGTTGACGCCCAGGACCCGGTCCAGATCCTCGTCGCGGGTCTCCAGCACCGGGCTGCTGTGCATGATCCCGGCGACCGCCGCCATGACGTCCAGCCGCTCGCACGCGGCCACGGCCTGCCGTACCTGGGCCCGGTCGGTGACATCCAGGTGGTGGGTACGGGCCGTGCCGCCCATGCCCTTGATCAGCGTCGCCGTCTCGTGCAGGCCCTGCGCGTCCCGGTCGGCGCAGTGCACCACGGCGCCGGCTTCGGCGAGCAGTACGGCGGATGCGCGTCCGATGCCGCTGGCGGCCCCGGTGACGAATGCGGTGCGTCCGGTGAGGTCGTACGCCTGTACGGGCATGCTGGGACGGTACGAGGGTTTCTGACGGGTCGTCAACTGGTCGTGCGGGGGTGCCGGTTGTGCGGGGCGGTCTCCGCCGCACGTCTCAGTCGTACGGGGGTGGCTTCCGGCTGTACGGGGGTGACCTCCGGTGTGCTCTGGCGGCGCCGGGGGCCGGGGCCGGGCCCGGTTGGCAGGTCGGGCACCAGTAGGTGGGGCGTTCGCGGGAGCCGTCGCCCTGGTCGGCGACGCGGATCGGGGTGTGGCAGCGCAGACAGGGGCGGGGTGCGCGGCCGTACACGAAGAGGTCCTGGCCGCGTCTGCCCGTCGTACTGCGGACCGGGCGGTCCCGGTTGGCTTCGAGGAGTTTCTTCGCGAGCGCGGGCAGTTTCGCGGTGCGGTCGGCGGGGAGGTCGCCGAGGGGGAGCCACGGGGTGACGCCCAGGAGGAAGCACAGCTCGCTCTTGTAGACGTTGCCGATGCCGGCGAGATTGCGCTGGTCGAGCAGGGCCTCGCCGAGGGGGCGGGCGGGGTCCGCGAGGAGGTTGGCGAGGGCCTGATCGGGGTCCCAGTCGGGGCCCAGGAGGTCGGGGCCCAGGAGGTCGGGGCCGAGGTGGCCGACGGCCCGGTGCTCGTCGGTGGTGCGGAGGAGTTCGAGTACGGGGAGTCGGTAGCCGACGGCGGTGCGGTCCGCGGTGCCGAGGATCGCCCGGATCTGGTGCGAGGGGCCGCCGCTCCAGCGGCTGCCGTTCTCGTACACCTTCCAGGAGCCGTCCATCCGTAGATGCGAGTGGAGGGTCAGGCCGCCCTCGACACGGGTGAGGAGGTGCTTGCCGCGCGGGGTGACCTCCAGGACGGTGCGGCCGGTGAGGTCGGCCGTGGCGTGCTTGGGCACGCGGAGGTCGGAGCGGGTCAGCACTTTCCCGGCGAGTGCGGTGTGCAGTCTCCTCGCGGCCTGCCAGACAGTGTCACCTTCGGGCATGGGACCAGGGTGGCATGTCGGGGTGGGGGAGGCGGTCGATCATGCGCGTAGGCGCAGGCCACGGGGGGTCGCGATGAAGCCCGCTCCCTCCAGGAGGGTGCCGAAGGGGGAGGTCAGGGCCGCGGCGCCGTTGACCCGCTCCACCGTGACCGTGCCGAGGGAGCCCGCTCGGGCCGCTGCGGCCAGGGCTTCCGCCGCCGCGCGTAGTCGGGGGTCCTCGGTGGGGTGGGCGTCCGGTTCGGAGGGCCAGGCCAGGAGTGTCTTGCCGCCTCGTTCCATGTAGAGCGTCAGCTCCCCGTCGACCAGTACCACCAGCGAACCGGCCTTGCGGCCCGCCTTGTGACCGGCGCCGGTCGGGGGCTCGGGCCAGGGGAGCGCGGCGCCGTACGCGTTCGCCGGATCTGCGGCTGCGAGGACCACGGCACGGGTGGATCCGGAGGAGGCGGTTGAAGACGCGGGGGAAGCGGCGTCGTGCGCGTCGGTCGTGCTGGAGGTAGGCCGGTAGTCGCCGCGGTCTCGGGCGTTCGCTGTTGCCCGGAGGCGGTCCACCGCGCCGTCCATGGCGAACTGGGCGGCTCCGAGGCCCTCCACGACATAGCCGCGACGGGCCTGACCGCTGTCCTCGAAGGCGGAGAGGATCCGGTACACGGCTGAGAAGCCGCCCTCCACACCTTCCGCGGCGACGGCTCCCCGGGTCACCACGCCGTGGCGGTCGAGCAGGGTGCGCGCCAGGGCATGGGCGCGGACGGTGAGGTCGGGCTCAGGGGCGGGGAGCAGGGACCAGCGGCCCGCCACCGTCGGGGGGCCGCTGCGTGAGGCGGGGCGTGCGGTGGCCGTCAGTGAGCCGTACCGGCCGCGTGGGACGGCGCGTTTCGCCCGGTGTGCCGTCGAGCCTGCCGTACGGCCCGAGCCGAGGAGGGAGCGCATCGGGGCGAGCGTGTCGTTCGTGAGCCGACCCGACCAGGCCAGGTCCCAGACGGCGTCGGCCAGTTGGGGATCCGTGGCGTCCGGGTGCGTGGTGGCACGGATCTGGTCGGCGATCTGGCGGAAGAAAAGCCCGTAGCCCCCGGTGAGGGTGTCGAGGACGGACTGGTGGAGTGCGGTGGGTTCCAGGGGGTGGGGCGGTGGCAGGAGCAGCGGGGCCGCGTCCGCGAGGTACAGGGACACCCAGCCGTCCTTGCCGGGGAGGGCGCCCGCCCCGGCCCAGACGATCTCCCCGGCGGCCGTGAGTTCGTCGAGCATCGCCGGGGCGTAGTTCGCCACCCGGGACGGCAGGACCAGCTTCTCCAGGGCGGACGCCGGCACGGAGGCGCCCTGCAACTGCTCGACCGCACGCACCAGCCCGTCGATACCGCGCAGCCCGTGGCCCTTGCCGATGTGCTGCCACTGCGGCAGGAACTGCGCGAGCGCCGCGGGCGGCACCGGCTCCAGTTCGTGCCGCAGGGCGGCCAGCGAACGGCGCCGGAGGCGGCGCAGGACCGTCGCGTCGCACCACTCCTGGCCGATGCCCGCCGGATGGAACTCTCCCTGTACGACACGGCCGTTCGCCGTCAGCCGCTGCAGCGCGCCCTCGGTGACCGCCACGCCCAGGCCGAAGCGGGCAGCCGCAGTGGCCGAGGTGAACGGGCCGTGAGTGCGGGCGTGCCGGGCGATGAGGTCGCCGAGTGGGTCCTTGACCGGCTCGGTGAAGGCTTCCGGGACGCCGACGGGCAGTGCCGTGCCCAGCGCGTCGCGCAGGCGGCCCGCGTCCTCGATGGCCGCCCAGTGGTCGGCGCCGCCGATGCGGACCCGGATCGCGCGGCGGGCGCCGGCCAGCTCCCGGGCCCACTGCGGGTCTGCGCCGCGCTCGGTCAGCTCGGCGTCCGTGAGCGGGCCCAGCAGCCGCAGCAGGTCCGCGACGCCTTCGGCGTCCTTCACGCGTCGGTCCTCGGTGAGCCACTGCAGTTCCCGCTCCAGCTCCGTCAGCACCTCGGCGTCCAGCAGCTCGCGCAGCTCCGCTTGGCCCAGCAGCTCGGCCAGCAGCCGCGAGTCCAGCGACAGGGCGGCGGCGCGCCGCTCGGCCAGCGGGGAGTCGCCCTCGTACAGGAACTGGGCGACGTACCCGAAGAGGAGGGAGCGGGCGAAGGGGGAGGGCTCCGGGGTGGTGACCTCGACCAGGCGCACCTTGCGGGACTCGATGTCGCCCATCAGCTCCACGAGCCCGGGCACGTCGAAGACGTCCTGGAGGCATTCGCGGACCGCTTCGAGGACGATGGGGAACGAACCGAACTCGCTTGCCACCTGGAGCAGTTGCGAGGCGCGCTGGCGCTGCTGCCACAGCGGGGTGCGCTTGCCGGGGTTGCGGCGCGGGAGCAGCAGGGCGCGTGCGGCGCACTCGCGGAAGCGGGCCGCGAACAGGGCCGAACCGCCCACCTGGTCGGTGACGGTCTGGCTGACCTCGCCCTTGTCGAAGAGCACGTCCGCCGCGCCCACGGGGGCCTGCTCCGCGTCGTATTCCGTGCCCGTCTTCAGCGGCTCCTGGTCGAGCAGGTCCAGGCTCATCAGATCGGCGTCCGGCAGGCGCACCACGATGCCGTCGTCGGCGTGCATGATCTGGGCGTCCATGCCGTACCGCTCGGAGAGCTTGGCGCCCAGCGCGAGTGCCCAGGGGGCGTGGACCTGGGCGCCGAAGGGGGAGTGGACGACGACCCGCCAGTCGCCGAGTTCGTCCCGGAACCGCTCCACCACGATGGTCCGGTCGTCCGGGATGTGGCCGCAGGCCTCGCGCTGTTCGGCCAGGTAGGAGATGACGTTGCCCGCGGCCCAGGTGTCGAGTCCGGCGGTGAGCAGGCGGCTGCGGGCGGCCTCCTCGGGCAGTGAACCGACCTCGCGCAGGAACGCGCCCACCGCGCGGCCCAGTTCCAGCGGGCGGCCCAGCTGGTCGCCCTTCCAGAAGGGGAGACGGCCGGGGACCCCGGGCGCGGGGGACACCAGGACGCGGTCCCGGGTGATGTCCTCGATGCGCCAGGAGCTCGTACCGAGCGTGAAGACGTCCCCCACGCGGGACTCGTACACCATCTCCTCGTCGAGCTCGCCGACCCGGCCGCCGCCCTTCTTGGGGTCGGCGCCGGCGAGGAAGACCCCGAAGAGCCCGCGGTCGGGAATCGTGCCCCCGGAGGTGACGGCGAGGCGCTGCGCGCCCGGGCGGCCGGTCACGGTGCCGGCGACGCGGTCCCACACCACGCGCGGGCGCAGTTCCGCGAACGCGTCGGACGGATAGCGGCCCGCGAGCATGTCCAGGACCGCGGTGAACGCCGACTCGGGGAGGGCGGCGAAGGGGGCCGCGCGGCGGACCGTGGACAGCAGGTCGTCGACCTGCCAGGTGTCCAGCGCCACCATCGCGACGAGCTGCTGGGCGAGCACGTCCAGAGGGTTGGCGGGGATCCGCAGGGACTCGATGGAGCCGGTGCGCATGCGCTCGGTGACCACGGCCGCCTGGACGAGGTCTCCCCGGTACTTGGGGAAGACGACGCCCGTGGAGACCGCGCCCACCTGGTGCCCCGCGCGGCCGACGCGCTGCAGCCCGGAGGCCACGGACGGGGGTGACTCGACCTGGACGACCAGGTCGACCGCGCCCATGTCGATGCCCAGTTCGAGGCTGGAGGTGGCCACCACGGCGGGCAGCCGGCCCGCCTTGAGGTCCTCCTCGACGAGCGCACGCTGTTCCTTGGAGACCGAGCCGTGGTGGGCCCGGGCGATGACCGGCGGTGCGCCCTGGGCCGCGCCCGAGCCGCCCATCAGCTCCGCGGGCGCGTGGTGTTCGGCGAGGGTCTCGCCGGTGGCCCGCTCGTACGCGATCTCGTTGAGCCGGTTGCACAGGCGTTCCGCGAGGCGGCGGGAGTTGGCGAACACGATCGTCGAGCGGTGCGCCTGGACGAGATCGGCGATCCGCTCCTCGACGTGCGGCCAGATGGACGGGCGTTCGGCGCCGTCGTTCGCGTCGGCGACCGGGGAGCCGCCCAGCTCGCCCAGGTCCTCGACCGGGACGACGACCGAGAGGTCGAACTCCTTGCCGGACTTGGGCTGGACGATCTCCACCTTGCGCTGGGGGGAGAGGTAACGCGCGATCTCGTCGACCGGGCGGACGGTCGCGGAGAGGCCGATGCGCCGGGCGGGCCTCGGCAGCAGCTCGTCCAGCCGCTCCAGGGACAGCGCGAGATGAGCGCCGCGCTTGGTGCCCGCGACCGCGTGCACCTCGTCCAGGATCACAGTCTCCACGCCCGTCAGCGCGTCGCGCGTGGCCGAAGTGAGCATCAGGAACAGCGACTCCGGGGTGGTGATCAGGATGTCCGGCGGGCGGGTGGCCAGGGCGCGGCGCTCGGCGGGCGGGGTGTCGCCGGAGCGGATGCCCACCTTGACCTCGGGCTCGGGCAGGCCCAGACGTACGGATTCCTGGCGGATGCCCGTGAGGGGGCTGCGCAGGTTGCGTTCCACGTCGACCGCGAGGGCCTTGAGCGGTGACACGTAGAGCACGCGGCAGCGTTTGTGGGGGTCGGCCGGTGGGGGTGTCGAGGTGAGCTGGTCCAGTGCGGCCAGGAACGCGGCCAGGGTCTTGCCGGAGCCGGTCGGGGCCACCACCAGCACGTCCGAGCCCTCGCCGATGGCTCGCCACGCGCCCGCCTGGGCCGCGGTGGGCGCGGAGAAGGCCCCCGTGAACCAGCCGCGGGTCGCGGGGGAGAAGCCGTCGAGGGCTCGGTGTGTGGAGCTGACCATGCGTACATCCTGCACCTCGGCACTGACAATCGGGCTGACCTGCGGGTTTGCCTCCGGCGGTGGGGCGGGTGCGGTGCGGTGGTCTGTGGGTGCGGTTGTGTGCCGACTCCCGGTCGGTGGTCGCGCCTTCGGTTGGGTGGTGGGTCGGGGCCGCGCTGGGGGGTGTCCGTCCTCGGTCGGGCGGTGCTGTCTGATCTGGATGTGCTCGGTGTTGGACGCCCGCCGCTGCGGGCGGACACCCCCCGACACGGCCCCTTCCCGCCGTACGCGGCTGCGGGTGCGTGGTGGTGCGGCTCGGCGGGCTGGGGCGGCTTCGCGGAGAATGGGGGGCATGGCGGGTTCGGGGGAGCTGGCTCGGCACTGGCAGTTCGTGGAACTGCCTGGTGTCGATCTTCTGCGTGCTCGGTACATCCAGAAGACCTTTGTCCGGCACACCCACGAGAACTTCGTCATCGCCGCCATCACTGAGGGCGTGGAGGTCTTTCGTCATCGGGGGGTCGATCAGTACGCGGGGTCGGGGGCGCTCGCTCTGGTCAATCCCGATACGCCGCACACGGGGCGTGCGGGGGTTCCCGAGGGGTGGCGGTACGGGGCTGTCTATCCGGCGCCCGAGGTGGTCGCGGAGATTGCTGCGGAGACCACGGGGATTCGGGGGACGCCTGGATTTGTCGCTCCTGTGTTTGATGATCCGTACTCGGTCACCCTTGTTCATGAGGTGCTGCGTGCGGCCGAGGAGGGCAACGCGTTGGCCGCCGACACCTTGCTGCGGGTCGCGGTGACCCGGTTGCTCCGGCTCAACGGCGGGGTCCTTCAGGAGCGGGCTGTGCGTACGGCGGGCGGGCGGATCGCGGCACGCGCGCGTGCCGTGCTGGAGGAGACGATGGCCGAGCCGCCGACCCTGGAGAGGCTTGCCAAGGATCTGGGTACCAGCCCCTTCGCGCTGCTGCGGGCGTTCCGTGACACATACGGGTTGCCGCCGCACGCCTGGCTGACGGACGCGCGGGTGCGTCGGGCTCGGCGGCTGCTGGACGCGGGTACCGCGCCCGCCGACGTGGCTGTTGCGGTCGGGTTTACCGATCAGCCACATCTCAACCGGCACTTCGCCCGGATCGTGGGCGTGCCTCCTGGGGCGTACCAGCGGGAGCGCAAGAACGTACAAGACCCGTCGGGGGAGCTTCTTCTATCGTCCGACGGGTGGCAGAACAGACAGCTCTCGCAGACACACGTGCCGACGACGGAGGTAAACCGGACGCCGCCGTCGTACGAGACGCCCTCGGAGTCGGGGTCGCCGTCGGACTGTCCGGTTTCGCCTTCGGGGTGACCTCGGTCGGCAGTGGGCTCACGCTTCTGCAGACCTGTGCGCTCAGCCTCCTGGTGTTCACCGGGGCCTCCCAGTTCGCGCTCGTGGGCGCGCTCGCGGCCGGTGGCAATCCGCTCACCGCGGCGGCGGGCGCGTTCTTCCTGGGGGTGCGCAACGCCTTCTACGGGCTGCGGCTGTCGCAGTTGCTGGCCCTCCCGCGCGCGGTGCGTCCGTTCGCCGCCCAATGGGTCATCGACGAGACCACGGTGGTCGCCCTCGCGCAGCCCACGCGGCGCACTGCCCGTATCGGGTTCGCCGTCACCGGACTCACCCTGTACGTGTTGTGGAACCTCACGACGCTGCTCGGCGGGCTGGGGGCCGAGGCCATCGGGGACACCGACGCGTGGGGGCTGGACGCCGCCGGGCCCGCTGTCTTCCTGGCGCTGCTCGCGCCCATGCTGAAGTCCGGTGTGGAGCGCGCTGTCGCGGGCCTCGCCGTGGTGCTGGGGCTCGGGCTGCTGCCCGTCCTGCCGGGCGGTGTGCCGGTTCTGGTGGCCGCGCTCGCGGCGCCGGTCGTTCTCTGCGTGGAGGGCCGGCGCGGGGCGAAGGACGGGAAGGGCGGAGACCGTTGAACGTCTGGATCGCGATCGGAGTGACGGCTCTTGGCTGTTACGTCGTCAAGCTTGTCGGGCTCCTCGTGCCCGCCGGTGTCCTGGAGCGTCCGCTCGTCCGGCGGCTGGCCGCCCTGCTGCCCGTCGCCCTCCTTGCCGCTCTGACGGCCCAACAGGCCTTCGCCGACGGGCGGGTGCTCGTCCTGGACGCGAAGGCCGCAGGGCTCGCCGCAGCCGCCGTGGCGCTGGTGCTGCGCGCTCCCTTCCTGCTCGTCGTCGCGGCGGCCGTGGTGGTGACGGCGGGGGTCCGGGCGATGACCGGCTGACTGCCGGTCGTGTGCGCGCTCTTGGTTCAGCCGACGGGGCGGCCGTACGCCTTCAGGGTGCGCAGTGCCTCGACCGTCGCCATGGGGCGTGCCTCCAGAGCGGTGCCCGGTGCCCACGCACGTCGACGGACGGGCCAGCCGCCGTCCTCGCGCTGCTCGCCCGCGAGGAAGTCCAGGGAACGGGTCATCTCCTCGTCCGTGAACCACGCGCGCGCGAGTGAGCCCGGCGTCTTCGCGTAGTCGTACGGGAAGTGATGCTCGCCCGCGGCATAGCCGGGCGCCACCGGGTGGGCGTCGACACGCTCCGGGTCGAGTGCCACGAGCCGGTGCTCGCGTACCAGGCGGCCCAGCCGGTCGGCCGCCGCCTGCGCGCGTGAGCGGTCCGGAACCGAGTCCAGGAAGGCCACGGCGGCCTGCACCTCGTACGGATGGGACTTCTCCAGCGACGCGACCGCCTGCCAGCAGAAGTCCGTGGCCCGGAACAGCCAGGCGTGCCACACCTCGTTGCGGTGCAGCAGGCCCACCACCGGGCCGGTGGCGAGGAGCTCGCTCGGCGGTTCGGCCACGACCTGCACGAACGGCGCCGCCGGATAGCCACGTTGGCTGGGATGAACCGCCGGCAGTGCGCCGTCCGGCGTGGAGACGGAGGTCAGATAGCGGCACACGCGCTCCACCCGCTGCCCGCCGCACCGCCCGATGGCGTCCAGGACCCGCAGCGCGTGCCCGGTGTGCAGGGGCTGGCTGACGGGGCCGCGCAGATCGGGTTCCAGCGCGTGGCCGTAACCGCCGTCCTCGTTGCGGTAGGCGTCCAGCGCGGTCTCGACCGCGTCGGCGCCCCCGTTCAGGAAGTGATACGCGAAGCGGCGCTGCTCCAGCACGCGCGCGGTGAGCCACACGAAGTGCTCGGCACGGAAGAGCGGGGAACGCGCCGGGGGCGTCGGGGGGAGTGGGGCTGCTCCTGTTTCGGCCATGCGTCTGACCGTAGGGCGCGAAGCGGTCCCGGCGAGCGGTCCCCGGCACGGGCCCACCCTCAGGGGCGGGATACTGAAGTCATGCGGTTGACGGTCTTCTGGCAGCGGATGGCGGATCACTTCGGTACGGGATACGCCGACACCTTCGCGCGCGATCACGTGATGACGGAACTCGGCGGACGGACCGTCCACGAGGCCCTGGACGCAGGCTGGGAGGCGAAGGACGTGTGGCGTGTGGTGTGCACGGCCATGAACGTTCCGGCGGAAAACCGGTGAAATCGCACTGAAGTGTCATCGGTTGGCCGCGAAGATCGTAGGGCGGCGACTGATTGTCGGCGGCGTGGGTGAGACTTGCTCCGTGGCATCCACAGACGAGACCGGGCAGCTCGGACAGCAGGCGTCCCCGTTCGGCACGACGCCGCCCACACCCCCGCCCGGGGACGCCGCCGGGCAGGGCGCGCGCATGCCGCGCTGGCTGCCGCGCGCCATGATGCTGGCCCTCGCCCTCGTTGGCCTGTTCCAGCTGGGCAGTTGGGCCTTCCACCAGCTCACGGGCCTGTTGATCAACGTCCTCATCGCGTTCTTCGCCGCGCTCGCGATCGAACCCGCGGTGAGCCGGATGGCCGCGCGCGGGATGCGCCGCGGTCTGGCCACCTTCCTGGTCTTCATCGGCCTGCTCATCGCGATCGCCGGATTCGTCACCCTGCTCGGCTCCATGCTCGCGGGCCAGATCATCAAGATCGTCGAGGACTTCCCGGCCTACCTCGACTCCGTCATCAGCTGGATCAACGCGCACTTCAACACCGACCTGAAGCGCGTGGACGTCCAGGAGGGCCTGCTCCGCTCCGACTGGCTGCGCAGTTACGTCCAGAACAGCGCCACCGGCGTTCTGGACGTCTCCGCCCAGGTGCTCGGCGGCCTCTTCCAGCTGCTGACGATCACCCTGTTCTCGTTCTACTTCGCCGCCGACGGGCCGAGACTGCGCCGCGCGCTGTGCTCCGTACTGCCGCCCGCCCGACAGGCCGAGGTGCTGCGCGCGTGGGAGATCGCCGTCGACAAGACCGGCGGCTATCTGTACTCGCGCGGTCTGATGGCGCTCATCTCCGGGGTGGCCCACTACATCCTGCTGGAGTTCCTGGACGTGCCGTACGCGCCCGTCCTGGCCGTCTGGGTGGGGCTGGTCTCGCAGTTCATCCCGACCATCGGCACCTACCTCGCGGGCGCCCTGCCGATGCTGATCGCCTTCACCGTCGATCCCTGGTACGCGCTGTGGGTGCTGGTCTTCGTCGTGGTCTACCAGCAGTTCGAGAACTATGTGCTGCAGCCCAAGCTGACCGCGAAGACCGTCGACATCCACCCCGCGGTCGCCTTCGGCTCGGTCATCGCAGGCACCGCGCTCCTCGGCGCCGTCGGCGCGCTGATCGCCATCCCGGCGGTCGCCACGCTCCAGGCGTTCCTGGGGGCGTACGTGAAGCGGTACGACGTCACGGACGACCCCCGAGTCCAAGGGCACCGCGGACGGGGCCGGGGCGCGAGCATCGTCACGCGGGTGCGGAGTCTGCTGGAGGGGCGGCGGGGCACCGCTCCCGAGAGCTCGGCGGACCCCGAGGGGCCGTCGGAATCGGGACCGCCGGAATCCGGGTCGGGGAAGGGCTCCGCGCCCGCGTGAGCGGTGCCCAGGCCGCGGTGTCGGCGACGGACGCCACGTAGGCCCGCCGGCAACCGCGTGGCAGGGGTGCTCGGCACCGTCCTGTCCGGTCGAGGGCGCCCGACGTCATGCGCTCCTGGGGTGTCGCACCCGGCATCCGGCCCGTTGCCGGACCGCGAACGTAGTCTCGGAGGTGCCCGGTGTCGCGCTTGACACGAAAATCGAACATCTATTCCAATGGAGATTCCGGCGAGGCTCTCGACGGGGATTTCGTCAGGGTTTTCATGGAGATGTGCCCGAGTTATCCACAGGCCGGACGGGCGTCGGGGCGCATTGTCAGTGGCAGGCGTTAGCGTCTTTGACGTGAAGCGATCGACTCAAGCAAATCGGGTGGAACCCATGGCAGCAGGTACTGACCGCGAGAAGGCGCTCGACGCCGCTCTCGCACAGATTGAACGGCAGTTCGGCAAGGGCGCGGTGATGCGCCTCGGCGAGCGGCCGAACGAGCCCATCGAGGTCATCCACACCGGGTCGACCGCACTCGATGTCGCCCTCGGCGTCGGCGGTCTGCCGCGCGGCCGAGTGGTCGAGGTGTACGGCCCGGAGTCCTCCGGCAAGACGACCCTGACCCTGCACGCGGTGGCGAACGCGCAGAAGGCCGGCGGCCAGGTGGCCTTCATCGACGCGGAGCACGCCCTCGACCCCGAGTACGCGAAGAAGCTCGGCGTCGACATCGACAACCTGATCCTGTCGCAGCCGGACAACGGCGAGCAGGCCCTGGAGATCGTGGACATGCTGGTCCGCTCCGGTGCCCTGGACCTCATCGTGATCGACTCCGTCGCGGCGCTCGTCCCGCGCGCGGAGATCGAGGGCGAGATGGGTGACAGCCACGTCGGTCTCCAGGCCCGTCTGATGAGCCAGGCGCTGCGGAAGATCACCAGTGCGCTCAACCAGTCCAAGACCACCGCGATCTTCATCAACCAGCTGCGCGAGAAGATCGGCGTGATGTTCGGCTCCCCGGAGACCACGACCGGTGGCCGGGCGCTGAAGTTCTACGCCTCGGTGCGGCTCGACATCCGCCGCATCGAGACGCTGAAGGACGGCACCGACGCGGTCGGCAACCGCACCCGCGTCAAGGTCGTCAAGAACAAGGTCGCCCCGCCCTTCAAGCAGGCCGAGTTCGACATCCTCTACGGGCAGGGCATCAGCCGCGAGGGCGGTCTGATCGACATGGGCGTGGAGAACGGCTTCGTCCGCAAGGCCGGCGCCTGGTACACGTACGAGGGCGACCAGCTCGGCCAGGGCAAGGAGAACGCACGTAACTTCCTGAAGGACAACCCCGACCTCGCCAACGAGATCGAGAAGAAGATCCTGGAGAAGCTGGGCGTAGGCGTACGGCCCGAGAAGCCGACCGCCGAACCGGGCGCGGACGCGGCGGTCTCGGCGGCCCCGGGCACGACCACGGACGAGGCCGGCAAGACGGTCCCGGCTCCCGCGTCGGCGGCCAAGACCACCAAGGCCAAGGCCACGGCGGCCAAGAGCTAGCCGATGACACGACGAACCGACTGGGCCGAGTACGCATACCCCGGTGCCTCGGAAGACCGGGGCGACGGGGGCCGCGAGGGCTCCGTCGGGCGTGGTGACAGTGCCGAGGGGGATACCGGGCCATACGGGGGTGGCCGCGGGACCCACGAGGGCGACGGGTGGTACGAGGGCGACGGAGGCTCCGGTGTCGGACCACGTCGCGGTGAGGGGCTGTCGGGGGACGGTTCGCGTCGGGGCGACGGTTCCCCGGGAGGCAGGCGACGCCGTGGCGGCGGTGGCCCGAGCGGTGAAAGCAGTCCGTACGGCGAGGGCGGCTCACGCGGTGAGGGCTCGCGTGGTGGACGTGGTCGTCGGCAGCGGCGCGGCTTCGGCGAGCAGAGCGGCGACCCACAGGACGGAGGTTCCGTCTCCTCGTCGAGGGCCGAGACGGCGGAGCCCCCAGGGGACCCGGCTGAGCGGGCGCGGGGTATCTGCCTGCGCCTGCTCACCGGGACCCCGCGCACACGGAAACAGCTCGCGGACGCCCTGCACAAGCGCGAGATTCCGGACGAGGTCGCCGAGGAGGTGCTGTCGCGGTTCGAGGAGGTCGGACTGATCAACGACAGCGCGTTCGCGGATGCCTGGGTCGAGTCCCGGCACCACGGCCGGGGACTGGCCCGGCGGGCGCTTGTCCAGGAACTGCGCACCAAGGGCGTGGACGCGACGCTCATCGACGAGGCCGTCGGACAGCTCGACTCCGAGCAGGAGGAGACGACCGCGCGTGAACTCGTCGCCCGCAAGCTGAGGGCGACCCGCGGCCTCGACCGCGACAAGCGGATTCGGCGGCTCGCGGGGATGCTCGCCCGCAAGGGCTACTCCCAGGGCATGGCCCTGAGGGTGGTCCGGCAGGCACTGGAGGAAGAGGGCGAGGACACCGAGTTCCTCGCGGACGACGGGTACTGAGCCCGCCGTCGAGCCGAGATCCGGCCGTCCCGAGAGGCAGTTGACCGCTCGGGAGGTCTACGTCCACGGCCCTGGACACGATGGACGCGCGGGGGCGCCGATCGCGTTCAGGGCCGGGCGGACGATACGACCGTTTCGCGCGGGCGGCGGGCCTACGGTGTGACCGGAAGCCCCGCCGCACGCCAGGCCTGGAACCCTCCGACCAGGTCGGTCGCCCGGTGCAGCCCCAGCTGGCGCAGGGACACGACCGCGAGGCTCGACGCGTAGCCCTCGTTGCAGATCACCACGATCCGCAGGTTGTGGCCGGTCGCCTGAGGCGCGCGATGGCTGCCCTGGGGGTCCAGGCGCCACTCCAGCTCGTTGCGCTCGACCACGAGCGCGCCGGGGATCAGACCGTCCTGCTCCCGCAGGGCCGCGTACCGGATGTCCACCAGCAGTGCCTCGCCGGACTGCGTGGCCTCGTACGCCTCGTGTGTCTCCACGCGCGCGTAGGTGTCGCGAACGCGGTCCAGCAACTCGTCGATGCCGACGGGCTGTTCACTCACTGCCAGTCCTGCGGGCGCTCGACGTGCTCCAGGCGCAGCACCTGGCCCGTACGGCTGTAGCGGCGGATCTGGGGCAGCGGCGGGTAGTAGGCGTGGACCGAGATCGCATGCTGGTCGCCGGACTCGTTGAGCACCTCGTGCACATGGTGGCGGCCGAAGGCCCGGCCCTGGCCGGCCGGCAGTCGCCGCTCCCGGTCGACGCCCTCGGTGAGTTCGAGGGTCTTCCAGCCGTCGGCGGGCAGCCGGGCGGCGAGCGAGTGCTCCTTGAGTTCGCCGGTCGCGGTGATGAAGGCACCGACCGACTCGGCGTGGTCGTGCCAGCCGGTACCGGTGCCGGGCGGCCAGCCGATCAGCCACGCCTCGCTGCCGCCGGGGCCCTCGAGCCGCACCCAGGTGCGGCCCTCGGGGTCGAGCGGCAGGGAGGCGATCAGCTCGGCGTCGGCGGCCGTACGTCGTACGAAGTCGAGGAGATCGGCCTGCGTCGGGGTCTTCGGGGTCCCGGAGACCTGAGCGGGGGCGGAAACGGAGGGTGACACGGACACGGATACCGTCCTGGTGAACGTTCGCGGGAGCGCGGAAACGCCGGAGACCGGCGCGCGCGGGAATCAAGGGGATGCGAATTCAGCAGGACGGACGACACACGCAGCCCGCGTAGCGGACGAGGTCCATATGGACCCTCCGCCACAGGCGCACATCGGTGTCGGCATCGGTCACGTTCCGGAGTACAGCATGACGGTGCGGAGTGGTCAACTCGTTGTCACCATGTGGACGGGCGCTGGTGGGAGGCGGTGGACAGCACAGGGGCGGACGGCAAGCGGAGGCGGTCGGCGGGTGGGGCTGCCGGGAGGTGTCAGCGCGTGCTCGCCGCGGCCTCGGTGTTCGCCGATGCGTTCGACTCGCCTGTCTTGCCGGTCCGGCCCGCCCTGTCCGCCTTGCCCGTGGTGTCGTCCGTGCGGTCCCGTACGGAACCGCCGAGCGTCGCCTCGGCCGCCGAGTACAGGTCGGCCGGGCGCACCCCGCTCAGCGCCGTGACCAGGTGTCCGTCCGGGCGGATCAGCAGCACCGTGTGGGCTGCGGCGCCCGGGTAGCTCTCGGTGACCAGCAGCTCGGCGGGGTGCGGCAGCGCGGCCACCGCGGCCGCGAGCCGGGGCATGAGCCCGGCGCTCACCCAGTGCTTGCGCTCCCACACACCCGTACCCGGCGCGATCAGCACCACAAGGAGCGCGCCGCGGCCCAGCCGCTCGCGCAGCCGTACGAAGGAACCGTCCTCCGCGGTGACGCGTACGTCCGTCACCTGTGCGCCGGGCGGGGTCTCCACGGCGATCTCCGCCTCGATGTGCTGCGGCGCCAGCGGCGACTGGGCGTACGCCCCCGGCGTGCCCAGGGCGCCGCGCCCCAAGTGACCGTCCGTGAGCAGTGCCTCGTGTCCACGGGCCGACCCGGGGACGTACGACCGCAGCCCTCCGCCGCCGCGCAGCAGCGGCAGCGTCTGGTCGGCGGCGCGCAGCCGGGCGGAGACGGCGGCGCGCCGCTCGGTCTGGTAGCTGTCCAGCAGTGCCTCGTGCGGCCCGTGGTGCCAGGCCAGGGCCAGCTTCCAGGCGAGGTTGTCGGCGTCCCGCAGCCCCTCGTCCAGCCCCTGGGTGCCGAGCGCCCCGAGCAGATGCGCGGCGTCCCCGGCGAGGAAGACCCGGCCGGCCCGCCAGCGCCGGGCGAGCCGGTGGTGGACGATGTGGACGCCCGTGTCGAGCAGGTCGTACGGCGGTGTGGTGCCGCCGCTCCAGCCCGCGAGGGTCTCCCGGACGCGGGTCACCAGGAGTTCGGGCGTGACCAGGTCCTTGCCGGGCGGCAGCAGCCAGTCCAGGCGCCACACGCCGTCGGGGAGGGGGCGCGCGGTGATCTCCCCGGCCGACGGCCCCGATGTCCGCCACGGCGGCATCCGGTGCAACAACGCCTCACCGGGCCACGGAAGTTCCGTACGAAGGGCCGCCACGGCGTGTCGTTCCACGGCCGTACGTCCGGGGAAGCGGATGTCCTGGAGTTTGCGGACCGTGGAGCGCGGGCCGTCGCAGCCGATCAGGTAGCTGCCGCGCCACCAGGTGCCGGCCGGGCCGCGGGTGTGCGCCGTGACGCCGGCGGGTTCCTGTTCGATCGAGTCGAGGCGGCTGTTGACGGCGACCTTGACGAGCCGCTCGCGCGCGATGGCGGTCCGCAGGGCGCCGGTCAGTACGTGCTGGGCGACGTGCAGGGGGATGTCGGACTCGGTGAAGGGTTCCGGTCCGGGACCCGAGGGGGGCGTGTCGGTCGGCTCTTCGGTTTCCTCGGCCCCGAAAGAGATCCGGCGCATCACCTGCTTGCGCCGCATCGACCGCCATCCGGCCCAGTGGAGACCGGCATCCGCGATCGGCACACCGGTCAGCCGTGCCAGGAGCGCGGCGGTGTCCTCGCGCAGCACGACCGTGCGCGCGGGGCGCTGGTCGTCCTTGCCCGGACCCTCGTCGAGGACGACCGAGGGAACCTCCTGGCGCGCCAGCGCAAGCGCCAGCGTGAGCCCGACCGGCCCCGCTCCGACGATGATCACCGGGTCCATGGCGCGGCGCCCCCTGCCCAGAGCGACGTCTTCATTGACGTAAGTGAACAGGAAGTTTGAGCAGGTTGCACGATCACAGAACGTATGCAACAGACTCCACGCCACCCGGTCAAGCTGGACGCACCACAGGCGCCTGCCCCGCCGCACGCCACGTTTCCCCTGGTACGCCATGTGCGCCCGGTGCCGACGACACACAGCGGAGGCAGCGGCGAACGCGCCGCTGCCTCCGGGCAGGTCATCCGAGTCGAGTGTCCGTCACATTCCACCGCCGCCCGCGCCGGTCGCCGCCGTGCCGGCCACCGTCTCCGGTCCGAGCACCACACCGGTCGACTTCTTGCCGCGTCGCAGTCGGCCCTCCAACCAGCTCGCGAAGCTGGTGATGAGGAAGTTGATCACGATGAAGATGACCGCGACCACGACGAAGCTCGGGATGACGTTGGCGTAGTTGGCCGCGAGCGTGCTGCGCGAGTTGAGCAGCTCGGTGAAGTTGAGCATCACGCCGCCCAGTGCGGTGTCCTTCACGATGACGACGAGCTGGCTGACGATCGCCGGCAGCATGGCCGTGACGGCCTGCGGGAGCAGGATGCTCGTCATCGCCTGGCCCTTGCGCAGACCGATCGCGAGGGCGGCCTCCGTCTGCCCCTTGGGGAGCGACAGGATGCCCGCCCGTACGATCTCGGCGAGCACCGAGGCGTTGTAGAGCACCAGACCGGTGACGACCGCGTAGAGGGGGCGGGACTCACTGCTGACGTCCGTGGAGCTGACGTAGAACTCGTTGGCGAACAGCATGAGCAGCAGTACCGGAATCGACCGGAAGAACTCGACCACCACTCCGGCCGGAACCCGGACCCACCGGTGGTCGGACATCCGTCCGATACCGAGGGCCGCACCCAGGGGAAGGGCGATCACCATGGAGAGCGCCGCGGCCTTCATCGTGTCGGCGAGGCCGGGCAGCAGATAGGTCGTCCAGGCCTGGGAGGTGGTGAACGGCTCCCACAGGGACCACTTCAGCTGCCCCTTGTCGTCCATCTTCTGCCAGACCCACCACAGGAGCAGGGCGAGCAGTACGAAGAAGACGATCGTGAGGACGATGTTGCGCTGTTTGGCGCGGGGTCCCGGCGCGTCGTAGAGGACGGAGGTCATCGCTTCACCGCCAGTCGCTTGCTCAGCCAGCCGAGGGCGAGTCCGGTGGGCAGGGTGAGTACCACGAAACCGAAGGCGAACACCGCGCCGATGAGCACCAACTGGGCCTCGTTCTCGATCATTGTCTTCATCAGGCTCGCCGCCTCGGCCACGCTGATCGCGGCGGCCACGGTCGTGTTCTTGGTCAGCGCGATCAGTACGTTGGCCAGCGGGCCGATGACCGACCGGAACGCCTGCGGCAGCACGACGAGGACCAGCACCTGGCTGAAGCTCAGCCCGATGGCGCGGGCCGCCTCGGCCTGCCCCGGGGGCACGGTGTTGATACCGGAGCGCAGCGCCTCGCAGACGAAGGCGGCCGTGTAGGCGACGAGGCCGAGGATCGCCAACCGGAAGCCCTGGAGCGCGAAGTCGTCGGACGCGCCCATCGTCATACCGAAGATGTCGGCGAGGCCGAGCGAGGTGAAGACGATGATGACCGTCAGGGGGATGTTGCGGACGATGTTCACGTAGGCGGTGCCGAATCCGCGCATGAGCGGGACCGGGCTGACCCGCATCGCGGCCAGCAGGGTGCCCCAGACCAGGGAGCCGAGGGCGGAGAAGACGGTGAGTTTCACCGTCATCCAGAACGCCCCGAGGACGTCGTAACCTTCAAGAAAGTCGAACACGATCTCCCGCGCTTCCGGGTGTGTGGCGGATGTGGCGTACGTGGCAGACGCAGCGCACCGCCGCCCTGATCGCAGTGGGCGGCGGCGCGCCTGCGGAACCCTGGGTTACTTGACGATGTCGCCGATCTTCGGAGCCGGCTCGTTCTTGTAGCCGGCCGGACCGAAGTTGTCCTTGACCGCGGTGTCCCACGCGCCGTCGCTGACCATCTTCTCGAGGGCGGTGTTGATCTTGTCGACGGTCGCGGTGTCGCCCTTCTTGACACCGATGCCGTAGTTCTCGTTGCTCAGCTCGAGGCCCGCCAGCTTGAACTGGCCCTTGTACTTGTCCTGGGCGGCGAAGCCCGCGAGGATCGAGGCGTCCGTGGTCACCGCGTCGACGGCACCGCTCTGCAGGGCGGCGATGCACTCCGAGTAGCCCGAGTTCACACGCAGGTTGGCCTTCGGAGCGATCGAGTCCTTGACGTTCTGCGCCGAGGTGGATCCCGTCACGGAACAGAGGTTCTTGCCGTTGAGGTCCGTGCCCTTGGCGATGTCGGAGTCCGCCTTGACCAGCAGGTCCTGGTGGGTGAGCAGGTAGGGGCCGGCGAAGTCGACCTTCTGCTTGCGCTCGTCGTTGATGGAGTAGGAGGCCGCGATGAACTTCACGTCGCCACGGGCGAGCGCGGTCTCCCGGTCGGCGCTCTTGGTCTCGGTCCACTCGATCTGGTCGGGTTCGTAGCCGAGCTGCTTGGCGACGTACGTCGCCACGTCCACGTCGAAGCCGGAGAAGGAGCCGTCGGGCTCCTTCAGGCCGATACCGGGCTGGTCGAACTTGATGCCGACCTTGATCTTGTCACCGCCGCCAGAGCCGGAGCTGGTGTCGCTCTTGTCGTCGTCGCCTCCACAGGCCGTCGCGGTGAGGGCGAGGACGAGCGCTGCGGCGGTCGCGGCGGTGACCTTGCGAAGCTTCATGGTGAACATCCTTTGGCTGATGGAGAGACGCGGGCCGTCGGTGCCGTGCGGGGCCTGACGGGCGAGGCTGGTCGGAGACGCGCAGATTGGCGGTGGCGCAGATCGTCAGTGGTGCAGGATCTTGGACAGGAAGTCCTTCGCGCGGTCGCTGCGCGGGTTGCTGAAGAACTGGTCCGGCACAGCCTCTTCGACGATGCGGCCGTCGGCCATGAACACCACCCGGTTCGCAGCCGAACGGGCGAACCCCATTTCGTGGGTGACGACGATCATGGTCATGCCCTCGCGGGCGAGCTGCTGCATGACCTCAAGGACCTCGTTGATCATCTCCGGGTCGAGCGCCGACGTGGGCTCGTCGAAGAGCATGACCTTGGGGTCCATGGCCAGGGCGCGTGCGATGGCGACACGCTGCTGCTGGCCGCCGGACAGCTGTGCGGGGTACTTGTCGGCCTGCGTGGCCACGCCCACCCGGTCGAGCAGGGCGCGGGCCTTCTCCTCGGCCACCTTCTTGTCGGCCTTGCGGACCTTGAGCTGGCCCAGCATCACGTTCTCGAGCACGGTCTTGTGCGCGAACAGATTGAAGGACTGGAACACCATGCCGACGTCGGCGCGCAGCCGGGCCAGCTCCTTGCCCTCCTGGGGCAGTGGCTTGCCGTCGATGGCGATGTCGCCGGAGTCGATCGTCTCCAGCCGGTTGATGGCGCGGCACAAGGTGGACTTACCGGACCCGGAGGGTCCGATGACCACGACCACCTCGCCGCGGGCGATGGTCAGGTCGATGTCCTGGAGAACGTGCAACGCGCCGAAGTGCTTGTTGACGCTCTTCAGGACGACCAGATCGCCGGTCGCGGCCACGTCGTCCTTGGTCACCGATACTTCGGTCATCGCTGACTGGCTCCGTCCTGCTCGGTTTCGGAGGACAGTAGTGACCGCGTGAGACCAGCGTCATTACATCTGAGCGAGAATTGAGGATAACGATCCGATGTCAGGTCAACACGTTTTGTAGCGCCCCTCGAAAGAGGTGTACCGGCTGGATAACGGAAGCGGCCCGCACCCGGAACCAGGCACCCGCGCGCGTGTGTCCACATGGTGTACTCCGCTGGTGCACCGTACGTGGTGTACAAGTCGAAGCGGTACGGCCGATGAACCGAAGGGGGCCGCGATGCGACTGCTCCTGGTCGAGGACGACAACCATGTCGCCGCCGCGCTCTCCGCGGTCCTGGCGAGGCACGGATTCGATGTCACACACGCCCGCAGCGGCGAGGAGGCCCTCCAGGCGCTCGTCCCGGAGGGCAACGGCTTCGGTGTGGTGCTGCTCGACCTGGGCCTGCCCGACCAGGACGGCTACGAGGTGTGCGGCAAGATCCGCAAGCGCACCAGCACCCCCGTGATCATGGTCACCGCGCGCTCCGACGTCCGCTCCCGCATCCACGGCCTCAACCTCGGCGCCGACGACTACGTGGTGAAGCCGTACGACACCGGGGAACTGCTCGCCCGCATCCACGCCGTCAGTCGGCGCACCGTCCACGAGGACGCCGGCGACGCCGGTGAGAACGCGCTGCTTCTGGGGTCCCTGCGGATCGAACTGTCCACCCGGCAGGTCCTCGTGGACGGTTCGGTCGTCCAGCTGACCCGCAAGGAGTTCGATCTGCTCGCCCTCCTCGCCCAGCGCCCCGGAGTGGTGTTCCGTCGCGAACAGATCATCAGCGAGGTCTGGCGCACCAGTTGGGAGGGGACCGGCCGCACCCTGGAGGTGCATGTCGCGTCCCTGCGCGCCAAGTTGCGCATGCCGACGCTGATCGAGACCGTCCGCGGCGTGGGCTACCGGCTCGTCGCCCCGACGCCGTAGCGGGGACGGGTGCGCACACGTCTTCTTCCGCTGCTCATCGTCCTGATGGCGGCCGTCCTGCTCGCGCTCGGCGTCCCGCTCGCCGTCAGCGTGGCCGCCGCCCAGCAGCAGACCGTGGTCGTCGACCGGATCGACGACACCGCGCGCTTCGCGGCGCTCGCCCAGTTCGTCACCGACCGGCCCACCGGGTCCCGGGTCAAGGACATGCCCGCCGACGAGCGCCGCGAGACCCTCCAGCGGGAACTGGAGAGCTACTACGACGTCTACGGCATCCGTGCCGGAGTCTTCTACCGCAACGACGTCCCGATGGCCAACGCGCCGGCCGACTGGTACCTGCCGGAAACGGGCGAGGTGCGCGACGCCTTCGCCGAAGCGCTCCTCTCGCGCCGCAGCCATGATCCGCAACAGGTCTGGCCCTGGCAGCGGAACCGGCTCGTCGTCGCGTCGCCGGTCATCCGGGACGGCGATGTCGTGGCCGTCGTGGTCACCGACTCGCCCACCGGGCACATGCGTTCGCAGACCCTGCACGGCTGGATCGTCATCGGCGTCGGCGAGATCGCCGCGATGCTGCTCGCGGTGGGTGCCGCGCTGCGCCTCACCGGCTGGGTGCTCAGGCCCGTACGCGTGCTCGACGCCACCACGCACCACATCGCGACCGGCAGCCTGAAGTCCCGGGTCGCGGTGGCCGGCGGGCCGCCGGAACTCAGACGGCTGGCCCGGTCGTTCAACGAGATGGCGGACAACGTCGAGGACGTGCTGGAGCAGCAGCGCGCCTTCGTCGCCGACGCCTCGCACCAGCTGCGCAACCCGCTCTCGGCGCTGCTGCTGCGGATCGAACTGCTCGCACTCGAACTGCCGGAGGACAACGAGGAGATCGCCTCGGTCCGCACCGAGGGCAAGCGCCTGGCCGAGGTCCTGGACGACCTCCTCGACCTGGCGCTGGCAGAGCACGCCGAGGCCGACCTCGCCCTCACCGACATCGGCGCGCTGACGGCCGAGCGCGTCGCGGCCTGGACCCCGCTCGCCGAGGCCAAGGGCGTCCACCTGGTCGGCGACTGCCCGGCCACCACCGCGTGGGCGGACCCGGTCACGCTGTCCAGCGCCCTGGACGCGGTGATCGACAACGCGGTGAAGTTCACCCCTGAGGACGAACGCGTGCAGGTGTCGGTCGCGTCGAACGGCGAGACCTCGACGGTCGTGGTCACCGACGGCGGCCCGGGCCTCACCGACGAGGAACTCGTCCGGATCGGCGACCGCTTCTGGCGCAGCGGCAGACACCAGAACGTCAAGGGTTCGGGCCTCGGGCTGTCCATCTCCCGGGTCCTGCTGGCGGCGGGCGGCGGCACGATCTCGTACGACCATCACGAACCGCACGGCCTGAAGGTGACCGTCCGGGTGCCCAGGTCGGGCCCGGTGTCCTGAAGGGCCCTACGGCTTGACCGAGCGGTAGTAGCGCCGGGCGCCCTCGTGCAGGGTCAGCGGGTCGGTGTAGATGGCGGTCCGCAGATCCACGAGCTGCGCCGAGTGCACGTGGGCGCCGATGCCGTCCCGGCTGTTGATCACCGACCGGGTCAGCCACTCGGTGAGCCTCGGGTCCACGTCCTCGCGGGTCATGAGCAGGTTGGACACGGCGATCGTCGCCACGGTCTCGCCGTCCTGGACGGACGGATAGGCCGACTCGGGCATGTTGGTCGCCCGGTAGTAGCGGGAGGCGTCGCCCTGTTCGTGCAGCTTGGCGACCAGGTCCGCGTCGATCGGGACGAAGCGGAAGGGGAAGTCCTTCGCCAGCTGCACCAGACCGTTCGTCGGGAGCCCGCCGGACCAGAAGAAGGCGTCGATCTGGTCCTGCTTGAGCCTGCCCGGGCCGGTGTCGATGCCGTCGGCGAAGGGCTTGATGTCCTTGGCCGGGTCGAGACCGGCGGCGGTCAGCACGCGGTTCGCGATGAGCCGTACGCCGGAGTTCTCCAGCCCTATGGCCACCCGCTTGCCCTTCAGGTCCCGCACGGTCGAGATCTTGGAGTCGCGGGGCACGACGAGCTGCACGTAGTCGTCGTAGAGGCGCGCGACCCCGCGCAGGCTGTCGGCCCCCGGTCGGTTCCTCAGCTTGTACGTCTCCACCGCGTCGGCCGCCGCGATGGTGAAGTCGGCGTTGCCCGTGGCCACCCGCTCGACGTTCTCCTGCGATCCCTGGCTGGTCAGCAGCCGTACGTCGAGCTTCGGCATGTCCTTGGCGAAGGCCTTGCTGAGCAGCGAACCGTACTGCGCGTAGACGCCGGCCTGGGTCCCGGTGCTGAACGTGATCGTCCCGTCCGGAGGCTCCTCGTCCAGCGGCAGCAGCCACCACAGCAGCAGCCCGAAGACCACGAAACCGGCGGCCGAGCCCATCAGGGCGTGACGCCTGCGGATCCGGGGGAGCACCTTGAACATGCGCGCGATCCTGCCAGTACGGCCCCGGTACTGGCCAGGGGAGCGGGCGCCGACGCGGGTGGCGTTGTCTGCCGTACGACGATCGGACCGGCCCCTGGAGGGGCCTCGCGAGATCGCTAGAGTCACCGCATGCGCCCCACTGACGCCCCCGCCTCGTCGCCCGCCGACCTCGTCCGGGAGTTCCACCTCGCCTTCGGTCTCGACGCCCGCAGTACGCCCGTAGAGGTCTCTCCGGAACTCGCGGCGCACCGGGGCGAGCTGCTCGCGGAGGAGGCCGCGGAGGTCGCCGAGGTCGCGGTCACGGGACCGCTGGACCGGCTGGCGCACGAGCTGGCCGACGTCGTGTACGTCGCGTACGGCACGGCCCTGGTCCACGGGATCGACCTCGACGCGGTGATCGCGGAGATCCACCGCGCCAACATGACGAAGCTGGGCCCCGACGGCCTGGTCGCCCGCAGGGCCGACGGCAAGGTGCTCAAGGGCGACCACTACCGGGCGCCCGACGTGGGGGCCGTGCTGCGGCGCCAGGGCTGGAACGCGGGCGAGCGGTAATCCGTACGGCCGTACTCCACGCTTCCGCCACCCCTGAGTAGAGACCCCTTGTGCGGAGCGGTTCGGGTGTCCCGGGAACCTCTGGCGCTCGTACAGGCGTCGCATGGACCATCGGCGCGCGGAGGCGTAGGGACGGGGGGTTCGATGGGGTGGTTCGAGTTCGGGGAGTACCGGACGCTCGCGCTGCTCGGGGCGGGTGGCATGGGCCGGGCGTATCTGGCCCGTTCGGCGTCGGGGCGGCTCGTCGTGGTCAAGGTGATGCACGCGCACCTCGCCGCCGAGCCGCTGTTCCGGGAGCGGCTGCGGCGTGAGGTGCGGGCGGCGCGTGCCGTGACCGGCCCGTTCACCGCGGCCGTGCTCGACGCGGAGCCGCAGGCACCGCTGCCGTGGCTGGCCGTCGAGTACTGCGCGGGCCCCACCCTGTCGGAGGCCGTGGCCGGATGCGGGCCCCTGGCGGCCGGTGACCTCGCCTCACTCGGTGCCGCCCTCGCCGAGGCGCTCACCGCGATCCACACGGTGGGCCTGGCACACCGCGACCTGAAACCGGCGAACGTCCTGATCACCGGCCAGGGACCGCGCGTCATCGACTTCGGTATCGCGAAGGTGCTCGGCGACGGACCCGCCTCGGGACCGTCGAACGAGGCCCTGACGGGGAGCGGGGAGATGCTCGGCTCCACCGGCTTCATGGCACCCGAGCAGATCACGTACGCCACCGAACCCGGAGCCTCCTGCGATGTGTTCGCCCTCGGGGCGCTGCTCGCGCTGGCGGCGACGGGCCGCAATCCGCACGGCGGGGGCACGGCCCCGCAGATCGTGTACCGGACGCTGCACGAGGAGCCGGATCTCGCCGGTGTGCCGGACGAGGAGTGGGCCGCCTTTCTGACCCGCTGTCTGTCGAAGCGGCCGGACGGGCGCCCCACCGCGACGGAGGTCCTGGACTGGTGCGCCGCCCGCGCGGGCGAACGGCCGTGGTGGGAGCGGCCGGAGGTGACCGCCCTGATCGACGGCCACGAGAAGGCGGTCGCGCGCCGGATCGCTGTGTCGGCGGATGCCGACGGGGAAGGCGCCACCCGCGCCGGCCCGCCGCCGACCCCCGCGGGTCCGTCGCGCAGACGCGTGTTCGCGTGGGCGGGCGCCGTCGCCACCACGGCCGCCGCAGGGGTGACGACGGCGATCGCCCTCCTGGGGGACGAGCCCACCACGCGGCGGCAGCCGGTCACCTCGTCCTGGCGCACCGGCACCGCGCTGTGGACCCGCGAGGTGGGCGCACTCGAATACGGCGGCGCGCTGACCCGTACGGCCGACGCCCTCTACGTACGCTTCGACGGCACGGCCCGCCGACTCGACCCGAACACCGGTGCCGTGGCCTGGGAGTTCGAGGACGCGGCCGATGCCCTGCCCTCCGGCGACACGGTGTACGTCACCCACCGCGGGACGGGCAGTTCCTCCCCCGAGGTCGTGGCGCTCGACGCGGCCAACGGCACGGAACGGTGGCGCACGGGCGCCCTGGAGTCGAACCCGTACCGGCCCTACGGTTTCTACTCGCCCGACGGCGACTCGACGCTGCTCGCCGTCACGCGGCGCACGGCATGCCTGGTCACGTTCGCCAAGTACGACACGTCATGGGCACGGCGCACGAACCAGGGGCAGCCCTGGCGGGCGTACGGATTCGACCTGCCCACGGGCGCCCCGCTGTGGTTCACGAGCGGTACGGCGGCACAGGTGACGGCGCTGAACGCGGCGGGCGGCCGGTTCGCCCTGGCCTCGGCGACCGAGAGGTTCGGCCCCCTGTATGTGCTCCATGAGCGCTCGGGCGAGGAGGAGCCCAGCATCCGCGACGGCTCGGCCACGCCCGAGGTGCATCCGGGAGCGCGGGGAACCCGCTACTACACCACGCAGACGTCCGTGCGCCGGGTGAACCTGGCCACCGGGAAGGCGAGCTGGACCCGGCCCCTGGAGCAGGCGAGCGTGGCGCCACTGGCCGGCGACGAACTCGTCGTGGCCGCCACGGCCGACGGCCTGGGCGCGCTGGACGCGGCCGGCGGCGACCGGCGTTGGTGGCGTGACGACGTCCGCGCGCTCACCACCACCGACGGCCGCCCCCTGGCGGACGCCACGGCGATCTACGCGACGGGCCCCCGACCTGGCGTCTCCGCCACGTCCTCGGGCACGTCAGCGTGGGGCATACACGTCCTGGCGGCCGACACGGGCAGGCTGCGCTGGGCCGCCCCGGTGGACGGTCTGACCACGCTGTCGTACGCGGCGGCGGGCGACGGCCTGGTCCATGTGTGCACCAGCGCGACGCTGCAGACGTTCCGCGGCCCGTGAGCCACGCCCGCCCGCGCGAGCAGGCACGACGGGAGGAGTGCCCGCCCACCGACGACCATCCCCGACGGCGAAGGAAAGGCTCACAGGAGGCCCGCGCATGACCACCGCCCTTCACCCCGAGGACCCCCGGCAGCTGGGCCGGCACCACCTGATCGCCCGGCTCGGCGCCGGAGGCATGGGTCTGGTCTACCTCGCTCGCTCTCCGGGCGGCCGTCTCACCGCCGTCAAGACCATCCACGAGCACCTGGCCACGGACCCGCACTACAGGGAACGGTTCCGCCGCGAGGCGACCGCGGCCCGCAAGGTCACCGGCGCCTACACGGCCCCCGTCCTGGACGCCGACCCCGACGCCCGGCTCCCCTGGCTGGCCACCGCCTTCCTGCCCGGAGTGACCCTGAGCCGCGCCGTCGCGAAGACCGGCCCCCTGCCCGCACCAGCGGTATGTGCCCTCGCCGCCGCCCTCGCCGAGGCGCTGCGCGACATCCACGCGGCCGGCCTCGTCCACCGTGATCTGAAGCCGTCGAACATCCTGGTCACCCGGGACGGCCCCCGGGTCATCGACTTCGGCATCGCCCGCGCCCAGGACGACCGGGCCCTCACGGAGACCGGCGGGATGATCGGCACCCCCGGGTACATGTCCCCGGAGCAGATTCTCGACGGTCCGGCGGTCACCGCGGCGACGGACGTCTTCGCGCTGGGCGCGGTGCTCGCGTTCGCGGCGACGGGCCGGAACGCGTTCGGCGCGGCCTCCGTGCCCGCGCTGCTCTACCGGATCGTCCACGAGGAGCCCGAACTCGACGGCGTACCCCTGGAACTGGGCCTGAAGGACCTGATCGACGCCTGCCTCGACAAGCAGCCCGGCAACCGCCCCGACGCCGCCGCGATTCTCCACAGCCTTGTCACGCCCGCCCTGTCGGCCTGGTGGCGTGAGGAGCCGCTGCGTTCCCTGGTGGCCGACGCCGAGGCGACACCGCGGCCTGGCCCGGAACCGATGCCGGCTCCTACCGTCCAGCTGCCGGGCCCGGCGGCCCCTTCCCGGCGGTGGCGCGAGTTGTCCCGCCGCGCCGCCCTCGCGGCCGGCGGTGCCGCCTTCGTCGGTCTGTTCGGTTACTCGGTGGCGCGGGGCGGCGGCGCAGGCGCCCAGGACGATGATTCGGACGCCTGGCAGGTGACCGGGGGAACGGCCGGGTCCGGCGCGATCCGCTGGCAACTGAGCGCCGGCGCAGGCCGCGTGGACGCCCTGCTCGCCACACCGGCCGGGCTCGTCCTGCACGGGCTTGAGGGACCGGTCACCAGCGCCGGGGCGGTCCAGCTGCGTACCGCCTCGACGGGCGGCCTCCGCTGGGCGGCCGAGACCCACGGTGACGTACCGGACGACTGGGGTGTCACCGACGACGGGGTGCTCCTTGCGGGCGGTATCAGCCTCACCCCCACCGTCATCAGCACCGGCAAGACCCTCGCCCGGGCGTCCGCACCGGACGCCACCCAGCGGTGGTACGCGGTCGCCGGCACCGCCATGGTCCTCAGTGACATGTACGTGCTGCGCGCCGTCTCGCTCACCTCGGGCACCGAACTCTGGCGCCGCGAAGAGCGCACCGAGTGGCGCCGTCCCGCCGTCGTCGGCGACGCACTTCTGCTCACCGACGAGCTGGCCCGTCCGACCTGCGTGGACGCGAGGAACGGCGAAGAGCTGTGGGCCTACCGGGGGCTGGGCAAGAGCGACACGGTGACGGCCGTGGGCGCACTCCCGCCGGACCGGTTCGCCCTGCTCACCGAGAAGGGCGTGCTGCATGTCGTCGACGCCCGCAGCGGAGACCGTACGGTCGCCCGCGCCCTGAAGACCGACATCGCGCGCGGAGCCACGGCTCTCGCCCGCACCGGCACCGTCGGCCTCCTCCTGACCGGCTCCACCCTGCACGGCTTCGGCCTCGACGACGCCCGCCCGATCTGGAGCACGCCCGCGCTCGGCCTCGACGCCTGCTGGACCCGGGGCCCGGGCGGCGGCCACGTCCCCGTCGTCGCCGACGGACTGCTGATGCACTGGAAGGACGGCCGTACCCTCACCGCTCTCGATCCGCGCACGGGCCGGTCCCGTGGCCGGGCGAGACAGTTCGAGGGCGCCGGCCCCGCCCAGTGCCCGCCTGCCGTCGCACCGGACGGCGCCACCGTTTACGCGGCGGCGGGCCGCGCCTGCGCGGCACTGCGGACGACCGCGAAGGGCCTCACCGAAACACACACCCGCACAGCTCCCGCCCCCGTCACCGCCCTCACGGCCGACACCCACGGCTGGTACGCCTGCGCGGGCCGCAAGACCGTGATGGCGGTCAACCGATGACCCGACCGGGACTCCGTTCACGACCGCCTACCCTTGTCGCATGAGCAGCAACGACCGGAGCCCGGCAGTGGACGTCAAGACCTACGAAGTGCGCACGTACGGGTGCCAGATGAACGTCCATGATTCCGAGCGATTGTCCGGTCTGCTCGAAAACGCCGGTTATGTACGCGCCCCCAAGGATGCGGACGGTGACGCCGACGTCGTCGTCTTCAACACCTGCGCCGTACGCGAGAACGCCGACAACCGGCTGTACGGCAACCTCGGCCGGCTCGCCCCGATGAAGACGAAGCGCCCCGGGATGCAGATCGCGGTGGGCGGCTGTCTCGCGCAGAAGGACCGCGACACCATCGTGAAGAAGGCGCCCTGGGTGGACGTCGTCTTCGGCACGCACAACATCGGCAAGCTGCCCGTCCTGCTGGAACGCGCGCGCGTGCAGGAAGAGGCGCAGGTCGAGATCGCCGAGTCCCTGGAGGCGTTCCCGTCCACGCTGCCGACACGGCGCGAGAGCGCGTACGCGGCCTGGGTGTCGATCTCCGTCGGCTGCAACAACACCTGCACCTTCTGCATCGTCCCGGCCCTGCGCGGCAAGGAGAAGGACCGCCGCACCGGCGACATCCTCGCCGAGATCGAGGCACTGGTCGGCGAGGGTGTCTCCGAGATCACCCTGCTCGGCCAGAACGTCAACGCGTACGGTGCCGACATCGGTGACCGCGAGGCGTTCAGCAAGCTGCTGCGGGCCTGCGGGAAGATCGACGGCCTGGAGCGCGTCCGCTTCACCTCCCCGCACCCGCGCGACTTCACCGACGACGTCATCGCCGCCATGGCCGAGACCCCGAACGTGATGCCGCAGCTCCACATGCCCATGCAGTCCGGCTCGGACACGATCCTGAAGGCGATGCGCCGCTCGTACCGCCAGGAGCGCTACCTGGGGATCATCGAGAAGGTGCGGGCCGCCATCCCGCACGCGGCGATCACCACCGACATCATCGTCGGCTTCCCCGGGGAGACCGAGGAGGACTTCGAGCAGACGATGCACGCGGTGCGCGAGGCGCGGTTCGCGCAGGCGTTCACCTTCCAGTACTCCAAGCGGCCCGGCACCCCCGCCGCCACCATGGAGAACCAGATCCCCAAGGAGGTCGTCCAGGCGCGCTACCTGCGTCTCGCCGCCCTCCAGGAGGAGATCTCCTGGGACGAGAACAAGAAGCAGATCGGCCGCACCCTGGAGCTGATGGTCGCCGAGGGCGAGGGCCGCAAGGACGGCGCCACCCACCGCCTCTCCGGCCGCGCCCCCGACAACCGCCTGGTCCACTTCACCAAACCGGACACCGCGGTACGCCCCGGGGACGTGGTCACGGTCGAGATCACGTACGCCGCCCCGCACCACCTCCTCGCCGAGGGCGCCGTCCTGAACGTGCGTCCCACGCGCGCGGGGGACGCCTGGGAGAAGCGCAACACCGCGGAGGCCGCGAAGCCGGCGGGCGTGATGCTCGGCCTGCCGAAGATCGGGGCACCGGCTCCGCTGCCGGTGGCCACGGGGAGCGGCTGCGGCTGCGACTGACGTCCTGGCACAATGCGGACAGGGAAGGAGCATCACATGTTGCCGTACAGCGTTGCGTTCACCGAACAGGCCGCCAAAGTGCGCGACAGCCTGACCGCCGACAGGCGCGACCTGCTGGAGCGTGGCCTGGCCATACTGGCGACCGACCCGCGGCACAAGCTCTCCCATTCCGTCCTCGGCGACGAGTCCACGCGCGGGCTCGCCCTGTCGCGCAATCTCTTCATCGAGTACGTGATCAGTGAGGGCAAGCTCGTGGTGCTCGTGCTGACGGTCATCGACCTGACGGACGTGCTCTTCGAGGAGTGACACCGGGCCGTCCTCCGGGGTTACGCTGCCGATCATGCTCGTCGCCGCCGCAGTCTGCCCGTGTCCGCCCCTCCTCGTGCCCGAGGTGGCCGCGGGCGCCGCTCCCGAACTGGACGCCGCCCGCACCGCCTGTACGGACGCCCTGAGCGTCCTCGCGGCCTCCCGCCCCGACCGCCTGCTGGTCGTCGGGCCGGCGGGGGAGAGCGGACGCGGACCGCACCCGGAGGGCACACGGGGTTCGTTCCGCGGCTTCGGCGTGGACGTCGACGTACGCCTGGGCACCGGAGCGGCGGAGGCGGCCGGGGAACTTCCGTCGGCGCTCGCCGTCGCCGCGTGGCTGCTGGAGCGGACCGGCTGGTCCGTGGCGCCCGTCGAAGGCCTGGGCGTGGGCGAACCGCTCCCGCCCGAGCGATGCTTCGAGACCGGCAGGGACATCGGCGGACGGCCGGAGCGGCTGGCCCTGCTGGTGATGGGCGACGCCAGCGCGTGCCGCACGCTCAAGGCACCCGGGTATCTGGACGATCGGGCGGCCGGGTTCGACGAGGCGGTCGGTCGGGCGCTGGGCACGGCGGACGTGGCGGCGCTGAAGACACTGGACGCGGAACTGGCGTACGAGCTGAAGGTCTCGGGCCGTGCCCCCTGGCAGGTCCTCGCGGGCGCGGCCGAGGATGCAGGGCTCGCGGGCACGCTGCTGTACGAGGACGCGCCGTACGGCGTGGGGTACGTGGTCGCGGCCTGGTCGTAGAGGGCGTACAGACGCGGCGGACGGCCGGGAGCGTCTGCTCCGCGGCCGTCCGCCGATGTGCTGCGGTGGTGCTGTCCGTGCCGGTCAGGAAGCCGGCGGTGGCGCGTCCGGGGGTGGCGTGAACGTGTCGTCCCGGGTGGTGTCACCGTCCTTGTGCGCGATGCGGTCCACGGCGCCCTTCGCCTTGTCGGTGCCCGTATGGATCTTGTCGCTGTACTTGCCCTTGGTCTTGTCGTCGACCACCTTCGCGGCCTTGTCGAGACCCCGTTCGATCTTGTCCCCGTGCTGCTGCGCGAGGTCCGAGACCTTGTCCTTGGCCGGGGCGAGCTTCGCCCTCAAACTGTCCAGCAGACCCATGGTTCACCTTCCCTCGCGGGCGGTCACTTGCGGGCGCCCTCACCGGCCTCGCTGTCGGCGGCCTCATCGGCGGACTGCTGCTTGGGGATCTCGACGCCCTCGGTGGCGGCCACGGCCACGGCTTCCGCCTGCTCCGCCGTGCTCTCCGTCCCGGCACCGCTGCCGGCCTCGGGCGACCCCGTCGCCGCTTCCGTCTCCTCCGCCGCGGCCTCGTCCGTCACCGCGACGGACTGCTCCTCGGCGGCCGACGCCTCTTCCGCGGTCTTCGACCGTCCAAGAAACCGTGCAAAAACGCCCATATCCACTCCATACGTTACTCGTGCGGGCGAAATCCCGCGTCGCCCGGTGCGTCCGTTTGCGTCGCCCCCGTCACCGCCTCCCGAATCCGGCGGCGCGAACCTCGCAACTGGCAACGACGCCGGACACCCACCGTCACGTAACTCGTTCGAGGAGGGGTCCCGGGTTTGGGAGACTGGGGCGGTGAGCAGCACACCCCCCTCCCCCCGAGTCATCGCCGTTGTCGGCCCCACCGCGGCCGGAAAGTCCGATCTGGGCGTCTTCCTGGCCCAGCGTCTCGGCGGGGAGGTCGTCAACGCCGACTCGATGCAGCTCTACCGAGGGATGGACATCGGTACCGCCAAGCTGACGCCCGAGGAACGTGGAGGCGTCCCGCACCACCTCCTGGACATCTGGGACGTGACCGTCGCGGCCAGCGTCGCCGAGTACCAGCGCCTCGCGCGCGAGCGGATCGACGCACTGCTCGCCGAGGGCCGCTGGCCGGTCCTGGTCGGCGGCTCTGGTCTGTACGTCCGTGGAGCCGTCGACAACCTGGAGTTCCCCGGCACCGATCCCGAGGTCAGGGCCCGCCTGGAGGAGGAGCTGGCCCTGCGCGGCTCCGGTGCCCTGCACGCCCGGCTGGCCGCCGCCGACCCCGAGGCCGCGCTGGCGATCCTGCCCAGCAACGGCCGCCGTATCGTTCGGGCCCTGGAGGTCATCGAGATCACCGGCAAGCCCTTCACCGCCAACCTCCCGGGCCACGACTCCGTGTACGACACCGTCCAGATCGGCGTCGACGTGTCCCGCCCCGAGCTGGACGAGCGCATCGCGCGCCGGGTCGACCGGATGTGGGCGGCGGGGCTCGTGGACGAGGTACGCGCGCTGGAGGCGCACGGCCTGCGCCAGGGGCTCACGGCATCGCGCGCGCTGGGCTACCAGCAGGTGCTCGCGGCGCTCGCGGGGGAGTACGGCGAGGACGACGCGCGCGCGGAGACCGTACGCGCCACCAAACGCTTCGCGCGCCGTCAGGATTCATGGTTCAGACGCGATCCCCGGGTGCACTGGCTCAGTGGGGCTGCGGCGGATCTCACAGAACTTCCGCGCCTCGCACTGGCGTTGCTCGAACGACCGGTCACAGCCTGATCACGTCATGGCATCGGGACGCTCCGGCCGTCATCCAGGCCTCCGGCGCCGTGCCATCATCGAGCTTCGATCGACCAAGTGGAGTCCGAGTTGGGAGGGCGCGTGGCGATGGAGGCCGGCCCTCGCGACACCGCACAAGGCGCGGGACACGTCACCGGTGACGGTGGCGAAACGGAACAGGGCGAGGACCGTCTGAGCCCGGACGGGCCCGACGACACCCAGGGCGGCGTGACCGCCGACGGACCCGAACCGGACGAGATGTTCCTCGGGCCCGAGGTCGAGGTCGAGCTGCGCCCGCAGCGCCGTCTGCGCATCTGGCAGCTCGCCCCGATCGTGGTCCTGGCCGCGATCGGCTCCCTGATGTTCGCCTTCCCGCTGGCGTTCGACTTCGGCGACAGCGGGGCCGTGATCGCCATGCTCGGGCTGCTCATCTGCTCGTGCGCCGCGGGCTGGGGCATGATGGCCGCCCGCCGGGTGGGTTACACCGCACCGGGGCTGGGCGAAGGCCGTCGGCGGGGCTGGTGGGTCGTGCTGGCGTACGTCGTGATGGTGACCGTGGTGATCGCGCTCGCCGTGTGGAGAGTGGCCCGGCTGCGCTAGCCACTCACGGTGTCGTACCCACCCCGTACGATCGAGGAATGAGCACGCGCATCGCCTTCCTCAAGGGCCATGGGACCGAGAACGACTTCGTGATCGT
Source organism: Streptomyces sp. NPDC002680 (assembly GCF_042889145.1). Classification (NCBI taxonomy): domain Bacteria; kingdom Bacillati; phylum Actinomycetota; class Actinomycetes; order Kitasatosporales; family Streptomycetaceae; genus Streptomyces; species Streptomyces sp. NPDC002680. Next base: position 52,997 of record NZ_JBIAQP010000016.1, read on the forward strand.
CCCCGACCCCGAGAACCTCATCGACCTCTCCCCGGCCGCCGTCGCCGCCCTGTGCGACCGGCGTGCGGGCATCGGGGGTGACGGGCTGCTGCACGTCGTGCGGTCCGCCGCGCATCCCGAGGCCAGGGGCATGGCGGGCGAGGCGGAGTGGTTCATGGACTACCGCAACGGCGACGGCTCGATCGCGGAGATGTGCGGCAACGGGGTGCGGGTCTTCGCACGCTATCTCCAGCGGGCCGGACATGTGACCGAAGGGGACATCGCCGTCGCCACGCGCGGGGGCGTGAAGAGCGTGCACATCGCCAAGGAGGGCGACGTCACCGTCGGCATGGGCAAGGCACTCCTCCCCGAAGGGGAGGTCATGGTGAGCGTGGACGAGCGCAGTTGGCCCGCGCGGAACGTGAACATGGGCAACCCGCACGCGGTCGCCTTCGTGGACGATCTCGCGCACGCGGGGGACCTGTTCACCGCGCCGCCGTTCAGTCCCGCCTCCGTCTACCCGGACGGGGTCAACGTCGAGTTCGTGGTCGACCGTGGCCCCCGTCATGTCGCGTTCCGCGTGCACGAACGCGGGGCCGGCGAGACCCGCTCGTGCGGCACGGGCGCGTGTGCCGTCGCCGTGGCCGCCGCCCGGCGCGACGGCACGGACCCGGCCGTCACCGGGACCCCCGTGACGTACACCGTCGATGTGCCCGGCGGGCGTCTGGTGATCACCGAGCGGGCCGACGGCGAGATCGAGATGACCGGGCCCGCGGTGATCGTCGCCGAGGGCGAGATCGATGCGGAGTGGCTGGAAACCGCAGTCAAGTGAAGCGGGTGACGGCCGGGCATCGCAGTCCATGGGCGCTGTGGGCCGTGGAACAGTAGTTCTGCGGCTCTGTGCGGCTCGGAAACAGGGGTGCTCGCAGGTCGGGTGGCTCGAATGCACAGGCCCTCGAACCGTCGCTCGAATGGGTGATCCGTTTCACGCTCGACGAGAGGTGGTCAGTCGCGCGTGGTGGGCTCGGTAGCATCAAGCACCGGCCCGGACGGGGGAACAACGCCATCCCCTGAGCCGCCGTCCGCCATGGGGCATCCCGTCCGCCGGTCCAGGTAGCCGGAGGTGCCCATGAGTGCGGAGGCCACGAATCCCGCGAGCCCAGGTGCTGTGACGTCCTCGCCCAAGCTCGCGGTCCCGCTGGAGCAAGGGGGGACTCCCGCGCCCCGCAGGCGGGCCCGCCCCCGGATCGACCTGCGCCGGCTGGGCAGAGCGGCCTTCCTCGGCTCCGCCGCCCGCGACCGGCTGCCCGACGCCATCGGCCATGTCGTCGAGGCGCACCGCGCCCACCACCCCGAGGCCGATCTGGAACCGCTGCGCCGGGCATACGTCCTGGCCGAGTCCTCGCACCGCGGCCAGATGCGCAAGAGCGGTGAGCCGTACATCACGCACCCGCTGGCCGTGACGCTGATCCTCGCCGAACTCGGCGCGGAGACCACGACCTTGACGGCGTCTCTGCTCCACGACACCGTCGAGGACACCGATGTGACGCTGGATCAGGTCGGCGAGGAGTTCGGCGCCGAGGTCCGCTTCATCGTCGACGGCGTGACGAAGCTGGAGAAGGTCGACTACGGCGCCGCCGCCGAGCCCGAGACCTTCCGCAAGATGCTCGTCGCCACCGGGAACGACGTCCGCGTGATGTCGATCAAACTCGCCGACCGGCTGCACAACATGCGCACCCTGGGTGTCATGCGTCCCGAGAAGCAGGAACGCATCGCCAAGGTCACGCGGGACGTGCTCATCCCGCTCGCCGAACGGCTCGGCGTCCAGGCGCTCAAGACGGAACTGGAAGACCTCGTCTTCGCGATCCTGCACCCCGAGGAGTACGCGCACACCCGGGAGCTGATCGTCAACAACGCCTCCCGCGCGGACGACCCGCTCGCCGAGATCGCCGACGAGGTACGCGCGGTACTGCGCGACTCGGGGATCCAGGCCGAAGTCCTCATCCGGCCACGGCACTTCGTGTCCCTGCACCGGACGGCGCGCAAACGCGGCACACTGCGCGGCTCCGACTTCGGGCGGGTCCTGGTGCTCGTCAACGAGGACGCCGACTGCTACGGCGTACTGGGCGAGTTGCACACCTGCATGACGCCCGTCGTCTCGGAGTTCAAGGATTTCATCGCCGTCCCCAAGTTCAACCTGTACCAGTCGCTGCACACGGCCGTCGCCCGCAAGGACGGTCAGGTCGCCGAAGTCCTCATCCGTACCCACCAGATGCACAAAGCCGCCGAGGCCGGCGTGATCGCGCTCGGCAATCCCTACGCTCCTCCTTCGGAGGAGCAGACCGACGGCGACGGGGTGCGGGCCGACCTCGCAGGCGACGGCGAGCGCATCGACCCCACCAGGCCCGGCTGGCTCTCCCGGCTGCTCGACTGGCAGGAGGCCGCGCCCGACCCCGACACCTTCTGGTCCACCCTGCGCGAGGATCTCGCCCAGGACCGCGAGATCACCGTCTTCCGGGCCGACGGCGGCTCGCTCGGCCTCCCCGAGGGCGCGAGCTGCGTGGACGCGGCCTACGCGCAGTACGGCGAGGACGCGCACGCCTGTATCGGCGCCCGGGTCAACGGCCGGCTGGCGACGCTGAGCACCGTTCTGCGGGACGGCGACACGGTCCAGCTCCTGATGGGGCAGGACCCGGCCTCCGAGCCCTCCAGGGAGTGGCTGGAGCACGCGCACACCCCCGTCGCCAGGATCGCCATCCAGCGCTGGCTGGCCGCCCATCCGACGCACGACGAACCGGCGGACGGGCCGGAGACCTCCGGTGACTCCTCGGAGGCCGAGGAGACCCCCGTGGAAGCCGTCCGCGAGCCCGTCGGGGTCCGTCCGGCAGCTGACGGCTCCGCCGTCTCCCCGGCCGCAGCGACCGCCGTCGTCGACCAGCCCGGCGCGACCGTACGGCTCGCCGGCTGCTGTACGCCCGTACCGCCCGACGAGGTCACGGGCTTCGCCGTGCGCGGGGGAGTGGTGACCGTCCACCGCGTGGAGTGCGCCGGGGTGGCGCGCATGAAGGCCACAGGGCGTGCGGAGGTCGGCGTGCACTGGGGGGACACCACCGAGGCCCGGGTCACCCTGGTCGCCGAATCGTTCGGGCGGCCCCATCTGCTGGCCGACCTCACCGAGGCCATCGCCCTGGAGGGCGTCGCGATCGTCTCGGCGACCGTCGAACCCCCCAGCCAGCAGCGCGTACGCCACACGTACACGCTCCAACTCCCGGACGCGGCGCACCTTCCGGCCCTCATGCGGGCCATGCGCAATGTGCCGGGCGTGTACGACGTGAGCCGGGCGCAGCATCACGTGGCGGTTCCCTGAGGTACCCGTTCGGGTGGGACCGGCGCGAGTCGGCGCCGTCCGGCGGGCGGGCGCTGGTAGCCGTGGTGCATGCTGCTCAACCCCCGTACCCGGTTCACGTCGGCGCTGCTCGCCTCCGCCGTCTCCGTCTGCCTCGTCGCCGCGAGTGCCCCCGCGGCACCCTTGGGCGTCGGCGACCGCCTCTACCCGCACCTGGGCAACCCCGGGTACGACGTGGCGTCGTACGACCTGGCCTTCAGCTACCCCGGAACCAACAGCAAGCCGCTGTCCGCCGTCACGACCATCGACGCCTGGACGACCACCCCGCTCGAACGGGTCAACCTCGACTTCTCCCACGGGAAGGTCGAGGCGGTCGAGGTCGACGGTGAACCGGCGACGTTCACCAGCGCTGGCGAGGACCTGGTGGTGACTCCCCGGGCGGCGCTGCCCGCCGGGAGCTGGATGCGGATCACCGTGCGGCACACCAGTGATCCCGTGTCCGCGCCCGACCGGGACGGGGGCTGGGTCCGCACCAAGGACGGGCTCGCGATGGCCAACCAGGCCGATGTCGCGCACCTGGTGTTCCCGTGCAACGACCACCCCTCCGACAAGGCGATGTACACCATCAGGGTCACCACCCCGAACGGCTACACGGCCGTGGCCAACGGACTGCCCGCGGGAGTCGACCGGGTCGGCAGGGCCACGACCTGGACGTATCGCACCCAGCACCCCATGGCCACCGAACTGGCCCAGGTGTCCATCGGCCGCTCCTCCGTCGTGCACCGCACCGGGCCGCACGGGCTGCCCGTACGCGATGTCGTGCCCAGCAAGGACCGGGTGCTCCTGGAGCGGTGGCTGAAGAAGACGCCCGCGCAGATCGAGTGGATGGAGAGCAAGGTCGGCCGCTACCCGTTCGAGACGTACGGGGTGCTCATCGCCGAGGCGTCGACCGGCTTCGAGCTGGAGACACAGACCCTCTCTCTCTTCGAGAGAGACCTGTTCACCGAGCCCGCCTTCCCCGAGTGGTACGTCGACTCGATCATGGTGCACGAACTGTCCCACCAGTGGTTCGGCGACAGCGTCAGCCCGCGCACCTGGTCCGACCTGTGGCTCAACGAAGGACACGCCACCTGGTACGAGGCCCTGTACGCGGAGGAGAAGGCCGGCCGCAAGCTGGCGGACCGCATGAAGGCCGCCTACGGCTCCTCCGACCGCTGGCGCGCCTCCGGCGGACCGCCCGGCGCCCCCAAGGCGCCCGAGCCCGGCCAGAAGATCGGCATCTTCCGCCCGAACGTCTACGACGGCGCCGCCCTCGCCCTCTACGCCCTGCGCCAGGAGATCGGCCGCCCGGCCTTCGAGCGCGTGGAGGAGGCGTGGGTCGGCCTCCACAAGGACGGCGTCGCGGGCACCGCCGACTTCGAGCGCCTCGCCTCCGACATCGCCGGGCGCGACCTGAGCGCGTTCTTCCAGGCCTGGCTGTACGCCGAGAAGACGCCGCCGATGCCCGGCCACCCGGACTGGAAGTCGGTCGCGCCCGCCACATAGCCCCACGAAATAACACCGTGACGAGACGGGGCGTGCCGTGCGACCATCGTCAGGTCGGCGGCGCTGCCCCCGGCCTCACGGGACGGGTTCCGGGAATCTCTCGGGATGCTCGTGCGTTGTGGTCAGTGACGACGCGCAGTCCGTCGCCGCAACCGAATCCCCAACGACGTAAGGACCCAATGACCTCCTCTTCTTCCCCTTCCCAGGACACTGAGCGCTTCGCGCACACCTACCCCGAAGGTCTTCGGGCCGATGCCCTGATGGAAGAGGACGTCGCCTGGAGCCACGAGATCGACGGAGACCGGGACGGCGACCAGTTCGACCGCTCCGAGCGCGCGGCCCTGCGCCGCGTGGCAGGCCTCTCCACCGAACTCGAGGACGTCACCGAGGTCGAGTACCGCCAGCTCCGTCTGGAGCGGGTCGTGCTCGTCGGCGTGTGGACCACGGGAACCATCAAGGACGCGGACAACTCCCTCGCCGAACTGGCCGCCCTCGCCGAGACCGCGGGCGCGCTCGTGCTCGACGGCGTCGTCCAGCGCCGCGACAAGCCCGACGCTGCCACCTACATCGGCTCCGGCAAGGCCAACGAGCTGCGGGACATCGTCATCGAGACGGGCGCCGACACCGTCATCTGCGACGGTGAGCTGAGCCCGGGCCAGCTGATCCACCTCGAAGACGTCGTCAAGGTCAAGGTCATCGACCGCACGGCCCTGATCCTCGACATCTTCGCCCAGCACGCCAAGTCCCGGGAGGGCAAGGCGCAGGTCGCCCTGGCGCAGATGCAGTACATGCTGCCGAGGCTCCGAGGCTGGGGTCAGTCGCTGTCCCGACAGATGGGCGGTGGCAAGGGCGGCGGCCTCGCCACCCGTGGTCCCGGTGAGACCAAGATCGAGACGGACCGGCGCCGGATCCGCGAGAAGATGGCGAAGATGCGCCGGGAGATCGCGGAGATGAAGACCGGCCGCGACATCCAGCGTCAGGTGCGCCGCAGGAACAAGGTGCCCTCGGTCGCCATCGCCGGCTACACCAACGCGGGCAAGTCCTCGCTGCTCAACCGCCTCACGGGCGCGGGCGTCCTGGTGGAGAACTCCCTGTTCGCGACCCTCGACCCGACCGTGCGCCGGACCGAGACCCCTGGTGGGCGCCTCTACACGCTCGCCGACACCGTCGGCTTCGTACGGCACCTGCCGCATCACCTCGTCGAGGCGTTCCGGTCCACGATGGAGGAGGTCGGCGACTCCGACCTGATCCTGCACGTGGTCGACGGCTCGCACCCGGCGCCTGAGGAGCAGCTGGCCGCCGTGCGCGAGGTGATCAGGGACGTCGGTGCCACCGGCGTGCCCGAGATCGTCGTGATCAACAAGGCGGACGCGGCTGACCCGTTGACGCTCCAGCGGCTGATGCGGATGGAGACGCGTTCGATCGCGGTCTCCGCCCGTACCGGTCAGGGCATCGACGAGCTGCTCGCGCTGATCGACAACGAGCTGCCCCGACCCTCGGTCGAGATCGAGGCGCTCGTGCCGTACACGCACGGTGGGCTGGTCGCCCGGGCCCACACCGAGGGTGAGGTGATCTCCGAGGAGCACACTGCGGAGGGCACGTTGCTCAAGGCGCGGGTGCATGAGGAGTTGGCGGCGGATCTTTCGCCGTATGTTCCGGCGGCTGCGGCGCTTTAGGCTCCGCCGGGCGGTGCATCTTCGTCTGCGGGTGCGTCGTGGCTTGTCGCGCAGTTCCCCGCGCCCCTGAAATGGGCCCCCATGCCTTCGGCATGGGGGCCCATTTCAATTCCTCACTGGTCGGCGAACTTGTTGCTCACCTCGTCGTACACGCCCTTTGCCACCTTGCCCAGCCTTGGGCCTGCCAGCCAGCCTGAGCTGACTGGGCCGATCGACGTGTTGGAGATCAGGGCCGGGTTGCCGTCCGCGCCTGTGGTGATCCAGCCGCCGCCGGAGGAACCGCCGGTCATGGTGCAGCCGATCCGGTACATCGTCGGGTCGGCCTCGACGATCGACAGGCGGCCCGGTCGGTCCTCGCACTGGTACATCGTCTCGCCGTCGAACGGCTCCGCCGCCGGATACCCGGTCGCCGTGATGCTCTCCACCTGCGTGACGGCGGGCGCGGCGAAGTCCACCGGAAGGGCCGAACCGACCGTCTCCTCCAGCGACTTGCCGCTGCCGCCCTTCTCCGGGGTGACATGGATGACGGCGAAGTCGTACGGTGCTCCGTCGCCGCCCGTCGCGCCGCCCTGCTCGATCCACTGGTCCGAGGTCTGTGCCCAGTCCCCCCACCAGACGCCGTAGGGCGCGATCTCCGCGCGCGGGGCGTTCTCCGCCTCCGCGCTCGACCTGGCCGCGTTGTTGTACGACGGCACGAAGGCGATGTTTCGGTACCAGCCGCCGTTCTTGCCGGCGTGGACGCAGTGGCCCGCCGTCCAGACGAGGTTCGACTTCCCGGGGTGGGCGGGGTCCTCGACCACGGTCGCCGAGCAGACCATCGTGCCCTCGGGCCCGTCGAAGAACACCTTGCCCGCCTCGGGCGCGTTGTCGTGGTAGGCGGGCGATACGGCCTTCGCGTCCACCGGCTCCGGCGTCGGGTCGGTGACGCCCTGGTCGCCCGCGAGGTCGGTCTCGTCGACGCTCTTCTCCGGGTCGTCGGCCTCGCGCATGCGGTCCGTGTCCCAGAGGCCCTCGATGATCGGGTTGACGTAGTCCTCGGCCTCGCGCAGCCAGTCGTCCTTGTCCCAGTTCTTCCAGGCGCCGTTCTTCCACTTGTCGATGTCGATCCCGTGCTCTTTGAGCTTGTCCTTGAGTCCGTCCGGGATCGTGATCTTTCCGGCACCGTCGTCAGCCGCGGAGGCGGAGGACTGCCCGCTCGCATCGGAGTCGTCGGAGCCGGATCCGCAGGCGGTGGCGGTGAGCGCGAGCGCCACCGCGAGGCCGACCGCGGCCGGTACGGGGGAGGTTCCGCGGCGCGCGCCCCTCCCACGGCGGCCGGCGAAGGGCGGGCGTATGGGTCGCATGATCTGTCTCCCCCTGGCGTGGTCGAACCGTGTGCTGTCCGTGCACGGCATCACACACTATGCGGTCCCTGTGGGGCCTATCCGATGGAACGGCAACTGTTTCGCTACAGGCGGCCTGGTCCCGCGATCGTCCGGCGGGGCGGCGATGTGACGCCTCGTCACCGCTGGTTCCGGAGTGCCGAGAGTGCCGTGCCGTACCGGCAACTGTTCCGTCCCGGCAAGGATCTTGAGGCGACCCGTGACTCCTGTGGCACACCGGGTGTTGGTAACGGGAGGAGTGTCTCGGCGAGTTGGCGGCCGGCGGGGCGGCAGAGCAGTGGAGCAGCGGGGAGTTGGGGCATTGGGGTTGCGGGAGTCCATGGAGACGGGGGAGCGCGCCGGAGCGCGGGAATCCCGGGCGGCTGTGCAGGTGGACGCGGATATCGAGGTGTGCGCCGGCGCGCGCGGGGCGCACGAGGGGATTCTGCGGCGCCAGTCGGCGCGTGAATCGTCGGCACGCACCTACGCGCGCGCCCTCCCGATCGTCCCCGTACGGGCACGCGGGCTGACGATCGAGGGCGCCGACGGCCGCCGCTACCTCGACTGCCTCTCGGGCGCGGGGACCCTGGCCCTCGGGCACAACCACCCCGTCGTGCTGGAGGCGATCCGCAAGGTGCTCGACTCGGGGGCGCCGCTGCACGTCCTCGATCTGGCGACCCCCGTCAAGGACGCCTTCATCACCGAGCTGTTCCGCACCCTGCCGCCCGGACTCGCCGACCACGCGCGCGTGCAGTTCTGCGGACCGGCCGGGACGGACGCGGTGGAGGCCGCTTTCAAGCTCGTACGTGCCGCGACCGGCCGCACCGGCATGCTCGCCTTCACCGGCGCCTACCACGGCATGACCGCCGGTTCGCTCGACGCCTCCGGCCACGCGGCCGACGTACGGGTCGCCCGACTGCCCTTCCCCCAGGACTACCGCTGTCCGTTCGGGATGGGCGGTGACCGGGGCGCCGAACTCGCCGCCCGCTGGACCGAGTCCGTCCTCGACGACACCAAGTCGGGCGTGCCCCTGCCCGCCGGGATGATCCTCGAACCCGTCCAGGGCGAGGGCGGGGTGATTCCCGCGCCGGACGCCTGGATGCGGCGTATGCGGCGGATCACCGAGGACCGCTCGATCCCGCTGATCGCCGACGAGATCCAGACGGGAGTCGGCCGCACCGGCGCCTTCTGGGCGGTGGAGCACAGCGGGGTCACCCCCGACGTGATGGTGCTGTCCAAGGCCATCGGCGGCAGCCTGCCACTGGCCGTCGTGGTCTACCGCGACGACCTCGACGTCTGGGAACCCGGCGCCCACGCGGGCACGTTCCGCGGCAACCAGCTCGCCATGGCCGCCGGCACGGCCACCCTGGCGTACGTCCGCGAACACGGCCTCGCCGAACGCGCGGCCACCCTTGGCTCCCGCATCATCGCCCAACTCCAGCAGTTGACGGCGGAGTTCCCGATCATCGGCGATGTGCGCGGACGGGGCCTGATGATCGGGGTCGAACTGGTCGAACCGGGGGAGGGGCAGCGCGCGGGGACCGCTGATGACGGGGGTGCCGATCCGGAGGTGTTCCCGCGCCCCGCCGGAGGAGGCCCGCGCCCCGCCGCGCCCCAACTGGCCACCGCCGTACAGCGGGAATGTCTGCGCCGTGGCCTGATCGTCGAACTCGGCGGACGTCAGGCGAGCGTCGTCCGTCTGCTGCCGCCGCTGACCATCAGCGACGAACAGGCCGACGCGGTACTCGACCGACTGTCCGACGCCGTGGCGGCGGTGGCGCGCGGCCACACCGAAGGCCGCCCGCTTGCCCCCCACTCCGAGCGAGCGGGATAGCCAGGCCAGACGCCCACCCCGGTACTCCCACCCCGCACTCGACCAACCCCCACGAGGAACCGTCTTGAACAGCACCCCCGTACCCGAAGGCCGTTCCCACCCCACCCCCGCGCGGGACACGGTGCCCCGGCAGAAGGCAGCCGCAGGGAGCGCCCAGTGGGCGCGCGGTGCCACGGCCGATCTCCTGGAACACCTCGACCCCCACACCGCGGCCCAGGCCGCCGCCACCGAGAACCTGCTGCGCTGCTGGGTACGGGAGAACAACCTCACCGCCCCCACCGACGGCACCCTCCGCATCCCCCTCCCCACCAGCGGCACCGCCCTGCTGGCCCCGGTCCACTACTGGTCCCCGACCGGCTGGCACCGCTTCGGCCTCCCCCACCTGGCCGACGCCCCCGCAGGAGCCCCGGCCGCCGACGCGGTCACCGTCGCGACCCTGCTCGCGAGGGAGGCGTACGACGGCCCTAAGGCGGCGGGGACGGACAGCGGCCCGGGGAGCGACGCCTCACCCTCTCGCGCCCCCGCCGTCCTGCCCCCCGACGCCGTCGACCTGGTCGCACGTGTCGCCGACTCCGTCCGGCGTACCGCAACCTTCATCAGCGACCGGCGGGCACAGCCGGCCGACGGGCCCGACCTCTTCCTCGCCGCCGAGCAGGCGCTGCTGCTAGGCCATCCGCTGCATCCGACCCCGAAGAGCCGCGAAGGGCTCGCCGAGGCCGAAGCCCGGCTCTACTCACCGGAGTTGCGCGGCTCCTTCCCGCTGCACTGGCTGGCGGTGGCCCCCTCCGTACTCGCCACGGACTCCGCCTGGACCGAGGGCGGCCGCCCCGTCCGCGCCGAGCAGCTCACCGAGCGGCTCGTCGGCGCCGCACTGCCGCTCCCGCTGCCTGACGGCTACGCGGCCCTCCCCCTGCACCCCTGGCAGATCCGCGAGACCCGGCACCGCCCGCAGACCGCCGCCCTGTTCGAGGCCGGGCTGCTCCGCGACCTCTGCACCCATGGCTCCCCCTGGCACCCCACCTCCTCCGTACGCACCGTCCACCGCTCGGGCGCCCCCGCGATGCTGAAACTCTCGCTGGGGCTGCGCATCACCAACTCCCGGCGCGAGAACCTCCGCAAGGAACTCCACCGGGGCGTCGAGGTCCACCGGCTGCTGCGCGGCGGACTGGCCAAGCAGTGGCAGTCCGCGCACCCGGGCTTCGACATCGTCCGCGATCCGGCCTGGCTCGCCGTCGACGACCCGGACGGCAGCCCCGTCACCGGCCTGGACGTGGTGATCCGGCACAACCCGTTCCACCCGGCGGACGACGTGGCCTGCATCGCCGGACTCGTCTCGCCCCGGCCCCATGCCCACCTGGAGGACCCGGCCCCGCGGTCCCGGCTCGCCGCCGTCATCACCCGCCTCGCCGGACGAACCGGCCGCCCGCGCGGAGCCGTAGCCACCGAGTGGTTCCTGCGCTACCTGGAGCAGGTCGTACGGCCCGTGCTGTGGCTGGACAGCGAGGCGGGCATCGCCCTGGAGGCCCACCAGCAGAACACCCTGCTCCTGCTGGACGGCGACGGCTGGCCCAGGGGAGGCCGCTACCGCGACAACCAGGGGTACTACTTCCGCGAGTCCCGGCGCGCCGAACTCGACTCCCGGCTGCCGGGCATCGGCGAACAGAGCGACACCTTCGTCTCCGACGAGGTCACCGACGAACGCTTCGCCTACTACCTGGGCATCAACAACGTCCTGGGCCTCATCGGCGCGTTCGGCTCCCAGCGTCTAGCCGACGAACAGCTTCTGCTCGCCGCCTTCAGGCGCTTCCTCGGCGACATCGTCTCCGGTCCCGCCCGACTGCGTACGTCCCTGCCCGGCCGGCTGCTGGACTCACCCGTCCTGCGCTGCAAGGCCAACCTGCTCACCCGGCTGCACGGACTCGACGAGCTGGTCGGCCCGGTCGACACACAGTCCGTCTACGTCACCATCGCCAACCCCTTGCATTCCTGATGCCCCAGACAGCCAGAAACCCCCTTTCACCCCTGAGGAACACGCCACACCCCATCTCATGAGAGGAGCGTCCCGTGCCCCCTGCCGACGCCCGTACCGCCCCGACCGCCGACCTCCGCACCGTCGGCGACAGCGAGGACACGCTGGAGCTGCGCCTGCCCGCCGAGTTCGTCGCGATGTTCGCCGACGATCTCCTCGACCGCATCGGGGACTGGGGGCCGAGCCGCACACTCGCGGGCTCGTTCCAGCTCGTCCCCGTCGAGGTCGAGCGCGATCTCCCGTTGATCGGCCGCTGGATAAACGACCCCACGGTGGCCACCTTCTGGGACCTCGCGGGCACCGAGTGCGTGACCGAGGCCCATCTGCGGTCCCAGCTCGACGGCGACGGACGCAGCGTCCCCTGTCTCGGCGTGCTGGAGGGCACCCCGATGAGCTACTGGGAGATCTACCGGGCCGACCTCGACCCACTGGCCCGGCACTATCCCGCCCGTCCGCACGACACCGGAGTGCACCTCCTGCTCGGCGGTGTCGCCGATCGAGGGCGCGGCCTTGGGAGCATTCTGCTCAGAGCCGTCGCCGACCTCGTCCTCGACAACCGTCCTTCCTGCGCGCGCGTGGTCGCGGAGCCCGACCTGCGCAACACCCCCTCGGTATCGGCCTTTCTGACCGCCGGCTTCCGGTTCTCCGCCGAGCTGGACCTGCCCGGGAAGCGGGCCGCCCTCATGGTCCGGGACCGAGGCGTGCGCGATGCGTTGTAGCGCCGTCACTTCTCCCGCCTTGATCACCCGATTGTCAGTGCCGCCCCGTAGGGTGGTCGGGCTATGACGAAGCCCTCACTCCCTGAACTCCTGCATGCTGCCGTCACCGCTGTCGGCGGTACGGAGCGCCCCGGCCAGGTGACCATGGCCGAATCCGTCGCGGAGGCGATCGACGACGGCTCCCATCTGCTGGTGCAGGCAGGCACCGGCACCGGAAAGTCGCTCGGCTACCTCGTGCCCGCGCTCGCACACGGGGAGCGAGTCGTAGTCGCGACGGCGACCCTCGCCCTGCAGCGCCAGCTCGTGGAGCGCGACCTGCCGCGCACGGTCGACGCACTGCATCCCGTGCTGCGCCGCCGCCCCGAGTTCGCGATGCTCAAGGGGAGATCCAACTACCTGTGCCTGCACCGCCTCCACGAGGGTGTGCCGCAGGAGGAGGACGAGGGCCTCTTCGACCAGTTCGAGGCGGCGGCGCCCACCAGCAAGCTGGGCCAGGACCTGCTGCGCCTGCGCGAGTGGTCCGACGAGACCGAGACCGGCGACCGCGACGGCCTCACCCCCGGTGTCTCCGACCGGGCCTGGGCGCAGGTATCCGTCTCCTCCCGGGAGTGCCTGGGCGCCACGAAGTGCGCGTACGGAGCCGAGTGCTTCGCCGAGATGGCCCGGGAGCGGGCCAAGCTCGCGGAGGTGATCGTCACGAACCACGCGCTGCTCGCGATCGACGCCATCGAGGGCGCGCCCGTCCTCCCGCAGCACGAGGTGCTGATCGTCGACGAGGCGCACGAACTGGTCTCGCGGGTCACCGGAGTGGCCACCGGCGAACTCACTCCCGGCCAGGTCAACCGTGCCGTGCGCCGCGCGGCCAAGCTCGTCAACGAGAAGGCCGCCGACCAGCTCCAGACCGCGGCCGAGGGCTTCGAACGGGTGATGGAGCTGGCCCTGCCCGGCCGCCTGGAGGAGGTCCCGGAGGATCTCGGCTACGCCCTGATGGCGCTGCGGGACGCCGCCCGCACGGTGATCTCCGGGATCGGCGCGACCCGCGACAAGTCGGTCCAGGACGAGGACGCGGTCCGCAAACAGGCGCTGGCCTCGGTGGAGAGCGTGCACGACGTCGCGGAGCGCATCGCGAACGGCTCCGAGTGGGACGTCGTCTGGTACGAGCGGCACGACCGCTTCGGTGCCTCCCTGCGGGTCGCCCCCATGTCGGTGTCGGGCCTCCTCAGGGAGAAGCTCTTCACGGACCGCTCCGTCGTCCTGACCTCCGCGACGCTCAAGCTCGGCGGCGACTTCAACGGCGTCGGGGCTTCCCTGGGCCTGGCCCCGGAGGGCACGGCGGGCGACGACCTCCCGCAGTGGAAGGGCGTCGACGTCGGCTCGCCCTTCGACTACCCGAAGCAGGGCATCCTGTACGTCGCCAAGCACCTGGCGCGTCCCGCGCGCGACGGCGACCGCGGGGACATGCTCGACGAGCTGACGGAGCTGATCCAGGCGGCGGGCGGTCGCACGCTCGGCCTGTTCTCCTCGATGCGGGCGGCCCAGCTCGCGGCGGAGGAACTGCGGTCCCGTATCCCCGAGTTCCCGATCCTCCTCCAGGGCGAGGAGACCCTCGGCGAGCTGATCAAGAACTTCGCGGCGGACCCGAAGACCTGTCTGTTCGGCACGCTGTCGCTCTGGCAGGGAGTCGACGTCCCGGGCGCCAGCTGCCAGCTGGTGGTCATGGACAAGATCCCGTTCCCGCGCCCGGACGACCCCCTGATGAGCGCCCGCCAGAAGGCCGTCGAGGACGCCGGGGGCAACGGCTTCATGGCAGTCGCCGCCACCCACGCGGCCCTGCTCATGGCCCAGGGCGCCGGCCGCCTCGTACGGGCGACGGGGGACCGCGGTGTGGTCGCCGTACTGGACCAGCGGCTGGCCACGGCCCGGTACGGGAGCTATCTGAAGGCGTCCCTGCCGGACTTCTGGTACACCACGGACCGCAATGTGGTCCGGCGCTCACTGGCCGCGATCGACGCGGCGGCGAAGCAGACGGAGGACGCCGAGACGGCAGAGGCGTAGACGTCACTGTGCGGGCCACCGACCGAGGTCGGTGGCCCGCACAGTGACGCACCTGCGCACACGGGACAGCACAGGGCCCCGGAACCGGCGCAGGGGTCCCGGGGCCCGGTCGGGGGCGGGTCCCGAAGACCCGCCGCCTCCCGCAGCTCTCACACGCGGCGGAGCACCGCCACCACCTTGCCGAGGATCGTCGCCTCGTCGCCGGGGATCGGCTGGTACGCGGAGTTGTGCGGGAGGAGCCAGACATGGCCGTCCTCGCGCTTGAAGCGCTTGACCGTGGCCTCGCCCTCCAGCATCGCGGCCACGATGTCGCCGTTCTCCGCGACGGGCTGGCGGCGGACCGTGACCCAGTCGCCGTCGCAGATCGCGGCCTCGATCATCGAGTCACCGACGACCTTCAGGACGAACAGCTCGCCGTCGCCCACCAGTTGGCGGGGGAGCGGGAACACGTCCTCGACCGATTCCTCGGCGAGGATGGGACCGCCGGCGGCGATCCGTCCCACAAGTGGGACATAGGACGCCGCGGGTTTGCCCGCGGTGTCCGTGGGCTGCACGGAAGCCCCTTGGTCGGAACCACGCACCTCATAGGCGCGCGGGCGGTGTGGATCGCGGCGCAGGAATCCCTTGCGCTCCAGGGCCATGAGCTGGTGTGCGACCGATGAGGTACTGGAGAGGCCGACTGCCTGCCCGATCTCGCGCATCGACGGCGGGTAACCGCGTCGCTGCACGGAGTCCCTGATGACCTCGATCACGCGCCGTTGCCGGTCGGTGAGTCCCGAGCTGTCCGCTCGGATTCCTGGAGGTCGCCCAGGGAGGGACCGCTTGTGTCCCTCGGGATTCGTGGCTTCGTTCATCGCATGCACCGGCTCGAGTCGGCCCTGGGAGCGGTCCTGGGCAGTGATGGTGGCACTGTCTGCGGTGGTGGTCACGTCGGCCCCTCTCGATGGTCTCCCGTGCAGTGCAACGGTAGTTGCTTTCGAAAGGTTGCGCCAAACACACGTTCGAGTGAAAAATTGAGGATGGCCTGCCGCGATCAGATGTTTGGGTGTATGGCTCATGCCGTGCCGGGCGGACAAAAGGGCTGATTGTTGTACCCTTCACCGCCGAGGTGACGGCCTCGTGGGCCGGTGCCCAAGTCTGCCACCCGGGAGCCCGTCAACCGGGATTCGCCCCTCGTCGCGCGCGGTTCTCACCGTATCTCCGCATGTTCCGCAGCGGTATGGCCGTGCGGCACATGCCAATACGGGTGCGACACGCGGATACGCGATGGATGTACGGGCCAATCCCCACATCTAGTGGTTGGATTGCGGCAGTAGCCCAGAAGTTGTGGTCCCCCGGGTCTTCGGTCCCTCGGGCATCGCCTATGCTGGGGGCTGCTTCGAGGGGCCCGAGGGGTTCCGAGAGGCCATTGAGTCTGCTGTGAGGGAGGGTTGGAGACCATGCACTGCCCCTTCTGCAGGCACCCCGACAGCCGCGTCGTCGACAGTCGTACGACCGACGACGGCACGTCGATCCGCAGGCGCCGCCAGTGCCCCGACTGCTCTCGCCGGTTCACGACCGTCGAGACGTGCTCGCTCATGGTGGTCAAGCGGTCCGGAGTCACCGAGCCTTTCAGTCGTACGAAGGTCATCAACGGCGTGCGCAAGGCATGCCAGGGACGACCTGTCACCGAGGACGCACTCGCCCAACTCGGCCAGCGGGTCGAGGAAGCGGTGCGGGCCACCGGAAGTGCCGAGCTGACCACCCACGACGTGGGGCTGGCCATACTCGGTCCGCTGCAGGAACTCGACCTCGTCGCCTACCTGCGATTCGCGTCCGTCTACCGGGCGTTCGACTCGCTGGACGACTTCGAGGCCGCCGTCGCGGAACTCAGGGAAACATCGCGCCGCCCCGCCGAGGACGAAGAAGACCCGGATGTGGGGCGCCAGGAAGACGACCGCGGGAGCGGAGGGACCGCTCAGGTCCCCGTGCCCGCCAACGCCGCCGACTGACCGGCGGGCCGGACCCGGACGGTGTGTTCGGAGTTCGGCCCCGGCCGGGTGACGGCGATCCAAGGACCTGCTGCGGGCGGCGTCGAAGGGTGCCCGCAGCACGAGAAACAACACCGTGTCATGGGAACAACGTGACACTTCTGGGCGTTTTGCCCGATACAGGGAGGCGGCATGACAGAGACGGCGAGCGGTCCGGCACGGAGTTCCCGCGCCAAGGGCAGCACCAAGGCGAGCAAGGGGCTGCGCATCGAGCGCATCCACACCACCCCCGGCGTGCATCCGTACGACGAGGTCGAGTGGGCGAGCCGTGACGTCGTCATGACCAACTGGCGCGACGGCTCGGTCAATTTCGAGCAGCGTGGCGTCGAGTTCCCCGCCGAGTGGGCGGTGAACGCGGTCAACATCGTCACCAGCAAGTACTTCCGCGGCGCTGTGGGCACCCCGCAGCGTGAGGTGAGCCTCAAGCAGCTCATCGACCGCATCGTGAAGACGTACCGGAAGGCCGGCGAGGACTACAAGTACTTCGCCTCGCCCGCCGACGCCGAGATCTTCGAGCACGAGCTGGCGTACGCCCTCCTGCACCAGATCTTCAGCTTCAACAGCCCCGTGTGGTTCAACGTCGGGACCCCGCAGCCCCAGCAGGTCTCGGCCTGCTTCATCCTGGCCGTCGACGACTCCATGGAGTCGATCCTCGACTGGTACAAGGAAGAGGGCATGATCTTCAAGGGCGGCTCCGGCGCCGGCCTGAACCTCTCCCGGATCCGCTCCTCCAAGGAACTGCTCTCCTCCGGCGGCAACGCCTCGGGGCCGGTCTCCTTCATGCGCGGCGCGGACGCCTCGGCAGGAACGATCAAGTCGGGCGGCGCCACCCGCCGCGCGGCCAAGATGGTCATCCTCGACGTCGACCACCCCGACATCGAGGACTTCATCGAGACCAAGGTGAAGGAAGAGGAGAAGATCCGCGCCCTGCGCGACGCGGGCTTCGACATGGACCTGGGCGGCGACGACATCACGTCCGTCCAGTACCAGAACGCCAACAACTCGGTCCGCGTGAACGACACGTTCATGAAGGCGGTCGAGGCGGGCGGCAAGTTCGGGCTCACCTCCCGGATGACCGGCGAGGTCATCGAGGAGGTCGACGCCAAGGAGCTCTTCCGCAAGATGGCCGTCGCGGCCTGGGCCTGCGCCGACCCGGGCATCCAGTACGACGACACGATCAACCGCTGGCACACCTGCCCGGAGTCCGGCCGTATCAACGGCTCGAACCCGTGCAGCGAGTACATGCACCTGGACAACACGTCCTGCAACCTCGCCTCGCTGAACCTGATGAAGTTCCTCAAGGACGACGGCAAGGGCCGCCAGTCCTTCGAGATCGACCGCTTCGCGAAGGTCGTCGAGCTGGTCATCACCGCGATGGACATCTCCATCTGCTTCGCGGACTTCCCGACCCAGAAGATCGGCGAGAACACGCGCGCGTTCCGCCAGCTCGGCATCGGCTACGCCAACCTCGGCGCCCTGCTGATGGCGACCGGTCACGCGTACGACTCCGAGGGCGGCCGTGCCCTGGCCGGTGCCATCACCTCCCTGATGACCGGCACCTCGTACCGCCGCTCCGCCGAACTCGCCGCGGTCGTCGGCCCGTACGACGGCTACGCCCGCAACGCGCAGCCGCACCTGCGGGTCATGAAGCAGCACGCCGACGAGAACGACAAGGCCGTCCGGATCGACGACCTGGACACCCCGATCTGGGCCGCCGCCACGGAGGCCTGGCAGGACGTCGTCCGCATCGGCGAGAAGAACGGTTTCCGTAACGCGCAGGCGTCCGTCATCGCCCCGACCGGCACCATCGGTCTCGCGATGTCCTGCGACACCACGGGACTTGAGCCCGACCTCGCGCTGGTCAAGTTCAAGAAGCTCGTCGGCGGCGGCTCGATGCAGATCGTCAACGGCACGGTCCCGCAGGCCCTGCGCCGCCTGGGCTACCAGGAGGAGCAGATCGAGGCGATCGTCGCCCACATCGCCGAGCACGGCCATGTGATCGACGCCCCGAGCCTCAAGCACGAGCACTACGAGGTGTTCGACTGCGCCATGGGCGAGCGGACCATCTCCGCGATGGGCCACGTCCGCATGATGGCCGCGATCCAGCCCTGGATCTCCGGTGCCCTGTCCAAGACGGTCAACATGCCGGAGACGGCGACCGTCGAGGAGGTCGAGGAGATCTACTTCGAGGCCTGGAAGATGGGCGTCAAGGCGCTCGCGATCTACCGCGACAACTGCAAGGTCGGTCAGCCGCTCTCCGTCAAGAAGAAGGAGGACGAGAAGACCGAGGTGACCGCGAAGGCCGAGGCGACGATCCGTGAGGCCGTCGAGAAGGTCGTCGAGTACCGCCCGGTCCGCAAGCGCCTCCCCAAGGGCCGTCCCGGCATCACGACGTCCTTCACGGTCGGCGGCGCCGAGGGCTACATGACCGCCAACTCCTACCCGGACGACGGTCTCGGCGAGGTCTTCCTGAAGATGTCCAAGCAGGGCTCGACCCTCGCGGGCATGATGGACGCCTTCTCGATCGCCATCTCGGTGGGTCTGCAGTACGGCGTGCCGCTGGAGACGTACGTCTCGAAGTTCACGAACATGCGCTTCGAGCCGGCCGGTATGACGGACGACCCCGATGTCCGCATGGCCCAGTCGATCGTCGACTACATCTTCCGTCGCCTCGCGCTGGACTTCCTGCCCTTCGAGACGCGTTCCGCCCTCGGCATCCACTCCGCTGAGGAGCGCCAGCGTCATCTGGAGACGGGTTCTTACGAGCCATCCATCGACGATGTAGAGGTCGACATCGAGGGCCTGGCCCAGTCGGCGCCCCGCGCGCAGGAACTGAAGGCCGTGGCGACCCCGAAGGCCGCGGAGACGCCCGCGCCCGTGCTGCAGCAGGTGCACACCAGCGCCGAACTGGTGGAGATGCAGCTGGGCATCCAGGCGGACGCCCCGCTGTGCTTCTCCTGCGGCACGAAGATGCAGCGGGCCGGGTCCTGCTACATCTGCGAGGGCTGCGGGTCGACCAGCGGTTGCAGCTGACCAGTGAGTGAGGGAGGGGCACCGGCTTCGCGCCGGTGCCCCTCCTTCGTCGTGTCGTGGGCCACGTAATCTCCGTCCATGGATGACAAGTCGCAGCGTCACGACGGTGAGATCGGTGAGCTTTCGGCGGCTGCTCGGGCGGCCGCTCTCGACGCGCTGGTCGTGGATCTCCGTTCCCCGGATCCCGTGGTGCGTGACGAGCGCGCCTATGTCACGGCTGTCCGCTGGATACCCGACCTCGACGCGGCGGAGCGGCGGTGGCTCGGGGACCGAATGGCCGGGCTGTTCGACGATCCCGGCGTTCAGGCGCGTGCGTTCGCTCCCCTTGTCCTCGCGCGGATCGTCGACGTGGGGGACTGGCGCCAGGAGTGGTGGGAGGCGTTCGCCGGGTGGTACCCGGGGGAGGCCGATCTGCGCGGGTACGACACCACGCTCGGCTGGGTGCACGCCGCCGCGCACGGCGCCGATCTGCTGGCGGCTCTCGCCCGGCGCCCGCAGCAGGATCCCGCACCGCTGTTCGAACTGGCCGTCCCGCGGCTGCTGGCCGGCACCGACCATGTCTTCGACGCTCAGGAGGACGACCGGATCGCCCGTGCGCTGGCCCAGGTTCTGTGCCGGCCCGGGCTCGGTGTCGCCGAGTCCGTGGGATGGCTGGACACGGTCTCGGCGGCGTTCCGGACGGGGGAGCCGGGGCCGGTTCCCCCGTGGGCCTCCAACACCATGCGTACGCTGCGCATGCTCTATCTGCTGGTGGACCGCGGACTGCTGGCACCGGGAGGGGACGGCCCGCCGAGCACGGTCACCCATCGGGAGGCCGTGCTCGATGCCCTGGTCGCCACCCTCGCGATCGTCACGCCCTACCTGCCCTCCCCTTGAGGGGAGAAATCAGGTCTGACGTGTGCGGCCCATCGTCCTGGTGAACGTCGCGGGATCGTCCTCGAAGCCCTGGACGCCCGCGTGGAAGTCCCACGAACCGGTCTCGTCGCGGACGAACTCCCCGACCGTGGCCGCCGTAGACCCCAGAACGCTGCCGAAGTCGTCCTCGGCCAGGACGCTGTAGCCCTCGCGGATGCGCAGACCGGGCTTGATGACGCTCACGAACGTCCGGTGCGTGGAACGCTGTTGGATGATGACACCGACCACCACGCGCGTGTACTGCGCGGCCAGGCGGTCGAACTCCAGCGTCATGACCTCGTCCCAGCCGAAGCCCTTGCCGTCCTTGCTGTCCCGGTTGAGCGTGATCGTGCCGTCCGGGGACCGGCTGTCGAAGTGCACCACATAGGCGGGATCGCCGTACGGATCGGTCGCCGGGTAGGTCGCGGCGACGATGTCGAGATCGGTGGGCGGCTGCCCCGCCGGACTCGGATCCCACTTCAGTGAGACTTCGGCCTTGCGGATCCCCTTGTTGAGGGCCTTCACCAGACTTCCCTTCCCCGTTCGCCGTGTGCGCTCGCTCCAACTGCCGGTACATCACAGCTGGTTGTCCATCGTGCCACGCGCGCGGGGGCGCTCGCGCGGTTGTACTCCGCCCGAGCGTGACCGGCGCCACGCTCCGTGGCCTTACGATGGCGCGGTGCTGGTCAAGTGGATTCGCTGCACCGTGGTGGACCGCCGCGGTTTCGAACGGGGGCAGCGAAAGTGGGCGGGACTTCTGGGGGAGCCGGGATTCCGGGGGCAGGGCGGGGGCTGGAGCCGGGGGCGTCCCGGTGTGGCACACGTCTTCGCCTTCTGGGAGAGCCGTGCCTTCTACGACTCCTTCATGGCCCGGTCCCATGACCGGCTCGCCACCACTCAGTCGGGCACGTTCAAGGAACAGCAGGTCAAGCTCTTCGACCACCGGTTCGACGTGAAGACCGGTTTCGAGCCGCGCTTCACGGACTCCGACCTGGTACGGGTCGCGCACTGCCGTGTCCACGAGGAGCGCGCCGAGCACTTCGCGCTGATGCAGGAGAAGGTCTGGAACCCCGCGATGGCGGGCTCGCCCGGCATGGTGCGCGGGCTGTTCGGCGAGGCGCCGGGGAACGAGTTCCTGATCCTGTCGATGTGGCAGTCGGCCGCCGAGCACGGCAAGTACCGGGCCGAACGCGTGGAGCGGCTGGCGCTGCGGGCGCAACTGGAGGCGGATGTCGCAGCCCTCGCCGGTGACATCGTCGAGCTGGAACCCAGCTGGATAGTCTGAGGATCGGCATCAGATCAGCACTCTGAGTGCTCCAATGCGCACGACATGTGTGACATACGCCGTATAGAGACCGTGCGAGTGCCCGCTCGACGCCGACCCGATCTAGGGTTTTGGCATGGTAAGACCACGGCGCATCGTCCTTGTCCGGCACGGCGAGTCAATGGGCAATGCCGATGACACCGTCTACGAACGCGAGCCCGACCATGCCCTGGCCCTCACCGAACGAGGCTGGCGGCAGGCGGAGGAGACAGGCAAACGGCTGCGCGAGGTGTTCGGGCGGGAGCAGGTCAGCGTGTACGTCTCCCCGTACCGCCGTACCCACGAGACCCTCCGCGCGTTCAGTCTGAACCCCGACCTCATACGCGTACGCGAGGAGCCCCGGCTGCGCGAGCAGGACTGGGGCAACTGGCAGGACCGGGACGACGTACAGCTGCAGAAGGCGTACCGGGACGCGTACGGGCACTTCTTCTACCGGTTCGCCCAGGGGGAGTCCGGCGCCGATGTGTACGACCGGGTCGGCGGCTTCCTGGAGAGTCTCTACCGCAGCTTCGAGGCCCCCGACCATCCGCCCAATGTGCTGCTGGTGACCCACGGTCTGGCCATGCGGCTGTTCTGCATGCGCTGGTTCCACTGGACGGTCGCGGAATTCGAGTCGCTGTCCAATCCGGGGAACGCGGAGATGCGGATGCTCGTTCTCGGGAGTGACGGCAGGTACACCCTTGACCGGCCGTTCGAGCGCTGGCGTGACCCGGAATCGTACGGAATCAGCGGTTAGGGTGGCAGGCGATGACCGCTGACTCCTCTCCTGCTTCCACCTCGTATTCGTACGAGCGCCTGGAGTGCGCCCTGGCCAGCCTGCGCGGGCTCGCGGTGGGGGACGCGCTCGGGTCGCAGTTCTTCGTGCCCGTGAACCACCCGCTGCTGGGGCTCCGCGAACTGCCGCCCGGCCCCTGGCAGTGGACCGACGACACGGAGATGGCGTGCTCCGTGGTGGCCGTACTGGCCGCCCACCGCCGCATCGACCAGGACGCTCTCGCCCACTCCTTCGCGCACCACCACGACTTCGACCGTGGGTACGGTCCCGCGGTGAACCGGCTTCTGCGGCTGGTCCGGGAGGGCGGCGACTGGCGCGAGCTGGCCTCCGCCCTGTTCAACGGGCAGGGATCCTGGGGCAACGGCGCGGCCATGCGCATCGCTCCGCTGGGCGCCTGGTACGCGGACGATCCGGAGCAGGCGACCCACCAGGCGGAGATCTCGGCCTACCCCACGCACCAGCACCGCGAGGCCGTGGTCGGCGCCATGGCCGTCGCCGCGGCCGCCGCCCTGGCCGCCTCCTCGGACGGCCCGCCGAGCCCCGGTGCGCTCCTCGACGGCGTCATCGCGCTCGTCCCGCGAAGCGCCGTCGCCGCCGGGCTGCGGCGTGCCCGGGACATGCTCGACTACGCCGACGCGAGCACGGTCGCGGCAGTACTTGGCTGTGGCCGGCGTACGTCGGCGCACGACACCGTGCCCTTCGCGCTCTGGTCCGCCGCGCGCGCCCTGGGCGACTACGAAGAGGCCTTCTGGACCACGGCCCAGGCGGGCGGCGACGTGGACACGAACTGCGCCATCGTGGGCGGTGTACTCGCGGCGGGGAAGGCGGGCGCACCGCCGTCGGCGTGGCTGGAACGGACGGAAGCGCTGCCGGAATGGGCGCCGACGGGGGCGTAGCCCTGCTGTGTGCGGGCCCCTGGGGCGGGCTCGGGCGGGGAGTCCTTAGTGCCGGGGGCAGACGGAGAGGTGCGGCCACGCGCACGCGTGGGACCGGGAGAGCACTCGCGTCCTGTGGAGGGGCCGGGCGTGCGGCTCGCCCGTTCCACGCGCGGCGCGGGGTAGTCGCGTGAGCCGCACTTCGGCTGAGCGGGCGTCGACGTGCCGCACGCGCGCACCAGGCCTGGGGCCGGGGTTGCGCGGCCGGGTGGGGGTGCCGCGAGTGCGGAGACGTCGCTGCGGCCGGAGAGGGGCGGTGCCGCACACGCGCGCGTGCGGCGCGGAACACCTCCTCGTTGGCGGGACGGTCACCGGTGGTGCCGGAACGCGAGCGTGGGGCACCAAGTCGATCGCGGTGTCGACCGGGGCCTCGACGGTGTGCGGCACGCGCGTGCGTGCACGTCCAGGAGCGCGCAACTGGGGCGAGGGAGAGCCTGGCGAGGTGCCGCGCAGCCGTGGCTGTCTCGGTGGGCGCCCGTGGCGCGGGGCGCTGCCGTGGCGTCGCCAGGCCGCGGGACGCCGTCCGCGTGGGCGATGCCTGAGCACGGCCCGCAGCGCCGCTGCTGACACGGCGCGCAAAGTGACGTACGCGTGCCGGCGGAGTGACCGCAGGGCACCGGACGTCGTCGGGCGACAGGCTGGTGGGGGCCACGCAGCCGTACGTCGCTCCGGTGCTCGGAGCGACGTACGGCTGCCGTTGTTCGCCGCGACCCCACAGGCGCCGCCTGCGGGCCCGCTGCCGGGAGATCAGCCGCCCGCCGGACCCGCGGTGCTCGCCGTGCCCGACAGAGCCTCCAGGTCGCTCTTGCGGACGCGGATGACGAACCAGGCGGTGGCGAGGGCGAGTAGGGCCATCGCGGCGGCCGGGATGAAGGCCGTTGAGATGCCGTGGGCGAGCACCTCGTGGCTCCAGGGGGCGGGGAGTTGGTTCGTCCTGGCGAACTCCGCCTTCTGTTCGGGCGTGGCCTCGGCCATGAAGTCGGCCACCTGTTTCGTCGCCTCGTTGCGGCTGGCCGCGCCGAACACCGTCGTCAGGATGGACAGGCCGAGCGAACCGCCCACCTGCTGCGTGACGTTGAGCAGCCCGGACGCGGCGCCCGCCTCGTGCGCGGCGACTCCGGAGACAGCTGTCAGGGTCAGCGTCACGAAGTTCAGGCCCATACCGAAGCCGAACACCAGCATCGGGCCGAGCACCCCGCTGACGTACGAGCTGTCGGGACTGATGAAGGACTGCCAGATGAGGCCGAGAGCGGCCAGCGCCGACCCGACCACCATGAACGGCTTCGGCCCGAGGACCGGCAGGAACCGCTGCGACAGGCCCGCGCCGATGGCGATGGCGAAGGTCACCGGAAGGAAGGCGAGGCCCGCCTCGATCGGCGTGTAGAGCAGCACGTTCTGCACGAAGAGGACGATGAAGAAGAACATGCCGAACATCGCCGCGGCCAGGCTCAGCATGATCACGTACGTGCCCGAGCGGTTGCGGTCGGCGAACATCTTCAGCGGGGTGATCGGCTCCTTGGCGCGCATCTCCACGAGGACGAACGCGGCCAGCAGGATCACCGCAGTGCCGAACGACGCGAGGGTGAGACTGTCCCGCCAGCCCTGCTCCGCCGCGCGGATGAAGCCGTAGACGAGGGACGCCATGCCCAGCGTCGAGGTCAGCGCGCCCACGAGGTCGAAGCGGCCGGGATGGCGTTCGGACTCACTGATGTACAACGGCGTGAGCACGGCGATCACGAGGCCGATCGGTACGTTGACGAAGAGCACCCAGCGCCAGTCGAGCCACTCCGTGAGCATGCCGCCGGCCAGCAGACCGACGGCGCCGCCGCCCGCCGAGACGGCGGCGAAGACCCCGAACGCCCGGTTCCGCTCCGGGCCTTCGGCGAACGTGGTGGTGATGAGCGCCAGCGAGGTGGGCGACGCGATCGCGCCACCCACGCCCTGGAGGGCGCGCGCTGCCAGCAACTGCCAGGGTTCCTGGGCGAGTCCGCCCAGCAGCGAGGCGGCGATGAACACCAGGATGCCGGTCAGGAAGACCCGGCGGCGGCCCAGGATGTCACCGGCCCGGCCGCCGAGCAGCAGCAGACCGCCGAAGGTGAGCGTGTAGGCGCTGACCACCCAGGTGAGGTCGGTGGTGCTGAACTTGAGCGCGTCTTGAATGTGCGGCAGCGCGATGTTCACAATCGTCGCGTCGAGTACCACCATGAGTTGGCAGGCCGCGATGACGGTGAGCGCTATGCCGGGATGCCCCTCCCGGCGGGCCGCACCAGGTTTCCGGTCCTTCATCAATGAAGAGGTAGTCACTATGGGTCCCCCATAAGAGCACTAGTGAACGCTCGCGTTCACTGTTGCGTCGAACGGTAGTGAGTCCCCGACAGTGAACGCAAGCGTTCACTGAAGCCGCCGCCGTGTCGCACTCCGGTCGCCCGGGTAATCTCTGCGATTCACCTGGTCGGCGATCCCCTCAATACCGACAATCCTGATAATCCTCGCACCGCCCGCTCATCCCTGCTTGCTGGAGACACATCAGATGGTTACTTCGCGCTGGACGGCCGCCCCCGCTCAGACGGCCTCCCCCCGCCGGCGCGGCGCCGTGCTCGAACGCGCGATTCTCGACGCCGCGCTGGAGCAGCTCAGTACGGTCGGCTGGAACGGCCTCACGATGGAGGGCGTCGCCGCCGGCGCCCAGACCGGCAAGGCCGCCGTCTACAGACGCTGGCCCTCGAAGGAGGACCTCGTCGCGGACGCGCTCCAGGCCGGGCTGCCGCGCTTCGACCTGGCGCCCGACCTCGGGAACGTGCGGGACGACCTCCTCGAACTGTGCCGTCAGGTGCGCGAGGCGATGTTCTCGCGCCCCGGGTTCGCGCTGCGCTCGGTGATTCACGAATGCGACAGCCCCCAGGCGGAACGCTTCCAGGGCGTGATCTTCGGAGGGCTCGTCGAGCCGACGGTGAGGCTCCTCCGGGAGATCATCGACCGCGGAATCGCGCGCGGGGAGACCCGTCCCGACGCTGTCAACGGCTATGTCCTGGACGCCATTCCGGCGATGATGATGTACCGCTCGAAGATGTGCGCGAGTGAATGGCGCGAGCCGGACATCGAAGAGATGATCGACCAGTTGATGGTTCCGCTGTTGCGGACGGGAAGTGTCTGAAGTCGCCTGGGGGACCGGGGTGTCGCGTGGGGTTCCGGGCGGCGTAGGCTGAGACCGCCATGCCGTACGAAGCACCCACCCACACAGTCGAGCGCTCCCTGCGCGCCACGACCGGAGCGAAGGTCATCGCCGGCGTCGACGAGGTGGGCCGGGGCGCGTGGGCCGGCCCCGTCACCGTCTGCGCGGCGGTCACCGGTCTCCGGCGGCCCCCCGAGGGACTCACCGACTCCAAGCTCATCGCGGTCAAGCGGCGTACCCAACTCGCGGAAGAACTGCGGAAATGGGTCACGTCGTTCGCGCTGGGGCACGCCTCTCCGGAGGAGATCGACGACCTGGGGATGACGGCCGCGCTGCGGCTCGCCGCGGTGCGCGCACTCGAGGCCTTGCCCGTCCGTCCCGACGCGGTCATCCTCGATGGCAAGCACGACTACCTGGGGTCGCCGTGGCAGGTCCGCACGGTGATCAAGGGTGACCAGTCGTGCGTGGCGGTCGCGGCGGCGTCCGTGATCGCCAAGGTTCAGCGCGACAAAATGATGGCCGAACTGGGTATCGACCATGCAGACTTCGGTTTTGCGGCCAATGCCGGGTATCCGTCCCCCGTGCACAAGGCCGCGCTGGAGGAGCGGGGTCCCACCCCGTACCACCGGCTGTCGTGGGCTTATCTTGATGCGCTGCCCCAGTGGCGGCACCTCAAGAAGGCCCGCAGTTGGGCGAACGGGAACGCTCCGGAGATCGAGGGCCAGCTCGGCTTCGACTTCTGACGGTTCCGTTCGCACTCATGTGCCACCCGCCGACGCGAGTCGCACCGGCGTTTGATAAATATCAGGTCATGCCTCTCATTCCCGAGGAGCCTCAGATTCACGAGAGTGCCCAGGGTCCCCGCGTCACTCCGGCCAGTGGCCGCACCGCGCCGACCCCCCGTCCCGTACCAGGCCCCCGTCCCGCGGCCGCGCCGCGTCCCGGCCGTCCGGGGCCCTTCCGGCCCACGGCGCCGGTCCAGCGCGCACCGCACGACGCGCCGGCGACCGCCGTGGCCGCGACCGCGGGCGCGGTCAAGCCCGGGCCGTCCGCGGCTCCGGCCGCCCCTGTCCCTTCCGCCCCCTCTGCCCCTGCCTCCACGGCTTCGGCGGCCCCGCAGATCCAGCTGATCCCGGCCTCGGCCGAGGGTGCGCTGGACGCTGCCGAGGAAGCCGTCGACCTGCTCCTGGAGTCGGGTCGTGCCCCCGGCGAGGTGCTGGTGATCACCACCGGCGATCCGCACCCGTGGGCCGCGCACGAGCTGTCCTTCGGTGAGGCCCCGTACTGGGCGCAGCACGACGCGGGCGACGACGTCTTCTATGCCGACGCCGCCGCTCTGAGCCGTGCCGGCTCCCGTCCCGTGGTCGTGGTCGCCGTCAACGGCGGCGTCGATGCCAAGGCCGCCTCGGCCCTTCCTCTGGCCCTCGGCCGGGCCGGTGCCCTGCTGATCGTCTGCGGCGACCCGCAGCAGATCAACTCGGTGCTGGGCGCGGGGGTCTGAGCCGGTCCAGCACCATCGGACCGGCTGACGGAGGCCGCTGAAGCGAAAACGTACGGCGGGCGTTTCGACGTGCCCGCACGCGCTCGACGCGTCCGGGTGGTCATGCGCCGCTGATGTCATGGCCCCGGCAATAGGCGGGGTCCGTACGGTCGACGGGGGTACGCGTGCGCGTGCGCCCGTCGTGTGCTGTGGATGCCGTACGGGTGAGTCGTCGTGCCCTTGCCCGCCCGGCCCTTCGTGCCACGCGCGCGTGAGGTGATCGCTGCCGCATGTCTTTGGTGTGTCGTCGTACGTCGTACCAGGCGGACGCCGTTGTCCGCGGTGGCTGTTTCCGTACGACGTGGACGTCACCCGTGGCCATCGGGCGCGGCCCTGTTGGGCGCCGGGTCAGCGGGCCGCCGCGCGGCGCAGGATGTCCGAGGCGGCGCCTCCGGTGCGGGGCATCGGCAGCGGTGGCGGTGCCTCGGACATGGCGAAGGGCTCCGGCGGGGAGTCCGCGTTCGGGCGACGCCCGCCGCGGCCCTCGCCCAGCACCTGCCAGCCGTCGTGGGTCAGCGTGATGTACGCCCCGCAGCGCAGCCCGTGCAGGGTGCAGGCGTCACGCAGACCCCACATCCACGCACCGTCCTCCTCCGTCCAACGGGCGTCGCCGTCACGGCAGTAGAGCAGGACGGCCGTACGCACCGGTGTACGGCGGCGCAGGTCGTGCGGGATGACCCGGCGCAGCTGCGCGAGCAGCGAGTTGCGGAACATCCAGCCGTCGGCCGGCGCGGACCGGCGGGTGAACGAGGCGCTCGCCCGCACCCGCTCGTCCGTGTCGAGGACGGCCACGATCGCGGTCGCGGGTCTGGGGCTGTGCCTGGAGTGCAGTCCGCTGACGACCTCGCGCGGATTGCGCAGCAGGGGAATCCCGGCTGCGGCCCACTCCGAGGGTTCGAGCATGCGGGCTGCTGAGTTGGTGGAAGCGGCGGACAGGTCGGCAGAGGTCGACATGGATGCCGCGGTAGACGGAGCGAATCCGAAGGTCACGGTCCTCCCTTCGGCTACGCGCCCACACTGCGGGCGGAGATTGGACTTGGGGGAGCGCACACCGCAGCGAAGCCCTGCCGGACCACGGACATGCCGTGCGGGGAGCGGACTCCAATTCTTGCGGTCGAACTGGGTTGCGGCAACGAGCAAATGGGGCCACCGACCGTCTTCTGGTGATCTGTGGATTATATCCCTGCCGGGTGTGTCATTTGTAGATGCCTGGGGTGGCCGGGAATGTGCCGTTGGCCCGGGGGTTCGCCTTGGTTCATGTGCTCGTCATCAGCCCTGCAGGGCGAGGACCAGTGGCAAGACCCCCCGAGCACCTGCCCGACGGAGCATCCGGGCCGCCACCGCGAGGGTCCACCCGGTCTCCGTGAAGTCGTCCAAAAGGAGGACTGGTCCCTGCGCATCGACGAGGGCGGCGGCCAGGGCGGGCGGCACGGTCAGGGCTCCGTCGAGCGCCTTCAGCCGCTGGGCGCTGTTGCTGCGGGACACGGGCGGGGCGTCACCGGCGTAGTCCAGACTGCCCAGCAGCGGCAGCCGGCCGATCTCCGCGATGCGTGCCCCCAGGGACGCGATCAGCTGCGGGCGGGTGCGTGAGGCGACGGTGACGATGCCGACCGGACGCGGCTGGGCCGTCGCGGCGCCCGAGGCCCAGCCGTCGGGTCCCTTCGCCCAGTCGACCAGCACACCGACGACGGCCTTGGCCACATCGTCCGGCACCGGTCCGTCCGGGGCCTGCGGCGAGAACATCGGGCGCAGCCGGTTGCCCCAGCCGATGTCCGACAACCGGCCCAACGCGCGCCCCGTGGAGGCCTGTTCACCGACCGGAATACGCCCCTTCAGCTCGACTCCGATCGCGGGCAGCCCGGTCGGCCACATGCGCCGGGGCTCGACCTCGACACCGGCCCGGCCCAGATCCGCGCGCGCGGCGTCGACGGCCTTCGAGGAGGCGTCGGCGGTGAAGCGGGCCCCCGCGCAGTTGTCGCAGCGGCCACAGGGCTTGGCGCCCTCGTCGTCCAACTGGCGCTGCAGGAACTCCATCCGGCAGTCCGTCGTCGACGCGTACGCGCGCATCGCCTGCTGCTCGGCCTTCCGCTGGCGCGCCACCCACTCGTACCGCTCCGTCTCGTACGTCCAGGGCCGGCCCGTGGAGACCCAGCCGCCCTTGACCCGGTTGACGGCCCCGTCGACGTCGAGAACCTTGAGCATGCTCTCCAGGCGGGAGCGGCGCAGCTCCACCAGGGGCTCCAGGGCGGGCAGCGACAACGGCCGCTCCGCGCGCGCGAGGACGTCCAGCGTGCGGCGCACCAACTCCTCCGGAGGGAAGGCGAGGGAGGCGAAGTACTCCCAGATCGCCTCGTCCTCCTTCCCCGGGAGCAGCAGCACCTCCGCGTGCTCGACACCGCGTCCGGCGCGACCGACCTGCTGGTAGTAGGCGATCGGGGAGGCGGGCGAACCGAGGTGCACGACGAAGCCGAGATCCGGTTTGTCGAAGCCCATCCCGAGCGCGGACGTCGCCACCAGGGCCTTCACCTTGTTGCCGAGCAGGTCGTCCTCGGCCTGCTGCCGGTCGGCGTTCTCCGTCTTCCCCGTGTACGAGGCCACGGTGTGCCCGCGCTGCCGGAGGAAGGCCGTGACCTCCTCGGCGGCGGCCACCGTGAGCGTGTAGATGATCCCGGAGCCCGGCAGTTCGGTCAGGTGGTCGGCGAGCCACGCCATCCGGTGCGCCGCGTCCGGCAGTCGCAGCACGCTCAGGCTCAGGCTCTCCCGGTCCAGCGGGCCGCGCAGCACCAGCGCGTCCGAGGTGCCGCCGGTGCCCAGCTGGTCGGCCACGTCGGCCGTCACGCGCGCGTTGGCCGTCGCGGTGGTGGCCAGGACGGGCACGCCCGGCGCGAGGTCGGTGAGCATCGTGCGCAGCCGGCGGTAGTCGGGGCGGAAGTCGTGGCCCCAGTCGGAGATGCAGTGCGCCTCGTCCACCACGAGCAGGCCCGTCGCGGCGGCGAGCTTGGGCAGCACCTGGTCGCGGAAGTCGGGGTTGTTGAGGCGTTCGGGGCTGACCAGCAGGACGTCGACCGTGCCCGCCGCGATCTCCTCCTGAACCGTGTCCCACTCCTCGGTGTTCGAGGAGTTGATCGTCCGCGCGTGGATGCCCGCCCGGGCCGCCGCGTCCACCTGGTTGCGCATCAGCGCGAGCAGCGGCGAGACGATCACCGTCGGCCCACTGCCCTGGGCCCGCAGCAGGGAGGTCGCCACGAAGTACACCGCGGACTTGCCCCACCCCGTGCGCTGTACGACCAGGGCCCGGCGCTTGTCGGCGACCAGCGCCTCGATCGCCCGCCACTGGTCCTCGCGCAGCCGGGCGGCGCCCGTGGCGTCCCCGACGAGGCGGGCGAGGACCGTGTCGGCCGCCGCCCGGAGATCCGCGTTGCTCGTGTGCTCCATGCACCCCATACAACAGGACGCCACTGACAACCGGGACGTGGGACGGCGCATCACGGCCACCTCTCGGGCGCGCGCGTATGCGTGCGGGCGTGAGCGGACATGTCGGGCGCCGGTGTCGGTATCTCGTGCCCGAACACGTGCCCGCCCGGCCTGACGCTGCCTTGGCGTGTCCCTGATTGGGGTTATCCACAGGCTCAAACGGAATTCGGAGATCCGCGAGATCGTCACCGCATGACGAATCACAGCGAAACGCATCAGGTCACCCTGCGCACCCCGGCCGAACTGGCCGACGCCCTGCCGTATCTGCTCGGCTACCACCCCGAGGACAGCATCGTCCTGGTCGCGCTGCACGACCGGGACGGACGCGGTCGGTTCGGCGGCCGGGCCCGGCTCGGAATTCCCACGAACCCGGACGACTGGCCCGCCGTGGCACAGCAGTTGACGCACGGTCTGGTGACCGGCAGCGAGCGCAGAGGCGCACGGCCCGAGAGCATGGTCGTGTATCTCTGCCAGGAACCGGCGGAGGGCGAGGCCCGGCATCAGGTGCGGGAACGGCTGCGCCCGCTCGCCCAGTTGCTGCGCACCGAATGCGGCCGTCTCGACGTCCCCGTGGTCGAGGCGCTGTGCATCGCCGACAACCGCTTCTGGTCCTACTGCTGTGCGACGCCCGAGTGCTGTCCCGACGACGGGGTGCCCATGGGCCTGCCCGGCACCTCGGTGCTGGCCGCCGCCGCGACCTATGCCGGCCTGCAGGTGCGGGGCACCCTGCGTGAGCTGCGGGCCAGGCTCCAGCCCTGGGAGACCGCCGCGGCGCTGGAACAGGAACGCGTGCTCCACACCGCGAACGCCCGCCTGGTCCCGCGAATCCTCGACGACGCGAGCCGCGCGGACATCGCCGAGGAGACCCTGCGAGAGGCCCGCCGGGTCAGGGACCGGTTCGCCGAGGCTCCCGCCGTGTCCGGCACGCTTCTTGCGGACCTCCGTGACGACGAACTGCTCACCCACGACGAGGCCGCCGCGCTGATTCTGGGCCTGCAGGACCGTACGACCCGTGACCGCGCGGCGGAGTGGATGGAGGGCGAGGAGGCGGCACCGGCCCTGCGTCTCTGGCGGGCCCTCGCCCGCCGCTGTGTCGGCTCCTACCGGGAGCACGCGGCGGCTCCGCTGACACTCGCCGGCTGGGTCGCATGGTCGACCGGCGACGATCTGGAGGCCAGGGAGGCCCTGGCGATGGCACTTGGCGCTGACCCCGGTTACCTGTTCGCCCGCCTGCTGCACCAGGCCTGCAACGAGGGCTTGGACCCGGAGTCGATCCGCCGCTGTCTGCGCGCGGAGCGCGGCGGCCGAGCGGGCGTGAATGCCGGGCCGCCCCGGACGACGCCGGACACCGGGTGGATCGAGGACGACGACAGCGACGAGGGCGAGGGCATGGGGATGGGCATCGGCTGGGGTGAGGACCCCGAAGGGTTCGAGGCCACGGACGGGTTCGAGGGGACGAGCGGTATCGATGGCGTGCAGGGGGCCGAGAGCGACGGCCGGTTCGACGGCACCGAAGCCACGTCTCCGCACGACGAGGTCGGGGGCTCCCCGTCCTGCTCGACATCGGTCAGCGCCGCCACGCGGGCGCTGGAGCCGGCCACGAGGCGTCGGCGTCGGGTGGGTCCGCCGGGCGGCGCCGAGACGCGCCCGCGTGCCAGGGGGACGGGCGGGACCCGCCCCCAGCCCTTGGGCAAGCCCGCCGTACGTCGTCGCAGCCCGGGCGCCGGGGAGGCCGCACAGCACGGGAACAGGGCGAAGGGGGACGATGCGTGAATGGGCGTAGGGCAGTCCACGGGCGCCGGGGCAGCGGTTGGACGCCGGTCGAGCGGATCGACAAGGGCGGGACAGTCGACCGGCGGCTGAACAGCGATGGGATCAGCGGCCGATGGCTGGGCAACGAAGGGGAGTCCGACGAGCGACTCGGCAGCGACGGGACTGGGCAGAGGCATACCGGCAAGCGCATGATGGGCGGCGGACGGTTCGGCAAGGCCGCGACGCGCAACCGACGATTGAGCAACGGCGCCGTGTCCCGCGTACAACTGACCGGCGCCAGGACAGCTTGCGGACACATCACCGTCCCGACCGCGGTGAACAGCCGGTGCGGTTGTTCCGGCACCGGCCGGACGCAGGCCTCGCCGCACCGCCATTCGGTCGGCTTGTCCCGCCGGGGGCGTGACTCGGGGAAGCCCTGGTCCGTTCACCTGAGTGGCGGAACCCTTGGACGGGCCGAGCCGCCGCCCCACACCTGCCCCGCCGAAGCCCCCTACCAGGCGCCGAGCGCGCCCCCGGCGCCCAGAGCGCAGAAGAAGCCGCCCATGCACCCGCCGACCCCGCCCTCGGCCGCCGACGACGATCGCCGTGCCGTGAGTCCACCCGCGTCGCCCGTGCGGGGAGGTGGCGGCGGAGCACCCGGGAGCACAGGCGACCCGCGCGGCTCGGAGCCGCGTTTCCCGGGGACCGGACGGTCTGCTGCACCTCCGGGCATCGGGCGCCCTGCCGCACCCCCGGCAAGAAGCGCGCCGTCACTGTCTCCTGCTGCTCGGCCGCCGCTTGCTCAGCCTCCGGGCGCCCGCCGTCCCGCCCAACTGCCCCCGACCCACACCACCCTGATCTGCGTAGCCCTCCCCGGGCTCGCGATCTCCACGGACCAGGGACAGCTCACCGGCCGAGGACTGGAGGGCTTCTATCGCGGCGGGAGGCGCCTGCTCGCCCGGTGCCAGGTCCGGGTGGCCGGCCGTGAACCGCTCGCGGTCCAGGCCCGGATGACCGCCGCCGACCGCGCCCGCTTCGTGGGGACACTGCGCGCCTCCCCGGACGGCGGGCCGGACCCGGACGTCGTCGTCGAGCGCGTCCGCCACGCGGACGGCACCGAGCGGATCACCCTGCACAGCTCGGCGCCGCGCCCGCTGCGCCTGCCGGTGGAGGTGTCACTCGGGACCGACCTGGCCGACCTGGGCACGATCGCCTCCGGCACCGCTGGCCCCGAACTGCCCGCCAGCGTCCACGCGTTCGGTCTGCGGTGGGCAGGGGCCACCGGCGGCGCGGCCGTCACGGCCGACCCGCCGCCCGCCGACGCACTGGCCTCAGCGGGCCTGCTGCGCTGGGAAGTCGACCTGCCCCCGGGCGGTTCCACGACCCTGGAGCTGCGCATACGGCAGGACGGCGCGGGACCCGTCCGAGCCGTGGGCCACGTGGCGACGAGCCCCCTCGCCCCGGCACGGGCCGTCGGTGACGATCCACGTGTCGAGGCGCTCCTCAGCACCAGCATCGAGGACCTCCAGGCCCTGCTCCTGCGCGATTCCGCGCACCCCTCCGACACGCATCTCGCGGCAGGGGCACCGTGGCGCTGCGGCATGGCCCCGGCCGAAGCACTCGCCGCCGCCCGGATGACGCTCCCGCTCGGCACCGGGCTCGCGGCGGGCACCCTGCGCACCCTCGCCCGCACGCAGATCCCGGGGCCGGGCCCGAGGTCCGGCATGCTCCCCGGGCCGCGCCGGGACGCAGGCGCACACCTGCCACCGGGCTGCACGGGTACGGAGGCCACCCTTCTCTTCCCCGTACTCCTCGCCGAGGCCCGCCGCTGGGGGCTCCCAGAGCAGACGACCGAGGAACTGCTCCCCACCGCCGAGCGCTGTCTGACCTGGCTGCGCACGACCGTGGGCGACGGCACCTACCTGCCCGATCCACAGCCGGGCGGCCCCCTGCGCTGCGAGACACAGGCCCACGCACACCGCGCCGCCCTCCTCGGCGCCGATCTCCTCGACACGTACGGCCGACCCGGCGGTGCCGGGCTGCGCCAGTGGGCCCAGGAGCTGCGCACCGCGTTCCGGGACGACTTCTGGGTCGAGGACCGCGGCGGCGGCAGACCGGCGGCCGCCCGTACCCCGGACGGGCGCGTCGTGCCGCACTTCGGCGCGATCGCCGCCCATCTCCTCGACACCGGTCTGCTGGGCGCGGGCGAACCGGCCCCCGGGCTCCTCGACAAGGTGCAGACCGAACAGCTCGCCCGCCTGCTCGGCAGCCCGGCCATGGACTCGGGCTGGGGACTGCGCGGCCTCGGCGTCAAGGAGCCGGGCTACAACCCGTTCGGCCACCGCAGCGGCGCTGTGCGGGTCCAGGAGACCGCGGTGGCCGTCGCCGGCCTGGCCACCGCGGGATATGAGAAGGAGGCGAGTTCGCTGCTGCGCGGCCTCCTGGCGGCCGCCGAGGCCTTCGACCACCGGCTGCCGGAGATGTATGCGGGGGAGCAGCGCACAGCGGGAGGCGCCCCGCTGCCCCACCCGGCGGCCTGCCGGCCGTCGGCCACCGCTGCCGCCTCCGGGGTCCTGCTCCTCGCCACTCTGGCCGGCATCCGTCCGGACGCCCCGGCGAACACGGTCATGCTCCGTCCGGTACGCAGCGTGCCGCTGGGCGAGATCGGCCTGACGGGGCTGCGGGTCGCAGGTGAGCCCTTCTCCGTACGGGTCGGCCGACTCGGGGTCGCCATGGTCGAGGAGGCTGCCGCTGGGCTGCAACTGGGTGCGTGACCTCGTACGACATGCCGAGGGAGGGCTTCCGGAAGCGGCCTGTGACGCCCGCTTCCGACCGTCGTGGATCAGTCATGGGTGCGGCTGGAGAGGGGAGTGTTTATCGTCAGGCAGACGACTATGATCGCCGCATGCCCTACGACCCGTCAGCGTTTCCGCCCTTCGCCGTCACCGTGGACCTGGTCGTGCTGACCGTGCGTCGTCATGCCCTGTGCGCGCTGGCGGTACGCAGGGGTGAGTCGCCCTTTCAGGGACGCTGGGCGCTCCCCGGCGGCTTCGTGCGGGCCGACGAGGATCTGGGGCAGGCCGCAGCGCGTGAACTGGCCGAGGAGACCGGCCTGCGCGCCCACGACCCGGACGCTCCGGCCCACGACAACGGCGCCCACCTGGAACAGCTCGCGACCTACGGCGACCCCAAGCGCGACCCCCGGATGCGGGTGGTCAGCGTCGCCCATCTCGCGCTCGCCCCGGACCTGCCCGCTCCCCGGGCCGGCGGCGACGCCAACAGCGCGCGCTGGGCACCCGTCGAGGAACTGCTCCAGCAGGGCGGCTACGGCCGTGACGGCGAACAGGCGGCACCACTCGCCTTCGACCACGCCCAGATCCTGTCGGACGGGGTGGAGCGCGCCCGCTCCAAGATCGAGTACTCGTCGCTGGCCACCGCGTTCTGCCCGACCGAGTTCACCGTCGGCGAGTTGCGCCGTGTGTACGAGGCCGTGTGGGGCGTGGCCCTCGACCCCCGCAACTTCCACCGCAAGGTCACCGGCACCCCGGGCTTCCTCGTCCCCACCGGAGGTACGACCACCCGACAAGGAGGCCGCCCGGCACAGCTCTTCCGAGCCGGTGGCGCCACACTGCTCAACCCTCCGATGCTGCGCCCCGAGGTCTGACACACGAACGCCGTGGACAGATGTGCGTCCATAGGCCCCGCCACACCCCGGAAAACGGACATAACGCGCTATCTTGCTACGGGTGATCCAGGCCTTCGGACTGACCAGCAACCCTCGCAAGGAGCTTCCCCCCGCCGTCGACGACGTCTCCTTCGAGGCGCGCGCGGGATGCGTCACCACACTTCTCGGTCCCCCCGGCGCCGGCAAGACGGCGGTGCTCAGGCTCATGCTCGAACTCCAACAGGGCCGTGGAATCACCTACTTCAGGGGCCGGCCGCTGCATCGCATCGCCCATCCGTCCCGTGAGGTCGGCGTCCTCCTGGGGGATGTGCCGGGGCACCCCGCGCGCACGGTCCGAGGTCAACTCCGCATGCTGTGCGCGGCGGCCGGTGTTCCGGTCCGCCGTGCCGACGAGGTCCTTGAGGTGGTCGGCCTCGTCAGCCTGCGCGACGAACGCCTGGGCACCCTGTCGCGCGGCATGGACCGTCGGCTCGGCCTGGCCTGCGCCCTGCTGGCGGACCCGCACACCCTCGTGCTGGACTCCCTCACCGAGGGCCTGTCCGCCCGCGAAAGCCATTGGCTGCACGGCATGCTGCGCGCCCACGCGACCCAGGGCGGCACCGTCCTGTTCACCACCACCGACCCCAAGGAGGCGGCCCGCACCGCCGACCGGATCATCACCCTCGAACAGGGCCGGCTCGTCGCCGACCAGGAGGCCGCGGACTTCTCCCGCACCCGACTACGCCCCCGTGTCGCCGTCCGCAGCCCGTACGCCACCCGTCTCGCGGACCTCCTGACCAGGGAGGCCCGGACGGCGCATCGCTCCGTGGAGGTCGTACGGGAGTCCGGCAACCGGCTCGCCGTGTACGGCAGTACCTGCGCGGACGTCGGCGAGACCGCGTTCCGGCACGGCATCCTCGTACACCAACTCGCCGACGAGGTCGGTGACATGGCCTCCGGCGGCTACTCGACCCACCGGGGTGAGGAGAAGGCTGCAGAGGTCGCAACCGAGGACGCGGCCGTGCCTCAAGGGGCTGCCATGCCCCCGGAACTCTCCGCGGCGCACGACTCTGCCGAGCACGGCCCCGGCACGTCAACCGAGGTCACGCCTGCGACCCGTCTCCCCGAGCCGGACGTGCCCCCCGGCCGCTTGGCGACAGCCGCCGGTGTCTCCGAGCCGTCGGACGGCCCCGGCCCGGCGGCATCCGCGCCCACTCGCCCCCGGGCCGCCCACCCGCGTTCCTCCGACGCCGCCCTCGCTTCCGAGAACCCGCCCCCGCTGCCGCCCCCCATCTCCGTCCGCTCCGCCCCGAGTCCGCTGCGCCCCCTCCGCTACGAGCTGCGCAGGGCCTGCGGTGTCGGTACCGGGTTTCTGACCGGGGCCGCCGTGCTCGTCTCGTCCGCGCTCGTCGCCGTACTCCTGGCCCGCATCGGCCACACCCCGCAGTACCGCCTGCTGGCCGCCTGGCCGCAGGAGCTGCCGCTGCCGCTCGCTGCGCTCGGCGCCGGGCTGCTCGGAGCCATCGCCTTCGGCGACGAGTTCCGCCACCCCGCCCTGGCGGTGGACCGCGGCACCGTGCCCCGGCGGCTGGGACTGCTCACCGCCAAGCTCCTCGTCGCTGCGGCCACCGGGCTGCTGCTGGCCTTCCTCACCGTGGGGTGCAACGCAGAGGTGCTCTACCTCGTCTACGGACGGGAGCTGGCGAAGGTTCCCGCGGACTGGCTCGCACTGACCGCGAGTTGGATCGGGCTCGTGATCGGCTGCTCGTGGGCCGGGGTGCTGGCCGCCGGCATCTTCCGGTCCACCACCGCCGGGCTCGCGGCGGTGGTCGCCGTACCCGTCCTCGTCGTGCCCCTCGTACAGAAGATCCTGGTGGGCTCGTCCGTGCGGAACGCGGCCGGGTTCTCCGTTCGGCTGCGGGAACTGCTCCTGGCGCAGTGGCCCTTCGGGGGCGAGCGGTACCTGGCCGCCGGGGCGCGCGTGATGGCCCAACCCGTCGGTGGCGCACTGGCGTTGTCGCTGACTGCCCTGCTCTGCGCGTATCTGCTCACGACCCTGCGAAGCAGGGTCCGATGACGATCGGCCGCGCCCTTCCGGTCCCGCCCTGCGCACAACTCCCCGGGGAACGCCCATTTCTTTCCGATAAGGCGTCAATTGCGACGGGGTGAGCGATCACCCTTTCGTGTGCTTTTCACCAAAGACCTCAAGGGAGTTGGAGACGGAGCCGACAAAAGATCCGTGAGTACCCTTGCGCACACCATGATGACCGCCGCCCGCTCCGCAGACTCCGGTCTCGTCGGCCCGGGCGAACTCGACCGCTACCCCTACGCCGAGGCCCCCGGTGCCGACCGCGTCGGAGTTCCTTCCTGGGACGCCGCGGACCCGGAGCTGGGCCGCGTCGGCCGCCGCAGCGCGGGCAACCGCGGCCGCGGGCTGCACGGTCAACTCGTCCAGCAGCTGGGCCAGATGATCGTCTCCGGCGACCTGGGCGCGGACCGCCCCCTCGTGCCCGAGGAGATCGGCCAGCGCTTCGAGGTCTCCCGCACCGTCGTCCGTGAGTCGCTCCGCGTCCTGGAGGCCAAGGGCCTGGTGAGCGCCCGGCCGAACGTGGGCACGCGCGTGCGTCCCGTCAGCGACTGGAACCTCCTCGACCCCGACATCATCGAGTGGCGTGCCTTCGGGCCGCAGCGCGACGACCAGCGCCGCGAGCTGAGCGAGCTGCGCTGGACGATCGAGCCGCTCGCCGCCCGTCTCGCCGCCGGGCACGGGCGCGAGGACGTCCAGCAGCGGATCGTGGACATGGTCGAGATCATGGGCCACGCCATGAGCCAGGGCGACGCGCTGACGTTCTCGCGCGCCGACTCCGAGTTCCACTCGCTGCTCATCCAGCTCGCCGGCAACCGCATGCTGGAGCACCTCTCGGGGATCGTCTCCGCTGCCCTCCAGGTGTCCGGCGGCCCGGTCACCGGTTGTGACCGGCCCACCGAGGCGTCCCTCGCGCACCACTCCCGGATCGCCGACGCTCTCGCGGCCGGCGACGGTGCGGGGGCGGAGGCGGCCATGCGGCAGCTCCTCATCGTGCACCCCGAGGTGGAGCGCGTGGTCCCGGCCCCGCGCGAACACTGACCGCGCGCCGAGGGCGGCGCGATCGGGGGCCGTGTCGCCCTTTCGGTACATCGCTCGGCCCGCGAACCGTCACCGCCGGGCCCCGTCGGATCCCGAGAGGGCCCGGCGGGGCCCGGCGGTGGAGCCGGGGCTGTCAGGTGGCGCGGTGAGCGGTGAGCGGTGGGCGAAGAGGCGGCGGCCGGTCCTGAAGCGTCCGTCGCGGCTGTGATACGGCTGTGAATGCGACTGTCGTTCTGACTGTCGATGTGTCTGCCGATGCGGGCAGGGATCGGCCGGAACGGCCTGGTCGCCACCGCGACTGACCGTATCTAGCCATATCTGACCGCTTTTGTGCGCTTACGGGGTGTGACTCGGGCCACGCAGATTGGGCGTAACGCTTGTGGAAGCAGCGCGATGACCTAAGAGGTGGCAGCCGAGGAGGGAATACAGACGCCGTTCCAGGCGCTGTGCATCTTCCCGGCCCCCGCCCGCGCCGTCGGCCCATCCCCAGTCGGCGGTCGTCGGCTCCTGTCCGTACTGGACGGGGCCGGAAGCCGTTTTCCAACGTTCCGAGAGGTTGTTCGTGTCGGCCAGCACATCCCGTACGCTCCCGCCGGAGATCGCCGAGTCCGTCTCTGTCATGGCGCTCATCGAGCGGGGAAAGGCTGAGGGGCAGATCGCCGGCGATGACGTGCGTCGGGCCTTCGAAGCTGACCAGATTCCGGCCACTCAGTGGAAGAACGTACTGCGCAGCCTCAACCAGATCCTCGAGGAAGAGGGTGTGACGCTGATGGTCAGTGCCGCGGAGCCAAAGCGCACCCGAAAGAGCGTCGCAGCGAAGAGTCCGGCCAAGCGCACCGCCACCAAGACGGTCGCGGCGAAGACGGTGACCACGAAGAAGGCCACCGCCACCGCCACCCCGGCGGCCCCCGCCGCCGAGTCCTCCGTCGAGGACGAGGCGCCCGTGAAGAAGGCCGCCGCCGCCAAGAAGACGACGACCGCCAAGAAGGCGGTCGCGAAGAAGACCGTCGCCAAGAAGACGGCGGCCAAGAAGACGACCGCCGGCAAGGACGACGCCGAGGTCGCCGAGGACGAGGTCCTCGAGGACGTCAAGCCCGGTGAAGAGGAAGAGGAGGGGGCCGAGAACAAGGGCTTCGTCCTCTCCGACGACGACGAGGACGACGCGCCGGCCCAGCAGGTCGCCGTCGCCGGTGCCACCGCCGACCCGGTCAAGGACTACCTCAAGCAGATCGGCAAGGTCCCGCTGCTCAACGCCGAGCAGGAGGTCGAACTCGCCAAGCGCATCGAGGCCGGTCTGTTCGCCGAGGACAAGCTGGCCAACGCCGACAAGCTCGCGCCGAAGCTCAAGCGCGAGCTGGAGATCATCGCCGAGGACGGCCGCCGCGCCAAGAACCACCTCCTGGAGGCCAACCTCCGCCTGGTGGTCTCCCTGGCCAAGCGCTACACCGGCCGCGGCATGCTGTTCCTGGACCTCATCCAGGAGGGCAACCTCGGTCTGATCCGCGCGGTCGAGAAGTTCGACTACACCAAGGGCTACAAGTTCTCGACGTACGCCACCTGGTGGATCCGTCAGGCGATCACCCGCGCGATGGCCGACCAGGCCCGCACCATCCGTATCCCGGTGCACATGGTCGAGGTCATCAACAAGCTCGCGCGCGTGCAGCGCCAGATGCTCCAGGACCTGGGCCGCGAGCCCACCCCGGAGGAGCTGGCCAAGGAACTCGACATGACCCCCGAGAAGGTCATCGAGGTCCAGAAGTACGGCCGTGAGCCGATCTCCCTCCACACCCCCCTGGGTGAGGACGGCGACAGCGAGTTCGGTGACCTCATCGAGGACTCCGAAGCGGTCGTCCCGGCCGACGCGGTCAGCTTCACGCTTCTCCAGGAGCAGCTGCACTCGGTCCTCGACACCCTCTCCGAGCGCGAGGCGGGCGTCGTCTCGATGCGCTTCGGTCTCACCGACGGTCAGCCGAAGACCCTCGACGAGATCGGCAAGGTGTACGGCGTGACGCGCGAGCGGATCCGCCAGATCGAGTCCAAGACCATGTCGAAGCTGCGCCACCCGTCGCGTTCCCAGGTGCTGCGCGACTACCTCGACTAGGTCGCGGTCGTACGACACGAAAGGCCCGGCCTCCCTCGACGGGAGCCGGGCCTTCGTGCTGGGCGGACGCGGGCCGTCGCACCGGCGTGCGGGGAGCGCGGCCCGGCGCGTGCGGAGCGTGGTGCTCCAGCCGACGGCGTCCCTCTTTCGTGGCCCGAGCGTGCGGGGCGGGGCCGGTTGGATCACTCTGGGTTTCTCGTGATCATCCCAGAGTGAGGAGCGCGCATGCGTCGTCCCATTGTCCGGGCCCTGTCCCGGGCGCTGACCCGGTCGCTGGTCCTGGCGGCCTCGGCGGGCGTGATACCGCTGGCGTCGGCCGCCCCTGTCGCCGCCGACGGCGTTGTCGTCGGCGGATTCCCGGTCGACGTGTCCGAGGGCCCGTGGACGGTGGCCCTGTCCAGTCGTGACCGGTTCGGGGGTACGCGGGCCGGGCAGTTCTGCGGCGGCGTGGCCGTCGGCCGGACCACCGTACTGACGGCAGCCCACTGCATGGGCGCGGACGTCCTTGGGGGGCCGCCCGACCGCGTTCAGGACTTGAAGGTCATCACCGGGCGCACTGAACTGACGTCGGCTCAGGGCAAGGAGATCGCGGTCCGCGACACCTGGGTCAATCCGGGCTACGACAAGACCAGCAACGCCGGGGACTTCGCCGTGCTCACCCTCGCTGAGGCGCTACCGCAGACCTCGGTCATCGGGATGGCGGCTGCCGGCGACCCGGCCTACGAGCCCGGTACGAACGCCACGGTCTACGGCTGGGGCGACATCACGGGCGGCGGCGACTACGCGCGCAGTCTGCGGGCCGCACGCGTGCACGTACTGGCCGACGCGCTCTGTGAGCGGGCGTATCCGGGCAGCGCCGACGGTACGTACAAGGCCGACAGCATGCTGTGTGCAGGCGAGGCCGCAGGGGGGCCGGACGCCTGTCAGGGGGACAGCGGAGGGCCGTTGGTCGCCCAGGGGCGGCTGGTCGGGCTGGTGTCCTGGGGCAGTGGCTGCGGACGGCCCGGGAGCCCGGGCGTCTACACGCGGGTCTCCGACGTCGTACGGACGATGGGGTGGAACACCGCCACCACTGCCGGCGGCGGCGCCTGAGGCCCCGTGGGTGGCGGCCTGAGGGGGTTCCTCGGGACGCGCCTGGGGCGCGATGACCCCGTAACGGCTGCCTCGCGGTCCGTGAGCGAGTTCGCGTGAAGCGGGCGGCCACTCCTGGGTGCAGGAGTGGCCGCCCGGATCAACCGGCCTGGGCCGGAGCTGGCTCGTCGTCGAAGCGCGGTATCAGCGTTCTTCTTCGTTGGAGCTGGCCGGAACGGTCGTCAGGCGCTCCGTCTCGTCCTGTATCTCAGCGGCGATCTTCTTGAGTTCCGGCTCGAACTTGCGGCCGTGGTGGGCGCAGAAGAGCAGTTCTCCGCCGCTCGCCAAGACAACGCGAAGGTATGCCTGGGCGCCGCAGCGGTCGCAGCGATCAGCGGCCGTCAGCGGGCTCGCGGGGGTCAGAACAGTAGTCACGTCGCCTCTTCTCTAGCTCGACGAGCTGTCGTACCAGGGTCAACATCCAACCAGGCCGAAAACGTTCCCGCTCGCGGCTCTTCCTCGAAAAAAATCTTTTCGAAGCGGCTGTCAGCTGCCGGTTGGCGGCGAATGTGCCGTATTGCGTGTCTTCGTGTCTGTACGGGTTCGCGCTGTCTGTCGTCTGTCGGTGTGTGGGTCCCCCGGCTGGGTTGCCGGTTGTTCATGAGGACGTGCCCGGAGCCTAAATGGTTCATGCCTGGAAGGGAACGTGATATGTACTTCACTCCATCGAGGGATCGAACAAGCATGCGACGCTGGAATAGTGTGAGTTCATGACGAGGGTGGCGTTACATCGGCTCTACCAGGCCTCGGTACCCTCTGAGCGGCTACCGAAGCCGGGCCCTTACCCATCAGGGCCCCAATTCAAATTCAGCGAGGAGCGAACCGCGTGACCGCCGATACGTCCGTGCCGTCCACAGCGCTGCTGGCAGGAGCAGACCGGGACGGTTCCAACTACACCGCGCGGCACCTGCTCGTCCTTGAGGGGCTCGAAGCCGTGCGCAAGCGCCCGGGCATGTACATCGGGTCGACGGACAGCCGCGGCCTGATGCACTGTCTCTGGGAGATCATCGACAACTCCGTGGACGAGGCCCTCGGGGGCTACTGCGACCACATCGACGTCATCCTGCACGACGACGGCTCCGTCGAGGTGCGGGACAACGGCCGGGGCATCCCTGTCGACGTCGAGCCCAAGACGGGCCTCTCCGGTGTCGAGGTCGTCATGACCAAGCTGCACGCCGGCGGCAAGTTCGGCGGTGGCTC
The DNA here is from genome assembly GCF_042889145.1 of Streptomyces sp. NPDC002680. Taxonomy (NCBI): domain Bacteria; kingdom Bacillati; phylum Actinomycetota; class Actinomycetes; order Kitasatosporales; family Streptomycetaceae; genus Streptomyces; species Streptomyces sp. NPDC002680. The sequence goes on from NZ_JBIAQP010000016.1 coordinate 97,693, forward strand.
GTACGCCGCCTCCGGCGGTCTGCACGGCGTGGGCGCGTCCGTGGTGAACGCGCTCTCGGCGCGCCTGGACGTCGAGGTCGACCGCGTGGGGAACACCCATGCGATCAGCTTCCGGCGCGGTGTGCCCGGCTCCTTCGACGCCATTGGCCCCGACGCCAAGTTCGAGACGGGTGGCCTGCGCAAGACCAAGCGGATCCCCAAGACCCGTACCGGCACGCGCGTGCGCTACTGGGCCGACCGCCAGATCTTCCTCAAGGACGCCAAGCTCTCTCTGGAGAACCTCCATCAGCGCGCTCGGCAGACCGCGTTCCTGGTGCCGGGCCTCACCATCGTCGTCCGTGACGAGTTCGGGCTCGGCGAGGGCGGCAGCAAGGGCGAGGAGTCATTCCGCTTCGACGGCGGAATCAGCGAGTTCTGCGAGTACCTGGCCTCTGACAAGCCGGTCTGCGATGTCCTCCGCTTCTCCGGGCAGGGCACCTTCAAGGAGACGGTCCCGGTCCTGGACGACCACGGCCAGATGACGCCCACCGAGGTCACCCGCGAGCTGGGTGTCGACGTGGCGCTGCGCTGGGGCACGGGCTACGACGCGAACCTGAAGTCGTTCGTGAACATCATCGCGACCCCCAAGGGCGGCACCCATGTCGCGGGCTTCGAACAGGCCGTCGCGAAGACGATGAACGAGGTGCTGCGCACCAAGAAGCTGCTGCGCGTCGCCGAGGACGACATCGTCAAGGACGACGCCCTGGAAGGCCTCACCGCGGTCGTCACCGTACGGCTCGCCGAACCGCAGTTCGAGGGCCAGACCAAGGAGGTGCTCGGTACCTCGGCGGCCCGCCGCATCGTGACGAACGTGGTGTCCAAGGAGCTCAAGGACTTCCTGACCACCACCAAGCGGGACGCCGCCGCGCAGGCCCGCGTCGTCATGGAGAAGGCCGTCGCCGCGGCTCGTACGCGCATCGCGGCCCGGCAGCACAAGGACGCGCAGCGCCGGAAGACGGCCCTGGAGTCCTCCTCGCTGCCCGCGAAGCTCGCCGACTGCCGCAGTGACGACGTCGAGCGCAGCGAACTGTTCATCGTGGAGGGCGACTCCGCGCTCGGCACGGCCAAGCTCGCCCGGAACTCGGAGTTCCAGGCGCTGCTGCCGATCCGCGGCAAGATCCTCAACGTCCAGAAGTCGTCCGTGACCGACATGCTGAAGAACGCCGAGTGCGGCGCGATCATCCAGGTCATAGGGGCCGGATCCGGTCGTACGTTCGACATCGACGCGGCCCGCTACGGCAAGATCATCATGATGACCGACGCCGACGTCGACGGCTCCCACATCCGCACCCTGCTGCTGACCCTGTTCCACCGCTACATGCGGCCCATGGTCGAAGCGGGCCGGGTGTTCGCCGCGGTGCCGCCGCTGCACCGAGTCGAACTCGTCCAGCCGAAGAAGGGCCAGGACAAGTACGTCTACACGTACTCGGACCGTGAGCTGCGCGAGAAGCTGCTGGAGTTCCAGAGCAAGGGCGTCCGCTACAAGGACTCGATCCAGCGCTACAAGGGTCTCGGCGAAATGGACGCCGACCAGCTGGCCGAGACGACCATGGATCCCCGCCATCGCACCCTGCGCCGGATCAACCTGTCCGACCTGGACTCCGCCGAGCAGGTCTTCGACCTCCTGATGGGCAACGACGTCGCCCCGCGCAAGGAGTTCATCTCCAGCTCGGCGGCGACGCTGGACAGGTCCCGGATCGACGCGTGACCGCGGTGGGTCGGGTGTACACCCCGGTATGTCCATCAGACCCACCGCGAACCGATCCCGCGGGCTGAATCACCTAATGGGGTGAAGCCCAGGGAGAAGAAGAGTCGGGGATCTTCCCGTTCTGTCCATCCTTGGGCATGCAGTCAAGCACCGGTCGTCCGCGCAGACGCGGGGGCGGCCCTGAGAGTTCGGCCGAGACCCACGCACGTCGTGACGTCGTCCCCACCCACGCGGGGGTGAGCGGGGACACGCCGTTCGAGGACCCCTGGTACGACGCGCTCGCCTCCGGCTGGGGCGAGTTGGACGGCACGGGTGCGCCCGCCGTCGTCGTCCCGCCCGCGCGCCGGGAACAGGAGGGCCGGGGCGGCGGCGCGGCCGACGTCTATCTGGAGGTGCAGCGCAGCGCGGCCTTCCAGGAGGTGCGCGGCCGGTACCGGAGGTTCGTGATCCCCGCCGTCGCCGTCTTCTTCTCCTGGTACGTGGGCTATGTCGTGACGGCGACCATGGCGCCCGGATTCATGGCCCGGCCCGTGGTGGGCGCCGTGAACGTGGCGATGCTGGCGGGACTCGGACAGTTCCTCACGACGTTCCTGTTCACCTGGGCGTACGCCCGCCACGCACGGCTGCGCAGGGACCGGGCCGCGCTCGATCTGCGCTGGGACACCCAGGAACTGACGCGGGGCCTCAGGGGCGGTGGATCGTGACGGGTGATCACCAGATGCTGGCGCTGGTGCTGTTCAGCGCGTTCGTCGCCGTCACGCTGGGCATCACGACCTGGGTGAGCCGGCGCCGGCAGGGTTCGGCGGAAGAGTTCTACGCGGGCGGCCGACTTTTCTCCCCGATGGAGAATGGTTTTGCCATCGCGGGCGACTACATGTCGGCCGCCTCCTTCCTCGGCATCTCCGGCCTCATCGCGCTCTTCGGCTACGACGGGCTGCTGTACTCGGTGGGCTTCCTGGTGGCCTGGCTCGTCGTGCTGTTCCTCGTCGCCGAACTGGTGCGCAACTGCGGGCGGTTCACGCTGGCCGACGTCGTCGCCTCGCGGATGCGGGAGCGGCCGGTGCGGATCGCAGCGGGAACTTCTTCGGTCACCGTGTCCGTTCTGTATTTGGTGGCGCAAATGGTCGGGGCGGGCAGCCTGGTCGCGCTGCTGCTGGGCGGGACGAGCGAGGCGGCGCAGTCCTGGACGGTGATCGCGGTCGGCGCGCTCATGGTGATCTATGTGTCGTTGGGAGGGATGCGGGCCACTACGTGGATCCAGATCGTCAAGGCGGTCCTGCTGATGGGCGGGGCGATCGCGTTGACCGTGCTGGTGCTGGTGCGGTTCCACGGCGACTTCGACCAGTTGCTGCGCACGGCGGCCGAACGCAGCGGTCACGGTGACGCGTTCCTCGCCCCCGGGCTGAGGTACGGCGGTGACTGGACCTCGCGTTTCGATTTCATCAGCCTGGGGCTGGCCCTCGTCCTGGGCACGGCCGGGCTGCCGCACATCCTCTCCCGCTTCTACACCGTGCCGACCGCCCGTGCCGCCCGCCGGTCGGTCGTCTGGTCGATCGGGCTCATCGGCGGCTTCTACCTGATGACGATCGTCCTCGGCTTCGGCGCGGCGGCGATCGTGGGGCCCGAGGCGGTCCGCGGGTCGAACGCCGCCGGGAACACGGCGGTGCCACTGCTGGCCCTCGATCTGGGCGGTGGCGCGCACTCCACAGGCGGAACGGTTCTGTTCGCGATCGTCGCTGCCATCGCCTTCGCAACGATTCTCGCGGTGGTCGCCGGCATCACGCTCGCGTCCTCGGCGTCCGTCGCCCACGATCTCTACGCGTCGCTGCGCCGCCCGCGCGCCAAGCCGCGCAGCGAGGTGGCCGTGGCACGTACCGCCGCGGTCGGCATCGGTGTGGTCGCGATCGCCCTCGGCCTGCTGGCCCGCGACCTGAACGTCGCCTTCCTGGTGGGCCTCGCCTTCGCGGTCGCGGCGTCCGCGAATCTGCCCGTGCTGCTCTACTCGCTGTTCTGGGGCGGCTTCACGACCCGGGGCGCGGTGTGGTCGGTGTACGGGGGGCTGATTCCGTCGGTCGTCCTCGTGCTGTTGTCGCCCGTGGTGTCGGGCAGCCCCGAATCGCTGTTCCCCGGCGTGGACTTCCAGTACTTCCCGCTGCAGAACCCGGGGCTCGTCTCGATCCCGCTGGGTTTCCTCGCGGGCTGGCTCGGCACGGTCACCTCCGCGGAGGAGCCGGACCAGGCCAAGCACGCGGAGACCGAGGTGCGGTCGCTCACGGGGGCGGGGGCCGTTTAGCGGGCGGCACTTTCACGGTCGTACGACTGCTTCCTCACCGTCGTACGACCGTGAGGGGCAGGCAGGCCGCTCAGGGGGCCACCCATGCGTACCGGTGTTCGGGGCGGCCCGTGTCGCCGTACTTGAGGGAGAGGCGGAGGCGGCCCGCCTGTTCCAGGTGGCGGAGGTAGCGCTGGGCCGTGGAGCGGCTCAGGCCCGTCTCGGCGGCCACCTCGTGCGCCGAGAGGGCGTGGCCGGCGCGGTTGAGCACGCCGCAGATGAGGTCCGTGGTCGGTTCCGAGTGGCCGCTCGGCAGGCCGGGGGCGACGGGAGCGGGCGGGGTGCGCAGGGCGCCGAAGATCTGGTCGACCTGCTCCTGGCAGGTGTGGTCCCGGTCGCCGACGTGGTCGACGGTGCGGCGCAGGGCGGCGTAGGACTCCAGGCGGGTGCGCAGCGCGGTGAAGGTGAACGGCTTGACCAGGTAGTGCAGGGCGCCCAGGCGCATCGCGGTCTGCACGGTCACCACGTCACTCGCCCCGGTGATCATGATGACATCGGTGCAGTGGCCCTGTTCCCGCATGCGGTGGACCAGTTCGAGTCCCGTCTGGTCGGGCAGGTAGTGGTCGAGGAGGACCAGGTCGATGGCGCCGCGCTGTACGGCGGCCAGCGCCTCGGCAGCGTTGTGGGCACGGGCGGCGACTCTGAATCCGGGAACCTTCTCCACGTACTTGGTGTTGATCTCCGCGACTCGGAGGTCGTCGTCCACCACCAGGACGTCAATCATCGGACCACTCTTGCAAGCAGAGGAGCGGTTTGCGCCCAGAAGGCGGATGTTGTGGCATGCACCACATCTGTGCTCCTCCGCTGTCGGTCCTCCGGGTCCTCTGGGGTCCTCAGGTGCGGGTCGCCCACACGTAACGGTGTTCGGGGCGGCCCGCGTCGCCGTACTTGAGGGTCAGTCTGGCTCGTCCCGTGCGCTCCAGGAGCTTCAGATAGCGCTGGGCGGTCTGGCGGCTCACCCCTGTCCGTTCGGCGATCTCCTGGGCGGACAGGGGGCCTTCGGCGTTCACCAGGGCGCGGCGCACGAGCTCCGCGGTGGTGGGGGAGTGCCCCTTGGGCAGTTCGGGCTCGGGGCCCGACGACAGGGCGCCGAAGATCCGGTCCACCTCGGCCTGTTCGGCCTCGCCGCCGCCGTCGAGGGTGCGGCGCAGCTCCGCGTACGCCTCCAGCTTGGAGCGCAGCCCCGCGAAGGCGAACGGCTTGACCAGATACTGCAGCGCCCCCTGCCGCATCGCCGCCTGCACGGTCGACACGTCCCGGGCCGCCGTCACCATGATCACGTCCGTCTCGTGGCCGCGCCGGCGCATCTCCTGGACGACCGAGAGGCCTGTGTCGTCGGGCAGGTAGTGGTCCATGAGGACGAGGTCCAGCTGCGGCAGCGCCTCCAGTTGCCGCAGTGCCTCGGCCGCGCTGTGTGCCTCTCCCGCGACATGGAAGCCGGGCACCTTCTCCACGTAGGCGGCGTTGACGCGCGCCACCCGGATGTCGTCGTCCACTACCAGGACCTCGATCATCTCGACTCCTCCTCGGCGGTGGCGGGGGCGGTGGTTGCCGTGCCGGCGGCCGGCTCCAGGGGCCGTCCCGTGTCCGGGACCCGCACCTGTTCCGGTGCCGGGTCCGGCTCCGCGAGTGCCTCCGGCAGTACGACGGTGAACTCCGCGCCCCCGCCCTCGGCGTCGGCCACGCGCGCGTTGCCACCCTGCCGCTCCGCGAGCCGGCGTACCAGGGGGAGCCCGATTCCGCGCTTGCCGTGTGCCGGGGGCTTCTTCGTGGACCACCCCTCAGTGAAGATCAACTCGCGCTGTTCCGCCGGGATTCCGGGCCCGGTGTCGCGTACTCCGAGGACCGCGGTACGGCCTTCCGCGCGCAGTTCGACCTCCACGCGCGCGTGCGGCGTGCCGGCGACGGCGTCCAGCGCGTTGTCGACCAGGTTGCCGACGACCGTGACCAGCTCCCTGGGGTCGATCAGCCGGTTCGGGAGCAGCGTCCGGTCCGAGACCCACAGGGCGACACCGCGCTCCGCCGCGACGGTGGCCTTGCCGACCAGCAGCGCGGCGAGCAGCGGATCGCGGATCTTCTCGGCGACCTGCTCCGCGGTGGCCCGGTGGTCGCCGACCACCTCACCGACGAACTCCACGGCGTCGTCGTACATCTCCAGTTCGAGCAGCCCCAGCAGGGTGTGCATGCGGTTGGCGTGTTCGTGGTCCTGGGCTCGCAGGGCGTCGAGCAGACCGTGCGTGGAGTCGAGTTCGCGGCCGAGCTGTTCCAGCTCGGTGCGGTCGCGCAGGGTGGCGACGGCGCCCCCGTCGTCGGTGGGCATGCGGTTGGCGACCAGGACCCGCTGGCCGCGCACGGTGAGCAGGTCGGTGCCGGTCACGCGGCCGGCCAGCACATCGGTCGTACGTCCGGCACCGAGCGCCTCGTCCAGGGAGCGGCCGACGGCCTCCTCGCCGATGCCCAGCAGGCGCTGTGCCTCGTCGTTGAGGAGCCGGACGCGGCCCGCGCGGTCCAGGGCGACGACGCCCTCGCGGATGCCGTGCAGTACGGCCTCACGTTCCGCGAGCAGCGCCGCGATGTCCGAGAAGGCCAGGTCCCGGGTCTGCCGGTGCACCCTCCGGGAGATCACCCAGGCGGCCAGGGCACCCACGGCCATGGCGCCGCCCGCGTACGCGAACAGCCCAGGGATCGCGTGGATCAGCCGGGCGCGCACGCTGTCGTACTCGATGCCGACCGAGACCGCGCCGACGATCCTGCCGTCGGTGTCGCGCAGCGGCACCTTGCCCCGGGCCGAGCGGCCCAGGGTGCCGCTGTCGATCTCCATGACCTCCTTGCCGGCCAGGGCCTGGCGGGGATCGGTGGAGACGACCTTGCCGATCTCCTTCGGGTCCGTGTGCGACCAGCGCACGCCCCGCATGTCCATCACCACGACGTACTCGGCCCCGCTGGCCTTCCGGATCCGCTCCGCATCGGTCTGCACCGGCCCGTCGACCGACGGCCTGCTTCCCTGCAGATCCTCGGCGATCTGCGGCTGAGCCGCGGTGGTCTGCGCTATTGCCAGCGCCCGGCGCATCGCCTGGTCGTCCAGCTGATCACTGAGCGGCGCGAGGAACAGCCCGGTCGCGAGCACCGCGACTCCCGCGGCGATCGCCACCTGCATCAGCAGCACCTGCGAGAACATCCGCCGCGGCAGACCGAGGCGCAGGCGGCGTACGGGGGGAGTGGGGCTCATACCCATGAAGGTACGGGGACGAGCGGGCTGTGCCGTAGTGGGGTGTGACGTGGATCCCTTGATCAATACGTGTACGGGGTGCTTGACGGGTGGACTACGACTGACCTCTACGCCGTGTGATCAGCGCGTCGGAGCCGTCGGCTCCAGTTCACGGACAGTCACCACGTCCATCCGCGCCGGCGAACCCAGCGCCGATCCGCAGCTCTCCGCACGAGGCGGCGCGGAGGCGCTCTGCGCTACCTCGACGCTCCACCGGCGCCCGTCCGTGTGCGCGACGGTCACCTCCCAGCGCGGGGCCGAGCCGTCCGTCCGTACGACGCTCAGTGTGTCCGCCGTGTCCTCGCGCGCCGCCGAGCGGACGGCCAGTTCCGCGGCCTGTCCCGGCCGCTCCCAGGCGGAGCCGCCACGGCAGCCGTCCACGACGACACGCCCTTCGCGTACGCCCTGGAGGATCTCCTTGACGTGCGGAGCCTGGGCGCGGCCGTAGGCGTAGCCGTACGGCAGGACGAGCAGTGTCGGCGAGAAGCGGTGTCCGCCGAGGTGCGTGACCTCCCAGGCGCCCTCGACCCCGGAGGCGGCCAGCTCGGCCGCGAGGGGACGGCCGAGCAGCGCGCAGCAGCGGTCGCGCTTGCCGTTGGTGCAGACGAGTGCGAGGGGGTCGCCGGTGTGGGGCCGTCCCTGGAGCACGTTGTCGAAGGACTGCGGGTCACCCGTGCCGAGCGCGGCGAAGTCGAGGCCGAGCAGCTGTTCGGGGGTGCGGGTTGTGGCGCCGCGCAGCCAGGCGTTTCCGGGGGTGGTGTGGGCCGCGTACACCTGGCGTACGGCGGGCGTCCCGAAGTCGGCGTGGCGGCCGGGGCGGCGGATCAGCGCGATCCGTACGCCGGTGCCCTCCGCGGCCTTCTCCAGGGCGCGGCCGAGCACGGGGTCCAGGTGGCTCATGGTGAGCGCCTGGGCACCCCAGGGGCCGGGCTGCTCCAGCAGCAGCCATGTCCTCGCGGTCGCCGCGGTTCCCGCGATGGGCTCGTCGAGGTCCCGGGAGACGGTCGCGCACCTACTCACAGAGGTGAGCCTAACCTGACTTGGAGCGGGACGACTTCCAGCTGCGCGGAACGGGTGGTTCAGGGCGGTTGAGGGTGGTTGGCGGTGGCTGGGGTTGGCTCCGGGCGGTCGGGCTATCCCGGGAGCGGCTGCGGAGGGCGCTCGCCCACGTAGGTTCCGGACGGGCGCATCCGCAGGGGGCGCTCGTCGTACTCCTCCAGGGCGTGCGCGATCCAGCCCGCCGTACGGGCCACGGCGAAGATCGTCTCGCCTGCCGACGCGCCCATCCCGCAGGCGACCGTGAACACGGCCAGGGCGAGGTCCACGTTGGCGTGCAGCGGGGTGTGGCGGGCGGTGGTGGTCACGACGTCACGGGCGGCGGCGAGAGCGGGCTCGGCCTGGGGCATCTCCTCCAGGAGGGCGAAGAGGGCACGCGCGCGTGGGTCCTCGCCGGGGTAGAGCCGGTGGCCGAGCCCGGGGACGCGGCGGCCCGCGCGCAGCTCGTCCGCGACCACGGGAGCCGCGTCGCCCTCTTCGAGCACGGCCAGGAGCATCTTGTGGGCCAGACCGCTGGCGGCGCCGTGCAGCGGGCCTTCGAGGACGCCGAGGCCGGCGGATACGGCCGCGTAGGGGTGCGCGCGGGCGGACGCGGCGACGCGTACGGCGAGGGTCGAGGCGGCCAGGTCGTGGTCGACGAGCAGGCCGAGTGCCGTGTCCAGGGTGCGCAGTGACGCCTCGTCGGCGACCCGGAAGGCGAGCCGGGTCCACAGGCGGTGGGCCAGCGGGCCCTCGTCGCGGTGGCCCGGTGAGAGCGTCGGCAGGGCGGCGACCAGGGTGGGGATGAGGGTGCGGGCGGTGCCCAGGACGTTGTCCTCGGAGAGGTCGAAGCGGAGCGGGTCGGCCGCCGCCGCGGCGATCGCGGCGACCCGGAGCCGGTCGACCGGGTCACTGTGCTCGGGCAGCGCGTTGACGGAGCGGCGGGCGGCGGCGACGGAGGCCTTGGGGGCGGTGAAGGTGACTCCGGGGCGCAGGGTGCCGGTCCACAGCCACTCGGCGACCTCTTCGTAGGAGTGGCGTGCGGCCAGTTCGGCGGCGTCGACGCCCCGGAAGTAGTAACGGTCCTTGTCGATGAGGGTGAGCCGGGTTCGTACCGACAGCTCACCCCCGGAGCCCGAACTCCCGCTGCCTTCACGTTTGTTGCGGCGGGCGAGCGCCTCCACCTCCTTGGCGTCGAAGGTGCTGCCACGGCCACTGGGGTCGCGTCGGCTGCTGAGCTGACCGCGGCTCACGTACGCGTACACGGTCTCGGGCTTCACGCCGAGCAGCTCGGCGGTCTCCTTGGTGCTCAGCCGCCGGCCGGTGTGGTCGGGGGCGGGTTCTTGATCGCGCATGAGGTCACCGTATCCGTATGGACTGAGCATTGATTCAATCAATGTTGACATCGCTTCAGTCAATCATGGACAGTCGAATCAAGTTCAGGGAGGAAATATGCCGATCAACCAGGCCGCTACAGGGGCAACCACCGCTGTCGACGTACCGCGAGGGCTCGCGGGCGTCGTCGTCACCGACACCCGAATTGGTGACGTCCGGGGGCGTGAGGGCTTTTACCACTACCGCCAGTACTCCGCCGTCGAACTCGCGCAGACCCGCGGCTTCGAGGACGTCTGGCACCTCCTGGTCCACGGCGACCTGCCGGACGCGGACCGGCTCGCCGCCTTCACCGCCGGGACCGCGGCGCTGCGGCGGCTGCCCGACGAGGTGTCGGCGGCGCTGCCCGCGATCGCGGCGGCGAGCGGCCGGTCCGGACCGCTGGCCGGAATGCGTACGGCGCTGTCACTGCTCGGTGCGGCGAAGGGCTTCCGGCCCGTGTACGACATTGACGCGGAGCAGCGGCGGGCGGACGCCTTGGTCGCCTCGGCGGCCGTACCGACTGTGCTGACGGCGCTGTACCGGCTGGGGCGGGGTCTCGACCCGGTGGAGCCTCGGATCGATCTCCCGTATGCGGCCAACTACTTGTACATGTTGACGGGGTCGGAGCCGGATCCGCTGCACGCCAGGGCGATTGAGCAATACTTGATCTCAACCATTGACCACGGATTCAATGCATCAACATTCACGGCGCGGGTCATCGCGTCGACCGGGGCGGATGTGGCGGCGGCTCTGGTGGGGGCGGTGGGAGCCCTGTCGGGTCCGCTGCACGGCGGTGCCCCGAGCCGTGCGCTGGACACCCTGGACGCGATCGGCACGGCGGACCGCATCGACGGCTGGATCCGCGAACGCGTCCTCGCCGGTGACCGCATCATGGGCTTCGGCCACCCGGTCTACCGCACCGAGGACCCCCGCTCCCGCATGCTCCGGGGCATCGCCGAGCGGTTCGGCGGCCCGCTGGTGGACCTGGCGGTCGAGGTCGAACGGCGGGTGGAAACGATCCTGGCCGAACTGAAGCCGGGCCGGGAACTGCACACGAACGTCGAGTTCTACGCGGGCGTGGTCATGGAACTGTGCGGTCTCCCGCGCGAGATGTTCACACCGACGTTCGCGGCGGCGCGGGTGGTGGGCTGGAGCGCCAACATCCTGGAACAGGCGGAGGACTCGAAGATCATTCGGCCGGCGGCGCGGTATGTGGGGCCTGTGCCGCCGGTGGCGGTGCCGGCTGTCGCCTGAACGACTGTGATCCGGCGCCGCGTCGGGCGGGCCGGGTCACAGCCGTTCGGTCGGTGCTCAGAGATCTGGAATGTCGGCCTTGGCGCGAATAAGGGTTTCGCGAGTAATGACGACGATTCTTTCGTAGTCGGCGCGAGACGCGTCGGAAGGAAGGCCGGGGTCGAGTGATTCGGTGGCATCGGTGCCGATGACAGCGAAACTTCCGTCGGACAACTCGAAGATATCGGGGCAATTTCCACCCCCTGTGCTCCCCCGGTCGACAGGGGGCACACCGATCCGACGGACAATCTTGCTCACTGTTGGTTTCCTTTTCACGTCTCGCGGGCGGAAAGAAGTCTGCGCACGACTGCTGCGGGACGAAGGCGGCCCTGTGGGGCGTGCGCGTCGATATCCGGCGGCGTGGGCGACGGTCTTGTGGAGTTGCCCTGCGCGATCACGTGTGAGTCAACCCCAGTGCCGCCTGGGACAACTGGCAACTTGACTCGTTCGTTATGGCCCGTGGGTGTGATTTCTGGCGTGCGCTACTCGTCGGAGCCCGGGGGCTCGCCGACCACCCACCACTCGTCGATGTCCGCATCCTCCAGTTGGCGCAGGAGATCGTCGATCATGTGCCCCAACTCGGCCTCGTCCGAATCGTCGGGGATGGTCGCCCGCTGCCCCCGCGTCGCGTACCAGTACTCCCTGAAGACGGGGTTCTGGAGGTGACCGCGTAGGTGTCCGAAGAACTCCTCGCGACTCAGGTTGCCGATGCGGTAGTAGAAAAGGGCATTGGTGTACAGGGCGTTGGCGAAGAGGTACTGCTTCCGTTTCTGCGGGGAAGCCGGTACTTCGAAGATGTCGAGCACCTCGGCCAGATCGGGACTGTCGATGGCCTTGCTCAGCAGCTCCCAGTGGAGGCGCTGCTGGTGTGCCAGGTTGGTGTGGCGTTGCGTGAGCGCCACCTGTTCCAGGGATTCGAGCCGCATGCGCAGTGAGTCGAGCTCGTGACGTTGCGCGGTCAGGGCGGCGAGGGCGCCCGTCATCAGGCCGAGGCCCGCTGCCAGGGCAGGGCCGAGTCCCCGCATCACGCTCTTCCGTGTGACCATGTCAACCCCCGAATCAGGCGGCCGTCCGCCGGTCGTCGGAGTGCGGGTCGACGGAAGGGGACCGGCGAGCGGTGGGCGGCGCTTGCCGCCTCCAGAGTGCCGAGCGGCTCTGATCGGCGGGGGAGGCGGAGAGGAGGCGCACGGAAGGAAGCGAGGGTCGCACACTCCGGCGCCATGCCCAACGTGTGCCCCGCGCCGGCTGCTGAGAATCGTTCACTCAGGGACGATTCCTCCGGCTCGTATCCTGGGGCGGCATTCGTTCCCCGTATGTGCGCGCGGCCGTGAGCCGGTGTGCGCGTCCGCGTGAGAGAGGTCGCAGATTGAGTCAGCCGGATCCGGGTCCGAGCCGTCACCAGATCCCCGTCATCGTTCTCGCCGGCTTCCTCGGCTCCGGCAAGACCACTCTCCTCAACCACCTCCTGCACCGCAGCGGTGGCAGCCGTATAGGGGCCCTCGTCAATGACTTCGGGGCCATCGAGATCGACGCCATGGCCGTCGCGGGGGCCCTGGGGGACTCAACCGTCTCCCTGGGAAACGGGTGTCTGTGCTGCGCTGTTGATGCGAGTGAACTCGATGTCTATCTTGATCGACTCGCTCAACCCTCGACCCGGATCGACGTCATCGTCATCGAGGCAAGTGGACTCGCCGAGCCGCAGGAACTCGTGCGCATGGTGCTCGCCAGTGAGAATCCCCGGGTCGTGTACGGAGGGCTCGTCGAGGTCGTCGATGCCGTGGAGTTCGACGACACGCGGGCGAAGCATCCCGAGATCGACCGTCATCTCGCCCTCGCCGATCTCGTCGTCGTCAACAAGGTCGGCCGGGTCGCCGACGGCGGGGAGCGGGTTCTGGGGATCGTCCGCGGGCTGGTCGACCGGGCGGCCGTCGTCCCCGCCGACTACGGGCGCGTGGACCCCGAGTTCCTCTTCGACTGCCGGCCGACCGAGGAACGTATCGGGCAGTTGTCCTTCGACGACCTGCACACACACGAGAACGAGGGTGAGGGTGACCACTCAGGGCATCTGCACGCCGCCTACGACAGTCTCTCCTTCAGCTCCTCGACGCCTCTCCAGCCGCGTCGGCTGATGGAGTTCCTCGACAGCCGGCCCGAAGGGCTCTACCGCGTCAAGGGGTACGTCGACTTCGGGCCGCACGACCCGCGCAACCGGTACGCCGTGCATGCCGTAGGGCCGTTCCTGCGGTTCTATCCCGAGCCCTGGGGCGACGGCGAGGACCGGCTCAGCCGGCTCGTCCTCATCGGGTCCGGCATCGGACTGCCCGCCCTCGGCAAGGAGTTGGAGGCCTGCATGGACGACGCCCCACACGCCGACGAGCACAGCATGTGGGGCGTCCTGCGATACGTACAGGAGCCGAGCCCGGAGGGCTCCGAAGAGATCGGCTGACCTGCGCAAGGCCCGTCTACAGCGGGCCCGTCACCACGCCCACCGTCTTCGGCAGCGACACGCCCGAGCCGTCGCGACGCGGGTCCATCTCCGGGAGTTCCGCCGGCATGCCGTTCTTCTGGGACGCGCGCGCCGGTGCCGGGCCGGCCCAGGCCACGGACAGGCAGTCCTCGCCCTTCAGGAACCGCTGGCAGCGGACACCGCCGGTGGCGCGGCCCTTGCGCGGGTACTGGTCGAACGGGGTCAGCTTCGCCGTCGTCTGCACCGAATCGTCCAGCGTGCCGCGCGAACCCGCGACCGTGAAGACGACCGCGTCCACCGCCGGGTCCACCGCCGTGAACGAGATCACCTTGGCGCCCTCCGTCAGCTTGATGCCGGCCATACCGCCGGCCGGGCGGCCCTGCGGACGGACATGGGCGGCCTGGAAACGCAGCAACTGGGCGTCGTCCGTGATGAAGACCAGGTCCTCCTCGCCCGTACGCAGCTCGGCGGCGCCGACGATCCGGTCGCCCTCCTTCAGCGTGATGACCTCCAACTCCTCCTTGTTGGAGGGATAGTCGGGGACCACCCGCTTGACGACGCCCTGTTCCGTGCCGATCGCGAGGCCCGGGGACGACTCGTCGAGCGTCGTCAGACAGACCACCGTCTCGCCGTCCTCCAGAGTGAGGAACTCCGACAGCGGGGCGCCGCCCGAGAGGTTGGGCGCCGACATCGTGTCGGGGAGCTGGGGGAGGTCGATGACGTTGATGCGCAGCAGGCGGCCGGCCGACGTCACCGCGCCCACCTCGCCCCGTGCCGTCGCCGGGACCGCGGAGACGATCAGGTCGTGCTTCGTCCGCCGGCCGTCCTCGTCCGCCGGGAACGGCTCGCCGTTCGCCGTACGCGCCAGCAGGTCCGTCGAGGACAGCAGCACCCGGCACGGGTCGTCGGCCACCTGGAGCGGGACCGCGGCGGCGGTCGCGGCACCGGCCGACTCCAGCAGGACCGTACGCCGGTCGGTGCCGAACTTCTTGGCCACCGAGGCCAGTTCGGTCGAGACCAGCTTGCGCAGCTCCGCGTCCGACTCCAGGATCCGGGTCAGCTCCGCGATCTCGGCGGCCAGCCGGTCCTTCTCGGACTCCAGCTCGATGCGGTCGAACCGGGTCAGCCGGCGCAGCGGGGTGTCCAGGATGTACTGCGTCTGGATCTCCGACAGGCCGAAGCGCTCCATCAGGCGTTCCTTCGCCTGCGCGGAGTTGTCGCTGGAGCGGATCAGCCGGATGACCTCGTCGATGTCCACCAGCGCGGTGAGCAGGCCCTCGACCAGGTGCAGTCGGTCACGGCGCTTGCTGCGACGGAACTCCGAACGGCGCCGCACGACCTCGAAGCGGTGGTCGAGATAGACCTCCAGGAGTTCCTTGAGGCCGAGCGTGAGGGGCTGGCCGTCCACCAGCGCCACGTTGTTGATGCCGAAGGACTCCTCCATCGGCGTGAGCTTGTAGAGCTGTTCCAGGACGGCTTCCGGCACGAAGCCGTTCTTGATCTCGATGACCAGACGCAGGCCGTGGTTGCGGTCGGTGAGGTCCTTGACGTCGGCGATGCCCTGGAGCTTCTTCGCGCCGACCAGGTCCTTGATCTTGGCGATCACCTTCTCCGGGCCGACGGTGAAGGGCAGTTCGGTGACGACCAGGCCCATCCGGCGTGCCGTCACGTTCTCCACCGACACCGTGGCGCGGATCTTGAACGTGCCGCGGCCCGTCTCGTACGCGTCCCTGATGCCGGCGAGGCCCACGATCCGGCCGCCGGTGGGCAGGTCGGGGCCCGGGACGTGCCGCATCAGGGTGTCGAGGTCCGCGTTCGGATAGCGGATCAGGTGACGGGCGGCCGAGATGACCTCGCCCAGGTTGTGCGGCGGCATGTTCGTGGCCATACCGACGGCGATGCCCGACGCGCCGTTGACCAGCAGGTTCGGGAACGCGGCGGGCAGCGCCACCGGTTCCTGCTCCTGGCCGTCGTAGTTCGGCGCGAAGTCGACCGTGTCCTCTTCGATGGACTCCGTCATCAGGGACGTCGCGTCGGCCATCCGGGCCTCGGTGTACCGCATGGCGGCCGGCGGGTCGTCGTTGCCCAGCGAACCGAAGTTGCCGTGGCCGTCGACGAGCGGCACGCGCATGGAGAAGGGCTGGGCGAGCCGCACCAGGGCGTCGTAGATCGACGAGTCGCCGTGCGGGTGCAGCTTACCCATGACCTCGCCGACGACGCGGGCGCACTTCACATAGCCGCGGTCGGGGCGCAGGCCCATCTCGTTCATCTGGTAGACGATGCGACGGTGTACGGGTTTGAGGCCGTCGCGGGCGTCGGGCAGGGCTCGGGAGTAGATGACCGAGTACGCGTACTCGAGGAAGGAGCCCTGCATCTCGTCGACGACGTCGATGTCGAGGATCCGCTCCTCGAAGTCATCGGGCGGCGGGGTCTTCGTGCTGCGGCGGGCCATCGCTGCCGGCTCCTTCTGTTTCCTGGTCGTTCGCCTACGGGGCGCTTGTGTCGCGCCCCTGCGGCTCACTCCTGCTGAGACGTGAACGGGATCTGACGCGGACCATTGTGGACTGCCGCACTGACAACGCGGACCAAGGCCCGTGCCTGCGGCGGTGTTCGACGGTGGGCGCCGTTGCTGAAACGTACCGTCCCGAAGCTGCGGAATCTCGCTGTCGGCGTACGTCCGCCGGGAACTTCGCCAGCACTCCGCACGCTTGCATACAGTGGCAGGACCGGCAGGAAAACAGCGGTTGCAAGAACCGCATCCGCGATCGAAGGGACGTACATGCCCATGGGTCACACGGCCACAGCCGAGGCAGGCTCCGGCGGCCTGACAGCGACAGAGCACCGCCTCGCCAACGGGCTGCGCGTGGTGCTCTCCGAGGACCACCTGACCCCGGTCGCGGCGGTGTGCCTCTGGTACGACGTCGGGTCACGCCACGAAGTCAAGGGCCGTACGGGCCTGGCTCACCTCTTCGAGCACCTGATGTTCCAGGGCTCGGGCCAGGTGAAGGGCAACGGCCACTTCGAACTGGTCCAGGGCGCGGGCGGCTCGCTCAACGGCACCACCAGCTTCGAGCGCACCAACTACTTCGAGACCATGCCCACCCACCAGCTGGAGCTGGCGCTCTGGCTGGAGGCCGACCGCATGGGCTCGCTGCTCGCGGCTCTCGACGACGAGTCCATGGAGAACCAGCGGGACGTCGTCAAGAACGAGCGTCGGCAGCGTTACGACAACGTCCCCTACGGGACGGCGTTCGAGAAGCTGACCGCCCTCGCCTACCCGGAGGGCCACCCCTACCACCACACGCCGATCGGCTCGATGGCGGACCTGGACGCGGCGACCCTGGAGGACGCAAGGGCGTTTTTCAGGACCTACTACGCGCCCAACAACGCCGTCCTGTCGGTCGTCGGGGACATCGACCCCGAGGAGACGCTCGCCTGGGTCGAGAAGTACTTCGGCTCCATCGCGGGCCACGACGGCAAGCCCGAGCCGCGCTCCGGCGCCCTCCCCGACATCATCGGCGAGCAACTGCGCGAGGTCGTCGTCGAAGAGGTCCCCGCGCGCGCGTTGATGGCCGCCTACCGGCTTCCGGAGGACGGCACGCGCGCGTGCGACGCGGCCGACCTGGCGCTCACCGTCCTCGGCGGCGGCGAGTCCTCCCGCCTCTACAACCGGCTCGTACGGCGCGACCGTACGGCGGTGGCGGCCGGCTTCGGCCTGCTGCGGCTGGCCGGAGCGCCCTCCCTGGGCTGGCTGGACGTGAAGACCTCCGCGGACGTCGAGGTGCCGGTCATCGAGGCCGCCGTCGACGAGGAACTCGCCCGGTTCGCCGCCGAGGGCCCCACGGCCGAGGAAATGGAGCGCGCCCAGGCCCAGTTGGAGCGCGAGTGGCTGGACCGCCTCGGCACGGTCGCGGGCCGCGCCGACGAACTGTGCCGCTTCGCCGTGCTGTTCGGCGACCCGCAGCTCGCACTGACCGCCGTCCAGCGTGTACTGGAGGTGACCGCCGAGGAGGTCCAGCAGGCCGCCAAGGACCGGCTGCGCCCCGACAACCGCGCGGTGCTCGTCTACGAGCCCGTCTCCGGAGAGACCGCCGAGGACGCTGATCCCCCCGAGGACCCCGAGGCCGAGGCCACGGTCGAAGCCGGCGACAAGGACGAGGAGGCGGCCAAGTGACCGAGCTCACCACGATGAAGTTCCACCCCCAGCCCCAGGCGGGCGAGGCCAGGCCCTGGGCCTTCCCGGCCCCCGGCCGCGGCACGCTCGACAACGGCCTGACCGTCCTGCGCTGTCACCGCCCCGGCCAGCAGATCGTCGCCGTCGAGGTGCTCGTCGACGCCCCCCTGGAGGCCGAGCCCGCCGGTCTCGACGGCGTGGCCACGATCATGGCCAGGGCCTTCTCCGAAGGCACCGACAAGCACTCCGCCGAGGAGTTCGCCGCCGAACTGGAGCGCTGCGGCGCCACCCTCGACGCGCACGCCGACCACCCCTGCGTACGCCTCAGCCTCGAAGTCCCCGTGTCGCGGCTCCCCAAGGCGCTCGGTCTGCTGGCCGACGCCCTCAGGGCACCCGCGTTCGCGGACAGCGAGATCGAGCGGCTGGTGCGCAACCGGCTCGACGAGATCCCGCACGAGACGGCCAACCCGGCCCGCCGCTCCGCCAAGCAGCTCTACAAGGAGCTGTTCCCGGAGACCTCGCGCATGTCCCGTCCGCGCCAGGGCACCGAGGAGACGGTCGCGAAGATCGACTCCGCGGCCGTACGCGCCTTCTACGAGAGGCACGTCCGTCCCGCCACGGCCACCGCCGTGGTCGTCGGCGACCTCACCGGCGTCGACCTGGACGCGCTGCTCGGCGACACCCTGGGGGCCTGGACCGGCTCGACGGCCCAGCCGCGGCCCGTGCCGCCGGTGACCGCCGACGACACCGGCCGGGTCGTGATCGTGGACCGCCCGGGCGCCGTACAGACCCAGCTGCTCATCGGCCGCGTCGGCGCCGACCGGCACGACCGTGTCTGGGCCGCCCAGGTCCTCGGCACGTACTGCCTCGGCGGCACCCTCACCTCCCGCCTGGACCGCGTCCTGCGCGAGGAGAAGGGCTACACCTACGGTGTGCGGGCGTTCGGCCAGGTCCTGCGCTCGGCCCCGGACGGCTCGGGCGCCGCGCTTCTCGCTATCAGCGGCTCCGTCGACACGCCGAACACCGGTCCCGCTCTGGAGGACCTCTGGAAGGTGCTGCGCACGCTCGCGGCCGAGGGGCTCACCGACGCCGAGCGCGATGTCGCGGTGCAGAACCTGGTGGGCGTCGCCCCGCTCAAGTACGAGACGGCGGCGGCCGTGGCGAGCACGCTGGCCGACCAGGTCGAGCAGCACCTGCCCGACGACTACCAGGCCACGCTGTACCGGCAGCTCGCCGCCACCGGCACCGTGGAGGCCACCGCGGCGGCCGTGAACGCCTTCCCGGTGGACCGCCTGGTGACGGTCCTCGTCGGTGACGCGGCGACGATCGAGGAGCCCGTCCGGGCCCTCGGCATCGGCGAAGTGAGCGTCGTCCCCGCCGAGTAACGGCACTCGCGTACACGACAGGGGCCCGGTGACGGAAGCGTCACCGGGCCCCTCTTGTCCATATTGATGGGCAAGTTGCCCGTATTGATGGAGAGGTTGACTGTCTGCCCTGTGGCATGCGCTACAAAACCCGTGATCGGTTTGTTGATTGAAAGTTACGCGGCTTAGCGTCGGTCCGGCTGTCCGTCATGCAGTGCGCCGCAGCCGCGGCACCCGGGCAGTCATCGCCGAGTCCCCACATGGCGCGAGCCAGGGGAGCCGGGGACCCACTTTGTGCAGTCCCTGGGGTGAATCGGACGCCCGCGCGTGCTGCGAGGGGGTCCGTAGGAGACCTTCCTGCTCCGAACCCGTCAGCTAACCCGGTAGGCGAGAAGGAAGGAAAGGACCAGCCACTACATGGCGTTCACCCGCGCCACCGGGAAGCACCGTCGTCCCCGCCGCCCCAGTCTTGTCACCCGTACGACCGTCCGCGCGGCCGGCGTCGCGGCCCTCGCCACCACCGGCGCCGTCGGCAGCCTCGCAGCCCCGGCGCTCGCCGCCGAGTCCGCGGTCGAGCAGACCGGCCTCACCCCGGTGATCTCCATCGGCGAGACGCTCGCCGACAAGATCGACGCGCAGGCCGCCGCCCAGGAGCAGGCCGCCGAGAGGGCCGCCGCCGAGAAGCGGGCCGTCGCGGCCGAGAAACGCGCCCTGGCCGCCGCGAAGAAGGAGGCGGAGGAGCGGGCCGAGGAGGCACGCGAGGCGGAGGCCCGCGCCGCCCGTGCGGCCGAGCGCAAGCGCCTCAACACCTTCGTCGCCCCGATCTCCGGCTCGTACATCTCCACCGGCTACAAGGCGGGCGGCGCCGTCTGGTCCTCCGGCAGCCACACCGGCATCGACTTCCACGCCTCGTCCGGCACCACCGTCCACGCGGTGGGCTCCGGCACGGTCGTCGAGGCCGGCTGGGGCGGCGCCTACGGCAACAACATCGTGATCAAGATGGTTGACGGTACGTACACCCAGTACGGTCATCTGTCGTCCATCAACGTCTCCGTCGGGCAGACCGTCACCCCGGGCCAGCAGATAGGTCTCTCCGGGGCCACCGGCAACGTCACCGGTGCGCACCTCCACTTCGAGGCCCGCACGACCCCGGAGTACGGCTCGGACATGGACCCCGTCGCCTACCTCCGCTCGCACGGTGTGAACGTCTGACAACCACGCGCATCTCTTGTCGTGGCCCCGGCTCCCCGAGCCGGGGCTTTCGGCGTTTCCGGCGGCCCTGTGTCCAAAAAATATCCCCGGATTCCGGCCTGCCGTCGGAAATTCCGGTTCTCTGCAATAGAGTCACTGAACACACGTCAATCGTCGACGTTTCACGGGGATTAAAGCGGAGGTCGGACATGCGTATTCCGGCGCACTCGGTATGCACGGCGATCCGGGACGACATCGTCGCCGGTGTCTACGAGCGCGGCAGCCGGCTCACCGAGGAACTGCTCGCGCGCCGGTACGGCGTCTCGCGCGTCCCCGTCCGCGAGGCCCTGCGCACCCTGGAGGCCGAGGGCTTCGTGGTGACCCGGCGGCACGCGGGCGCGTGCGTGGCGGAACCCACCGAGCAGGAGGCCTCCGACCTGCTGGAGATGCGCATGCTCCTGGAGCCGTTGGGTGCCTCCCGGGCCGCCCAGCGGCGCACCGAGGCCCATCTGAAAGTTCTGCGCGGCCTGGTCAGGCTGGGGCAGGAGCGGGCCAGGAGGGGCAACAGCGAGGATCTGCGCTCCCTGGGCGGCTGGTTCCACGAGACGCTCGCCCAGGCCTCCGGGAGCCACGCCCTGACCTCGACGCTCACCCAGCTCCGGCACAAGATCGCCTGGATGTACGCGGTGGAGGCCCCGGCCAACCCCGTCGAGTCCTGGACCGAGCACGGGGCGATCGTGGACGCCGTGGCGCGCGGCGACAGCGACCGGGCGCGGGCGATCACGGCGCTGCACACGGAGCGGGCGACCGGCGCGCACCGACTGCGTTTTCCGGGCGGCGGAGACCGCCCGGAGCGCGTGAGGACTTCGCAACATCCCGTAAACATGACGGGCCTGCGTCATTAACACGGGCGCCGTATACAAAGAGGGTGGAATTCGCGGGGGATTATTTCTGCTGCCCATAAACGATAAACGTGAAGGGCTCACCCGGAATTCCGGGTGAGCCCTTCACGTGTGCGGGTGGTGCCTTTGAGGCGACGGCTGACAGCGGCAGTCGGCGCCTTCAATTTCTCAGACCGTCTCGGGGAGTTCTTCCAGTCCCTCGGCCACCAGCTTCGCCAGGCGGTCGAGCGCCGCGTCGGCGCCCTCCGCCTCGGAGGCGAGGACGATCTCCTCGCCGCCCTGGGCACCCAGGCCGAGGACCGCCAGCATGGAGGCCGCGTTGACGGGGTTGCCGTCGGCCTTGGCGATCGTCATGGGGACGCCGGCGGCCGTGGCCGCACGGACGAAGATGGAGGCGGGGCGGGCGTGCAGGCCCTCCGCCCAGCCGACGTTGACGCGGCGCTCAGCCATGTGATGCTGCCCTTCACTGTCTCAGGGTTGTCTAGACCATTGTTCCATAGCGTGGAGCGTGCCGGGAAGCAGGAGGAAACCCGTCCCGGAACCGCGTTCGGACACCGGCCTGGGCCCGACTTCGGTCCCCCACAGACTGCCTCGCGACGTTGTCGGACGCGAGCCGTACTCTGGGGCGCATGCAGAACTCGTCGGACCGGCACGAGTACCCCGCCCACTGGGAAGCGGATGTCGTGCTGCGCGACGGCGGCACCGCCCGCATCCGGCCCATCACCGCGGACGACGCCGACCGGCTGGTCAGCTTCTACGAGCAGGTTTCGGACGAGTCGAAGTACTACCGCTTCTTCGCGCCCTACCCGCGCCTGTCCGCAAAGGACGTCCACCGCTTCACCCACCACGACTTCGTGGACCGGGTGGGGCTCGCGGCCACGGTCGGCGGCGAGTTCATCGCCACCGTACGCTATGACCGCATTGATGCCGACGGCCTGCCCGCGTCCGGTCCCGCCCACGAGGCCGAGGTCGCCTTCCTGGTGCAGGACGCCCACCAGGGCCGGGGCGTCGCCTCCGCCCTCCTCGAACACATCGCGGCCGTCGCCCGCGAACGCGACATCCGCCGCTTCGCCGCCGAGGTGCTGCCGGCCAACAACAAGATGATCAAGGTGTTCACGGACGCCGGATACACCCAGAAGCGCAGCTTCGAGGACGGCGTCGTCCGCCTGGAGTTCGACCTGGAGCCCACCGACCGCTCCCTGGCCGTCCAGCGCGCGCGGGAGCAGCGGGCCGAGGCACGCTCCGTACGACGGCTGCTCGTCCCGGGCGCCGTGGCCGTCATCGGCGTCGGCCGGGCTCCCGGCGGCGTCGGCCGCAGCGTTCTCGACCACATCAGGGACGCCGGTTTCACCGGTGACCTGTACGCGGTCAACAGTGCCTTCCCGGAGGAGCAGAAGGACATCGACGGGGTGCCGGCCCACCGGTCGGTGCGGGAGATCGAGGGCTCCGTCGATCTCGCGGTCGTCGCCGTCCCGGCCGCGCACGTCCCCGATGTCGTCGCCGAGTGCGGAGAGCACGGGGTGCAGGGGCTCGTCGTGGTCTCCGCCGGGTACGCGGAGAGCGGCGGGCCCGAGGGACGGGAGCGGCAGCGTGAACTCGTACGGCACGCGCGCACGTACGGGATGCGCATCATCGGCCCCAACGCCTTCGGTGTCATCAACACGGCCGAGGACGTCCGGCTGAACGCGTCGCTCGCCCCCGAGATGCCGAGGCCCGGCAGGATCGGCCTGTTCGCGCAGTCCGGCGCAATCGGGATCGCCCTTCTCTCCCGGCTGCACCGGCGCGGGGGAGGGGTCACCGGGGTCACCGGTGTGTCGACGTTCGTCTCCTCCGGCAACCGGGCCGACGTGTCCGGCAACGACGTACTCCAGTACTGGTACGACGACCCGGACACCGATGTCGTCCTGATGTACCTCGAATCCATCGGCAACCCGCGCAAGTTCACGCGCCTCGCGCGGCGTACGGCGGCGGCTAAGCCGCTGGTGGTCGTGCAGGGGACGCGGCACGGCGGTGCCGCTCCACAGGGACATGCCGTACGGGCCACACGGCTGCCGCACACGACGGTGTCCGCGCTGCTGCGGCAGGCCGGGGTGATCCGCGTGGACACGATCACCGAACTCGTCGACGCGGGGCTGCTGCTGGCCCGGCAGCCACTGCCCGCCGGGCCCCGGGTGGCGATCCTGGGGAACTCGGAGTCGCTTGGGCTGCTGACGTACGACGCGTGTCTCTCCGAGGGGCTGCGGCCGTTGTCCCCGTTGGACTTGACGACGGGGGCGTCGCCGGAGGACTTCCGCAGGGCGCTGTCGGAGGCGTTGGCGGACGAGGGGTGCGATGCGGTGGTCGTGACCGCGATCCCTACGGTGGGGGAGGGACCCTCACGGGACGCCGCGTTGGCCGAGGCGCTTCAGTCGGCCGCGGCGGAGGTTCCCGGGAAGCCGGTGCTGGTGGTGCACGTGGAACTGGGCGGACTCGCGGAGGCGCTGTCGGCCGCCGTGAGCACCGCACCACAGGCGGGTTCCCAGGCGCCCGGCGCTGCAGGCGGTGCCCACCCTCCCCCACTCTCGGCTTCGCTCGAGCGGGGGGACCCCCATCGCCCTGCGGAACGCCTGCCCACCGCGGTGGCGGATCGCCCGCTCACGGCGGGGACGGGGGAGCCCGCCGCCGGGCCGGGACAGCTGCCCACCCCGCCCGTGTCACAGACACAGGCATCGCCGCCCCCGCCCACCCCTGACTCCTGCTCCCGCCTGATCCCCGCCTACCCCGCCGCCGAACGAGCCGTCCGCGCCCTCGCCGAAGCCGTGAAGTACGGGCAGTGGCGGCGGGAGGTCGCCGAGCCCGGGAAGGTGCCGGGGTATGAGGACATCGACGAGAAGGGCGCCGCCGAGCTGATCGGCGGGCTCCTTGCGCGTGGGCAGGGGCTCACGCTCGGTACGGACGAGACGTGCGAGCTGCTCGGGACGTACGGCATCCCGGTGCGCGAGGCCCTGTCCGCGCTGAGCCCCGACGACGCCGTGGCCGCCGCGCGGACCATCGGTTACCCCGTCGCTCTCAAGGCCACCGCCCCGCACCTGCGCCACCGCGCCGACCTGGGCGGCGTACGCCTGGATCTCGCGGACGAGGAGCAACTGCGGCGGGCGTACGCCGAGTTGACCGGTCTCTTCGGGAATCCGCACGAGGTGCGGCCCGTCGTGCAGGGGATGGCGTCGCGGGGAGTCGACACCGTCGTACGGGCGGTCATCGACCCGGCGGCCGGCGCGGTGCTGTCCTTCGGGCTCGCCGGGCCCGCCTCGCAGCTGCTCGGGGACACCGCGCACCGGCTGATACCGGTCACCGACCGCGACGCGGCCTCACTGATCCGGTCGATCCGGACGGCCCCGCTCCTCTTCGGCTGGCGCGGTTCGGCGCCGGTCGACACCGGGGCGCTGGAGGAACTGCTGCTCAGGGTGTCGCGGCTCGTCGACGACCACCCCGAGGTGATCGCCGTGTCCCTGGAGCCGGTGGTCGTCGCACAGCACGGGCTGAGCGTGCTCGGGGCGTCGGTGCGGCTGGCGCCGCCGCCCGTCCGTGACGACCTGGGTCCCAGGACACTTCCTGTGTACTGAGCGGTGCCTCGCAGTCAGTGGGCCCCCGTAGGATGGGCACATGGCCAAGACCAGTACGACGACCCAGGGGCTGCGAGCGGCGATCGAGCGCAGCGGCTACTACCCGGCCCTCGTGGCCGAGGCGGTGGAGGCCGCGATCGGCGGCGACTCCATCAGGTCGTACCTGGTCCACCAGGAGACGACGTTCGACGCGAACGAGGTGCGTCGGCATGTGACCGTGCTCGTCCTCACGGGCAACCGTTTCATCGTCAGCCACACCGACGAGCAGGCCGCGGACACCACGTCCCCGACGCCGTACGCCACCACGTCCACGGAATCCGTGAAGCTCGGCCGGATCTCGTCCGTCGTGCTCAGCAGAGTCGTCGCCAACCCGGAGTCGTACACGCCGGGCACGCTGCCCCGTGAGGTCGTCCTGACCATCGGCTGGGGCGCCGTCGCCCGTATCGACCTGGAGCCGGCCGCCTGCGGCGACCCCAACTGCGAGGCCGACCACGGCTACACGGGCAGTTCCACGGCGGACGACCTGAGCCTGCGCGTCAGCGAGGCCGGCGACGGCCCCGAGACGGTGCGCCAGGCCCTGGTCTTCGCGCAGGCCCTCTCCGAGGCGACCGCGGACGTCGCCCGCTGATGTCCCAGCCCACCACCTGGGACCACCCGGAACCACTCGCAGTCTCCTCCGCCCCCGTCCCGCACTACGGCACGGGTTCGCTCGCCGACCTGCTGCCCACCCTGGCCGCCGGTATGGACGTACCGGGCATGTCCTCGGTCATCCCGGAACTGGCGCCCGCCGACCGGAACTGCGTGTTCCTGATCGACGGACTGGGCTGGGAGCAGCTCCTCGCCCACCCGGACGAGGCCCCCTTCATGAGCTCCCTCATAAGCAGCTCGCGAGGGAACACGGGCCGCCCGATCACCACCGGCTACCCGGCGACCACCGCGACCTCCCTCGCCTCCGTCGGCACCGGGCTGCCGCCGGGCGCGCACGGCCTGCCCGGCTACACCGTCCGCAACCCGGCCACCGACGAGCTGATGAACCAGCTGCGCTGGCAGCCGTGGACGGAACCGCGCGCGTGGCAGCCGTACCCCACGGTGTTCCAGCAGGCGCACGAGGCCGGTGTACACACGGTCCAGGTCTCCTCGCCGACCTTCGAGAACACCCCGCTGACGAAGATCGCGCTCAGCGGCGGAACGTTCCGGGGGAAGCTGTCCGGCGAGGACCGCATGGACCTCGCGGCCGAGCAGCTGGCCGCCGGTGACCGCTCGTTGGTCTACACGTACTACGCCGAGGTGGACGGCAAGGGCCACCGCTTCGGCGTCGACTCGGACGCCTGGCGCGGTCAGCTGATGTACGTCGACCGGCTCGTCCAGCGGCTGGCGGAACAACTCCCGCCGCGCGCCGCGCTGTACGTCACCGCCGACCACGGCATGATCGACATCCCGTTCGACGAGCAGCACCGCATCGACTTCGACGAGGACTGGGAACTGCGCGCCGGCGTCGCCCTGTTGGGCGGCGAGGGCCGGGCGCGCCATGTGTACGCGGTGCCGGGTGCCCAGTCCGACGTACTGACCTGCTGGCGCGAGGTCCTCGGCGAGCAGTTCTGGGTGGCCTCGCGCGACGAGGCGATAGCGGCGGGCTGGTTCGGACCGACGGTCGACGAACGGGTGTACGCCCGCATCGGCGACGTGGTCGCGGCGGCGCGGGACGACGTCCTGATCGTCGCCTCCGAGCGGGAGCCGAGGGAGTCGGCGATGGTCGGCAACCACGGCTCGATGACCCCCGCGGAACAGCTCGTCCCGCTGCTCCAAGTACGCTCCTGACGCTCGCCTCCTTCCCGACCCGCCTGCCCCTCTCCCGTGTCCCTCGCCGAAAGGTGCTCAACCTCCCATGTCCGAGCTGGTGTTCTTCTCCGGGACGATGGACTGCGGGAAGTCGACCCTGGCGCTGCAGATCGCGCACAACCGGTCGGCCAGGGGACTGCAGGGCCTGATCTTCACCCGGGACGACCGCGCGGGCGAGGGCAAGCTCTCCTCGCGGC
Source organism: Streptomyces sp. NPDC002680 (assembly GCF_042889145.1). NCBI lineage: Bacteria > Bacillati > Actinomycetota > Actinomycetes > Kitasatosporales > Streptomycetaceae > Streptomyces > Streptomyces sp. NPDC002680. Next base: position 124,478 of record NZ_JBIAQP010000016.1, read on the forward strand.
TCGGTCTGGTGACCGACGCGGTCGAGGCGGTCCTGGGGATGGATCTGTACGGCTATGTCGTGGACCGGGTGTCGCAGGGCGGCCGGGTCGACTATCTGATCGTGGACGAGGCGCAGTTCCTGGCGCCGGACCAGATCGACCAACTCGCGCGCGTGGTCGACGATCTGCGGCTGGACGTCTACGCCTTCGGTATCACCACCGACTTCCGCACGAAGCTCTTCCCGGGCTCGCGGCGGCTCATCGAGCTGGCCGACCGGATAGAGACGCTCCAGGTGGAGGCGATGTGCTGGTGCGGCGCGCGTGCCACGCACAACGCCCGCACCGTGAACGGCGAGATGGTGGTGGAGGGCGAGCAGGTCGTGGTCGGCGATGTGAGCAGCCTCGCCGCGGAGGTCGGCTACGAGGTGCTGTGCCGACGCCACCACCGTCGCCGTATGACGAGCGCCTCCGCCCATGCCGGCGCGCTCTCCCCGGACGTCCTGCCGGTCGGCCCTGCCTGAGCACCGCAGACTGAACGGAGCACCCCGTTCCGCCAGGTCGTCTCGCCTTCCCCGAACGCCCCGCCCGAACCCCTCGCAACCCCCGATACGACGAAGGTCACAATTACGTATCGGACATTTCGCGCTTCAACCTTCACTTGAACCGCACAAGTTGGCTAAGTTGACCTCCGTACGACTTCTTCCCAAGTCGCTGTTCGAAGCAGACAGTTGACTCGGGGGTGGAACACGGAAGGAGCTCGTCCCGCATGGCGCCGGAACGAACCCGTAATGATGGGCCGAGCCGTGAGGAGGTCCAGCAGCGGATCAACAGCCTCTACGACCAGGCCGAAAGCGCCACCGGGACCTTCAACGCCACCCGCGCGATGAAGGTCGGCATGCGCAGGCGCGTCGAGCCGACGCCCGACACCGCGCGCAGGCGCTCCGACCCCGCTCTCGACGAGGTCACCCGACCGTGGTTCGACGCGGCGCGCGCCAAACTGGGCCCGACCCTGCCGGCCGTACTGCCGCCCGACAGGAGGCCGGCCCGCGCGGCCGAGTCCCGCCCCGCTCGCCCCGCGAGCCCTCCCGCCGAACCGGCCGCCCGCGCCGTGCCGGAGCTGACCGCCGGACCCATGCCCGAGCTGCCCTCGGGATCCGCGCGCGAACTGTCGCCGGTACCCAGGGCCGAACTGCCGCCCGCGCCGGTCGCCGAACTGCCCGCCGCGCCCATGAACGCGCTGTCGGCTGTGCCTTCACCGCGTCAGGAAGCCCCGGGGGGCCTGACCACGCTGCCCGCCGAGCCCAGCTGGTTCCCGTCGCCCGCCACGAGCACCGCTCCGTTCCCGGCCGAGGTGCCGCAACTGCCCCAGTCGGCAGGCCCGAGCACGGACGCGTCCCTCGAGGGCACCCCCCTCTACGCGGGCACGCTCCGCGACGGGAACTACGCCCTCGTCACCGAACTCCCCCTGGTCGCCGACCCGTTCCCGGCGGTGGACCCGTTCCCCGCCGCCGCCCCGTTCCCCGTCGCGGAGATGCCCTACGTCGCCCAGGCACCGCACGTCGCCCAGGCGCCCCACGTCGCGCAGACCTCGTACGTCGCACAGACCTCGTACGTCGCGCAGACGTCCTACGGCACGGGAACCTACTTCGGCACCGACCCGTTCCTGGGCGCCGGTGCCGTGGTCGGCGCGAGCATCGGCAACGGCATCGCGTTCGGTCTGGAGCCCGGCGCGAAGGCCGCGAAGGCGGCCGCCTTCGCCCGTGCGCAGATCGGCAGGCCGTGCGTCTGGGGCGCGGTGGGACCGGGGTCCTACGACAACTCCGGTCTCATCCAGGCCGCCTGGAAGGCCGCCGGGGTCGCGCTGCCGCGTGCCGTGCACGAGCAGGCGAGCGCCGGTATGGCGATCCACCTCGCCGACATCCGGCCCGGCGACCTGGTCTTCTTCCACGGCGACATGGGCCATGTCGGTCACGTGGGCATCTGTGTCGGCGACGGAACGATGATGCACGCACCGAGTCCGGGCGCGACGGTCCGCGAGGACTCGATCTTCGCGGCCGGCGAGGCGGCGATCCACAGCGTCCTGCGGCCGGCGTAGGGGCCCTTCAAAGGGGCTGTCAGTGGGCCCCCTGGATCAGCGCGAACATCGCCCCCTCCAGGTCCGTCACCGTCGCCACGCGCCCGTGTGCGCTGTCGTGCGGAGGCTTGACGACATGGCCGCCCAGGTCCACCAGACGGGTGACCGCCGCGTCCGCGTCGGAGACCTCGAAGTACGTCATCCAGTGCGGACCCCGGTCCCGGGGCAGGGAGTTGCCCACGCCGTGGATGCCGGCGACCGGTCGGCCCTCGACGTTCAGGGTGACGTAGTCGAAGTTCGCCGACACCACGGGCTCCTCCTCGTAGCCGAAGACGGTCTTGTAGAACTTGGCGACGCTCGACGAGTCACGGGTCACCAGCTCGTTCCAGGCGGGCGTGCCGGGGACGCCGGTGATGTCCGTGCCCAGATGGGCGGCGGCCTGCCAGATGCCGAACACCGCTCCCATCGGGTCGGAGGCGATCGCCAGCCGACCCGCCTCGGCCGCGTCCAGGGGGCCGACGCCCACGGTGCCGCCCGAGTGGCGGACCATCTCCGCCGTGAGGTCCGCGTCGTCCGAGGCGAGGTACGGCGTCCACGCGATGGGGAGATGGCGGTCCGGCGGCAGCTGGCCGATGCCGGCCACCTCATGGCCGTCCAGCCGGGCCCGGACGTACCAGCCGAGCTGCTGGGGGCCAGGTTCGAACTCCCAGCCGAACAGCTCCCCGTAGAAGTCCTGGGTCGCCGCCATTCCGTGCACCATCAGACTCACCCAGCAGGGTGTGCCGGGCGCGTGCCGGTCGTGCGCCTCGCTGTTCCGGCCGGCCGACTCCCGTGCCTCGGTCATCGTCACTCTCTCCTCGACCCCTCGCGGTGGCCGTGTCACTTCCGCTGTCCGCCGCGTCGGCGGACCTGCCGCATACCGTCGTACGGCGTGCCTCGTCCCGTACGTCCGTCGTGCCGTGCCGCGATCCCGCGCGCACGCACGCCCCGTGCCGATGCTCGCACCACCCGCGGTACCGCGCGCTCCGGCCGCGCCGACCCCGGCACGTCCTCGTCGTGAGGGTGCCCGATCCGCCGTTTCCCGCCCGTTTCCATGCGATTGCCGCAGGGTGTCCATCGGTCGTACAGCATGTGCCCGATCCAGTACGCCTGGTGATCGAACCTGTCCGGCGGGAGAGTAGCCCGACCTGGCCGTCGCGGCCACCCCGTGCGCAAGGATGGAGCCATGAACGCCATCATCTCCGCACCCGAACTAGTGAACGAGCTGGCTGGTTCCCGTCCGCCGGTCCTGCTCGACATCCGCTGGCAGCTGAGCATGCCCGGCGCGACGCCGTTCGACGGGCGCGTCGCGTACACGGCCGGGCATCTCCCCGGCGCCGTCTTCGTCGACCTGGACCGGGAACTGGCCTCCGCGTCGGGGACGGGCGGCCGGCATCCGCTGCCCGACCCAGAGGTGTTCGGCGCGGCGATGCGCCGCGCGGGTGTCTCGTCCGCCGTCCCGGTCGTTGTGTACGACGGTGGACAGGGCTGGGCGGCGGCCCGCGCGTGGTGGCTGCTGCGCTGGACGGGTCACTCGGACGTGCGGGTCCTTGACGGCGGGTTGCCGTCCTGGGAGGGGGCGCTCGACACGGACGTACCCGCGCCCGCCGAGGGCGACTTCACGCCGGTGCCGGGAGCGGTGGAGCTGCTGGACGCGGACGGGGCCGCAGCGCTGGCCCGCTCCGGGCTGCTGCTCGACGCGCGCGGGGGAGCGCTACCGGGGCGAGGTCGAGCCCATCGACCGGGTCGGCGGCCACATCCCGGGCGCGGTCTCGGCACCCACGAACGAGAATGTGGGGCCCGACGGCCGCTTCCTGCCCACGGACGAGCTGACGGCCCGCTTCAAGACCCTGGGCGCGACCGACACCACCGCGGTGGGCGTCTACTGCGGATCAGGCGTCTCGGGCGCCCACGAGGTCCTCGCTCTGGCGGTAGCGGGCATCCCGGCAGCGCTGTACGTCGGCTCGTGGTCGGAGTGGTCGAGCGACCCGACGCGACCGGTGGCGGTGGGCCCGGACCCGCAGTAGCCCAACAGTTCCATGCCCCCCGTTCGGCTGAACGGGGGGCGCGCAGCGCCCCGTCAGGGGCGCGGGGAACTGCGCGACCAGCCACGGCGGCGCCGCAGCGAACCGACAACCCCTCGCGGCCCCTCCAGCGGAGCGCTACTCCTTGTTCTTTCGGCGTGTGCCGAACACGATCTCGTCCCAGCTCGGTACAGCCGCTCTACGCCCAGGACGCACCCCATCCGCCTCCGCCTGGCGGTCAGTCGCACCGACCAGCCGGTCACGGTGAGCGCCGACCGAGCGAGGCATCAGCACGTCCGCGTACGCGGAACCCGCCGAGGCCGCGGGAGCCGGGGGCTCCTCCACCTCGGGTTCGGGTGCCGGTTCCTCCGGGGTCTCCGTGGAGGAGGGTCGTTCCGGCACGACCATGTCGCCGCGGAAGCTCGGTACCGCCTCCAGCAGACTGGTCAGCGAGTCCCGCTCGCTCTCCTCGACCGGCTCGGCCGACGGCGCGGGCAGCGCCGGACGGTCCAGCGGCCGGTCGCGCGGCAGCCGGGCGATACGCGGTACGAACGGGAAGCTGGGCTCGGGTGCCGAGAGGTCGTCCGACTCGCCGATCAGCGAGCGGGCCTCCTCGTCGACGGCCTGGACGAGCCGCCGGGGCGGGTCGTACGTCCAGCTCGCCGAGTGCGGTTCACCGGCGACCAGATAGACCAGCAGGACTTCCCAGGTGCCGTCGTCGCGGCGCCACGAGTCCCACTGGACGGTGTCCTTGTCGGCGCCACGGATCGTCAGCCGCTCCTGCACGGCCTCGCCGAGCTGTGGACCGGCGTTCTCACCGGGCCGGCGGACCGGAGTCTTCCGGGCCCGCTCGGCCATGAAGGCTCGTTCGGCCAGCACGGGGCCCTCGAAGCGACGCACACGATCGACCGGAATCCCGGCGAGCTGCGCCACCTCTTCCGCGGACGCACCGGCACGTATGCGTGCCTGGATGTCGCGGGGGCGGAGATGACTCTCCACCTCGATCTCGATCTGGCCGAGGCGGGGACGGTCGCCGCGAACGGCGGCGCGCAGACGCTCATCGATCGGAAGCGTGTACTCCGTGCTGTCCGCAGCCTTCAGCACCAGCCGTGTGCCGTCGTTAGAGACGGCCACGACACGCAGTTCGGGCATGGGGACCTCCCGGGTGGTGCCTGCCGACGTCACGTGCGTCGCTGCTTCCGCTAGTCGAGTGTGGCCTGCCCGGGTGCAGCCTGCCACAACCTTGCCGAGTTGCCCGGCGTGTCGGGCGCGGGCCCGAGATCGCCGTTATGTCACGGTTATCTATTCGCAACGCTAAGTGACAAACTCCGTCACCCTGTGCAACGAGCCCCCTCTTGGCGGTCCTGGAAGGCCCCGGACGCCCAGGCGGGAGACCGGACCCAGGGCTCGCAACAGTACTCCATTTGGGCCACGTGCGTGGATTGGCACGCCACCCAATTCCAGCAGGGGAGTGCGAGTTGGCCGATCTCCCACCGGTTCCGTGACCTCGGACGCAACGAGGTTCACGTAAACATCGGAAACGGAACCAATTGCTTCGCTACGCGCCGAGAACCCGTCGCAAGTAGTCGTTCTGGAACAGCCGTTCGGGGTCGAGTCGGTCCCGCAGGGCCGTGAACTCACCGAAACGGGGGTAGACCCCCGCGAAGTAATCGGCGTCCCGCGTGTGCACCTTGCCCCAGTGCGGCCGTCCCTCGTGCGCCGTGAAGATGCGTTCGGCGGCGGTGAAGTACGCCTGATAGGGCGTCCCCCGGAACATGTGGACGGCCACGTAGGCGCTGTCGCGGCCCGAGGCCGTGGAGAGTGCGATGTCGTCCGCCGGGGCCGTACGCACCTCCACGGGGAAGCTGACCCGCAGATCCGACTTGTCGACCATCGCCTTGAGTTCGCGCAGCGTCTCCACCAGGGCCTCGCGCGGAACGGCGTACTCCATCTCCACGAAGCGCACCCGGCGCGGAGATGTGTAGACCTTGTACGGGATGTCCGTGTACGTCCGCGCGGACAGGGCCTTGCTGGAGATCTGCGCGATCGTCGGGATCGTGGCCGGCGCCGCGCGGCCGACCAACTGGGCCGCCTGGAAGACGCCGTTGGAGAGGAACTCGTCCTCGATCCAGCCCTTGACCCGACTGACCGGTTTCTCGGGGCCCGCGCTGCGGTTGTTGCGCTTGGTGTTGGTGTTGCCGGTGTGCGGGAACCAGTAGAACTCGAAGTGCTCGTTCTCGGCCCAGAGTTCGTCGAAGGCGCTGGTGACCTTGTCGAAGGTCATCGGCTCCTCGCGGGCGGTGAGGAGGAAGAGCGGCTCCACGGCGAACGTGATCGCGGTGATGATCCCGAGGGCGCCGATCCCGACCCGGGCCGCCGCGAAGACCTCCGGATTCTCCTTCTCCGAGCAGGTGAGGACGGAGCCGTCCGCCGTCACCAGCTCAAGGCCCTTGATCTGGGCGGCTATCGAGCCCGACTCGCGGCCGGTGCCGTGGGTGCCGGTGCTGGTGGCGCCCGAGACCGTCTGCTCCATGATGTCGCCCATGTTGGTGAGCGACAGACCCTCGCGCGCGAGGGCCATGTTGAGTCTCTTGAGCGGGGTGCCCGCCTCGACCGTGACCGTCAGGTTCTCGCGGTCAATATTGCGGATACCGGTCAACAGTTGAGGGCGGATCAACACCCCGTCGGTGGCGGCGGTCGCCGTGAAGGAGTGCCCGGTGCCGACGGCCTTCACCTTCAGACCGTCCGCGGCAGCCTTCTGTACGGCCGCCGACAGTTCCTCCACGGAAGCGGGCGTGACCTCCCGGGCGGGCCGGGCGGTGACGTTGCCCGCCCAGTTACGCCACGTGCCGCTCTTGCCGCTCGCTGTGCTGCTCAACGGTGCCTCCCCGACGCGGAGCCGGCCTGCTCAGCCGGCGGTACCCGAGGAAACCGACCGCGACCGCGACGGCCCCGGACGCCACCGGAACCCCGTACCCGGCGCTCGCACCGGCGGCGTCGATCACCCAGCCGGACACGGAGGAGCCGAGCGCGACACCGACCGCGAGCCCGGTGCTCACCCAGGTCATGCCCTCGGTCAGTTGCGCGCGTGGTACGTGCTGTTCGATGAGGGACATCGTCGTGATCATCGTGGGAGCGATGGACAGACCCGCAACGAACAGCGCCACGGCCAGAAACGGCAAGTTTCCGACCAGTAGGAGGGGGATCATACTCACGGCCATCGCACATATGCCCAGCAGCCACCGGCGTTCCGGGGCTCCCGGAAGGCGCAGCAGCCCGAACACCGCCCCCGCCGTGCAGGAGCCCGCCGCGTAGACGGCCAGCACGACGCTCGCGGCGCCCTGATCGCCCCGTTCCTCGGCGAAGGCGACGGTGACCACGTCGACCGCCCCGAAGATCGCCCCGGTCGCCGCGAAGGTGACCACCAGGACCTGGAGACCGGGGGAGCGCAGCGCCGAGCCGCTCTTGTGCCGCGAGCGCGGATGCGGCTCGGGTTCGGTCTCCCGCTGTGCCGTCAGCCAGAAGACACCGGCGGCCAGGAAGCAGGCGGCGAGCAGCGGCCCCGCCTCCGGGAACCACACCGTGGACAGACCGATGGAGATGATCGGCCCGAAGATGAAGCAGATCTCGTCCACCACGGACTCGAAGGAGTACGCGGTGTGCAGCTGCGGGGTGTCCCGGTACAGGGCCGCCCACCGCGCGCGGGTCATCGCGCCGACGCTCGGTACGCAGCCGATGCCGGCGCCGCACACGAACAGCACCCAGTCCGGCCACTCGAAGTGCGCGGCGAGCAGCAGCCCGGCCGAGGCCACCAGGGCGCAGAGGGTCGCGGGCCGCAGTACCCGCCGCTGCCCGTACTGGTCGACCAGCCGCGAGACCTGCGGGCCCGCCACCGCGCCCGCCAGGGCGATGGTCGCCGTGAGCGCGCCCGCGAGCCCGTACCGCCCGGTGAGCTGGGAGATCATCGTGACCACGCCGATGCCCATCATCGACAACGGCATCCGGCCCAGGAACCCCGCGGCGGTGAAACGCCCGGAGCCGGGGGCGGCGAACAGGGCGCGGTAGGGGCTGGGCACGAGGAGACTCCGGTCGATCCGGTGAGACGTGAGGGAAGCGCGGGTAAGGCGTGAAGGAAACCGATACAGCTTACGGGCCAGGTGACCCTGACGCACCCGTCGGGACGGGCCGCGATCCCGGCTGTCAGAGGGGGGTGGCAGGATCGGAACCATGCGAGAAGCGCTCGACGCCACCCCCTACGACGCCCTGCTCCTGCTCTCCTTCGGCGGCCCCGAGGGCCCGGACGACGTGGTTCCGTTCCTGGAGAACGTGACGCGTGGGCGGGGCATCCCCAAGGAACGCCTCAAGGAAGTCGGACAGCACTACTTCCTGTTCGGCGGGGTCAGCCCGATCAACGACCAGAACCGCGCCCTCCTGGACGCCCTGCGCAAGGACTTCGCGGACCACGGCCTCGACCTGCCGGTCTACTGGGGCAACCGCAACTGGGCCCCGTACCTCACCGACACCCTCCGCGAGATGGTCCAGGACGGCAGACGCCGCGTCCTCGTCCTCGCCACCAGCGCGTACGCCTCGTACTCGGGCTGCCGCCAGTACCGCGAGAACCTCGCGGACTCCCTGGCCGCCCTGGAGGCCGAGGGCCTCGACCTCCCCCGGGTCGACAAACTGCGGCACTACTTCAACCACCCGGGCTTCCTGGAGCCGATGATCGAGGGCGTGCTCACCTCCCTCGCGGACCTCCCCGAGGACGTCAGGGACGGCGCGCACCTCGCCTTCTCGACCCACTCCATCCCGACCGCGTCCGCCGACACCTCCGGGCCCGTCGAGGACCACGGGGACGGCGGCGCGTACGTGAAGCAGCATCTGGACACCGCCCGGCTGATCGCGGACGCCGTGCGCGAGCGGACCGGCGTCGACCACCCCTGGCGGCTCGTCTACCAGTCGCGCTCCGGCGCCCCGCACATCCCGTGGCTGGAGCCCGACATCTGCGACCACCTGGAGGAGCGGCACGGCGCCGGCGTCCCGGCCGTCGTGATCGCGCCCATCGGGTTCGTGTCGGACCACATGGAGGTCCTGTACGACCTCGACACGGAGGCGAAGGCCAAGGCGGAGGAGCTGGGCCTGCCCATGCGCCGCTCCGCGACCGTGGGCGCCGACCCGCGCTTCGCCGCCGCGGTCCGCGAACTCGTCCTGGAGCGCGCCGCCACCGAGAGCGGCCAGGACATCACGCCGTGCGCCCTGGGCGCGCTCGGCGCGACCCGCGACCTCTGCCCGGTGGGCTGCTGCCCGTCCCGTGCCCCCAGGCCCGCCGCCGCGGGCGCCGACAGCCCGTACGCGTGAGGAACCCCGTGACCGACCCCCTGCTGCCCGAACTGCTCCGGCTCGCCCAGGAGGCCGCCCGCCGCGCGGGAGAGCTGCTGCGGGACGGCAGGCCGGCCGACCTCGCGGTCGCCGCCACCAAGTCCAGCCCCATCGACGTCGTCACGGAGATGGACATCGCGGCGGAGAAGCTGATCACCGACGTGATCTCCGACCACCGCCCGGACGACGGCTTCCTCGGCGAGGAGGGCGCCTCCAGCGAGGGCAGCAGCGGCATTCGCTGGGTCATCGACCCGCTCGACGGCACGGTCAACTACCTGTACGGGCTGCCCACTTGGTCCGTCTCCATCGCGGCCGAGCGGGACGGCGAGCGGATCGTCGGCGTGGTCGCGGCGCCGATGCGCGGCGAGACGTACCACGCGGTGCTCGGTGGGGGAGCCTGGGCCACCGGCGCCTGGGAGGGCGAACGCCGGCTCGCCGTCCGCCCGGCCCCGCCCCTGGACCAGGCCCTGGTGTCGACGGGCTTCAACTACGTCGCCGAGGTCAAGGCCCACCAGGCCGAGGTGGCCCGGCAGCTGATCCCGCTGCTGCGCGACATCCGGCGCGGCGGCTCGGCGGCGGTGGACCTGTGCGATCTGGCGGCGGGCCGTCTGGACGGCTACTACGAGCGGGGCCTCAACGCCTGGGACGTGGCAGCGGGCGACCTGATCGCCCGGGAGGCGGGCGCCCTAACCGGTGGACGCCCCGGAGAACGCCCGTCACGCGATCTGACGGTCGCGGGCACCCCAGGCGTCTTCGAACCCCTCCAGCGCCACCTGGAGGACTTGGGCGCCTGGCACGACTGACAGGGAACCGGCCCAGGGGCCGGAAACAGCAGAACCCCGGCGCTGGATTCGCCGGGGTTCCGCTGTTGTGCCGCGTGGTGCGTACGCACCACGTCAGACGCTTGTCGCGCCGACCTCCACACCGTGTTCGGCGGCGAGGCGGCGCAGGTCGTCGAGTTCGGCCTGTTCCACTTCGACGAGGAAGTCGTCGCCCTCGTCGCGAGCCCGCGTGAGGTCGGTCTCGGTCGCCCTTATGCGCTGCAGAAGTCCTGCGGTGAATGCGTCCATGCTGCGCCCCCTCGTCCTGGGTCGTGGGTCGATGGCACGGGGGTGTGCCGTTCGGAAGGGGCGATCACGTCTCCAACTGGGTGCCCAGCGCTGCCCTGCCGGGCGGCGACGGTGCCGGACACCCACGCCCGCTCTGCGGAAAGCGGTCCGTTGTGCCACTAGGTGTCATGGCACACGCAGAGCGTGATCGCGGGGTGTAAAGCCGTCCTCCCCCCGCTCCGTTCCGGGGAAACCTCAACCCGCCAAGAATTCTTCCCTCCGCTGTCGGCGGGAGTGGCCCGGGTCGGCCGGGAAGGTGTCCCGCGGTGATCGTTCTGAGCCCTCTTACAACCGGTTTACGGGCGAAAGCGGCAGGATGGAGGCCTGACCACACGAAAAGATTCCGCCAACGTGCCGACCGGGCCCGCGGGCGACCCCGAGGAAGGACAAACGACGTGCGCGTACTCGTCGTCGAGGACGAGCAACTGCTCGCCGATGCGGTGGCCACCGGACTGCGCCGGGAGGCCATGGCCGTCGACGTCGTGTACGACGGTGCGGCGGCCCTGGAGCGCATCGGCGTCAACGACTACGACGTGGTCGTCCTCGACCGTGACCTCCCACTGGTGCACGGCGACGACGTCTGCCGCAAGATCGTCGAACTCGGCATGCCCACGCGCGTGTTGATGCTCACGGCTTCCGGAGACGTCAGCGACCGGGTCGAGGGACTGGAGATCGGCGCGGACGACTACCTCCCCAAGCCCTTCGCCTTCAGCGAGCTGACGGCACGCGTGCGTGCCCTCGGCCGGCGTACGAGTCTGCCGCTGCCGCCCGTCCTGGAGCGCGCCGGGATCAAGCTGGACCCGAACCGCCGTGAGGTCTTCCGCGACGGCAAGGAGGTCCAGCTCGCGCCGAAGGAGTTCGCCGTCCTGGAGGTGCTGCTGCGCAGCGAGGGCGCGGTCGTCTCCGCCGAGCAGCTCCTGGAGAAGGCCTGGGACGAGAACACGGACCCGTTCACCAACGTCGTACGCGTGACCGTGATGACCCTGCGCCGCAAGCTGGGCGAGCCTCCCGTGATCGTCACCGTGCCGGGCTCCGGTTACCGGATCTGAGGATTCGATGGCCACGACACCCGCTCCCCCGAAGGCGCCCCCGAAGCCCACCTGGGACCCGAGGAAGCCCCAGCAGCTACCGCTGCCCTGGCTGCGCCCGACCATCCGCATACGCCTGACGCTGCTCTACGGCGGCATGTTCCTGATCGCCGGCATCCTGCTGCTGTCGATCATCTATCTCCTGGCCGCCCAGGCCATCCGTGAGGGCAGCAACCAGTCGTTCGCGATCGAGGGCACCGTCACCAGGATCACCAGTGACACCTGCCCGGTGCTGAACACCGCGACCACCGACGACCAGCGCAACTCCGCGCTCAAGGCATGCAGCGACGCCCTGCGGCAGCACGCCCTGGACAGCCTGCTCAGCCGCTCGCTGCTCACGCTGCTGGGCCTCGCCGTGATCGCCTTCGCGTTCGGCTACGCCATGGCCGGCCGGGTCCTGACCCCGCTCGGCCGGATCACCCGTACCGCCCGCGCGGTGGCCGGCTCGGACCTGTCCCGCCGGATCGAGCTGGACGGCCCCGACGACGAGCTGAAGGAGCTGGCGGACACCCTGGACGACATGCTGGAGCGCCTCCAGCGGGCGTTCACGGCCCAGCAGAGGTTCGTCGGCAACGCGTCGCACGAGCTGAGAACGCCGCTGGCGATCAACCGCACGCTCCTTGAGGTGCACCTGTCGGATCCGGCGGCGCCACCGGAACTCCAGCAGCTGGGCAAGACGCTGCTGGCCACCAATGAGCGCAGTGAGCAGCTGGTCGAGGGGCTGCTGCTGCTGGCCCGCAGCGACAACCAGATCGTCGAGCGGAAACCGGTCGATCTGGCCGAGGTCGCCTCGCAGGCCGTCGACCAGACGCATGCCGAGGCCGAGGCCAAGGGCGTCGAGTTCCGGGGGAAGCGTGATCCCGTGGTCGTCCAGGGCAACGGCGTACTGCTGGAGCGGATCGCGCTGAACCTCGTACAGAACGCGGTGCGGTACAACGTGCCGGAGGACGGCTGGGTCGAGGTGAACACCGTGGTCCAGCACGGGCAGGCGGTGCTGGTCGTCTCGAACACGGGTCCTGTGGTCCCGGCGTACGAGGTGGACAACCTCTTCGAGCCCTTCAGGCGGCTGCGTACGGAGCGTACGGGCAGTGACAAGGGTGTGGGCCTCGGACTGTCGATCGCGCGCTCTGTGGCGCGCGCTCACGGCGGCCACATCTCGGCCACACCGCGTGAGGGGGGTGGGCTCGTGATGCGAGTCGCCCTTCCTATCTGAGATCATGTCGCCGACACGCGAGGATGTTCGCTTTGCGCGGAATTTCCGGGGCGACTTCCCGGTGACCTCGTGTGTGATCGATCACAAGGGCGAAATTCCGGCCATCTACTGTCCGTGATCATGCGACCTGCCATAAGGCCCGGATAATCCGGGTTTTCGGGGGTCTTGATCACGGGAAGTACACGGTGGGGCGCCTTTGAAGTGCGGTATTCGGACCGTGTACGGTCCGCATCGCCATCCATGCCGATCTCTCTTGAGGAGGTCGGTTGGGTGTCGATTGAGTAACAGACCTTGATGTGAGGCAAAATCTCCGCCTCAGGTCGGGCACAAGTCCGGCCTCTCACGCGTTACCTGCGCTGAGACACCGCAGACACCCAGAGGGGGAGAGCGCGACATGGCAACGGATTACGACACCCCACGCAAGACCGACGACGACGTCGACTCGGACAGCCTTGAAGAACTGAAGGCCAGGAGGAACGACAAGTCGACTTCCGCCGTGGACGTCGACGAGTTCGAGGCCGCCGAAGGCCTCGAACTGCCCGGAGCGGACCTCTCGAACGAGGAGTTGGCCGTCCGGGTGCTGCCCAAGCAGCAGGACGAGTTCACTTGCATGACCTGCTTCCTGGTGCACCACCGCAGCCAGCTGGCCCGCGAGAAGAACGGTCAGCCGATCTGCCGCGACTGCGACTGAGGGCGGGTCGGCCGTGACTGGCTCGACCCCTCCTTGGAAGCGCCGCTTCCCTTCGCGGGGAGCGGACCAGGGGCCGCAGAACGGCCCTCACGGTGCTCGTGACGACGAGCGAGGCTCATCCGGTACAGGATCGGCCTCGCTCGAACCGGCCGACAGGCCGGCCGACCACGGGGATGACCTCCCGGTGCCGGCCGAGCCTTCCGTCCCCGTCGCCGGGCGACGGACGGCCGCGATCCGGCAGAAGGCCAGGGAAGGCGTCCTCAAGGGCGGCAGCCGGGCGAAGGCGAGCCTGGCGTACCTCACCGACCGGATCATCGAGAACGCCCCGCGTATCCCCGTACGCGACCTCGCCACCCTCCGCAGACAGTTCCCGGGCCTCGGGCCCGAGGAGATCGCGGACAAGCTCGTCGCCGGCGCCGCGAGCGCGACGGCGACCGTCGGCGCGGGCATCGGGGCCGCGGCGATGCTGCCGGTGCCACCGGCCATGCCGACCGAACTGGCCGCCGAGATCACCGGTGTGGCCGCGATCGAGCTGAAGATGATCGCCGAGCTGCACGAGGTCTACGGCGTACGGCCACCGGGCAATCTGAAGCAGCGCAGCACCGCGTACCTCAACTCGTGGTCGGGCGAGCGCGGCATCGACGTGACCAAGCCGTCGACGTTCAACTCGGCCCTCGGGGGCCAGATGAAGCGCGAACTGCGCCAGCAGATCATGAAGCGGATGGTCCGGGACCTGCCCAACCTGATCCCGTTCATGGTGGGCGCGGCCGTCGGCGCGGTGATGAACCGGCGCGACACCAGAAAGCTCGCGGGCCACGTCCGCAAGGACCTGCGTAAGTTCCAGGTCCCCTGGGACCAGCTCCCGGAACTGCCCCCGCTGCCGCCGCCCACCGACGCGCTGGACATCGCGAACGGGCCGAGGGAACTCGGGAAGTAGGCGGCCCGCACGGGCCCGGAAACCTCTGGGTACAGGAGCGGCGGGCAAGTCTTTGCCCGCCGTCGAAGAAGAATTTGCCGACCGGTTCAGCCGGCGTCGCGCGCGGCGGCCGCCCGCGCCGATTCCAGCGCCGCCACCAGCTGCTCGGGCTCCCGCGTCGACAGATACAGGTACGGGGTGGGGTCCTCGGGGTCCGTGACCTGGACGCGCAGCGCTGTCGGGATGTAGGCGCGCAGCAGCATGAAGGCGCGGGTGTCGGCCTTGTACGTGCGCCAGGCGCGGGCCTCCTCCGCGTCCAGGATCTCCGCCTCGCCCAGGGCCGCCACCGGGATCTTCGCCTCGCCCGCGATCAGGGCGTCACCCACGACCCGGATCCGGATCGAGCCGTACGAACTCGCCGCCACCGCGGCCGCCGCCGTACCGCCCACCAGGCCGCCGAGCAGGGGCAGCGTGCCGAACGGGAGCAGGATCAGGGCGAAGGAGACGCCGACCAGGAAGGAGATCAGCCACCAGGAGCGGGGGGCCGTGAGGCGTTCTTCGTACGGGGAGGCCGAAAGCTGCATGGAGCCAAGCTTGGCATGGTGTCGGTCGACGGCCGACTCGCGGGTAAGGTCTGCGGCTGTGAGTGGTACATCCGCAGCTCTGAAGCCCCCCGCCGACGCCGTGGCGCCCGTGCGGCACCCGGACGCGCCCGCGCCCGGAGAGCTGCTCGGTGCCCACTACGAACAGTGTTTCGGATGTGGCAGCGAGCAGGCCCACGGGCTGCACCTCGCCGCGCGGGCCGGCGACGGGGTCACCGTCACCGCCGAGTTCACCGTCAGGGAGGCCCACCAGGGCGCCCCCGGTCTCGCCCACGGCGGGGTGCTCGCCAGCGCGCTGGACGAGACGCTCGGCTCGCTGAACTGGCTGCTGCGCACCATCGCGGTGACCGGACGGCTGGAGACCGAGTTCGTCCGGCCCGTGCCCGTCGGCACCCTGCTGCATCTGGAGGCCGAGGTCACCGCGGTGGCACGGCGGAAGATCTACTCGACCGCCACCGGACGCATCGGCGGCCCCGACGGGCCCGTCGCGGTGCGCGCCGAGGCCCTCTTCATCGAGGTCAAGGTCGAGCACTTCATCGACAACGGCCGCCCGGAGGAGATCCAGGCGGCCATGAGCGACCCGGACCAGGTCCGGCGCGCCCGCGCATTCGAGGTGAACCCGTGAGCCCCGCACCCATGGGCCGTGAGCCCCTGGACGTCCTCATCCGCCGCGTCGACCCGGACGTACCGCTTCCGGCGTACGCACAGCCCGGCGACGCCGGAGCCGACCTGCGGACGACCGAGGAGTGCGAACTGAAACCGGGCGAACGAGCCGTTCTGCCCACCGGGGTGTCCATCGCGCTCCCGGACGGGTACGCGGCCTTCGTGCACCCCCGTTCGGGGCTCGCCGCCCGCTGCGGTGTCGCTCTGGTGAATGCCCCGGGGACGGTTGATGCCGGGTACCGTGGGGAGATCAAGGTGATCGTGGTGAATCTCGACCCGCACGAACCCGTGCGATTCGAGCGCTTCGACAGGATTGCCCAACTGGTCGTCCAGCAGGTCGAGAAGGTCCGCTTCCGGGAGGTCGCGGAACTTCCCGGCTCGGCGCGGGCCGAGGGGGGCTTCGGGTCCACCGGAGGTCACGCCTCGGTGGGCGGTGCGAGCGGTCACAGCGGTCAGGCCGCAGTGGGCGGCACAACGGGTGGGAATCGATACGCTTCGGTCGTATCCGACCGGGAAGGACAGTGACGTGTTCGGACGTCGCAAGAAGAAGGGTGCCGCCGAGGACGCGGCCGGCGAGGCCGAGCAGGTCGTCGACAGCGGCACTGAGGCGGACGAGGAAGCCACGGGCGGGCGCGCACGCGTCCGGCTGGAGCCGGAGCCGCGTCCCGACGGGCCCTGGGACGACACCGAGGTCCGCGAGCCCGGCGAGGGCCGGGTGGACCTGGGCGGACTGTTCGTGCCCGGAGTCGACGGCATGGAACTTCGGGTCGAGGTCGCGGGCGACGCGATCGTCGCGGCGACCGTAGTGCTGCGCGACAGCGCCGTGCAGCTCCAGGCCTTCGCCGCGCCCAAGCGCGAGGGCATCTGGGGCGAGGTACGCGAGGAGATCGCCAGCGGCATCACCCAGCAGGGTGGCATCGTCGACGAGGTCGAGGGGCCGCTGGGCTGGGAGCTGCGTGCGCAGGTGCCGGTGCAACTGCCGGACGGCACGGGTGGTTTCCAGGTCGTGCGGTTCGTCGGTGTGGACGGTCCGCGGTGGTTCCTGCGGGGTGTCATCTCCGGGCAGGGCGCGGTGCAGCCGCAGGCGGCCGGGCTGCTGGAGCAGATCTTCCGGGACACGGTCGTCGTCCGTGGTGAGGGGCCGATGGCGCCTCGGGACCCGATCGTGCTGAAGCTGCCGAACGACGCGCAGATGGTGCCCGAGGGTGTTCAGCAGGAGGAGCAGGCTGGGTCCCGCTTCTCCGGTGGTATGGGGCAGCTGCAGCGTGGGCCGGAGATCACTGAGGTTCGTTAAGCGGTTTGTTGGCTGCGGGCCGGTGGGGGCTGGTCGCGCAGTTCCCCGCGCCCCTTTCGGGCTGCGCCCCTTCGGGTCGCGCCTCGAAAGGGGCGCGGCTCGTTTGTGGCGCGTCAGGGTTGTGTCAAAGACCTGTTCCTGCCTGCTTCCCGTCCTAATTGTCGGCATTGTTCGACGTATGGTCGACGCTGCGTACACAGCGGGCGCGGGAAGACAATGAGGCCATGGGACGCGGCAAGCTTCGGATCTATCTCGGTGCGGCACCGGGCGTCGGCAAGACGTACGCGATGCTCTCCGAGGCGCATCGCCGTGTCGAGCGGGGAACGGACTGTGTGGTGGCCTTCGTGGAGCACCACAGTCGGCCGCGTACGGAGGTGATGCTCCACGGACTGGAGCAGATCCCGCGCAAGGAGTTGGACTACCGCGGATCCGTGTTCACCGAGATGGACGTGGACGCCGTGCTCGCCCGCCGGCCGCAGGTCGCCCTGGTGGACGAACTGCCGCACACCAATGTCCCGGGCTCGCGCAACACCAAGCGCTGGCAGGACGTCGAGGAGCTGCTGGCCGCCGGTATTGACGTGATATCGACTGTCAACATTCAACATCTTGAGTCGTTGGGTGATGTGGTTGAGTCGATCACTGGTGTACGTCAACAGGAGACCGTTCCCGACGAAGTGGTCCGGCGTGCGGATCAGATCGAGCTGGTCGACATGTCCCCGCAGGCGCTGCGCCGGCGGATGGCCCACGGCAACATCTACAAGTCGGACAAGGTCGACGCGGCTCTGTCCAACTACTTCCGGCCGGGGAACCTGACCGCCCTGCGGGAGCTGGCGCTGCTGTGGGTGGCGGACCGGGTCGACGAGTACCTGACCGAGTACCGCAGTGAGCACCAGGTCTCCAGGATCTGGGGTTCGCGGGAACGGATCGTGGTCGGACTCACCGGCGGACCCGAGGGCCGTACGTTGATCCGGCGGGCCGCGCGGCTCGCGGAGAAGGGTGCCGGCGGCGAGGTCATGGCCGTCTACATCGCCAGCAGCGACGGGCTGACCAACGCCTCGCCGAAGGAACTGACCGTCCAGCGGACCCTGGTCGAGGATCTCGGCGGAACGTTTCACCATGTGGTCGGGGACGACATCCCGGTGGCGCTGCTGGACTTCGCGCGGGGCGTGAACGCCACCCAGATCGTGCTGGGCGTCTCCCGGCGCAAGACCTGGCAGTACGTCTTCGGGCCCGGGGTCGGCGCGACCGTGGCCCGGGACTCGGGGCCCGACCTCGACGTCCACCTGATCACCCACGGCGAGGCCGGCAAGGGACGCGGGCTGCCCGTGGCCCGGGGGGCCAGGCTCGGGCGGGCGCGGATCATGTGGGGCTGGCTGGTCGGCGTGGCCGGTCCGCTGGGCCTCGCGCTGCTGCTGAACGCCGTCGACCTCGGCCTCGCCAACGACATGCTGCTGTTCCTGGCGCTCACCGTGGCGGCGGCCCTGCTCGGCGGCCTGTACCCGGCGCTCGCCTCGGCGGCCTTCGGCTCCATGCTGCTGAACTACTTCTACACGCCGCCGTACCACCGGCTGACCATCGCCGACCCGAAGAACATCGTCGCCCTCGTGATCTTCTTCGGGGTCGCCGTGGCGGTGGCGTCCGTGGTGGACCTCGCCGCCCGGCGTACGCATCAGGCGGCCCGGCTGCGGGCCGAGTCGGAGATCCTCTCCTTCCTCGCGGGGAGCGTCCTGCGCGGCGAGACCAGCCTGGAGGCGCTCCTCGAACGGGTCCGGGAGACCTTCGGGATGGAGTCCGTGGCGCTGCTGGAACGGGCGGGCGACGTCGATCCCTGGACCTGCGCGGGCAGCGTCGGCACCCGGAAGGCCGTGGAGCGGCCGGAGGACGCGGACGTGGACATGCCGGTCGGCGACCACATGGCGCTCGCGCTGTCCGGACGGGTACTGCCCGCCGCCGACCGGCGTGTACTGGCCGCGTTCGCCGCCCAGGCGGCCGTGGTCCTGGACCGCCGGCGCCTCCAGTCCCAGGCCGACCAGGCCCGTACCCTCGCCGAGGGCAACCGGATCCGCACGGCGCTGCTCGCCGCCGTCAGCCATGACCTCCGTACGCCACTGGCCGGGATCAAGGCGGCGGTCACGTCGCTGCGGTCGGACGACGTGGAGTGGTCCGAGGAGGACCGGGCCGAACTGCTGGCCGGCATCGAGGACGGCGCCGACCGGCTCGACCACCTGGTGGGCAACCTGCTGGACATGTCCCGGCTCCAGACCGGGACGGTCACCCCGCTGATCAGGGAGATCGACCTGGACGAGGTGGTGCCGATGGCGCTGGGGGGCGTACCCGAGGACAGTGTCGAGCTGGACATTCCCGAGACGCTGCCGATGGTCGCCGTCGACCCCGGGCTGCTGGAGCGGTCGGTGGCCAACCTGGTCGAGAACGCCGTCAAGTACAGCCCGGACGGGGAGCCGGTGCTGGTGGCCGCCAGTGCCATCGCCGACCGGGTGGAGGTGCGGGTGGTGGACCGTGGGCCGGGCGTGCCGGACGAGGCGAAGGACCGCATCTTCGAGCCCTTCCAGCGGTACGGTGACGCTCCGCGCGGGGCCGGGGTGGGGCTGGGGCTGGCGGTGGCCCGGGGGTTCGCCGAGGCGATGGGCGGCACGCTCCAGGCCGAGGACACGCCTGGGGGCGGGCTGAGCATGGTGCTCACGGTGCGGGCGGCGGGGACGGGCGCGGGGGTCGAGCCCCTGCGGAGTGGTGGAGTGACGGGGGCCGTGGCAGTGGGAACAGAAGTGCGGGCGGAGAGGCAGGTTTCATGACCCGGGTGCTGGTGGTCGACGACGAGCCGCAGATCGTGCGTGCGCTCGTGATCAACCTCAAGGCACGCAAGTACGAGGTCGACGCGGCTCCCGACGGTGCCACCGCCCTCGAACTGGCCGCCGCCCGCCATCCCGACGTGGTCGTGCTCGACCTGGGGCTGCCCGACATGGACGGCGTCGAGGTGATCAAGGGGCTCCGGGGCTGGACCCGGGTGCCGATCCTGGTGCTGTCGGCCCGGCACACGTCCGACGAGAAGGTCGAGGCGCTCGACGCGGGCGCCGACGACTACGTCACCAAGCCCTTCGGCATGGACGAGCTGCTGGCCCGGCTGCGGGCCGCCGTCCGCCGGGCCGAGCCCACCGGGAGCGCCGAGGACGAGGTCGTGGTGGAGACCGACGAGTTCACCGTCGACCTCGCCGCGAAGAAGGTCCACCGCGGGGGGCGCGACGTACGGCTGACTCCCACGGAGTGGCATCTCCTGGAGGTGCTCGTACGCAACACGGGCCGGCTGGTCAGCCAGAAACAGCTGCTCCAGGAGGTGTGGGGGCCGTCCTACGGGACGGAGACCAACTATCTGCGCGTGTACATGGCGCAGCTGCGGCGCAAGCTGGAGACGGATCCCTCGCATCCGAAGCACTTCATCACCGAGCCGGGGATGGGGTACCGGTTCGAGCGGTAGGCCACGGGGGTACGTCGGTGTCGGTGGGCGCCGGTACGCTTCAGGTATGAGTGCTGTTCCTCGTTCCGAGAAGCCGACGGGCCGGTTTCGGCGCATGCTCGACCGGCTCTCCTCGTCGCAGGAGGACCTGGAGTCCGAGGAGCTGCGCGAGGACACCGCGACCGCGGGCTGTACGCGTATCGGTGACTGCCACGACCGACAGATAGTGACGGTTACTGGTACCTTGCGCACGGTCACGCTACGGCCGAGGGCGGGGGTCCCGGCCCTGGAGGCCGAGCTGTTCGACGGCTCGGCCGCGCTGGACGTGGTGTGGCTCGGCCGACGTTCCATCGTCGGGATAGAGCCGGGGCGCAAGCTGATCGCGTCGGGGCGGATCTCGATGAGCCGGGGACGCCGTGTGCTGTTCAATCCGAAATACGAACTGAGACCTCTCGGACGGGAGTAGCCGGTGACGTCGCTCGACAAGCCGACCGAAGACGCCCAGCACGATTCCAGGGCGGTGACCGAGGCCGCGCTCTTCGAGGCGTTCGGCGGTCTGCGGGGCATGATCGAGACGGTCCTGCCGGGGCTGCTCTTCGTCACGATCTACACGATCAAGAAGGACCTGCACGCGTCGGCCATCGCGGCCCTCGCTGTCTCGGTGGTGCTGGTCGTGGTGCGCCTCGTCACGAAGGACACCGTCAAGCACGCCTTCAGCGGGGTGTTCGGGGTCGCCTTCGGTGTCGTCTTCGCGATGATGACGGGCAATGCCAAGGACTTCTATCTGCCCGGCATGCTCTACACGCTGGGGCTGGCGCTGGCGTACATCATCACGACGCTGTTCGGAGTTCCGCTGCTCGGGCTGATCCTCGGCCCGGTCTTCAAGGAGAACCTCTCCTGGCGTACGCGTAATCCTGGGCGCAAGAAGGCCTATGCGAAGGCCAGTTGGGCTTGGGGGCTGATTCTGCTCGCCAAGTGCGCGATTCTGTTCCCGCTGTACTGGTGGGCGGACACGGCGTCGCTGGGGTGGGTGCTGGTGGCGTTGAAGATTCCGCCGTTCCTGTTGGCCGTGTGGCTCACTTGGGTGTTCCTGGCGAAGGCGCCGGCGCCTATTGATGTGTTCGCGGAGATGGAGGCGGAGGAGCGGGCGGAGGAGGAGCGGCGTAAGGCCGCGGCTTCTTCCGAGTAGGGGGTGTGGGGGTCGGCGTTGGGTTTTCTCGCCCCCGCCACCCCTACCCGTCCCATCCTTCTGGGGGCTGTGCCCCCAGACCCCCCTTCGTCCTCAAACGCCGGACGGGCTGAAATACGACGCGCTCGTCCTCAAACGCCGGACGGGCTGAAAAGCTCAGTCCTTCCGTACCGACAGCAGGTCCTCCAGCTGTTCCTCCCTTGCCTGGGCCGCTACGAACAGGAGTTCGTCGCCTGCTTCCAGGGAGTCCTCGCGGGACGGGGTCAGGACTCGGGTGCCGCGGATGATCGTCACCAGGGACGTGTCCTCCGGCCATTCCACGTCGCCGACCTGGGTGCCTGCCAGGGCCGACTCCGGGGGGAGGGTCAGTTCTACGAGGTTCGCGTCGCCGTGGCTGAAGCGGAGGAGGCGGACCAGGTCGCCCACGCTCACCGCTTCCTCGACCAGGGCCGACATCAGGCGGGGGGTGGAGACCGCCACGTCCACGCCCCAGGCCTCGTTGAACAGCCACTCGTTCTTGGGGTTGTTGACGCGGGCGACGACGCGTGGGACGCCGTACTCCGTCTTCGCGAGCAGGGAGACGACGAGGTTCACCTTGTCGTCGCCCGTCGCGGCGATCACCACGTTGCAGCGCTGCAGCGCGGCCTCGTCAAGTGAGGTGATCTCGCAGGCGTCGGCCAGGAGCCACTCCGCCTGGGGGACTCGTTCGACCGAGATGGCCGTCGGGGCCTTGTCGATCAGCAGGATCTCGTGGCCGTTCTCCAGCAGCTCGCCCGCGATCGAGCGGCCGACGGCACCGGCACCGGCAATGGCGACCCTCATCAGTGACCGGCCTCCTCTTCAGGGCCCTCGGCGAAGGACGCCTCGACCTTCTCGACGTCGTCCGTACGCATCATCACGTGCACCAGGTCGCCCTCCTGCAGCACCGTCTGAGAGGAGGGCAGGACCGCCTCGCCCAGCCGGGTGAGGAAGGCGACACGCACGCCGGTCTCGTCCTGCAGCTTGCTGATCTTGTGGCCGACCCAGGCCGACGAGGCGTGCACCTCGGCGAGCTGGACGCCGCCGGTGGGGTCGCGCCACAGGGGCTCGGCCCCGGACGGCAGCAGCCTGCGCAGCATCTGGTCGGCCGTCCAGCGGACGGTGGCGACGGTCGGGATGCCCAGGCGCTGGTAGACCTCGGCACGGCGGGGGTCGTAGATACGGGCCGCGACGTTCTCGATGCCGAACATCTCGCGCGCCACCCGGGCGGCGATGATGTTCGAGTTGTCACCGCTGGAGACGGCGGCGAAAGCGCCTGCCTCCTCGATGCCCGCCTCGCGCAGGGTGTCCTGGTCGAAGCCGACCCCGGTGACGCGCCGGCCGCCGAACCCGGAGCCCAGTCGTCGGAAGGCGGTGGGGTCCTGGTCGATCACGGCGACCGTGTGCCCCTGTTGCTCCAGGGTCTGGGCGAGAGCGGAACCCACTCTGCCGCAGCCCATGATGACGATGTGCACGACCGTCCTTCCGATCCGAGGTCGAAGCCCGCCGTTGTCGACTTGGCTCGATTGGCTTGAACAGGGTCTCAGACCCTCGCCCAAGCTACACACGCACGGTCGGCCGAGGGCACCCCCTTACCTGCGGCTGATGCTGCGGACGCTGGCCAGAGTGAGCAGGGCTAGGACGACAAGTGAGGCGACGGCGCCGATCAGCTCCGCGGCGAGGTGGGGCATGGGGGGCTCCCGGAAGGCGATGAAAGGGTTAAAGAGCACATAAGGCATGCTGTGTTTTCGTCATATAGCCATGAGGACGCGGTTCCGGCGGCATTTGCCTGTCTCGGATGTCGGGATTTCACTCGGCGGACCGCCGGGATTTCACCCGGATGTGCCCAGAACAAGGCGGGGAGCTTACGATCCTGTCCGTGTCCAAACTGACCGACGTGCCCAAACGCATCCTGATCGGGCGCGCACTGCGCAGTGATCGGCTCGGCGAAACGCTCCTGCCGAAGCGCATCGCTCTCCCCGTCTTCGCCTCCGACCCGCTCTCCTCCGTTGCCTACGCTCCCGGGGAAGTGCTGCTGGTCCTGTCGATCGCGGGCGTGTCGGCCTACCACTTCAGCCCGTGGATCGCGGTCGCTGTCGTCGTACTGATGTTCACCGTGGTCGCCTCCTACCGGCAGAACGTGCACGCCTACCCGAGCGGCGGCGGCGACTACGAGGTGGCGAACACCAACCTCGGCCCCAAGGCCGGGCTCACGGTCGCCAGCGCCCTGCTCGTCGACTACGTGCTCACCGTCGCCGTGTCGATCTCCTCCGGCATCGAGAACCTCGGCTCCGCGATCCCCTTCGTCGTCGAGCACAAGGTGCTCTGCGCGGTCGCCGTCATCGTGCTGCTCACGCTGATGAACCTGCGGGGCGTCAAGGAGTCCGGGAAGCTGTTCGCGATTCCGACGTACGTGTTCGTCGCGGGCGTCTTCATCATGATCGCGTGGGGCGCCTTCCGCGGGCTGGTGCTGGACGAGACCATGCGCGCGCCGACCGCCGGCTACGAGATCAAGGCCGAGCACCAGGGACTGGCCGGATTCGCGCTGGTGTTCCTGCTGCTGCGCGCCTTCTCCTCCGGCTGCGCGGCGCTCACCGGCGTCGAGGCCATCTCCAACGGTGTGCCGGCCTTCCGTAAGCCGAAGTCCAAGAACGCGGCGACCACGCTGGCGGCGATGGGCCTCCTGGCCGTCACCATGTTCTGCGGGATCATCGGGCTCGCCATGGCCACCAAGGTGCGGATGGCCGAGAACCCCGCGCACGACCTGCTGAACAAGGGCGTCGAACTGGGCGCCGACTACGTCCAGAACCCGGTGATCTCCCAGGTCGCCGAGGCGGTGTTCGGCGACGGCAGCTTCTTCTTCATTCTGCTCGCCGCGGCCACCGCGCTGGTGCTGTTCCTGGCCGCCAACACCGCGTACAACGGCTTCCCGCTGCTCGGCTCGATCCTCGCCCAGGACCGCTACCTCCCGCGCCAGCTGCACACCCGCGGCGACCGGCTCGCCTTCTCCAACGGCATCGTGCTGCTCGCCGGTGCCGCCGTCCTGCTCGTGTGGATCTACGGGGCCGACTCGACCCGCCTCATCCAGCTCTACATCGTCGGCGTGTTCGTGTCGTTCACGCTCAGCCAGACCGGCATGGTCCGGCACTGGAACCGCCACCTGGCCACCGAGAAGGACCAGGCGAAGCGCCGGCACATGGTCCGCTCCCGCGCCATCAACACCTTCGGCGCCTTCTTCACCGGTCTGGTCCTGGTCGTCGTACTCGGCACGAAGTTCACGCACGGTGCCTGGGTGGCGCTGCTCGGCATGGTGATCTTCTACGCGGTGATGACCGCGATCCGTAAGCACTACGACCGGGTCTCCGCGGAGATCGCGGCCCCGGAGGGCCCGAGCGACGACAGCGTACGGCCGTCACGGGTGCACTCCGTCGTGCTGATCTCGAAGATCCACCGGCCCACCCTGCGCGCGCTCGCGTACGCGAAACTGATGCGCTCCGACACGTTGGAGGCGCTCAGCGTCAACGTCGACGCGGAGGAGACGAAGGCGCTGCGGGAGGAGTGGGAGCGGCGCGGGATCACCGTCCCGCTGAAGGTGCTCGACTCGCCGTACCGGGAGATCACCCGGCCGGTGATCGAGTACGTGAAGGGGCTGCGCCGGGATTCGCCGCGCGACGCCGTGTCCGTGATCATCCCGGAGTACGTGGTCGGCCACTGGTACGAGCATCTGCTGCACAACCAGAGCGCGCTCCGGCTCAAGGGACGCCTGCTGTTCACGCCGGGTGTCATGGTGACGTCGGTGCCCTACCAGCTGCAGTCGTCCGAGGCGGCGAAGAACCGCGCCCGCAAGCGGCAGGACTGGAACGCGCCCGGATCGGTCCGGCGCGGCCCGGCCGAGGAACGGCCGAAGGAGCCGAGCACCAAGGGTTGAGCCGACGGGCCCCTGTGCGGGCTTGTGGTGAGCGGTCGGGCGGGGTCCACGTAGACTGGTGGGCTGTTGTCCGGCCGTTCTCTCTTTCTCTCTTACGGAGTCACCCCACCATGCAGGCAGAACCGAAGAAATCGCTGGTGGGGCTGGAGTACGAGGTCGAGGTCGGTCCCGTCGCCCATGGCGGCCACTGCATCGCGCGTACGGAGGAGGGGCAGGTCCTCTTCGTCCGGCACACGCTGCCCGGTGAGCGGGTCGTGGCCCGGGTGACGGAGGGCGAGGAGGGCGCGCGTTTCCTGCGCGCGGACGCGGTGGAGGTGCTCACGGCGTCCAAGGACCGAGTCGAGGCCCCCTGCCCCTACGCCGGCCCCGGCCGCTGCGGCGGCTGCGACTGGCAGCACGCCAAGCCGGGCGCACAGCGCCGCCTCAAGGGCGAGGTCGTCGCCGAGCAGCTGAAGCGGCTCGCCGGCCTGACCCCCGAGGAGGCCGGCTGGGACGGCACGGTGATGCCGGCCGAGGGCGACAAGCTGCCGCCGGGTGAGGTCCCTCAGTGGCGTACGAGGGTGCAGTACGCGGTCGACGCGGACGGCAACGCCGGGCTGCGGCGCCACCGTTCGCACGAGGTCGAGCCGATCGAGCACTGCATGATCGCGGCGCCGGGCGTCAGCGAGCTGGGCATCGAGGAGCGCGACTGGTCGGGGATGGAGTCCGTCGACGCGATCGCCGCGACCGGATCCCAGGACCGCATGGTCATCCTGGAGCCGAAGCCGGGTGCTCGGTTGCCCCTGGTCGAGCTGGACAAGCCCGTCTCCGTCATGCGGGTCGAGGAGCACGACGGCGGCATCCACCGCGTCCACGGCCGCGCGTTCGTGCGCGAGCGCGCCGACGGCCGTACGTACCGGGTCGGCAGCGGCGGCTTCTGGCAGGTCCACCCGATGGCGGCCGACACCCTGATGAAGGCGGTCATGCAGGGCCTGCTCCCGCGCAAGGGAGACATGGCCCTCGATCTGTACTGCGGCGTCGGCCTGTTCGCGGGTGCGTTGGCCGACCGGATCGGCGAGAAGGGCGCGGTCCTCGGCATCGAGTCGGGCAAGCGGGCGGTCGAGGACGCGCGTCACAACCTTGCCTCGTTCGATCGGGTTCGCATCGAACAGGGCAAGGTCGAGGCGGTTCTGCCGCGCACGGGCATCACCGAGGTGGATCTGATCGTGCTGGATCCGCCTCGGGCGGGGGCGGGGCGGAAGACGGTCGAGCAGTTGGTGAAGCTGGGGGCGCGGAAGATCGCTTATGTGGCTTGCGATCCGGCTGCGTTGGCTCGGGACCTGGGGTATTTCCGGGAGGGGGGGTATCGGGTGCGGACCTTGCGGGCCTTTGACTTGTTCCCGATGACGCACCATGTGGAGTGCGTTGCCATCCTGGAGCCGGTGGCCAAGGGATCCTGATCTGCGGCTCGGCAGGGCGCGACCCTCGTCCGGGTGATCGCGGGCCGTTCCGGCCCGGTCGTGTCCGTGGTGCGCGACCCTCGTCCTTGTCGGACGTTCCTTCCGTCCGGCTGTCATGGCGCGGTCGTGGAGGTGTGGATTGGTTCGGTCCCCGGCCCGGTTCGGCGTATGGCGTGCCGGGCCGGGGCACCGTTCAGAAGTCCCAGCTCTGGCTTCGTGCTCCGTTGCAGCTCCAGCTCACCAGGAGTTGGCCGTTCTCAGGCCGGCCGCCCAGGATGTCGAGGCACTTTCCGTTCATCCGGCTGCGGATCTCGCTGCCGTTGCGGAACCACCGCTGGTTGGCGCCGCCGGTGCAGTCCCAGGTGCTCACCGATCCCAGGTCGCCGGGGTGGTGGGCGTAGATCTCCAGGCACTTTCCGTTCAGGCCGGAACGGATCTGCTCCCCGTCCCAGCGCCACTGCTGGTTGGTGTTTCCGTGGCAGTCCCACGTCACGACGGAGGAGCCGTTCTCCTGGTGGAACGCGAAGACGTCCGCGCACCTGCCGTTCAGGTTGGACTTGAGCAGCGGTGCCGCGGCGTAGGCCGGCGGTCCCGTGAAGGCACCGCCGACCGCGAGTCCCATCGCCGCCAGCAGCAGTGCCAGTCGTTTCGCAGCCCTCATGATTTCCCTCCGTATTGCCGGTGCGCGGTTGCGCTGACTCCTGACTACCGGCCTGGTGTTGTCCGGCGCCGGGGCGTCGCCGCCGGACATCAACAGCCGGACAAGCACCGCGAATCGCGGCTGCGGAGAGGCTCGGGAGAGGACGGGCATGCCACGCGCCGAACGCCCGCTTGACCCGGACCCCGGTCCGCTGACGCGGTTCGCGGCCGATCTGCGGAAGCTGCGCGAGGCGGCGGGACGGCCCCCTTATCGGGCACTGGCCAAGAGGGCGCACTATTCGTCCACGACGCTGTCGGACGCCGCGGGCGGGCGCACGTTTCCCAGCCTGGGTGTCACGCTCGCGTATGTCGAGGCGTGCCAGGGCGACCGTCGGGAGTGGGAGTGCCGTTGGCACACGGTCGCCGCCGAGATCGCCGCGCGTGTGCCCGGCGACGAGCCCGGGGAGACCGGCGGGAAGGGGACACCGTACGCAGGTCTTTGCGCGTTCCAGCCGGAGGACTCCGACCGCTTTTTCGGGCGTGAGCGGCTGACCGGCGAGGTGCTCGCGAAGGTGCGCGAGGGCCGGTTCCTGGCGGTCTTCGGGCCGTCCGGATCGGGGAAGTCCTCGCTGCTGCGGGCAGGGCTCGTCGCCCGGGTACGGGCATCGGGGTGGCCCGTGATGCTCTTCACGCCGGGGCCCCACCCGGTGGAGGAGTGCGCGATCCGCCTGGCCGCGGCGACAGGAGAGGACCCCGGCACGCTGATGGCCGACCTGCGCGCCGATCCCGCGGCGCTGCACCTGCGGCTCCGTCAGGCCACGCTCGACGCCGAACCGGACATCGACACACTGATCGTGGCCGACCAGTTCGAGGAGGTCTTCACCCTCTGCCGGGACCGCGACGAGAAAGACGCGTTCATCGCCATACTGATCGCCGCCGCCACCGCGAGGACCAGCCGGACCCGGGTGGTGCTCGGCGTGCGCGCCGATTTCTACGGCCACTGTGTCCAGGACCCCAGGCTGGTCGAGGCGATGAGGGACGCACAGCTCGCCGTCGGCCCGATGAACAGCCAGGAACTGCGCGAGGCCATCACCCGGCCGGCCGGGCTCGCCGACTGCACGGTGACCGGCCCGCTGCTGGCGGCCGTGGTCGCGGACGCGACCGGTCAGCCGGGTGCGCTGCCCCTGATCTCCCACGCCATGGTCGAGACCTGGCGCCGCCGCAGCGGCAACCGCCTGACCCTGGACGGGTATCTGGCGGCCGGCGGGATCCAGCACGCACTCGTGCGGACCGCCGAGACCGCCTACCGCGCGTTGTCACCGGTGCAGCAGAACCTCGCGAGGTCGCTGTTCCTCCGGCTGACCGCGCTGGGCGACGGTACGGAGGACACCAGACGCCGGATCACCCGGGATGAGCTGGACCCGGGTCCCGACACCGCCCTCGTGCTCGAATCCCTCGCCCGGCAACGGCTGGTGACGCTGGACGAGGAGTGCGTCGAGATCACCCACGAGGCGATCATCCGGTGCTGGCCGAGGCTGCGCGGCTGGCTGACCGAGGACCGGGACCGGCTGGTCCGGCACCGGCAGCTCACCGACGCGACCGCCGACTGGGAGGAGCACGGCCGCGACCCGCACGCCGTCTGGCGGGGGGCCCGCCTCGCCGCGGCACTGGACCTGGCCGCCGCGGATCCCGGCCGGCTGACATCCAGGGAGCGGTGCTTCCTCGACGCGAGCAGCGACGCGCAGGCCGGCGAGACGGCGGCGGCCAGACGGCGGACGGTCCGGCTGCGGCAGCTGGTCACGCTGCTCACCGTACTCATGGTCACCGCGGTCGCGGCGGGAGTGCTGGCCGTCGGCTCGCGCGACTCGGCCGTCCGGCAGCGCAACGTCGCCATCGCGCGGAAGGCCGCCGCGGACGCGGCCGAGGTTCGGCACCGGAACCCCGCGCTCTCCGCGCAGCTGAACCTGGCCGCGTACCGACTGGCGGGCACGGACGACGTTCGCGACCAGCTGATGAGCACGTTCGCGACGCCGTACGTCAGTCGGCTCATCGGTCACACGTCCGACGTGGTCTCGATCTCCTTCGCCCCGGACAGTACGGTCCTGGCCACCGCGAGCTGGGACGGCACCGTGCGGCTGTGGGACGTCGGGGACACCCACCACCCCGTCCAGCTGGCGGTGCTGAAGCAGCCCGGGCGGCTGTCGTCGGTCGCGTTCGGGCAGGGCGGGCGGGTTCTGGCGGCGGCGGGCGAACGATCGGTGCGGCTGTGGGACGTGGCCGACCGGCGGGCGCCCGTCGAGCTGAGCACCCTGCCGGTTCAGCCTGCCGCGCCGAAATGGGTGGCGTTCCGGCCCGACGGTGACATCGTCGCCACCGGCCACACCGACGGCGCGACACGGCTGTGGAACGTGCGGGACCCCCGTCATCCGCTGCCGCTGGCCACCCTGCCCGGCCATACCGCCGCGGTCACCTCGGCGGCGTTCAGCCCGGACGGCCGCAGGCTGGCGACCACCGGCGACACCACCGCCCGGTTGTGGGACGTCGCCGACCCCGCGCGTCCGCGCCGGCTCGACGTGCTGCGCGGACACACCGACACGGTGACCTCTGTGGCGTTCAGCCCGGACGGCCGGACCGTGGCGACCGGCGGCTGGGATCACACCGCCCGGATCTGGCACCTCGGCAGTGGTCCTCGGACACGGCCTGCGGCTGTTCTGTCCGGCCATGCCACGATCGTCTGGTCGGTGGCGTTCCACCCCGACGGCCGGACACTCGCCTCGGTCGGCGGGTCCACCCTGCTCTGGGACGTCGACGACCCGGCACACCCGAAGCGCGTCAGCGCGATTCCCGGTGGGGCCTACCAGGCCGCGTTCAGCCCGGACGGGCGTACGCTCGCCGACTCCGACCGGCTCCTCGACCTGCGGGATCTGTCGCTCGGGACCCACGACGACGTCGTCACGTCCCTGGCGTTCGCGCCTGACGGCCGGCTGCTCGCCAGCGCCAGCTGGGACGGCACCGTCCGGCTGTGGCAGGTCACCGGCGGCCGGGCCCTGTGGCCGCTGGCGCTTCTGCGCGGGCACACCAGGTTCGTACGGTCCGTGGCGTTCAGCCCGGACGGGCGCACCCTCGTCACCGCCGCCGAGGACGGCACCGTCCGAGTCTGGAACGTGACCGATCCACGCGGACCGCGGCTCATGTCGGTCCTCAGCCCCGAAGCCGGTGAGGTCGCGGGGGCCCGCTTCGGCCCCGACGGCCACGTGCTGGCCGTATGGGCGAAGGCCGAGACCGGACTGTGGGACCTGACCGATCCCGGCCGTCCCCGGCGGCTGAGCCGGATCACCGAGGGCGGGCCGGACGTCACGATGGCATCGTTCCGCCCCGACGGCCGCACCCTGGTGACGAGTACCGGCGAGTCCGGCTCGCTGCGGTTCTGGGACATCGGTGAGCCGCGCGTCCCCAGGGAACTCCGGTCCCCGTTCCGGTCCGACCCGCTGACCAGTGGCATCTTCAGCCCCGACAACCGGACCCTGGCCGCCGTCCACCGGCCGGACAGGACGGTCTGGCTGATCGACATCGACGACATCGACGACACCGGCAACCCGATGAAGCCGGCGAAGGCGCTGAAGGCGGTCACGGTCGCGCGGCTACGGGCGTCCGGCTCCTGGCTCTACGCGCTGGCCTTCTCCGCGGACGGCCGCCGGCTCGCGGCCGGTGGCGCGGACGGCCGGATCCCGCTGTGGGAGGCGAGGGGTACGGCTCGGGACGCGAGGGGTGCGGCTGCCTCCGTCCTCCTCACCGGCCAGTCGAGTCCGGTACCGGCCGTGGCGTTCGACCCGCGCGGCAACACCGTGGCCACCGGCGGCAACGACTTCACGATCCGGCTCTGGGACACCGGTCCGGACCGGGTCGCCGCCCGCGTCTGCGACAGCGTGTACCCGCGGATCACCAGAGCCGAATGGGTGCGGTACTTCGCGGCGGTCGACTTCGACCCGCCGTGCCCCGCCGTATGACGCCCATATGCAGCCCAACGGCCCCGGCCGGCCGGGAGACCTAGGACGCGGACGGGAACACCCCGGCACCGCCCCCCGTCGACTCCCGCGCGATCACCACCGTGTCGGACGTCGTGTCCCGAGGGGGAAGCGGGCGGCCGTCGGCCTCATGGAGGGCGAGGGCGGCGAAGTGGCGGCTGAGGCCGACGATGTCGATCCGTACGCTGGAGATCGACGGGACGAACATCGCGGCCAGGGGCGTGTCGTCGTGGCCGATCACCGCCAGCTCGGTGGGGACGGACACACCCGCCCGGACCGCCGCGCTCACCACGGCCGCCGCGCTGTCGTCGTTGTACGCGGCGACAGCGGTGATGCCCTCGGCGCGCCAATGGCGGACCGCCTCGTGGGCGGAGGCGTCGTGGTGGTCCACCGGCCGGACGTCGAGCGGGGCGAGGCCGAGCCGGGCGGCGGCCCGCTGGGCTGTGTGCACGCGGTGGTCGAGCAGGGACGTGCGGGGGTCGGCGGGGGTGGCGAAGGCGATCCGGCGATGGCCCTGTTCGTGCAGGTGATCGATCTGCAGGGCGGTTCCCGCGGCGAGCGCGGGCCAGTCGTCCAGCGTCGTCGGGTGCTCGGGGGCGGGGATGACGCTGGTGATGCCGGCGGCGCGCATCGAGGCCAGCTCGTCGGCGTCGAAGGGGTTGAAGCCGACGACGACGTCGGGGGTGAGCAGTTCCCACAGGGGGCGTGCCCGGCCTGCGGCGTAGCGGGGGCAGGTGACGAGGGAATAGCCTGCCTCGTCCAGCGCGAGCGCGGCCTCGTCGAGGTGCTGCTGCATGGGGAGACCGGCCGCCCAGTCCGGCAGGACGAACAGGATCACCTTGCTGCTGCCGCGCCGCAGGGTCTGTGCCGCCCGGTGCGGGCGGTAGCCCATGCGCGCGGCCTCGGAGAGCACCCGCTGACGCGTGCTCTCCGGGATCGTCTGCCCCGGGGTGTCGTTCAGGACGAACCCCACGGTCGCCCGCGAGAGCCCCAGGGACCGGGCCACATCCGCCGCCGTGACCCGCTTGCTCCCCGTCGCACTCACAGTGCCTCCCCGCTCTTCTTCTCTTCTTCTCTTCATTCTTCTCGCTCACGAGTCACGGCGAGAGCAATCCCGAGGCGGGTCTACTCCACGGTGACGACCACGTCGACAGGAGCGCACTCCGGTGCCGAGGCGGTCAGGTGGATCTTGCCGGGGCCGGTCGGGCGGAGGACGGCGAGTGCGCGGCCCTCGTAGGTGCGGCGTTCGGGTGCGTCGAAGCGTTCCTCGGAGGCCGGGTCCGCGCTCCCGAAGCCCAACAGGGCACCTGCGCCGGTGACTTCAAGGCGTACGGGGCGGTCGGCCGCCGTGTGGAGGGTGCCGTCCGGGTCGGTCAGGGTGAGGGTGACGTACGCGAGGTCGCCGCCCTTCGCGGTGATGACCTGGCGGTCGGCTCCCGCGCGCAGCTCCAGCGGACCGGTCGCGGAGCGCAGGGTGTGGCGGCCGGTCTCGGTGCCGTCGCGGTAGGCGATCGCGAGGAGTTCGCCGGGTTCGTACGTCGTGTCGAACTCGGTGCGGAAGCGGTGGTTCTCGCCCACCGGGTGGCGTCCCAACGAGCGTCCGTTGACCAGGAGTTCGACCTCGTCTGCGTCGCCGTAGACCTCCACGGCGACCGGCTTGCCCTCGGAGTCGGGCCAGGTCCAGGAGGCGATGCTGTCGCTCCAGGCCCAGGGGGTGCCCGCCCAGGTCCTGCCGTGGTGTTCGGGGCGGCGGACCGCGATGTACGGCTCGGTGCGCAGACCGAAGACGATCTCGCGGTAGTAGGACGCGGGGCGGCGGTGGCCGGTGATGTCGAGGTCGCCGCAGCCCGCGACCAGGTAGGGGTAGGGCGCGGTGTGGGCCGGGCGGGGCGCGTCGGGGGTGAGGTACTGGGGGCGGCCGATGCCGACCTCGCCGAGGTAGTCCCAGCCGGTCCAGGTGAAGTCGCCTATGACGTGGCCGTGTTGCTCGACCAGGCGCCAGTTGCCGTCGATCCGGGTGGGGAAGGTCTCGGTGCCGAGGATGATCCTGTTGGGGAAGAGGTCCTTGTCGAGGGTGTAGCGGGCCTCGGCGTAGTTCATGCCGGCGACGTCGAGCACGGCGAAGGACTCGGCCGTCCTCTCGGTGACCAGGCCCGAGGCGCTGATCGCGTTCATCATGTCGCCGGCGTCGGCCATCAGGGTGTTGATGCCCTTGTCCTCGCTCTCGCCCGCGCCGGTCTCCTGTTCTGCCTTCTGCTGTGACTGTGCGCGCAGTTTGCCCAGTTCGGACATGACGGCCAGCATGCCGTTCACCGCGTTGGTGACGTAACGGGTGCTGTCGAGGGAGCGGACCTTCTCGGCGAGTTTGCGTCCCCAGGCGGAGCCGGCCGCCGATCCGGTCTCCGGGATCTCGTTGCCGATCGAGTACATGATCACGCTGGGGTGGTTGACGTCCTTGGCGACCATCGCCTCGATGTCGCGTTCCCACCACTCGGGAAAGCTCAGGCTGTAGTCGAACTCGCTCTTGCCGGAGGTCCAGACGTCGAAGGCCTCGTCCACCACCAGCACCCCGAGGCGGTCGCAGGCGTCCAGCATCGGCCTGCTCATGGGGTTGTGGGACATGCGGATCGCGTTGAAGCCGGCGTCCTTGAGGAGCTGGACCCGGCGTTCCTCGGCGCGGGCGAAGGTGGCGGCACCCAGGACGCCGTTGTCGTGGTGGACGCAGGCACCGCGCAGCTTGACCGTCCCGCCGTTGATCCGCAGGCCGTGCTCGGGGTCGAGTTGGAGGGAACGGATGCCGAAGGTGACGGTCTCGGCGTCCGTGTCTTTCAGGGTCACTGTGGTGGTGTAGAGGGTGGGCGCGTCCGGGCTCCACAGCGACGGGGAACGGACGTACAGGCGTTGGCGTACGGTCGCGGGCTCGCCCGGCAGCACCGTGATCTTCGAGAGGTCTGTCGCGACGGTGTTCCCGTCGGCGTCGCGGATCTCGGTGACGACATCCACCGTACGGATCGCGATCGAGTCGTTCTCGACCCGCGTCGCGACCTCCACCACCGCCCGCTCCGCGTCGATGTCCGGGGTGGTGACCCGGAGCCCGCCGGGCGCGATCCGGACCGGCTCGCCGACCAGCAGCCAGGTGTCGCGGTAGATGCCCGCGCCGGTGTACCAGCGGGAGTCACGGTGGGCGCGGGCCTCGACGCGGATCTCGTTGTCCTCGCCGAAGCGCAGGAAACGGTCGGCGTCGATGCGGAAGTGCGAGTATCCGTACGGGCGTTGTCCGGCGTAGTCCCCGTTGATGAATACCGTGGCATCCCGGTAGACGCCCTCGAACTCCACGAGGATCCGCTTGCCCCGGTCTTCCTCGGCCACGGCGAAGGTCTTGCGGTACTCGTACGCGCCGCCTGGGAAGTAGGCGCCCGCGCCGCCCTCCATCGTGACCTCGCCGCCCGGGGCCGCACGGGCCCGCTCGATCATCGCGTCGTGCGGCAGCGTCACCGGCCGGAAGGGGACCTTCGTCCCGGACAGCTCGGCGAAGGGGTTGACCTTGGGGCGGACCTGCCAGCCGTCGTTGAAGGACGTACGGATCATGTGGGCTCCATGAGGCGCGGGGAGTTCGGCGTGGACCGGTGGTCAGCTGGAACTTGCACGTGCTAGTTACGCTATCAGGTGTGAGCTGCGAGATAGGGCAAAGGCGGCGGGTGAGATACGGTGCGGCAGGGCATATGTGCTGGACACGCCCTTGCGATGGAAGTTAGGTAACCCTTACCGTTCCTACTTGCATCATTCAGGGACTCGGCCGTCACCCCGGCCGGCCCGCGGCGAGCGCTTCACCGACGCAGCCTGGCCGTCCTACCCCAGTGCCTTAAGGGCCTGGAAGGTACCCGCAGCCGGAACCCGCTCATAGGACCCGCACTTGAATCAGCCCGCCTTCGGTCTGTACGACCCTGCCCGCGACCACAGTGACTGCGGCGTCGGCTTCATCACCCGCCTCGACGGGACGCCGAGCCACGACGTCATCCGTAAGGGTGACGAAGCGCTCCGCGCGATCCCGCACCGTGGCGGCGCGTCCGCCGAGGGCGTCGGTGACGGCGCGGGCGTGAGCGTCGACCTGTCGGCGGAGTTCTTCGGCGCGATCACCGGCGAGAGCCTGCGCGCCGGGCACTTCGGCGTCGCCAACTGCTTCGTGCCGACCGATACCGCACGGCGCGACGCCGCGGTCGACCTCGTCGGCCGGTGCATCGCCGAGCAGGGCTTCGAGGTCGTGCTGGTCCGGGACGTTCCCGTCGATCACAGCGTCGCCCGGCCCGCCGCCGAGCAGTACCAACTCCCCGTCGTGCAGTGGGTGTTCCGGGCCCCGGACGAGTGGCGGCGCGCCGACGTCGACACCGCCGCCAACCGCGCCCTGCTCGCCGTCGAGGCCGTCGCCTACGCCGACGACACGGACCGGTACGCCGGGCTGTACGCGCTGTCGCTGAGTGCACGCACGCAGGTGCTCAAGGGGCGGCTCAACTCCGGCGAGGTCATCCCCTACTTCTGCGACCTCCTCGACCCCCGGCACTCCGTACGGTCGCTGTACTTCCACACCCGGTTCTCCACCAACACCGAACCGCACCCGACCATGGCCCAGCCGTTCCGGCTCATGGCGCACAACGGCGAGCTGAACACCGACCGCAAGAACCGGCTGTCCGACGAGGCCCTCGCGCGGGCCCGGACCCGCAGCATCGTGCGCCCGCCCGGGCAGTCCGACTCCAGTCGGCTCGACCAGACCCTCCAGAGCAGGGTCTTCGACGACGGGCTCGATCTCGTCGAGGCCGTCGTGACGCTCATGCCGCCCGCCTGGGAGAACGACCGCACCCTGCCCGACGACGTGCGGGACATGCTGGAGTACTTCTCCCTGTACGAGGAGAAGAACGACGGCCCCGCCGCCCTCATCTTCAGCGACGGGGACGTCGTCGGTGCGCGCCTTGACCGGCTCGGGCTCCGTCCCCTGCGTACGGTCGAGACCGCCGAGTACCTGATGGTGGCCTCGGAGGCCGGACAGGTCGCGTTCCCCGACGACGAGGTCGTGCACCGGGGCCGTATCGAGGCCGGCGGCATGCTCGTCGTCGACCACCGCACCGGCCGGCGGATGCGCACCCGCGAGGTGCTCGACTCGCTCGCCGCGCGCCGCCCGTACAGCGAACTGCTCGACGCGGCCCGGGTGAACCTCGACGACCTGCCCGCCCCCGACTACTACCGGGGCACGACGACCCTCGGCTACGACGGCGACCTGAGTCTCGCGGGCCGGTACGTCGCGTACGCGCTGAACCAGGAGAGCTTCCGGTTCATGCTCGACCCGATGCTCAACACCGGGTCCGAGCGGATCTCCGCCATGGGCTACGGCAACGCCATCAACGCGCTCAGCGACACCGAGGGCGGCATGGCGAAGTACTTCTCGCAGCGCTTCGCCCAGGTCACCAACCCGCCGCTGGACAGCATCCGTGAGGCCGACGGCATGAGCATGCGGGTCGCGCTCGGCCCGAAGCCCGACGGCACGGGCAGCGTCGGCGACCGTCAGCTCGTCGTCTCCTCACCCGTGCTCGGGCATCTCGACATGGTCCGGCTGCGCGACCAGCGGATCGTGCCGCTGGAGCGGTTCCCCATGCTCTACGAGCCGGTGGTCGGGGACGAGACCGCCAACGCCGACGCCCTCCGAGCCGCGCTCCAGCAGCTCTGCGACGACGTCGAGCGGTTCGCCTCGGAAGGGGGCGGCATCGCAGTCCTCACCGACCGGGCCGTCTCCTCCACGCGGGCGCCCCTGCCGGTGATCCTCGCCGTGGCGGCCGTCAACCAGCGGCTCATCGAGACCGGGCTGCGGCTGCGCGTCTCGATGGTGGCGGAGAGCGGCCAGCTGGCCTCCTCCCATCACGTCGCGACCGCGCTCGGCTTCGGCGCCTCCGCCGTCTACAGCCTCAGCGCACGGCTGCGCGCCGAGGAGAAGTTCCCCAGCGCGCCCGCCCCCGCCGGTGAGATCACCGAGACCGACCGGGCACTCGCCAAGTTCCGCAAGGCCGCCGAGAAATCCCTCGCCAAGACCATGGGCCGCGTCGGCCTGTGCACCGCCGAGAGCTACATCGGCGGCGAGTTCTTCGAGCCGAACTACCTCGACACCCGTGACGACGTGTTCGCGCGGACCTTCCCGCACATGGACGCCCCGGTCGGCGGTGTCGGCTTCGCCCGGATCGCCCAGGCCGCGACGGACTGGCACGAGCGGGCCCGTACGGTCGAGACCGAGGGGCAGGTTCCGCTGCTCGGCCTGTTCAAGGAGCGGTCGGACGGCGCCGGACACTCCTTCGGTGTCACGGCCGTACGCGGCTTCGGCGACATGGTCGAGGAGCGCCCGGAGTTCGGCCGCGAGGGTGACCCGGAGGCGCTGCGCCTCCTCACCCTCGGCCAGCTCGACGACGCGTTCGGCATCACCGACGCCGCCTACCGCAACACCGGGTACGACGCCCTCAGCGACGCCGAGATCGACGCGTTCCGGATCACGCCCGGGTACCGCGCCTTCCTGCGCACGACCCACGAGGAGCGGTCCCGCCGCCCGGCCGCGCTGCGTGACGTGCTCGCGCTGCCCGCCGACCTCACCGGACTCCGTACCCCGGAGGACTTCGCGCGCGAGCTGGGCCGGTTCTCGGCGACCGGCAACGCGAGCGTCACGGTCCGGGGCGTGGTCGCCTCCGTCACCGAGCAGGGCACCGTCCATCTGCGCCTCACCTCTCCGGGCCCCGAGGCCACCGAGCGCCACGCGGCCCTCGCCGCAGGGCTCGGACACCTGGGCGAGGTCACCACCCTCGCCGTGAGCGCCGACGGCATCGAGGTCGAGGCCACCGGCACGGCCGCCCACCTCCTCACCCTTCTCGACGGCGCTCCCGACAGCGTCCCGCTCGACGAGGTCCAGCCCGCCCACGAGATCACCCGCTCGCTCGCCTCCGGCGCGATGAGCCACGGCGCGCTCGTGGCGACCGCGCACGAGGCCGTCGCCCACGGCACGAACATGGTCGGCGCGATGTCGAACAGCGGTGAGGGCGGCGAGCACCACACCCGGTACGGCACCATCCGGGGCTCCCGGATCAAGCAGTTCGCGTCCGGCCGGTTCGGCATCTGGGCGGGCTATCTCGCCGACCCGATGCTCCAGGAGCTGGAGATCAAGATCGGCCAGGGCGCGAAGCCCGGCGAGGGCGGCCAGCTGCCCGCGCCGAAGGTGACGGTCGACATCGCCGCCGCCCGCGGCGGCACCCCCGGCATCGAGCTGATCTCGCCTCCGCCCCACCACGACACGTACTCCATCGAGGACCTCGCCCAGCTCATCCACGACTGCAAGGCCGCCCGCGTCCGCGTCATCGTCAAGCTGGTGTCCTCCGAGGGCATCGGCACCATCGCGGTCGGTGTCGCCAAGGCCGGCGCGGACGTCATCAACGTCGCCGGGAACACCGGCGGCACGGGCGCCGCAGCGGTCACCAGCCTCAAGTACGCCGGACGCTCGGCCGAGATCGGCGTCGCCGAGGTCCACCAGGCGCTCGTCGCCAACGGGCTCCGCCAGAAGGTCGTCCTGCGCTGCTCCGGCGCGCACCAGACCGGCGGTGACGTGGTCACCTCGGCGCTGCTCGGCGGCGACAGCTTCGAGTTCGGTACGACCGCGCTGATGATGCTCGGCTGTGTCATGGCGAAGAACTGCAATGTGAAGTGCCCGGCCGGCCTCACCACCAACTCCGAGGCCTTCGAGGGCGACCCGCGCGCACTCGCCCAGTACCTCCTCAACATCGCGCACGACGTCCGCCAGATCCTTGCCCGGCTGGGACTGCGGTCGCTGCGCGAGGCGCGAGGGCGTACGGATCTGCTGCAACTCCTCGACCACCCGGCGAGCGTCGGGCGCCTGGACGTCCGCCGCCTGCTCGCGCACGTGCCCGAGAAGGTCGTGGCCGACCCGGAGTACCTGGAGAAGGACTTCACGACCGACGATGCCCTGATCGAGCAGGTCCGGGCCGCGCTGCTCGACCGGCGCGAGCCGTCGCTGCTCGTCGAGGGCATCCACCTCGGCAACAGCGACAAGTCGGTCGGCGGACAGCTCTCCATCGACGTCGAGCGGCTGCTCAACCACGGCCTCAGCGCAGACGGACCCGCGATCACGACCGACGACCGAGGCCGTCGCCGCCTCGTCGACGGCGCCGTCCGCATCCGTACCACCGGCTCTGCCGGACAGTCGTACGGCGTGTTCTGCAACGACGGCATCACCCTCGAACACACCGGTACCGCCAACGACGGCGTCGGCAAGAGCCAGAGCGGCGGCCGGATCGTCGTGCGCGCCCCGGGCGGCGGCAGCGCCGAGCCCGGCGGCAATGTGCTCATCGGCAACTTCGCGCTGTTCGGCGCGACCGGCGGCCGTACGTTCGTGCAGGGCGAGGCCGGTGACCGGTTCGCCGTGCGCAACTCCGGTTCGACGGCGGTCGTCGAGGGCGTCGGCGACTTCGGCTGCGAGTACATGACCGGCGGTACGGTCCTCAACCTCGGCGGCTTCGGCAAGGGCCTCGGCAACGGTATGAGCGGCGGGTTCCTCTACCAGTACGACCCCTCCGGCGACCTCCGTGACCGGGTGAGCGCCGACTCGCTGCTGGTGTTCCCGGTGACCGACACCGCGCGCGGCGCCTTCCACGAGGAGGCCGTACGGCTGCTGCTGGCCTGGCATGTGGAGGCGACCGGCTCGGAGTTGGCGGCTCGGTTGCTGCACGACTGGGACACCGAACGGCAGCACATGTACTGCGGGATGCCCCGCGCGCTGCTCCTCTACCAGGACTCCACCGAGATCCTCGCCGCGGCGACCCGCAACGAACTCCTGGACGAGCTGGCGACCTCCATCGCGACGGACAAGCTCCGCGCGTTCAAGGTCGACTACCGTGACCGCCGTACCGTTCTCGGCGGCCGGGCCCCGGCCTTCGGCGACCAGGGCAGCGACGACATGTTCTCGCTGCTGTCCTCGTACACCGTGCTCGGTGTCGCCCAGGATCTCGCGCTCCAGCGGGTGCCGGGCGCGAGCGGCCCGGACGACCCGAAGGTCACCGAGGCCGTCCGGAATCTCGTCCTCACGGAGGACTTCTTCGTCAAGCAGCGCGTCGTGAAGTACCTGCGCGGCACGCTGGACCGCTTCGACGACGGCGAACTCGCCACCCTCATCGCGATCAAGCGCCTCGACGACTACAAGCGCGCCCTCAAGCAGCGCAACAACCTCAGCGTGGACGCCCCCGGCACCTACGGCTGGATCGTCCACCAGACCACCAAGAACGCAGGCCGCGTCCGCGCCGCCCGGTTCGACGAGCTGCTGGCCACGGCCGCGCTCGACGACATCGCGAGCCGCCGTATCCCGCAGGCCCCGACCGAGACGGTGACCGCGTGACCCTCATGCCCCCGACCGGGTCCCTCATCCCGGTGGACGCGCCGTTCTCCGCCGCCCAGGAGTCCTGGCTCGCCGGGTTCATCGCCGGAATAGCGGCGGCCGGACGCCGGGCCAGTGCGGCGTCCGACGCGCCCGCCGCGACGATCGACGTCCTGTTCGGCACCCAGACCGGCAACGCCGAGTTCGTGGCCGACGAACTCGCCGCCGGAACCCGGGCCCGTGGCCTGGGCGCGCGGACCGCAGCGCTCGACGCCGTCACGCCCGAGCAACTCGCCACGATGACCCACGTACTTGTCGTCGTCTCGACGTACGGCGAGGGCGAACTTCCCGACAACGCCGGGCTGTTCTGGGAGGCGCTCCAGTCCGACACGGCACCGAGGCTCGAAGGTCTGCGGTACGCGGTCCTCGGCCTCGGCGACCGTGGCTACGACGACTTCTGCCAGGCCGCGAAGCTCATCGACACCCGCCTGGAGCAGCTCGGCGCCGGCCGGGTGCACGAACGCGTGGACTGCGACGTCGACTTCGAGGAGCCGGCGGCGGCCTGGACGGGCGCGGTCCTGGACCGCCTGGTCGCGGAGACCGGCGCGAGCGGTTCAGTTGGCGCGAGCGCGCCCGCGGCTACACCGGCCCGCGTCCGTTCCCCCTGGAACAAGCGCACGCCTTATCCGTCCCGGCTCACGGTGAACAGGCTGTTGTCCTCCCCCCGCAGCGCGAAGGAGATCCGGCACTACGAGTTCGACCTCGGCGACAGCGGCATCACGTACGAGGCGGGCGACGCGCTGGCCGTCGTACCGCTGAACGACGACGCCCTCGTGGGCACGCTGCTCGATCACCTCGGCGCGAGCGGAGACGCGGAGACCGCCCAACTCCTGCGCACCGAACGGGAGATCCGCACCCCGTCGAAGGAGCTGATCGCCGACCTCGTCGAGCGGGCGCCGTCGAGCGAGCTGGCCGCGGTCGTCGCGCACGGCGACCGCTCCGACCTCGACTCCTGGCTCTGGGGCCGGGATGTGCTCGACCTGCTCCAGGACGCCGGTTCCGCCGCGCCGGACCTGGCCGAACTCCTGCCGCTGCTACGGCCGTTGCAGGCCCGCCAGTACTCGATCGCGTCGAGCCCGCTCGCCCACGCGGACCACATCCACCTCACGATCGCGTCCGTCCGGTACGGCACCGGGCAGCGTACGTACGAGGGCGTGGCATCGACGTACCTGGCGGACCGCATCGGCGAGGACACGCCCGTCGGCATCTACGTCCAGCCGAACGCCTCCTTCGGCGTCCCGGCCGACGACGACGCCCCGATGATCATGATCGGCCCCGGCACGGGCATCGCGCCGTTCCGCGGCTTCCTGCACGAGCGGGCCGCGAAGGGTGCCGCCGGGCGCAACTGGCTGTTCTTCGGCGACCAGCACCGCGACACCGACTTCGTGTACGAGGACGAGCTGACGGAACTGCGGCAGCGCGGCGTGCTCACCGAGCTGGATCTCGCGTTCTCGCGCGACCAGGCCGAGAAGATCTACGTACAGACCCGGATGCGGGAACGGTCGCGCGAGCTGTACGGCTGGCTGGAGGACGGCGCGCACGTCTACGTCTGCGGCGACGCCTCCCGCATGGCGAAGGACGTCGAGACGGCCCTGCTGGGCGTCATCGGCGAGGAGCGCGGACGCGGTGACGACGACGCGGCGGAGTACCTCGCGGACCTGCGGCGGGCGAAGCGCTACGTCCGGGACGTGTACTGAACATGGCGGAGCAGCACGGCGACCGGCGTTGCGCGTTGGAAGGGTGCTGCTCCCGGCGGAACAGCAGTGTGCGGCTGATCGACGCGCGGATGCCGGAGCTGGCGCGGTGTCTGACGCTCTTCCAGTACGTCCAGGCGGTCACCGGAGGGCCGGTCGCGCGGATCGACCAGGCCGGGAGCTATGCCGTACCGAGTCTGCGCGGTGACGCGTTCGCCGTCCGGCCGGGCTCGATCGCGCTGCGTCTCGACGGTGACGGTGTCGCCTCGGCCGTGGTCGAGCGGGACGAGAGCAGCGGGTCGGTGGCCGTTCACCTGATCGACGGGGGCGGCCGGACCGTGCATCAGGGGCGGCTGCTGTCGGAGGGGGACCGGCTGTTGGTCGGTCTCGCCCGGACGGTCGAGGCGGGGGCGGCTGTGGTCGGGGCGTCCGTCGTTCCCGAAGTGCCGGCTTGGGAGAACGGTGACCAGCTCGCGCAGTTCGACGCGGTTCTCGCGGACGGTGGGGTTGCCCGGCGGGCGGCGTTCGACCGGTATCGCGGTGAGCACCGGGCGATCGACGTCGGCGTCGTGCCGTCGGTGCTCGACCATGTGTGCTCGGTCGGGCTGCCGGTCGGGGTCGCCGTGTTCGCCCCGGCGGTCATGCAGGCGTGTGGTGGGCGGGTTCATGTGACTGACCGGACCGTGGGCGGGCGGGTGTTCGCGGCGGTTGCGGAGAGTTCGGTGGAGATCGATCTCGCGGGTGTGCGGGAGTGTCACCTTGTTCGGTCCTCGGGGGCGCATGGCCCGACCTCGGCGTTGGAGTTGGACGACGAGGACGGGCGGTGCGTTGCCGTTTTTACGCAGTTCGGGGTGGTTGGGGTGGATGTGTACGAGGCGTGGGAGCGGCTTGCGGTGTCGTTGCCTGACGCGTAGTGCTCCGCGGGGTGGGTGGTTTGTTGGCTGCGGGCCGGTGGGGGCTTGTCGCGCAGTTCCCCGCGCCCCTGTCGGGGGCGCTGGCGCGCCACCCGACATCCCCCTCCTGCAGGGCCCCGTTACTTCCCTCAGTGGCCCGTCAGTTCCCTCAGGAACCGCGCCAGTGTGTGCGTCAGGGTGTTGTCGGACGGGGTCGCGAAGAGCGGGTCCAGGTGGTTCATGTTCTCGTCTGTTTCGTAAGTGGCGTATGGGATGCCGGAGTTGGTTACGACTCTGCGGGCCGCCTCCTCCACTGTGCCCTTCGCGTAGCTCGTGCCGAAGGTGTACAAGGGGATGTCCAGGCGGGCGGCGTGGTGGAGGCGTAGGGCCA
Organism: Streptomyces sp. NPDC002680; assembly: GCF_042889145.1. Classification (NCBI taxonomy): domain Bacteria; kingdom Bacillati; phylum Actinomycetota; class Actinomycetes; order Kitasatosporales; family Streptomycetaceae; genus Streptomyces; species Streptomyces sp. NPDC002680. Next base: position 168,697 of record NZ_JBIAQP010000016.1, read on the forward strand.
GGGAGCGGGTGAGGGGGGAGTCCGTGTAGGCGTCCGTGACGTCGAGGTCGATGGAGAGGCGGGCCGGCCAGTACCACTCCCACACGGCCGGCACCGGGCCGGCGTACGACTCCGCTACCCGGCGGATCGGGGTGATCCCGGTGTCGATCCAGCCGCGTACGTCCCCGGTGTCGGCGAGGTGGCCGGAGTGCACCGTGATGGCGTTCGGCCAGCCGAAGCTCGCGTCGGTCAGGAAGCCCAGCAGGGCCGCGTTGGTGACGGGGTACGGCAGGCGCAGGGCCTCGGGCAGGCGGGGCTGGAGGACCGAGGGGCCGTCGGGGTCGTGGAGGGCGTAGTGGCCGGCGAGCTGGTACCAGATCTGGGTGCTCTCCGCGCGGCTGCCCAGCCCCACTCCGCTCAGGGTCAGGTCGAACACCGCCCCGGCGTCGATGGCCGCGAGCCGCTGCCGTACCTGCTCCGGTGAGTCGGCGACCGGGTCGCCCGTGCCGTCGAACGCCCCGAGGACGCCGCCGTCGATGACGGCCAGCGCGGCCAGGTCGCGGTAACCGGGGCAGCCGTCGAAGTCCCAGGCCGCGTACGCCAGTGCGGTCGTCGCGCCCCAGGAGTGGCCGCCGAGCACCACGCGACGGCCGCCCCGGCCCGCCGCGCGGACGACGGTCCGCAGGTCCGCGAGGGTCAGGGGCAGTCCCCAGTGCGCGGCGAAGGGGGAGGCGGCCGGGTCCTGGGTGCGGTAGTGGCCGTCCAGGTAGTAGGCGAGGGGGTCCGGGCCGGTGAAGCCGGTGCGGTCGGCGAGGTTCTCCTCCCGCCGGTCCAGGGCCCACACCTGTGTTCCGGGCACGGCCGCGACCAGGTCACGGGCCAGCAGGCGGAAGTCGTTCGCGGCGCCGAACATGCCGGGCACCAGCACGAAGACGGTGGTCGCCGTGTCGGGGCCGACCTTGAGGACATGGACGCGGTCGGTTCCGGTGGGCCCGCCGCCGGCGCCCACGGCCACGGGCACGTACGGCTCGGGGGCGAGGGCTCCGACGGTCCCGACGGCTCCTTGTCCGGTGGTGGCGCCCGGTGCGCGACCTGCGGCGACTGCGGATCCGGCCCCCGTGCCGGCCGCGGTCGAGGCCAGTGCCAGACCGCCGATCATTCCGCCCAGCACCGTACGGCGCGGCAGACGGCTCGTCATCTCACGTACCTCCAGGGAGAGTTGGTCGCGACCAGCTTCCTCCACTCCCTTGAGGTCTCAAGCACCAGGGTGCGCCCGCCTGGTGAACGTCTGGCGTCAGACGGCGGACCAGCCGTTGTCGACCGCCAGGATCACGCCGTTGATGTTGCTGGCCGCGTCCGAGGCGAGGAACACGATCGCGGCGGCCTGCTCCTCGGGCTCGGCCACCCGGCCGACGCTGGCCAGGTACGGGACGAGCGTCTTCGGCCCGTGCGCCTCCCAGTCGGCCGTCGGGATCATGCCGGTCCGCGTGCCGCCGGGGGCGATGGCGTTGGTGCGGATGCCCTGGTTGCGGTACATCACGGCGAGGGACTTCGTGAGGCCCACGATGCCGTGCTTGGACACCGTGTACGCGGTCCCGGAGGCGCTGCCGCGCAGGCCCGCCTCGGAGGCGGTGCTCACGATGGCGCCCTTGCCCGCCTCGATCATGTGCGGCAGGACGGCCCGGGAGAGCAGGAACGGCGCGGTCAGGTTGATCCGGATGACCCGCTCCCACTCCGCGTCGGTCACGTCCGCCGCGGCCGACATGCTGTCCATGATCGCCGCGTTGTTGACCAGCGCGTCGACCCCGCCGAAGCGCTCCACGGTGGTGGCGACCACCTCGTCGACGACGGTCTGCTCGCTCAGGTCGCCGACCACGGCTACCGCCGTGCCGCCGGCCTCCTCGATCTCCTTGACGGTCGTGGCGGCGCCGTCGGCGTTGAGATCGGCGACCACGACGCGGGCGCCCTCCGCCGCGAAGGCCAGCGCGGTGGCTCGGCCGATGCCCGAACCGGCGCCGGTGACGATGACGCTGCGGCCGTTGAGTCCAGTGGTCATGACGTGCTCCAGGGGTGGTGCGTGAGGGTGCAACGGGGTGTTGCGGTGCCACCGTACGACTTAATGTCTCTGAAAGACATAAAGTCGAGGTGTCTTCTCTGGATCACTACAATGGGCCGGTCCTCGATGACGGGGCGGGAGTACGGGGTGGAAGCGAGGAGTCGCTGGTGCCGGACGGCGGGCAGGGCGAGGCTTCCGGTCGTGGGCGCGGGCGGACGGGGCGGCCTCGGCTGACCGAGCAGCGCAAGTCCGAGATCCGGCTGGAGATCGCCCTCGCGGCGGTGGAACTGTTCGTGGCCCAGGGTGTGAGCGCCACGACGGGTGAGCAGATCGGGCAGGCGGTGGGGGTCTCGTCGCGGACCGTGTGGCGGTACTTCCCGAGCAAGGAGAGCTGCGTCAGTCCTCTGTTCGCGGCCGGTATCGACAAGATCGCCGCCGGTCTGCGGGAGTGGGGCCACGGCCGGCCCCTGGAGGAGGCGCTGGCGCCGGCGCTGGACACCGGGGGTCGGGCGGGTGGGCCTGGGATTCCGGAGCTGCGCGAGTTGGTACGGCTGACCCGTACCGAGCCGGGGCTGCGTGCGGTCTGGCTCCAGGCGCACGACGAGGCCGAGCCGGCGTTCGCCCGTGCTCTCGCCGCACGGGCGGGGCTGCCTGCCGATGATGTGCGGCCGGTGATTCAGGCGGCGATGCTCAATGCGGCGTTGCGGGCGGCGGCTGAGCGGGATGCCTGGCGCGGGGGCGAGGTGGAGTCCGGTCCGGGTGAGGCGGGGGCCGAGCTGGCGGCCAGCTTTCGGTCGGCGCTGGCTGTTGCGGAGGAGGGGTTGTCCTAGCGGGGCTCGACGGGTCATGCGGGGGTGAGCGGTTGTTCGTCCGGTGCGGGTTCGGTGGGGGCTGGTCGCGCAGTTCCTCGCGCCCCTAGGGGGCGTTGTGGTGCGCTCGGGGTGCGGGATGGCGCTGCGAGTGCTTGGTTGTCTGGTGCGGGTTCGGTGGGGGTTGGTCGCGCAGTTCCTCGCGCCCCTTAAGGGGCGTTGTGGTGCGCCCGGGTTCGCGTGCTTGAGCCGGTGGTGCGGGTTCGGTGGGGGCTGGTCGCGCGGTTCCCCGTGCCCCTTGGGGGCGCGGGGGTGCGCCCATATGGATCAGCCCCGCGTCCCTGAAGGGGCGCTGTCGCGCACCTGGCTTCGTGTGCCCCGGACCCTGTGTACGAGGTCGGTCGCCGCCTTTGGCCACTCCTCGTGGCCGAAGGTGAAGCCCGCGTCGAGCAGGCGGCCCGGGACGACGCGGCGGCTCTTCAGTAGGAGTTCTGTGTCCGAGCGGAGTGCGAACGCGCCCAGTTCTGCCATCCAGCGGGTTGCGGGGAGGCCTACCGGGACTCCCCACGCCGCGCGCAGCGCCCGCATGAACTCGCGCTGGGGGACGGGGTGGGGAGCGGCGAGGTTCACCGGGCCGGTCAGGTGCTCCTGGGTGATCAGGAAGTCGATGGCGCGTACGAAGTCCTGGTCGTGGATCCAGGACACGTACTGCGCGCCGCCCGCGACCGGGCCGCCCAGGCCGAGCCGGGCCAGCCGGAGGAGGACGTCGAAGACGCCGCCGCGATCCGGGCTCATCACCATGGCGGTTCGCAGGGCGACCTTGCGCGTGGCGGGCGTCGGCGCCTGCTGCTGGGCCGACTCCCAGGCCTTGGCGATCTCGACGCTGTAGGCCCAGTAGTCCGGTACGCCGGGTTCGGTGCCGCCGATGACACCGGTCGCCTCGTCGTTGGGGGCGTCGAAGCGGTGGGCGTAGACGGTCGCGGTGCTCATCTGGAGCCACAGGCGGGGAGGCCGTGCGGCTCCCGCTATCGCCTCGCCGACGACCCTGGCCGAGTGCACCCGCGAGTCCATCATGGCCCGCAGATTGGCGGGGGTGTAGCGGCAGCTGACGCTGCGGCCCGCCAGGTTGATCACGACGTCGCTGCCGTCGACCGCCTCGGTCCAGTCGCCCAGGGTCTCGCCGTCCCAGGCGATCTCGCGGTCGTGCGTCGGCCGCCTGGTCAGGACGGTTACGTCGTGACCGGCGGCGGTGAGCGCACGGTTCAGGACCGTACCCACCTGACCGGTTCCTCCGGGAATGACGATCCTCATGGCTCCCCCTGGGGCTTGAACGTGTGCGCTGAACGGCTGTGCTACGAGCCCGGCGTGGATATTTGAACACGTTCAAAAGCGGGCGTCCAGTCGGACCGGCTACTACTTCACCAACCTGGCGATCCTCGTCGCGTCCCCCATGAGGCGCTCCAGCGGCCCGCGCCGGAAGAAGCGCGACCAGGCGACGGCGAAGACGGTCACGGCCACGACGAACCCGAACAGCACGTGCAGCGCGGAGCCCGGGAGTTCCTCGATCCCGAGGGCCCAGATGCCGGCCAGGTGGAGGACGTACGCCGTCAGGGACATCGTGCCGACCGCGACGACCGGAGCCGCGAGGCGCCGGAAGCGGGGGAGGGCGTCGACGGCGGCCATGCAGCCGACGAGTACGGCGATCGCCACCCCCGTGTTGCCCACGACGGACAGCGTCGTCTCGCTGTGCGGGGAGGCCGCCCACAGCCAGGCCGCCGAGTCCCCGGTCGGATAGCCGGCCGTGTCCGACCACCAGGCCGACATGACCGAACCGGAGCCGTCCTCGCCGCCCGCCGCGAGGGCGGAGGACACGCCGGGCACGAAGTGCAGGGCCAGCCACGAGCCGCCGTAACCGAGCACGGCGAGCGCGATGCCGGTGATGGCGAGGCGGACGCGTACGGCCGTGGCAGCGAGGTCGAGACGGGCCACCGCCATGCCCGCGAAGAGGAACGGGACCCAGGCCAGGGCCGGGTAGCTCCCGGTGAACATCAGCTCGACGAAGCCGTCGGTGCCGCTGATCCGGGCGAGCGGATCGTTGTGTGTGACCGTCTCCGCCCAGGAGCCGTCGTCGACGGACCGCTGGACGACGTACAGGAGTTGGGGCAGGACGAGTGCCGTCCCGGCGGCGATGGCCGCCAGCGAGGCGGCGCGGAGTCGGTGGAAGGGCAGGACCAGGGCGAAGCAGAGGCCGTAGTAGGCGAGGATGACCTCGACCGGGGTGCCGGTGGAGGTCAGCCAGGTGCCGAGGGCGACCAGCAGCACCGCCCTGATCAGCACCTTGGCCACGGCCTGGCGGCCCTCGCGGCCGGTCTTCGGGGCCCGGCGGCCCGTCATCAGGATGATCGAGAAGCCCGCTAGGAACGCGAAGAGCGCGGAGGCGCGGCCGTGGAACAGCTCCATGACATGGCCGGTCACCCCGCCCGAGGAGGGGTCGGGGCCGACATGGGCGGCGTACATCCCGAAGACGGCGAGACCGCGCGCGAGGTCCACGCCGACCAGCCGGCCGACCTGTGCGGGGCGGGTGCGGGCGGGGCTGACAGGAACTGTGGGTTCGATCTGAGTCCCGGCGGCGAAATTCGGCAAAGAGGCGTTTTGCGTCATGCCACCAGAGTGGAAACCCGCAGGTCGGACCAGGTATCCGCCGAACGTCCGGCCAACCCCCGCCGACCGGCCGGGGGTACCCCGCCGAACGGTTGATCAGTAATTTACGTACCCACCACTGACGAACGAGTGCCGGATGGGAAGATGAGCGCCGTCATGACTGCCGGATGGGGTGCACGCACGCTGCGGGCCGCGGTGTTCGCGGCCGTCTGTGTGCTGCTCGCCGCCCTCGGCCATGTGCTGATGTCCGGCTCCTCCGTCCCCTGGTGGACGCTCGTCGCCGGGACCGTGGTCATGGGCGGCGTGGGCTGGTGCCTGGCCGGCCGCGAGCGCGGACTCCCGCTGGTCGTGGGCGTGGTGGTCGTCGCCCAGGGCGCGCTCCACTCGGCGTTCTCGTTCACGCGGGGTACCGCCGGCGCGTCGGCGGACTCCATGGACATGACCCACACCGGCATGGATGCCGACATGGACATGGACACGGGGATGGTCATGGGCCTGGGGCACATGGCCCACGGCGGCCACGGCACGGACGCCCTGTCGTCCTCGTACGGCATGCTCGCCGCCCACACGCTCGCCGCGCTGCTGTGCGGTCTGTGGCTGGCGTACGGCGAGCGGGCCGCGTTCCGCATCCTGCGCGCGGTCGCCGGCCGGCTGGTCGCTCCGCTGCGGCTGGCGCTCGCGCGGCCCGTGACACCGGACCGCCCCCGCCTCCGCCCGCGACGCGGCAGCTCGGACCGGGCGCCGCGACTGCTCCCGCTCGTCCACGCGATCACTTCTCGGGGCCCGCCGACGGGGATCGCTGTCGTCTGAGACAGCGAGGACCTGTCGTTCGGATCACGCCTGGGCCGCCGGGTGTGGCACACCCTCCTCCGCCTCCTTGCGGCCGCACGCACCACACACGGTGTCGCGGCCTGAGGCCGGCGTGATCAGAACGACAGGCCCTGGTTTCCCGGGGCCGTTCCAGGAAGCGCCGACGCACTCGACGTCGGCCTCCGCGGGCGCCCGGGCCCCGGCCGTACCCGCTCGGTGCGTACGGCCGTCCTCCCTCACCCGGTAGCGGCGTGCCCGCACGTCTCGCGCCTCGCAGCGCCTTCGCCCGCGTCGCGTCTCGTGTGTTGCCGCCCTGCCGGATTCCGGATGATCCGAGAAGGACCCCAGGTGATCACTCCTGTACTGCCCGCCTCGACCCGCCCGACCTCCACGGCCCGCCCGTTGGACGAGTCGATAACCGCCTGGGCGCTCGCCGCCCGTGGTGGCGACCCGGCCGCCGTCGAACGGTTCGTCGGCGCCCTGCACCGCGATGTGGTGCGGTACGTCGCCCATCTCTCCGCCGATCCGCAGGCCGCCGACGACCTCGCCCAGGACACCTTCCTGCGGGCGCTCGGCAGTCTGCACCGGTTCGAGGGGCGCTCCTCGGCCCGTTCCTGGCTGATGTCCATCGCGCGGCGCGCGGTGATCGACAGCTTCCGGCACGCCGCCGCCCGGCCCCGGCTGTGCGACACCGACGACTGGCGGCTGACCGCCGAACTGGCCCAGCCGCGAGGCCTGCCAGGCTTCGACGACGGGATCGCGCTCCTCGACCTGCTGGCCGCGCTGCCCGACGAGCGGCGCGAGGCGTTCATCCTCACGCAGCTCATGGGGCTGCCCTACGCGGAGGCGGCCGAGGTCAGCGACTGCCCCGTGGGGACGGTGCGTTCGCGTGTGGCACGGGCCCGCGCGACCCTCGTCGACCTGCTCACCGAGGCCGAGACGGAGGCGGTGACGAAGACGGAGGCCCCGACAGAGGTGACGGAGTCAGGGGCGGAGTCGCGGCCGGAGCCGGCGGTTCTGGCGGCCTGACGACCCGGCGGGCGCGAGGAGAGTCACACCGTCTCCCCGCCCGCCACCTCCGGCAGCAGCCCGTACATCGCCTCGCGCTCCTCGGCGCCGATCCGCGCCAGCCCCGAGTTGACCGTGTCGGCCAGGGCCGGCGAGGCCTCCGTGAACAGCCGGCGGCCCTTCTCGGTGAGGGCCACCTCGACGCCCCGCTTGTCACCGCAGACCGAGCGCCGGGTGACGAGCCCGGTGTGCTGGAGACAGGCGATCTGATAGGTGAGCCGGGTCTTGGGGCGGCCGAGCAGCTCCGCGATCCGGGTCATCCGCAGCCCGCCGTCGGCCCGGCCCGCCAGCAGGCACAGCACCAGGAACTCGTCGTGGGAGACCCCGAGCGTGTCCTTGAGGACGGGGCCGAGCCGCTGCTCGATCGACCCGGTCGTGGCCAGCAGGATCATCCAGGCCCGTAGCTCTGCCGGGAGCAGCGCGCTCTCGCTCGCGGAGGGGCAGGCGGGCAGGTCGGGGGCGCTCTCGGCAGGGTCGGCCATGGTTTCGATTCTACCGGTTGTCCAATTTTGCACGAAGGGTGCGCGAAGGGTTGTTCAGATTTGGATTACGGGCTAGCGTGGGCATCATCCAAATTTGGATGACCGGCGTCTTCGCCATCCCTCCGTCATCCTTTTCGTCCCCCTTTGCGCACGTGGAGACACTCATGACCGTCGCCGTAGAAACCGGACTGTGGCAGCTCGACCGGACCGCGACCACCGTCGCCGTCAGTCACAAGACGATGTGGGGCCTGGTCACGGTGAAGGGCGCCTTCGCCGTCGTCGGCGGCCAGGGCGAGGTCCTGTCCGACGGCTCCGCCACCGGCACCGTGACCCTGGACGCCACTTCCCTGGACACCAAGCACACCAAGCGCGACAAGCACCTGCGCTCCGCGGACTTCTTCGACGCCGACAACCACCCCGAGATCACCTTCGGGGTGCGCGGCGCCGAACTCCGCGGCGGCGACACCGTCCACGTCAACGGCCAGCTGACCGTGCGCGGCATCAGCCGCCCGGTGACCTTCACGGCCCGCCTCACCAAGGCGAACGCCGACGCGGTCGCCCTGGACGCGGAGTTCACCGTGGACCGGAACGAGTTCGGCATGGGCTGGAACCAGATGGGCATGATGAAGGGCCTCGCGACGGTCAACGCCACGCTCGCCTTCGTCCGTACGAAGACGGCCTGAGCGTCACGATTGACGGCGGCCGACCACTGCTGACCGCCGCCGACTAGCGCTCGCCCGGCAGCCGGACGTCCATGCTCGACAAGGTGTCCGGCGACGCCGTGAAGACACGCAGCCGGATCCGCGTCCCCGGGCGCCGGGGCACGTGGAACACCGGCCCGGGCGGCCGGAGCCGGTAGACGGCGCTCGCGTGGGCGGGCAGCGTGGCGGGCCCCCGGGCCACCTTCCACCAGTGGCTCATGCCCTGACCGGTGGTCAGCATGAAGTGGGGCGTGAGGGCGCTGTCGTCCGTGTTCGTGACCCGGACGTCCAGTTCCGACACGGCGGCCGGTCCGGCCGTACGCGTCCCCGTCACCCGCATCCGCAGTGGCGGCGACCCCGTCGCCGCCACGGCCGCACTCGCCAGCGCCGGTACTAGGAGCAGCGCCGCCGCCGCGACCAGTGCCGGACGCCTGCGCGAGCCCGACAGGAAGCGCGGCCGGGGCTGCCACGCGTCGGCGAAGGACGCGGCGGGCGTGGTGATCGCGGCCGCCAGCCACAGCGGGGTCATCAGCAGGTAGTAGCCGTCCTGCGAACGCGTCGCCAGGAAGAAGGCGCACCAGGGCAGCACCGTCGCCGCCGGACCGAGCCTCCGCACGAACAGGACGAGCAGCGCCAGCAGCGCCCCCGTCAGCAGCATGCTCGCGTGCGAGTACCAGGCCAGCCGGTCGCTGCCGTCGGTGTAGTAGAGCGCGAGGCCCACCAGGCCCTGCCCGTGGATCGTGGCGTTCTGAGTCAGCGGCAGGGCGACCCCGGCCGCCCAGGTGCGCGGCTCGCTCACGACGAAGTACGTGTTGATCAGCAGCCATACGGTGACCGCCGTGCCTGTGATCCGTAGCACCACCCCGGCGGCGGCCCGTGCGCCCAGCTCGCCCCGGCGCACGGCGTAGATCCCGGCCAGCAGGAACGGCACGAGGAACCACGGCAGTTGCTGCGCCGCACAGGCCGCGCCCAGACAGGCGGCCCGCGCGAGTCCGCCCCACCCCAGCCGCCCGCCCGCGCCGATCCGCGGCCAGCGCACCACCACCGGGATCAGCAGCGCGAGCCCGACGATCGCCGGGTAGCCGAGCCGCGCGTAACTCGGCAGGAAGCCGAAGCCCAGACACGCCATGGTCGCCGCCGACCGCCACGGCACCGGCAGCAGCCGCCACAGGGTCACCGCGCCGACGAGCAGCGCCCCGGTCGTCACCGCGGTCGCGGCCAGCGCGCCGTGCCCGAGCCACAGAAGGGGCGCGGTCAGCAGCAGGGCGAGGGGCGGGTAGCCGTATGTGAGGTCGTAGCCGCCGTTCATCGTCGGGGTCAGGGCGACGTCGGGGTTGTGCTGGAAGAGCCATGGCCAGGGCTGCCCGTACACGGGGTGTCCGGCGACCAGTTCCCGGGCGGCCTGTGCGGTGAGGACGCCCTCGTCGCCGCCGGCGTGGTTCAGGGCGAACGTGCAGAGGGTCAGCGTCATGGCGGTGACCAGGACGCACAGGTCGAGCCGGGCGAGCGAACGCGTCCGGCGTACGGTCAGCGCCAGCACCCCGCTGACCAGGATCGACAGATAGCAGAGCGAGATGACGGCGGCGACGACCAGCCGGTGACTGGCGGCCTGCGTCCACACCGCGCGCGTCCCGATGAACAGGCTGACGGTCGCGAGCAGGGTCAGAACTCGATGCCACTGCGCCGGGGCATCGGCCTCCGGCACGGCCACCCAGGTCGGGCGGGGGATGTTCTTCGCCTTGGTGTCAGGCGCTGTTTCTGCCAAGTGCACGACAGTGGAACGTAATCGTGCCTGGTGTGCCGCGTGCGGGTGGAGGTGAAGGGTCCGGTGTGAGGCCGGTAAGAATGTCCGCCAGTAGGTAATTGTGATGGAATGCCGGGGTCTGTCTGCTCAGTAGACATCCCGTACGTAACGCTTCGCCGCCGCGAGCTGCTTCACGTACACACCCGACTCGTCCTCGCTCAATCCGCCGTGCGCCACCGCGATGTCCCGCAGCGCCCGGTCCACGTCCTTGGCCATGCGGGACGCGTCGCCGCAGACGTAGAAGTGGGCGCCCTCCTGGAGCCAGTGCCACAGCTCGGGCCCGTGCTCGCGCATCCGGTCCTGGACGTACACCTTGTTGCGCTGGTCGCGCGAGAACGCCGTGTCCAGGCGGCTGAGCGTGCCCTCGGCCACCAGTTCGGCCAGCTCGTCCTCGTAGTAGAAGTCGGTGGCGCGGTGCTGCTCACCGAAGAACAGCCAGTTCGGCGCCGCGTGCCCGAGCGCCCGCCGCTCCTCCAGGAACCCCACGAACGGCGCCACCCCGGTCCCCGGCCCGACCATCACCATCGGCGTCGAGCCGTCCGCCGGGGGCCGGAAGTGCGGCGAGCGCTGGACGTAGACGGGCACCGCCGTGTCCGGCCCGGCGTCGGCCAGGAAGGGCGAGCAGACTCCACCGCGCGGCACGCCCCGCAGGTTCTCGTACCGCACCACGGACACCGTCAGCGAGACCCGCGCCGGGTCGACGAGCGGGCTCGACGAGATGGAGTACAGCCGGGGCTGAAGCCTCCGCAGCACCCCCACCCACTCCTGCGCGGACGCCCGCACCCCGTACTCGGCGACCACGTCGACGGCCTGCCGCCCCCAGGACCAGCGGGCCAGCCCGTCCTTGTTGTCGGATCGCATCAGCTTCTTCAACTCCCGGTTGTCCCGGGCCCGTTCGGAGACGAAACGCAGCAGGTCCGAAGTGATCCGGGTGATGTCGAGCTGCCCGTGCAGCGCCTCGGAGAGCGAGAACTCACCAACTCCGTCCACCGTCACGCCGGTTGACGCGTCCAGCCCGGTCACGGCCAGCCATTCCGCCACCAGGGACGCGGAGTTGACGGGCCGCACGCCCAGCGCGTCACCCGCCTCGTACGCCAGTCCCGTACCGCTCGTGTCGAACGTGAACCGCCGCACCTCCTTGGTCGCCCCGGGAAGGCTGAGCAGCCGGTTGCCGACGAGCAGGGCGGGGGAGGGGGCGGGCTTGGCGGACCGGACGAGGGGAGTGGGAGCCGGAACAGAAGCAGGAGCGGGAGCGGAAACCGTCTTTGTGCCGTCTGTCTTTGTGTCGTCCGTCTTGGTGCTCTCCGCGCCGCCCGTTTCCCTCGTGTCCAGACCGTCGAGCACCTGGTCGAGCCACGCGTCCGCCGACGGCTCGAAGTCGGGCTCGCAGTCGGTGCGCGGCGCGATCCGTACCGCCCCCAACTCGTCGAGCCGCGCGTCCAGTCGGCGCCCGTGCCCGCAGAAGTCGTCGTACGAGGAGTCGCCCAGCGCGAGGACGGCATACCGCACGCCGTCCAGCCGTGGCGCCTGCTCCCCGGAGAGCGTGTCCCAGAGGCCCGAGCCGTTGTCGGGGGCGTCGCCGTCGCCGAACGTGCTGGTGATGAAGAGGAGATCGGCACCGCGCGCGAGGGCGGCCACATCGGCCTCGTCCATGCCGACGAGCCTCGCCCGGTGCCCGCCGGCGTTCAGCCGTTCAGCAGCCGCGCCCGCCAGTTCCTCGGCGTTGCCGGTCTGGGAGGCCCACAGCACGACGACCTCGCGCCCGGCCAACTCGACCCCGACACCGACCTGTTGCTGCGGCGGGGCCTCCACGGCCCGGGAGTACATGCCGGCGAGCATCCCGTTCACCCAGTCCGCGTGCTCGGCGCTGAAGGGCGCGGAGGCGGGCAGCACGGGGATCCCCACGGCACCGGTGGGCAGCCCGGCGAGGAAGCCCGAGAGGTACTGGCGTTCCTGGGCGCTGAGGACGGGCGGGGGAGCGGGCGTGAACGCCAACTGCGGTACGGCGACCGGCACTTGAGGGAGTTCTGCGGGAGGGACTTCGGGGCGCGCCACCTGGCCCTCGGACTTGTCCACCGGGCCCTCGGACTTGTCCACCGGGCCCTCGGACCTGTTCACCTGGCCCTCGGGCTTGTGCACCTTCACCAGGGACACCGCGCAGACCTTGAACTCCGGCTGCAGGGACAGCGGATCGACCGCGTCGCTCGTCACCGCGTTGATGCTCAGGTATTCACCGAAGAGGTCGTTCCAGTGGAAGGGCGCGAAGACGCACCCCGGCCGTACCCGGTCCGTGACGACGGCCGGCAGCACGGCCCGCCCGCGCCGCGAGGCGACCTCGACGGAATCGCCGTCGACGACCCCCAACTCCCGCGCGTCCTCGGGATGTACCTCCACGAACGGCCCGGAGTTCAGCTTGTTGAGCTTGGCGACCTTGCCCGTCTTCGTCAGGGTGTGCCACTGGTGCTGCACCCGCCCGGTGTTGAGGACGAACGGGAAGTCGTCGTCGGGCAGTTCGGCGGCGGGCAGATGCGGCCGGGCGAAGAAGACGCCACGCCCACTTGCGGTGGGGAACCGCAGTCCCGCGTCCCCCTGGTAGCGGATGGGGTTGCGCGCGGGCCCGTCCACCGAGGCAGCGGGCCACTGCACGGGAGTCTCCCGCAGCCGCTCGTACGTCACGCCCCGGAGATCCCACCCGGTCTTCGGGTTCCAGGCCCGCTTCAGCTCCTCGAAGACGTCCGCCGCGCTCTCGTACGCGAACCCCTCGAACCCCATCGCGCGGGCGACGGCCGCGATGATCCGCCAGTCGGCCATGGCGTCGCCGGGCGGGTCGACGGCGGCCTGGGCGAGGGTGAGGCTGCGCTCGCTGTTGACGAGGACGCCCTCCGCCTCGGTCCACATCGCGCCGGGCAGGACGACATCGGCGTACGCGTTGGTCTCGGTCTCGGCGAAGACGTCCTGGGTGACGACGAACTCGGCGGCCTCCAGCCCCTCGATGACCGTACGGCGGTTGGCGACCGAGGCGACCGGGTTGGTGCAGATGATCCAGCAGGCCTTGATGTGCCCCTCGGCCATCCGCCGGAACATCTCGATCGTGCCGTGCCCGGCGCCGTCCTTGCGGAGTGTGCCGGCCGGCAGCTCCCACAGGTCCTCGACGAACGCCCGCTCCTCGTCCACCAGCACCGACCGCTGCCCGGGCAGCCCCGGCCCCATGTACCCCATCTCGCGGCCGCCCATGGCGTTGGGCTGCCCGGTGAGGGAGAAGGGCCCGCTGCCGGGCCGGCAGATCGCACCCGTCGCGAGATGCAGATTGACCAGGGCGTTCGTGTTCCAGGTGCCGTGCGTGGACTGGTTGAGCCCCATGGTCCAGCAGCTCATCCAGTCGTCGGCCGCCCCGATGATCCGCGCCGCTTCCCGGATGTCGTCCTCGGGGATGCCGGTGATCGCGGCGACGGCGTCCGGCGGATAGTCGGCGAGGAAGCCGGGCATGGCTTCCCAGCCCTCGGTGTGGGCGGCGATGAACTCCGGGTCGGTGTGCCCGCCGACGTGCAGAAGATGAAGCAGACCGTTGAGGAAGGCGAGATCGGTCCCAGGCTTGATCTGCAGGAAGAGATCGGCCTTGGCGGCGGTGGCGGTACGCCGCGGATCGACCACGACCAGCTTGGCCCCCGCCTTCACCCGCTCCATCATCCGCAGATACAGGATCGGATGGCAGTCGGCCATGTTCGACCCGATGACGAGAAAGGCGTCGGCATGATCGAAGTCGTCGTACGAGCCGGGCGGCCCGTCGGCGCCCAGCGACAGCTTGTATCCGGTGCCCGCGCTCGCCATGCACAGCCGCGAGTTGGACTCGATCTGGTTGGTCCCCACGAAGCCCTTGGCCAGCTTGTTCGCCAGGTACTGGGCCTCAAGGCCCATCTGCCCGGAGACATAGAAGGCGACGGCGTCCGGCCCGTGCTCGTCGACGATCGCGCGCAGCCGCCGCGCGGTCTCCGCGATCGCGTCCGCGACGGGCGCGGGCACCAGCTCATCGCCCCGGTCGTCCGAGCCGTCCCGGACCAGCGCGGTGGTCAGTCGGCCGGGCGCGCTCAGCATGTCGGCGGTGGTCGCGCCCTTGGTGCACAGCCGCCCGGCGTTCGCGGGGTGCGCCTTGTCCCCGGACGCCTTGAAGACCGTACGCCGTCCGTCGGGCCCGAGCCCGACGTCCAGCACGATTCCGCAGCCCACACCGCAGTACGAGCACACGGTCCGCACCTGCGTCGTCGTGGGGGGAGTGGTCACGTGCTGCCTTCCTCTGTACCGCGCTGTCCTTCTGCGTACCGGGCCTGCTGCCGACGAGCGTACGAATTGCCCGTTACGTCGATGTCACATGACCTGATCATCAGCGGTTACACCCGCTGCACAGCCAGAGTGTCAGTGCTGTGAGGTACGTATAGGTGTTCGGATTTATCTCACATAGGGGGTCGCTGAGCGTGTCGTATTGGGCCGATCGGGTGACCATGCGTAAGAATTGGCTGATGCAGACAGCCAGTGCGAGCCAGGGCGGAGTGGGTCGATGAACAGCCACGATGTCACCGACGAACAGTGGGAGGGGCTCGCCCAGGTCGTACCGCTGAGAGGCCGGGACGCCTGGCCGTCCGCGGTGGGCCACCGGTCGATACCCGAGGCGGAGACCGAGGCCAGGCGGCGTTTCGTCGTCCTGCGCGTCAATGTCTTCGCGGACGCGCGCGAGGTCGCGGAGACGCTGATGGCGGGCATCCCGGTGCTCCTCGACCTGACCGGCGCCGAGACGGACACCGCCAAGCGGGTCCTCGACTTCAGCACGGGCGTCGTCTTCGGGCTGGCGAGCGGGATGCACCGGGTCGACCGGAACGTGTTCCTTCTCACCCCGCCCGGCACGGAGGTCGGGGGCCTCATGGGCGGAGCGGGGGTCCCCGGACACTGAGAGCGGCCTCGGCGCAAGATCCGCTGATCCCCCGTTCGTAGGAAGGTGCGGCGGACGGAACGGTTCGCCGCGAGGCCGGAGCCCTACGGTCCGGTTATGAGCCTGTCGATGGACTTACCGTCCGCCGTAGTACAGACACAGACACAGACACAGACGGCGCCGCGTCCCGAGCGGCCGAGCGTCACCGAACTGCGGCTTTCCGCGTACGCGGGACACCGCCGGGTGAGCCTGCCGCTCGGGCGGCTCACCCTTCTCGCCGGGCCGAGCGGCAGCGGCAAGACGACAGCGCTCAGGGCGTACGAGTCACTGGCCCGCCTCGGTTCCGGCGCCGCCGTCGGAGAGGCCTTCCCGGACCCGGCCGCCTGCGTACCGGAACGCGCCCGCCCCGACGCCCAACGCCGCCGCGGCTTCCGCATCGGCTGTACGGCGGACGGTCCCGAGGGTCCCGTACAACTCGACGTCGCCGTCCAGGCGGAACCCGAACTGCGCATCGTGGGCGAGCGGTTGAGCGCGGGCGGGGTGGTCCTGCTGGAGACGGCGCTGCGCGATCCCGGCCGCCGTTTCGTCCAGGCCGCCTGGCACACCGCCGGTTCGGAACCGGTCACGCGCGTCTCGATGCCCGACGACCGGCTCGGTACGGCCCTGCTGCCGCTGAAGGTGGCCGGCAGGACCGACGGAGAGCGCAGGGTCATCGCCGCCGCCGAGCAGATGGTGGTCGCACTGCGATCCGTCTTCGCCTGCGATCCACGCCCCGACCGGATGCGCGCGGCGGTCCCGGTGAGCAGCGGACGCCTCCTCCCCGGCTGCGACAACCTGGCGGAGGTCCTCTGGCGCACCGGCACCGAATGCGCCATCCGCCATGGCCTGTTGACCGCCGCCGTCCGCGAGGGCTGCGCGGGCCCGGTCACGGACGTACGCGCCGACCGGGTCACCGACGGCCGCGTCAGGGCCGTACTCGACCGGGGCGACGGCCTGCTCACCCACTTCGGCAGGCTGGGCGACGGCGAGTTGAGATACACGGGCCTGGCGCTGGTCCTGCTGACCGGCCCCGGCGTCCTGACGGTCGACCGCCCCGGCGAGGTCCCCGACGCCCTCCAGACCCTCACGGTCCTGGCCGACGGTTTCGACCGCGCCCTGGACGTACGTCAGCGAGAGCAACTCCTGGGCCTGGCGGCGCGGATGTGCGACCGCGGGCACATCCGCCTGCTCGGGGCGGTGAGCGACGCGTCGTGGGCGCGGGGAGTGGCAGGGGTGACGGTGGTAGACCTGAAGCCGTGACTGATCAGGAACACCCCGAACGGCAGCAGGATCTGGACGTGGCGAAACTCCAGCGCAGGCTGGCCGAGTTCGCGGCGGCACGGAACTGGCAGCCGTTCCACACCCCCAAGAACCTCGCCGCCGCGCTCAGTGTGGAGGCGTCCGAACTGGTCGAGATCTTCCAGTGGTTGACGCCCGAGGAGTCGGCGCGGGTGATGGACGACCCGGACACCGCCCACCGCGTGACGGACGAGGTCGCGGACGTGCTCGCCTACCTCCTCCAGCTGTGCGAGGTGCTCGGGATCGACGCGCTCGCGGCCCTCGACGCGAAGATCGACCGCAACGAGCGGAGGTTCCCGCCAAAATAGTCACTCTCCGGAGTCAATATGCGGCCCGTTCCCCATTTGTTGTCCGCAGATTTCCGCCTTCCTCTGGCTTTTCGTCCCACAGCACTTCACTCTGGGTAGTGGACGGTGGAATATGGGCGGACGTGCGAGAGCGCGTCGGGACAGACGGGGGCAGCGCATGGACGCGGTGCGGCTCATCCTGACGAGCAGACGTGCCCTCGCGAGCAGCGACGGTGTACCGGAGACCCTGACGGAGGTGTGGCAGGCCCAGGCCCTCGCGCAGGCGATAGGCAGCCGCCTCGCGGTCACCGGACCACCCGAACTGCGGGGCGAGGCACTGGGGTTGACCGAACTGGCGGGCCGGGGCTGCGGAGTGCTCGATGAACCGCGCCTCGCCGCCGGCGCGTTACGCGCGGCCCAGCTGACCGAGCTGGGCGACGCCCGCCAGGCCCTCCTCTGGCTCGGCAACCTCCTCGGCGAGGCGGGCATCGCCCTGGTCGGCATCGCGAGTGCGGCACGCGACGAGACGACGTACTGGCAGTGCATGGAGTCGATCGACGCGGCGGACGAATCCCGGGACCGGGTCCTGGAGATGCTCCGGAAGCTGGCGGCGCGGGAGGCGGCGGGGGGAGCGGAGCGGGTCGCTGGGTAGGGGGTTCGTTGTCCGGCGCGGGCCGGTGGGGGCTGGTCGCGCAGTTCCCCGCGCTCCTGTCGGGGCGCTTCCGCACCCGAGTCCCAGTTGGGCCGAGCCTTTCAGCTCGGCCCGGGCATCTCAGCTCGTCCGGCGATTGAGGACGAGGCCGTTCAGGCCGAAGCGGGGGCCTCTGAATACAGGCATCCAGTACGGACCATCTCCAACCTTGTGATCGGGGCGTATTATTGAGGCATGGTCAGGAATGAGCGCACGCCGCTTCGCGCAGTGATCTACACCCGCATCTCCCACGACTCGACCGGCAAGGCCGAAGGGGTTACCCGGCAGGAGGAAGCCTGCCGTAAGCTCGCCGCCGACCTTGGTTGGTCCGTCGTGGCGGTGAAGGTCGACGACGACCGCACCGCCGTCGGTAAGAGTGGTCGGCGCGCCCGCCGCCCCGCGTACGCGGAACTGCTGGACATGCTGGCTGCCGGTGAGGCCGAGGCCGTGATCGTTTGGCATGCGGACCGCTTGTACCGGCAGGCCCGGGACCTTGAGCCGCTCATCGAGATCGTGGAGCGCAGGCACGTCCTTATCCGCCCGGTCAAGCAGGGGGAGCTGGACCTGGCCACCGCGTCCGGCCGGATGGTCGCCCGGATCCTCGCCAGCGTGAGCACCCACGAGGTTGAGCACTCCATCGAGCGGATGAAGGCCAAGAAGGAGGCGAACCGTCGGGCGGGCGTCCACCATGGTGGCCCCCGCACCTTCGGGTTCGAGGCTGTTACGCCCACGGTCAAGGGCCAGACTCCCCAGGTGCCGCGTGTCGACCCCCGTGAAGCGAAGCTGATTCGCGAGGCCGCCGGCGCGGTGCTGGCCCGCGCCGCCGACCCGGAGACCGGTGCGACGCTGACGGGCATCTGCCGGGCGTGGAACGCTCGGGGGATCACCAGCCCACGTGGCAAGCCTTGGGTCATCCAGACGTTGCGCTCCGTGCTTCTCTCGCCCCGGATCGCCGGACGCGTCGCGCACAAGGGCGAGGATGTGGGCCCTGCGCAGTGGGACGCGATCATCGAGCACGACACGTGGCTCGCACTGCGTACCGTGCTGACTGACCCGGCCCGCAGTGCGCACCTCGCCAGTGTCGACGCTCGGGCACCCAAGTACCTGGGCGCGGGACTGTACCGGTGCGGCCGTCCTGGCTGCGGCGCTGTGGTCCGCCCCGGCGGCGCCAGGGCCGGACAGCGGCAGCAGTACAGGTGCACCGCCAGCGCGCACCTGGTCCGGACCGCTGCCCCGGTGGACGACTTCGTTGAAGGCGTGATAATCGCTCGGCTGTGCCGCCCAGAGCGCGCCCGGGAGGTCATTTCGAACCCTGGACCGCCCGGAGGCGACGGCCCGGACCTAGACGCCCTGACCGCTCGTCACGCGACCCTGAACGCTCGGCTGAACGCTTTGGCTGAGGTGTTCGCGGACAGCGAGGACGCCGACCCGTTGGAGTACCGCGAGGCGGCCCGGCTCATCAGGGGGAAGATTGCAGCCGTCGAGACGCAGGTCGCAGATGCGGTGTCGGCGGCGGCCAGTGAGCCGGGTCCGCTGGACGGCGTCGACCTGCCGGAACTGGTTCGGCGGCAGGACGTTGACCCCGATGATGCCCTTGAGTGGTGGCGCGCCACGTACCCGCTGGAGCGGCGGCGGAAGATCCTCACCGCCCTGGCGGTGGTCACGCTGCGACCCGGGCGGCGAGGCCGCCCGCTCGGAGTCCTGCCGGGTGTCGTCGATCCGGACAGCGTGAACATTGACTGGACGCCTTGACTTACGTGCGAACGACAAGTCCGGCCGGCCCTGTCACCGGCCGGGCTTCGTGTTGAGGAGGCTTCTACGGCTCTCTTCCTCTGACCGCGCGCCACAAGCTCCGCGCCTCGGGGCACACACCGGTCCTGCACTCCGGGCACGACTGCCCGTGATCGAGCATCCTGCGGTACGCCACCACGTCGTACGACGCCTCCTGGATCTGGATGAACTCCCCACTCCCCGCAACGGCTTGCATGTGCCCGGCGCCCCCGGATCCGTCCTCCCACCGCCACTCGGTCACGACAGAGCCTCCATGTGGTCGCACAGTGCGTTGACCGAGCGCGCCATCTGCCGGGCGCCTACGAGCCCCGTAGGCAGGTTGAGCCGCTGCCGGGCCTCACCGGCGCACGCCAGTGCGCACGCCCTCGGTACGTCGTCCTCGGGCAGCTTGCGAGCGACTGCCTCCACCTCGGGGCCAGCAACCTGAGATGCCCCCGCAGGGCCAGCGTCAGCGTCTTCAACTCGGCGGCGCAATTGGGTACTTGGGCCTCCGGTCCCATCAGGCGGAGTGCGCTGGAACGCATGGTCTCGATGTCCAGCGGGGGATCCTCTCCCGGACCGCTAGTGGGGGTTGTAGCTTGCGACATGTTGACCTGCTTCCTCAGGTTGGCCACGTCCCGGGGCCCTCCCAGGCTGCCGAGGTTCTTGCGTGTCAACCCTCGTGTGCTGCCTCATCCGTCACAATTGGGCGGTCCTATATGGAGGCCCTATATCGTTGAATCCATGGGGGATTCCGGACCGGACCTGTGGGCACATCCGCAGCTCATCGCCGCTGTCACCGCCGAGGACTGGGGCGCCGTCTTCCGTACGTACCGGAAGCTCACCGGCCTCAGCCAGACCAAGCTGGGTGAGCGCGTCGGCCTGGTCCAGCCGGACGTCTCCGCCATCGAGCGGGGCCACCGGCGCGTGACCTCGGTGGAGGTACAGCAGCGCATCCGCTCCGGCCTGGACATCCCGGCAGACCTCAGCCGGACGGGGGCCCTTGCCCCGGCTCAGCAGGTTGCCCAGCTGGCGCTCCCGGGCCCCCGGGCCTGATGACGACCTACTGACCCGGGTCACGAGCGTGATCGACAACGGGCACAGGGCCGATGCCCCCACATTGGACTGGCTTGACCGGCTGTTGGCCGAGCACCGCCGGGCCGAGGACCAGATCGGTTCCCGCCCTCTGGCGGACGTGCTGCGTCAGCAACTCCGCACCGTCGTGGACCTCTACGCCAGCGCCCGTGTCCCGTTGGCCGACCGTGTGGTCCGTCTCGCGTCCGAACACGCTCAGTTCCTCGTATGGATGGCCCAGGACCAGGGGCAGACGGCCGCCGCGCTGGCCTGGTACGACCGGAGCCACGAATGGGCGCTGGAGGCCGGAGACCCCAACATGGCTGCCACCACGCTGTCCATGAAGGCCCACATGGCGTGGTCCGGCGGCCGTGGAGACCGGGCCGTCCGGCTCGCTGAAGCGGCACGTTGGTCGGCCCCGGGGACGTCGCTCGGAGTGCAGGGCATGGCGGCGCAGATGGCCGCCCGGGGTCACGCCCTCAACGGCGACGGCGACGACGCCACCCGGTTCCTGGACGAGGCACAGAACCTCATCGGCAGGGCAGCCGAGCACCCCGAGGACGAACCGGTCTGGATGTACTTCTACGGCGAGACCTGGTTCACGCTCCAGCGGGGCATGGCCGCGCTGCACCTGCGGGACTGGCGCGCTGCCGTGGACCACCTGACCGTGGGCCTGGCCGCGCTGTCGGCCGAGTTCCGCCGCGACAAGACCTGGTATCGCACCTGCCTCGCCCACGCCTACGCTGGGGTCGGCGAGGCCGCACAGGCGCTCACCGTGGCCCTGGAGGCCGTGCCCCGATGCCTCCGCCCTCGGCCGCCCACACTCCTGGAACGAACTCCACACCACGGCCGCTCTCCTGCTGCGCCGGGGCGCTGCCGAGGGCGCCAACTCGTCACAGCGTTGCGCGAGTTCGACTGACCCGCTCCAGGCTGGTGCAGTCTGCTGAATCAGGATCCGGAACCGTCAAAGACCGGGTTCGGTCGCTGCGTGAGTCCGGCACCATCGAACCGGCGCTGTTGTCCAAGCACTGCCGGACGCCGACCCCCAGATCGTCAGGACCCTGGTCCGGTTAGTACTCCAGCCTTACTTCGCGATCTGCTTCGATAGCCAGCAGAGGAGCTGGTCTGAGCTGAATCACGGGGTGGGTGGATGGACGAGCGCACGGTCAGGCTGAACGAGCTCGCGCAGGGACTGCGGCCGCTCGTGCGGGGGAGAGCGGAGTGCCTTGCACCGGACGAGCAGCTCGAGGTCCTACGGGGACCTGGGCGGGTTCTGCATCCAGGCCCGCGCGACGGGGGAAGGAGAAACGCATGAAGGACCCTTTGGACTTGACGGAGATCGCCGATTCTGAGGAGAACGGCCAGAGCAATAGCGCCGATTCACCTGTTGCGGATGATCCGACACTCGACTCGGACATCGACTCGACGACGGTATCGACGGTCCTGGCGGAGGTGCTCCCAGGAGTTGCCGTCGTCTTCGGTGAGGTCCCGGCGGAACTCAAGCCCGATCTGCTCGACTTCGGGCTCGTGTCGGCCGCGGACCGCAGACAGATCTCCACAGTCCTCGCTTCGATCGGGAACACGGCGACCGTGGCCGGCAACCTCGGAAACGCATTCGCCGGCGTGCAGGGGTTCTACAGAATCAGTGGTGCGACACAGGCCCTGCTGAAGGCAGGTGGAACGCTCGCCATCAAGGATGGCGCGAACCTCGGAACGGTGATGCTCCGGGGCCGCATCATTGCTCAGGCCCGATTCATCCCCATGACTGCGGTGAGCGCGGCGCAGACCGCGGCGATGCTCGGGCCGGCGCTGGCCATGGTCGGCCTTCAGATGCAGTTGAGTGAGGTCACTGGTCTCGTCAAAACGAACATCGCTCTGACGAGCCAGGTACTCACGACTGTTCGCCGTGGGCAGTGGGCCGAGCTGACGGCGCTTGTCGCCACTGTCGATCACATAGTTGACCAGGCCCGAGAGGTCGGGTCGGTCCCGACGTCTCTGTGGGAAACTGTTGCGGGCAAAAGGGCGGATCTGCGAAAGCAGTTGGACCTGTACCGATTGAACGTCGGCAGTCACATCCAGCAGATCCACCAGCTCGACACGCATGGCCGCCGTGAGTATCTCGAGACGAACGCCGAGGCGATCGTCTTTGACGCACATGCCCTCCTGTCTTCCGTCAAGGCATGGATCGGATATCAGGCGCTCCATGCCACACGGGCGAGAGCCGCTGGACCAGAAGACGCCGGCGAGGCCCGGCTCGTCGACGCGATCGCGCGCGACACTCGTACGGAGCTTGACTCCGCTCTCGCCGAGTCGACGAGCCTCGTCGACTCCCTGACGCGGGAGCTACGAATCATCGCCGAACTCCCCGGACGCGACACACTGCCGCTGCCTGGGAAGCGGAGAGACTCGATCGCAGCCCGTCAGACCTCCGCCCGTCTTCTGGAGACGATCGAGCCTCTGGCCGATGCTCTCCATCCGCCAGCCCCTCCGCTCGAGGCTCCGGGCGTCGTATGCGCACCCAAATCGCGGGATCTCGAGCCGTACCTTCGCATCCTGCGATGGTTCCTCGATGACGGCGAGACCCTCCGCGTCCTCGGCTTCCCCCAGCAGCTGGATGCTCTCGGTCCTATTTCTGCGATCTTCAGCGAGGCGAAGGAGAAGTTGGCGGCAGCGAGGGACAAGGCGACGGTAAAGACACTGGTCGCTGTCACGGATCGCCGCATTATCACGGCCAGGACGAACGCATTCCTTGAGCAAGGCGAGATCCATCCGGACATCCCGATCGACCGGGTGCGATATGTCCGAGCGGCGACCACACAGGACAGGAACGGGCGCCTGGCGATCGACCTCATCACGCGCGACGAGAACATCCGGTGGCTCTTTCCTGCTGACATCGACAACAGTGGAGTAGATGCGCTCGCCGCTGTGCTTGCCGAGGCGATGACGATCCCGGACGTTGAACGCGATGAGCTTCAACGGCGGCGCTACGTCTCCATCGCGGCGGGGAGGAAGGGCGATGCCGAGGAGGCCTCGAGCCAGTTGCCCTTGGACATTAAGCCGACCGAGCCTTTCTGATGCAGAGTTAGAGGAAGGTGCCACACTCTGGCAGCTCTCGACAGTGCACGCTGAAGCGGATCGCGAAGGCCCGGGTCAGGGTCCGCCGCCACGTGTGGCAGATCTCCGACTCCAGCCAGGCGAACAGCGCGGGCGCCATCCATGACTTGCTTGAACACCGCGAAGCGTTGAACACTGCCCGTCGCATGGTGCGTTAATTGGCCGGCTGGACGATCACTGAGAGCGACGAGGCTGCGACCGTCAAACTCCCGGTCAAAGCTTGGGCGGACTCCCCTCGCTTGGCCATCAGGGATTCGCTGGCGATCACTTTGGCTCGCCAGCGATTCCCTGGCAGGCCGACGGGTCACTTCGGCGTCTGCCACAAAAGTATGTGGCTACTCAGACCTGGGGTGATCCGCCTTGGATTCCATGGGCGAAAAACCCGCCTCAACCTGAAGGTCGGACAGATCGGCGTTCAGCGCCGCCATCAGCTCCTCCATCTGCTGCAGCAACCCCTTCGGCTGTGCGGGCCCCGCCTGCTGCGGCACGACTTCTTCGGACAATGACGGCCTCCTCGGCCACTGGCCCCCGAAGGAGCCGACGCGGGTGCGCCCCGGAAACGGGCGAGCCGACAATCGAACTGGCTGCCCGGTTGGTACCGGTGCGGGCGCCGGTCGGGCCGGCTCCGCCCGAGCCAACGATCATTGCCGGGGCGGGTCACTGGCGCGGAGCCGCACCTCACGCGCGGTTGACGGTTTTTCACCCGACCGGGGAGGCGTGGGGCAGGGGGGACCGGTGGGGTTGACCCGTGTTCGACCGTGCAGGATGGAAGCATGGATCTTCGCATCTTCACCGAACCCCAGCAAGGCGCGACCTACGACACCCTGCTCGCCGTGGCGAAGGCCACGGAGGACCTCGGTTTCGACGCCTTTTTCCGTTCCGATCACTACCTCCACATGGGCGATGTGGACGGCCTCCCCGGCCCCACCGACGCCTGGATCACCCTCGCCGGACTCGCCCGTGAGACCAAGCGCATCCGCCTCGGCACCCTGATGACGGCCGCCACCTTCCGTCTCCCCGGCGTCCTCGCGATCCAGGTCGCGCAGGTCGACCAGATGTCCGGCGGCCGGGTCGAACTCGGCCTGGGCGCGGGCTGGTTCGAGCAGGAGCACAAGGCGTACGGCATTCCGTTCCCGCAGGAGAAGTTCGCCCGCCTCGAAGAGCAGCTGGCGATCGTCACCGGCCTGTGGGGCACCAAGACCGGTGAAACGTTCAGCCATCACGGCACGCACTACGACCTCACCGACTCGCCGGCCCTGCCCAAGCCCGCGCAGGACAAGATCCCCGTACTCATCGGCGGCCACGGCGCGACCCGTACTCCGAGGCTGACCGCGCAGTACGCCGACGAGTTCAACATGCCGTTCGCCTCGATCGAGGACAGCGAGCGCCAGTTCGGCCGGGTGCGTGCGGCGGCCGAGCAGGCGGGTCGCAAGGCCGACGAGCTGACGTACTCGAACGCGCTCGTCGTCTGCGTCGGCAAGGACGACCAGGAAGTGGCCCGCCGCGCCGCCGCGATCGGCCGCGAGGTGGACGAGCTGAAGGCCAACGGCCTGGCGGGCTCCCCGGCCGAGGTCGTGGACCGGATCGGCCGGTTCGCGGAGATCGGCTCCCAGCGCGTCTACCTCCAGATCCTCGACCTCGACGACCTGGACCACCTGGAGCTGATCTCCTCGCAGGTGCAGTCGCAGCTGGCGTAACGCTTCGGCGCACGGCCGGTGCGTACAGGGGTACGCGCCGGCCACGCTACGAATCGGCCGTCACCACCGGCAGCCCCGGCCCCGCGCACCGCACATCCCCCGCCGGCACCCGTCCGTCGACCAGATACGCGGCGGCCGTCGAGTCCACGCACGCGTTGCCCCGGCTCGCGAACACGCCGTGGGAGTAGTCGTCGTCGAGGGTGACCAGGCGGGAGCCGGGCAGCAGTCGGCGCAGTTCGCGGGCGCCCTCGATCGGGGTCACCGGGTCGTGGGCGGAGGCGATCAGCAGGACGGGCGGGGCGGCGGGGCTGCCCAGGGCCGTACGGCGGGCGGGCCGGTGGTGCCAGAAGGCGCAGGCCGACGCCTCCATGCCGGTCAGTACCGGCTGAGGGTCGAGGCGGTGGGTGCGGCGGAGGTCGGCCAGGATCCGGCCGGGCGTCGGACCTGGCCCGTCGGCGCACTTCACCGTCCGGTTCGCCGCCTCGAAGGTGCGTGAGTCCGGCGAGCCGAGGGCGGTCGCGGGCCGCAGCGTGCCAGGCGTACCGTCCCGCAGATACGTACGCAGTCCGTCGGCCAGGCCCGCCCAGCGTTCGGTGCGGCCGAGGGCGCGGTAGACGGCCCGGTCGAAGGCCACCGCTCCGAACCCGTCCACGGGCCGCGCTCGGAGCCCGTCCCTCACTCGTAGATACGCGTCGCGCACGGCCTCGATGTCGTCGCCGAGGCCGAAGCGGTCCGGGTGCTGTGCGGTCCAGCCGAAGAAGGTGTCGCGCTGGCGCAGCAGTGCCCGGCTCTGCACGACGTCGAAGTCGTACCAGTCCCATGGCCCGACGACACTGTCCAGCACCATCTTCCCTACCCGGTACGGGAATTGGGTCGCGTAGGCGGCGCCCAGATAACTTCCGTACGAGACACCGAGGAAGCTCGTCCGGCGCTCGCCGAGGGCGGCACGGATCGCGTCCATGTCTCGCGCTGTCTGTTCCGTGGACAGGTACGGCAGCGACTTGTCGCCTACGCCCGTCGCGCAGTCGTCCGCGAGTGCACGCAGTGAGCGGAGGTACGCCGACTCGGCGCGGGGGTCCACGGGTACGGGGTCCGCGTCCGGCCGGTCACTGTCGAACAGGCCGCCCATCGCACCGCAGTCGACGGGTGAACTCAGGCCGGTGCCACGGGGATCGAAGCCGATCACGTCGTAGGCCCGCCGCACGCTCTCGGGCAGCTTGGCCCGCTTCGTGACGGCGTACGGCAGCCCGGAGCCGCCCGGCCCGCCCGGGTTCACCAGCAGAATGCCGCGCCGCTCGGCGGCCGTACCGGAGGCACGGACCCGGGAGACGGCGATCCGCAGCCGTGGGCCGTTCGGTGCCGGATCGTCCCAGTTCAGGGGCACGTCGAGCCGGCCGCACTCGACCGTCTCGGGCGCCGCCGGTCTCGGTACGGAGTCGGGGCAGGCACCGAAGTGGATGCGGGTGGGGGTGGGGGCCGCCTGGGCCGGGAGGGGGAGAAGAACGGCGGTGCCCGCCGCGAAGGCGCACAGCAGGGCCGTGCGGCGTGGGGGATGGGACACGGGTCTCGCAATCTCGGCAACGGCAACGGCAACGGCAACGGTGGTGGTGACGGCAATGATCGAGTCATCAGATGACAATGAAAACGATTATCGATAACGTGTCCACGGTCAAGTCCGGAGCCCTCCCTGACGGGGGCGCCTTCGCGCTGCCCCGACGGCTGTAACCGCCGGGGTGGAAAGGGGAGTTGTGGCTCATTTGCTGGTGGTCGAGAGCTGGGTCGGATCGATGAGCAGACTGCTGCCACGGGCGATCCGGGAGAGCGGGCACGAGTTCACCTTCCTCACCCGCGACCTGCACCACTACCTGCGCGGCGCGCCCGAGGGGGCCGCGCATCCGCTGCTCGGCGCCCGCAACGTGCTCACCGCCGACACCAACGACCTCGGTGAACTCCTGCCGTACGTCGAGAAGTTGCACCGGGTGCTCGGCTTCGACGGGGTGATCACCTCGTGCGACTACTACCTGCCCACGGTCGCCCGGATCGCCGGACACCTCGGGCTGCCGGGCTCCGGCCCCGAGGCCGTGGAGAACGCCTGCCGCAAGGACGCCACCCGCCGCGTACTGGCGGACGCCGGGGTGCCCGGGCCGCGCTTCGCCGTGTGCGAGGAGTGGGCCGACATCGTGCGCGAGGCGGCCGGCATCGGCTATCCGCTGGTCGTCAAACCGGTCGACCTGTGCGCGGGGATGTACGTCCGCCGCGTCGACGACGAGACCCAACTGGCCGAGGCCTGCCGGGCGTTGAACGCGTTCCCGGTCAACGCGCGGGGACAGCGGCGGCCACCCGTCGTACTCCTCGAAGAGCTGCTGGACGGGCCCGAGGTGAGCGTCGAGACGGTGTCGTACGCGGGCGCGGTCCAGGTGGTCGGGGTGACCGACAAGAGCATCGGCGGAGCGCCCGCCTTCGTCGAGACCGGCCATATGTTCCCGGCCGCGCTCACGGCCGCCGACACCGAGGCCGCCGAGCAGACCGCGCTGGGCGCCCTGAAGGCGCTCGGCCTGGTGGACGGTGTCGTGGCGCACACGGAGATCAAACTGACCTCCGTGGGGCCGCGTGTCGTCGAGGTGAACCCCCGCCCGGCCGGCAACCGCATCACCGAGCTGGTCCGCCATGTCACCGGCATCGACCTCGCCGCCGCCTTCGTGGACGTCTCCCTCGGCCACACACCCGACCTGCGCCGCACGGACACGGGTCTGCGCAGCGCGGCCATCGGCTTCCTCGTCCCGGAGACGGAGGGCACCTTGGAGACGCTGGAGTCGCTGCCCGACGCCGACCAACTCCGAGCCCAGGAAGGCGTGTTGGAGGTGCAGCTCGCCGAACCGGGAACCACCGTCAAGGCGGCGGGCAGCAACAACGAATACCTGGGCCATGTCATGGCGGCCGACCCGGACGGCCTCGGCGCGCGCGACCGTGTGGACGTCCTGCTGGATGCGCTGCGGGCCGGGCTGGTGATCCGGTGAACGCCGGACTGCGTACGCCCGCAGCTACCGACGACGTGACCTACGAGGAACTCGCCACCCGTGCCCTCGCCGGTGAACTCGGCCCCGATCCGCGTACGGAACGCATCGCCGTGGCCTTCGCCACCCGGCAGGCCGTACGGCACGACGGTCGGGGGAGCGGCTACCGCAACGAGGTGCTCAGCCTGCGGTTGGGCGCGGCCGTCGGGTCGTGTGCCGTCGAACCCGGGGAGCTGCCGGACGGCGCCATCGACGACTGTGTCGGCGCGGACGTCGCCCGGCTCCTCCAACACCCCCTGCTCCCCGTGCGCGTGGCCGCTCTCGACGCCTACCTCATGCACCTCACCCCGCACACCCCGGAGCACGGTGCCCGGACGGTACGGCTCCCGGCGGGGTCCTCGCTGGCGAAGTCGCGGGCGCGGGCGAAGACCGTCGTGGAGCTGCTCGACCTGCCGGCCGGGGCGACCGTCCTTGTCGTCGGTGTCGTCAACTCCCTGCTGGAGGCGCTGCGTTCACGCGGACTGGGATACGTGCCGTGCGATCTCAAGGGCGGCACGACGGAGTGGGGCGAGCCGGTGGTCAAGGATGCCCTGGCCGAGGTGGAGAGCGGGCGCTGTGACGCCGTACTCGCCTCCGGGATGACCCTCGGCAACGGGACGTTCGAGCCGTTGCGACGCCACGCGCTCGCGCACGGACGGCAGTTGGTGATGTTCGCCCAGACCGGCAGCGCGATCCTGCCCCGCTTCCTCGGGCACGGCGTGAGCGCGGTGTGCGCCGAGCCGTACCCCTTCTTCTGGCTCGACGGCGGCCCCGGCGCCATCCACTGTTACGGCGGCGGTGTCCGATGACTACCACTACGACCGCCGTACGGTCCGTCCCCACCGCCCGCCACGAGTTGCTTGCGCTCCTCGGTCGCACCCCGCTGGCCAGGATCACCGCTGAACTCCCGGGCCCGCACCCGGGGTTCTGGGCCAAGCTCGAAGGGCTCGGAGCGGGCGGCATGAAGGCACGCGCCGCCGTCTCCATGCTGCTCGGCGCCCGTGAACGGGACGAACTACGCCCAGGCGCACCGGTGGTGGAGTCCACCTCGGGCACCCTCGGGATCGGGCTCGCCTTCGCCGGGCAGGCCCTCGGGCACCCTGTCGTGCTGGTCGGTGACAGCGAACTGGAGCCGTCCATGCGGCAGTTGCTGCGCTCGCACGGAGTACGGCTGGAGATCGTCGATCGTCCGGCGGCCCAGGGCGGCTGGCAGGCGGCCCGTCTCACCCGCCTCCGTGAACTCCTCGCCGCACTGCCCGACGCCTACTGGCCCGACCAGTACAACAACCCCGACAACATCGCCGGGTACGCCTCCCTGGCCGCCGAACTCACCGCCCAGCTCGACCACTTGGACATCCTGGTGTGCAGTGTCGGCACCGGCGGACACAGCGCCGGAATCACCGGCCCCCTGCGCCGACGTTGGCCCGCGCTTCGGCTCATCGGGGTCGACGCGACCGGCTCCACCATCTTCGGCCAGCCCGCCAGGCCCCGTCTGATGCGCGGCCTCGGCAGCAGCATCCACCCGCGCAACGTCGCGTACGAGGCCTTCGACGAGGTCCACTGGGTCGGCCCCGCCGAAGCCGTGGACAGCTGCCGCAGGCTCGCCCGCGAGAGCTTCGTCAGCGGCGGCTGGAGCACCGGCGCCGTGGCCCGCGTCGCCGCATGGGCGGCCCGCGTCCATCCCGGCGCCGTCGTCGCGACCGTCTTTCCCGACGGCCCCCACCGCTACCTCGGCACCGTCTACGACGACGACTTCGCCCTCGCCCACGGCCTCGACCCGAGCGCGGCGGCCACCCGCCCGGTCGAGATACCGCACCCCCGTGCCGCCGAGGCCACCGGCTGGGTGCGCTGTACCCGCGTCACCGATCCGCTCTCCCCGCAGGAAAGGAACCAGTGAAGGCCAGCCTGCGCACCGTCCGCCTCGAACTCACCGAGCCACTGCGCATCTCCCGCTCCACCATGGCCGCCCGTGACGCCGTCTGGCTCGGCATCGAGCACGAGGGGCTGCGCGGCCACGGCGAGGCCGTCACCAGCGTGTACTACGGCCTCGACGCAGACACACTCCAACGGCACTTCGGCGGTGTGGAGTTGAGTCGGTTCGCCGTCCCCGAGGACGCCCTTGAGGCCCTGCGGGAAGGGAAGTTGGCGGCCGACGACGACACGCCCGCCGCTGTCACGGCCACCGTCGAGGCCGCGCTTCTCGACCTCGTCGGCAAGCGCGCCGGGGTGCCCGTGCACCGGCTGCTGGGGGCGTCGGCGGCGCCCGTCGCTGCGACCGCCCGGACGATCGGCATCACTTCGGCACGGCAGGCCGCCGACGAGGCCCGACGGCTCGCCGCGCGTGGCTTCCGGATCGTCAAGGTCAAGGCGGGGACACCGGACCCGGAGGACGACATTGAGCGCGTACGCGTCATCCGCGACGCCGCCCCCGGCGCACGGCTGCTCCTCGACCCCAACGGGGCCTGGACCGCCGTACAGGCAAGGGAGTTGCTGCCCCGGTTCGCCGAACTCGGCGTCGAGGCCGTGGAACAGCCCGTCGCCCCCGGTGACCCGGAGGCCTTCGGGACGCTGGCCGAGTGGTCGCCGGTGCCGCTCATCGCCGACGAGGACGCGGTGGACCTGGAGGACGCGCGACGGCTCGCCGGGCGCGTCCACGGCATCAACGTCAAGCTTGCCAAGTGCGGCGGGGTACACGCCGCCCTGCGTATCGCCGGGCTTCTCGCGGGCAGCGGTACGGAGTTGATGCTCGGCTGTCTCACCGCCAGCACTCTCGGCATCGCCCCCGCCGTCCACCTCGCCGACCGCGCCCGCTGGATCGACCTGGACGGCCATCTGCTGCTGGCCCGGGACCCGTGGTCCGGAGTCGGCGGCGCCGACGGCGTCGTACGGACAAGTGGCAGACCTGGACTCGGAGTTGAGGAGATCGCGGCTGGAGAGAGCGGAGCCGGGGAGGTGGCCCATGAGAACGTGGCGTGAGATGCGGCGCTTCCCGGTCGCCATCCAACTGCTCCTCGTCAACCAGCTCGGTGTCAACACCGGCTTCTACCTCCTCATCCCCTACCTCGCGACCCATCTCGGCGAGGACCTGGGGATGTCGGCGGCGGTCGTCGGCATCGTCCTGGGCGTGCGCAACCTCAGTCAGCAGGGCCTGTTCATCATCGGCGGTTCCGCCGCCGACCGGCTCGGCGCGCGCGGGGTGATCATCGCCGGGTGCGCGCTGCGGACGGTCGGGTTCGGGATGTTCGCGCTCGGCGACGGACTGCCGGTACTGCTGGCCGCGTCCGTGCTGAGCGGGCTGGCCGGGGCGCTGTTCAACCCGGCCGTCCGCGCCTATCTCGCGCAGGAGGCCGGGGACCGGAAGGCGGAGGCGTTCGCGCTGTTCAACGTGTTCGCCACCACCGGTGCGCTGGTCGGGCCGCTGCTCGGCAGCGTGCTGCTCCTGGTCGACTTCCGGGCGTCCGCGCTCACGGCGGCAGGTATCTTCGCGGTCCTCACGGTCGCCCAGGCTCTTGTTCTGCCGGCGCGGGAGGTCGAACCCGCGAAGAGCGGGGTTCTCGCCGACTGGCGCGAGGTGGTGGGCAACCGTGCCTTCGTGGCGTTCGCGCTCGCCATGGTCGGCATGTTCACCCTGGAGAACCAGCTCTACCTGCTCCTCCCGGACGGTGCCCGCCGGGCGACCGGCTGGGACGGCGCGGCCGGCCTGGTCTTCGTCGTCGGCACTCTCGCCAACCTCGCCCTCCAGCTACGGATCACGCGTTCCCTCAAGTCCCGTGGCGTGAGGGCCCGTTGGATCTCGGCGGGGCTGGCACTGATGGGGCTGGCGTTCGTCCCACCGATGCTGGCGGCGGGGTCATGGTCAGGGTCGGGGTCGGGGGAGACGTCGTGGCCGGCCGCCGTACCTGTGCTGCTGGGGGCGCTGGTCCTCTACCTCGGCGTGATGGTGGCCGGGCCGTTCGTCATGGAGCTGATCCCCGGCTTCGGCCGACCCGAACTGACCGGCACCTACTTCGGCATCTTCTACGTCGTCTCCGGCATCGCCGCCGCCGTCGGCAACACGGTCGTCGGCTGGGCGATGGACACCGGCGACCGGGGCGACGCCGAGTGGCTGCCGTGGGCGTGCTGCGCGGTGTTCGGCCTGATGTCGGCGGGCGGCGTGGCCTGGCTGCAGCGGTTGGGGGCGCTGCCGGGGAGACCGGTGGCTGTGGGGGAGAGGAGCGCGGTGTGAACAGCCGCAACCTGCTCACCGACAACCCCGAGCTGTACGAGGCCCGCTTCCCCGACCCCGACCGGCTCGCCGGGCGCTGGGCCGAGGACTGTCTGCGGCGGCAGGGCGCCGGGCCTCGGGTGCTCGACCTCGGGTGCGGTACGGGGCGGGACGCCGAGTATCTGCAGCGGGCCGGGCGTACCGTCACCGGGGCCGATCTGTCCGGGGCGATGCTCGCGTACGCCCGGGAGCGGTATCCGGGGCCCGAGTACGTCCGTGCCGATCTCACCGGGTTCGAACTGGGCGTCGGTGCCTTCGACGCCGTCGTCTGTCTCGACAGCGCGCTGCTGTACTGCCACACCAACGACCAGCTCGACGGGTTCCTCGCCTCCTGCCGACGCGCCCTCGCCCCCGGTGGACTCCTCGTCGCCGAGATGCGCAACGGGGCCTACTTCCTCGGCCGTACCGACCTGCTCGACACCCCGGTCGTCGGAGGGTTCACCTGGCAGGGCACCGCCTATCGGTCCGTCACCACGCTCACCGTCGACCGGACCGCCCAACTCCTGTGCCGGGTAAGGGACTGGACCGCAGACGACGGTACGGCGCCCGTCCAACAGCGGTCCGCCTGGCGGCTGTTGTTCCCGCAGGAGCTGCGGCACGTACTCGCCGCGCACGGCTTCGACGTACTCGAACTGCACGACGGGCCGGGGCCGCGTACCGAACCGCCCTGGCAGGAGGGCGAGTTGCCCGGCGAGGCCGTCGACGCGGACCGGCTGCACCTCGTCGCACGCCGACGGTACTGACACCCATCACTCACCACCCCCCACTCACCGCTCCCCTGACCCCCGAAGGACACCATGTACGACTTCCCTGCCCTGCGCCGACGCGGTTTCCTCGCTGCCGTGGGCGGTACCGCCGCGCTCGGTGCGCTCGGCCTCGCGGGCTGCGCCGACTCCACGGACGACACCTCCGACGACAGCGGCTCCGACAGCGGTACGCCCAGACGGGGTGGACGGCTGCGTGCCGCCTTCGCCGGTGGGGGTGCCAGCGAGACCCTCGACCCGCATCTGGCCAGCCTGTTCGCCGACGCGGCCCGTGCCAAGGCGCTCTACGACAAGCTCGCCGACTACGGCGCCGACCTCTCCGCGCAGCCCCGTCTTGCCGAGAAGTGGGAGGCCAACAAGACCCTGGACCGCTGGCAGGTCACCCTGCGGCAGGCCACCTTCCACAACGGCAAGGCGGTCACCGCCGAGGACGTGCTGTACAGCTACCGGCGGATCGCCGACCCCGACCAGGCGTTCCGGGCGAAGGCGTCCCTGGAGCCGATCGACCTCGACGCCAGCCGGGCCACGGGCACGCACGGGATCGAGTTCGTGCTGAAGCGGCCGACGGCCGAATTCCCCAACATCCTGGCCGCGTTCGGCGCCTACATCGTGCCCGACGGAGCGACCGGCACCGACTTCGACAAGAAGCCCGTCGGGTCCGGACCCTTCCGGTTCGTGTCCTTCGCGCCCGGCCGTTCCGCGCTCTTCCGCCGCTACGACGACTACTGGGAGGGCGCCCCGCACCTCGACGAGATCGAGTTCGTCGTCGCCAACGAGGAGTCGGCGCGCGTCAACGCGCTGCTCGGCGGCCAGGTCGAGTACGCCCACGAA
The DNA here is from genome assembly GCF_042889145.1 of Streptomyces sp. NPDC002680. Taxonomy (NCBI): domain Bacteria; kingdom Bacillati; phylum Actinomycetota; class Actinomycetes; order Kitasatosporales; family Streptomycetaceae; genus Streptomyces; species Streptomyces sp. NPDC002680. Next base: position 202,871 of record NZ_JBIAQP010000016.1, read on the forward strand.
CTCAACCCGACCACCGCGCGGGCCCATGAGGGCAAGGGGCAGATCGAGATCGTGCGGCTGCGCAACAGCGCCATGCAGGGCTTCGCGATGAAGACCGACCGCGCGCCCTTCGACGACAAGCGGGTCCGCGAGGCCTTCTTCCTCATCGCCGACCGGCAGGAACTCGTCGACGGCGCACTGTCCGGCGCGGGCGTCGTCGGGAACGACCTGTTCGGGAAGGGGTACGAGTACTACGCCGCCGACCTTCCGCAGCGCACCCAGGATCTCGACCGGGCCAAGGCCCTGCTGAAGCAGGCCGGAGCCGAGAACCTCAAGGTCACGCTGGACACCTCCGCCGTCGCCGCCGGTTTCACCGAGGCCGCCGGGATCTTCCGCGACCAGGCGGCCAAGGCGGGTGTCACGATCGACGTCAAGATGGGCAGCAAGGACTCGTACTGGAGCGACATCCTCGACTCCGGCACGATCTGCTGCTACCGCTCCGGCGCCATGCCCATCGAGGCCCACATCTCGCAGCGGCTGCTCACCGACTCCACCACCAACGCGACGAAGTGGCACCACAAGGACTTCGACGCGCTCTACCAGCAGGCCCAGTCGACGAAGGACAAGACCGGGCGGACCGCCGTGTACGAGCGGATGCAGCGTCGGCTGTACGCCGAGGGCGGGTTCCTGGTGTGGGGGTTCGCCGACTGGATCCTCGGAACCGCCAGGAACGTCAAGGGGGTTGAGGAGAAGGCGCCCGCCAACTCGCTCGACTGGGCGCGGTTCGACAAGGTCTGGCTGGCGTGAGCGGACTGCGCTCCTTCGTTGTCAGGCGGCTGCTTCTCGGCGGCGCGCAGACCGTGGCAGTCGTGCTGCTGGTCTTCGCGCTCACCGAGGCGCTGCCGGGCGACGCGGCCGTCGCACTCGCCGGGGACCAGCCCGACCCGGCGCGTATCGCGGCCATCCGCGAGGCCATGCACCTCGACCGGCCAGCGTACGAACGGCTGTTGGACTGGGCGGCGGGGCTGACGCACGGGGACTTCGGTACCTCGCTGACGTCCGGGCGGCCGGTCGGCACGTACATCGAGGACGGGCTCGGGCCGACGCTGCTGCTCGCGACGATCACGGTAACGCTCCTGGTTCCGCTGGGAGTCGGGCTCGGTGTGCTCGCCGCCCGCTACGAGGGGCGGCTCGTGGACCGGCTTGTCAGCTCCGTCACCCTCGGGGTGTACGCCGTACCGGAGTTCGCCTTCGGCGTGCTCCTGGTGACCGTCTTCGCGCTCCAGTTGGGCTGGCTGCCGCCGACCGCCGTCGGCTACGGCACCGACCTGCTCGGCCATCCCGCCGCACTGGTCCTGCCCGTCCTGGTCCTGCTGTCCCGGCCGGTGTGCTCGCTGTCCCGGCTGGTGCGCGCCGGCATGGTCGACGCGCTGAACTCGCCGTACGTCGCCCAGGCACGCCGGTACGGCATCCCGGGCGTCCGCGTCCGGTACGCCCACGCCCTGCCCAACGCCGTCGCCCCGGCGGCGCAGCAACTCGCCCGCACTGTCGACTGGTTGCTGTGCGGGGTCATCGTCGTGGAGGCGCTGTTCGTGATCCCGGGTCTGGGGACCGTGCTCATGAACGCCGTCGCCGAACGCGATGTGCCGGTGGTGCAGGGGCTGGCGGTGGTGTTCGGGGTGCTGACGGTCCTCTTCAACCTGGGTGCCGATCTCGTCGCCCACCGGTTCGCGCCGAGGGCGGGGGTGGCCGCGTGAAGGGCCGTTCGCGCTTCGTGTTCGAGGCTGCCGTCATCGGCGTACCCCTCGTACTCGCCCTGCTGGGACCGCTGTTCGCGGGTGAACCGGGGCCCCGGGCCGTCTCGTTCACGCTCGGGGACGGGCACTGGCTCGGCACCGACTTCGTGGGCCGGGACGTGTGGCAGCAGGTGCTGCACGGTGGCCGGCCGGTGGTGCTGACCGCGCTCGCGGCGACCGCCCTCGCCTATCTCGTGGCGCTGCCGCTCGGCCTCATCAGCGCGCTCACACACCGGAGTTGGCTGGAGGAGCTGCTGATGCGGCCCCTGGACGTACTGCTCGCCGTGCCCTCGCTCCTCCTCATCCTGCTCGTGGCCTCGGTGTTCGAGCCGGGCGCGGTCGGGCTCGCCCTGCTCGTCGCGCTGGCCAACATCCCGGACGCGGCCCGGATCGTCCGCGCGGCGGCAGCGGAGGCCGCCGCCCGCCCGGCCGTCGAGGCGCTGCGCATGCAGGGCGAGACCTGGTGGCGCATGGCCGTCGGCCATGTCGGCCGCTCCATCCTGCGCACCCTCGCCGCCGACGCGGGCATCCGGCTCACCGGCGTGCTCTACCTGGTGGCCACGGCCGCCTTCCTCGGCGTCGGGGTCGCGCCGGACGCCGCCGACTGGGCCGTCATGGTGGACCGCAACCGCACGGGGCTGTTCGTCCAGCCCTGGGCCGTGGTCGTGCCCGCGCTGCTGATCGTCGCGCTGACGACGGGCAGCAACCTGCTCTTCGACGCGGCACTGGACCGGCGTGCCGGCAGCAATCGACCTACTGCTGAGAAGGGACGACAGGCATGAACGCCCCCGTCAACGCGTCAGCCAACGTGCCCGTCGACGCCCCTGCCGCCGAGATCGAGAACCTCCGCGTCGAGATCGATGGCAGGCCCCTGGTCGACGACGTCAGCCTCCGTCTCCTCCCCGGCCGGGTGACCGCCCTGGTCGGCGCCTCCGGCAGCGGCAAGACCACCACCGGCCTGGCCCTGCTCGGCGAACACCCGCCAGGCGCCCGGGTGTCGGGCGAGGTGCGGGTGTCCGGCGGGGGCCCCGTCGGATACGTCCCCCAGCACCCCGCCGCCGTCCTCAACCCCGCCCGCCGGGTAGGCGCCCTCCTCGACGACATCGCCCGCGAACAGGTACGGAACCTGCCCAGGTCGGCCCGCCGGACGGAGGCCCGCACGCGCGTGCTGCGCGCCCTGGCCGACGCCCAACTGCCGGAGGCGGATGCCCTGTTGCGCCGCTACCCACACCAGCTCTCCGGCGGCCAGCAGCAACGCGTGGTCCTGGCCCAGGCGCTGCTGCTGGGCGCCCGGGTCGTCGTCGCGGACGAACCCACCACGGGTCAGGACGCGTTGACCAAGAGCCGCATCGTCGACGAGCTGACGGCCGTCGCCGCCAAGGGCATCGCCGTGCTCCTGCTTAGCCATGACCTCGACGTCGTCCGCGCACTGGCCGACGAGGTGCTGGTGATGCGGGAGGGCAAGGTCGTCGAGTCGGGCCCGACGGAGCGCGTATGGCTCGCACCGCGCCATGAATGGACCCGTGAACTCCTTTCCCAGCACACACAGTTGACGGAGACGGACAGCGGCACCGCCGACCCGACCGGCGCCCCCGCCCTCCACGTCCAAGACCTCACCGCCCGCCACCACCGCACCCAGATCCTCCGCATCCCCGAACTGGCCCTCCACGCAGGCGAATGCCTGGCCCTCGTCGGCCGTTCGGGCAGTGGCAAGACCACCCTCGCCCGTTGTCTGGCCGGCCTCCACCGGGACCACGACGGCCGGGTGACCCTCGACGGCAGTCTCCTCCCACGCAGCCTGCGCGACCGCGACAAGGCCCAACTCGCCGCCGTGCAGTACGTGTTCCAGGACGCGCGGGCCGCCTTCGACGAGTACCGGCCCGTCGTCGAGCAGGTCGCGCGTACGGCCGTACGGCTGCGTGGAGCCGATGCTCCGGCCGCCGCAGCGGAGGCCCTCGCCGTCCTCGCCGAGCTGGGGCTCACCGAGGATCAGGCCCACCGGCTCCCGGGCGGACTCTCCGGCGGCGAACTCCAACGCGCCGCCCTCGCACGGGCGTTGCTGGCCCGACCCCGTGTCCTCATCTGCGACGAGATCACCTCGGGCCTGGACGCGGTCACCCGGCGGGGTCTCCTCGACGTTCTCGCCGGGCTCCGGCGCGAGCGGGGAGACCTGTCCGTCGTACTCATCACGCACGACCTGGACACGGCGTCGCTCGCCGACCGGATCGCCGTACTCGACGCGGGGGAGGTGGTCGAACAGGGGCCGGTGGCACGGGTGTTGAGCGAGCCCGCGCACCCGTTCACGCGGCGGCTGCTGGCGGCGACGAACAGGGCCACCAGCAAGGCCCAAGCGCACTAGCCATCAAGCATGCGGACCGGACTTCCGGAAAATCCGGTCCAGTTGATGAAGAAGAACCGCGACGGCGTCCTCCGCCGACCGCTGGCCCACCAGGACACTGGTCCCGAGTCCCGCGGACAGGGCGAGCAACATGACCGCCTCCTTGCGTACGTCGATGTCGGGTGCCGTCAGGCCGGCGGCCCGTGCCTGCTGGAGCAGTACCGCGAGACTCTCCTCGGCGGCGTCGGGGCTCTTGAGGAAGGGCTGGGCGGCGAGCGCCTCGTCGGTCATGGCGAGCACGGCGTACGAGGTGTAGACGAGGTGCAGTGCCCGGCTCTCCTCGTCGGTCGGGAGCGCCGCCAGCAGCAGGGCCTCGATCATCGCGCGCGGCCCGGGATCGTTCCCGGCGGCCCGCACCCGGGCGGCGACACGCTCGCCGAACCCCTCGGCGAGCTGCCGCAAGCCGTAGAGGAGCAGGTTCTCCTTGGTCTCGAAGTAGTACTGCACCAGCCGCAGCGACACCCCCGCCTCCGCCGCCACCTCCCGCATCCCCACGGCGTGCAGCCCGCGCCGCCCCGCCACCCGCACCAGGGCCCGCGCGATCTCGGTGCGTCGTTCGTCATGGTCCACGCGCTTGGGCATCCGGCACTCCGTTGATCGGCGGCTTCTGGGTGATGATACCGCTGTACCATAAACGTGATACGTTCGTATCACGAAACCGCGCAATCCCTGCACTCTCCCCGCAACCATCGGAACTCCTCAGGAGGTGGCCCCGCCGTGTCCAAAACCGCGACCAGCACCCCGGCGACCCGTGTCCCGGCCGACGTCGGCCGGTACGTGAACGACGCCCGCCGCGACCGGTACTTCGCGGCCTGCGACGCGCTGTACGCGATGGGCGCGCCCATCGACGAGGAACTGGACGTCGAGACGAGCTTCGGCACCACGCACGTCTACCGCTACGGCCCGGCCCCCTCCGTCACCTCCCGCACTCCGATCGTGCTGGTCCACGGAGCGGGCAGCTGTTCCGCGATGTGGTATCCGAACACCGCCGGACTGAGCGCCGACCGGCCCGTGTACGCGCTCGACACGCCCGGCGACCCGGGCCGCAGCGTCCAGCGCGAGGCCATCCACCAGCCGGAACGGGCCGCCCAGTGGCTGGACGAGGCGCTCGCCGCGCTCGGCCTCGACCGTGTCCACCTGGTGGGCTCGTCGTACGGCGGCTGGCTCGTCCTGAACCAGGCCCACCGCGCACCCGGGCGCCTCGCCTCCGTGACCCTCCTCGACCCGGGCGGCCTGGAGAAGGTGGGCCTGCGGTTCTTCGTCTGGATCTTCGTGAGCCTCTTCGCGACCGCCGCGCCCAAGGCGCTGCGCCCGCGCCTGGCGGCCTGGCTGGAGCAGCCTGTGCTCGTCGTGCCGGAGCTGCGCGCCATGATCCAGACCTCCGTCCGCGCCTTCCGCATCCGCCGCCCGGCCCCACTCCCGCTCACCGACGCCGAACTGCGCACCATCCGCACCCCGCTCTACCTGATCCTCGGCAAGCGCAGCCTGCTGCTCCACCCGCGACGGCAACTGGAACGCGTCCCGCGCCTGATCCCGGGCGCCCGCGCCGAAATCGTCCAGGGCACCGGCCACGCCCCCCAGATCGACCAGGCCGAACAGACCAACGAAGGCATAAGGGACTTCACGGCCGCGGTGGACACCTCGGTGGACGCCGGGGGCAGCGAAAATCCCTGAGTGTGTTCTGGGCGTTCGCTGTACGTTGTGGAAACGCGCCGAAGCAGGTCAGAGGCCCCTGAGCACCTTCAGGGGCCATGGCCGCCGAGGCGCGCTCATCCACTGCCGTGGCGGCCCCGCGCCGTCCGGCGGTACAGACGCCGTTTCGAGGTACAACCACCGTGTTCCTGACGATCAGCACCACCGGCACCCCCGAACGCCCCGCGACCGACCTCGGGTACCTGCTGCACAAGCATCCCGACAACGCGCAGACGTTCTCCACCTCCTACGGCACCGCGCACGTCCTCTACCCAGAGGCGTCCGCCGAGCGCTGCACGGCCGCGCTGCTGCTGGAGGTCGACGCGGTGGCACTGGTCCGGCGCGGCAAGGGCAAGGGGCGCGGCGGCGCACCCGACGCGGCACTCGCGCAGTACGTCAACGACCGCCCGTACGCGGCCTCCTCGCTGCTCGCGGTCGCGCTCAGCGCCGTGTTCAGCAGCGCGATGAAGGGCCAGTGCCGGGCGAAGCCCGAACTCCCTGACCAGGCACGTCCGTTGCGTATCGAGGTGCCCGCGGTCCCGGCCCGGGGCGGCGTGGACCTCGTACGCAGCCTCTTCGAGCCGCTCGGCTGGACGGTGACGGCCGAACCGGTCGCGCTGGACCCGGAGTTCCCGGAGTGGGGCGACTCGCGGTACGTGCGTCTCGTTCTCGAATCGGAGAGGCTGACCCTCGCCGAGGCGCTGCGCCACCTGTACGTCCTGCTGCCGGTCCTCGACGACGCCAAGCACTACTGGGTCGCGCCCGACGAGGTCGACAAACTGCTGCGGGCCGGCGAGGGCTGGCTGCCCGAGCACCCGGAGCAGAAGCTGATCACCAGCCGCTATCTGTCCCGCCGTTGGTCGCTCACCCGGCAGGCGATGGAGCGGCTGGAGCTGGTCCGGCTGGCCGAGACCGACGACAGCGAGGTCGAGGAGATCGACAACGCGGTCGAGGACGAGACGGAGGTGGAGGAGAGGCCCACCCCGCTCGCCGTACAGCGCCGGGACGCGATCGTCGCCGCGCTGAAGGGCTCCGGGGCCGCCCGGGTCCTCGATCTCGGGTGCGGACAGGGCCAGTTGGTGCAGGCGCTGCTCAAGGACACCGCGTTCACCGAGATCGTCGGTGTCGATGTGTCGATGCGCGCGCTCACCATCGCCTCGCGGCGGCTGAAGCTGGACCGGATGGGCGAACGGCAGGCGGCGCGCGTCCAGTTGCTCCAGGGCTCGCTCGCCTACACCGACAAGCGGCTCAAGGGGTACGACGCCGCCGTACTGTGCGAGGTCGTCGAACACCTCGACCTGCCTCGCCTGCCCGCCCTGGAGTACGCGGTGTTCGGCGCGGCCCGTCCTCGCACGGTCCTCGTGACGACGCCGAACGTCGAGTACAACGTCCGCTGGGAGACCCTCCCGGCCGGCCACAGCCGCCACAGCGACCACCGCTTCGAGTGGACGCGGGAGGAGTTCCGGGCGTGGGCGGCCACGGTGGCCGAACGGCACGGCTACGAGGCGGAGTTCGTGCCGGTCGGCCCGGACGACCCGGAGGTCGGCCCGCCCACGCAGATGGCCGTATTCACGATGAAGACCGAGACCGCCAACAAGGAGAAGGAGGCGAACGCAGCATGAGCAACGTCGAGAGCGCCGAGAACGTCGAGAACAAGGGACGTGTGCTGCCCGTCACCGACCTCTCCCTCGTCGTCCTGATCGGGGCGTCCGGCTCGGGCAAGTCCACTTTCGCCCGGCGGCACTTCAAGCCGACCGAGGTCATCTCCTCGGACTTCTGCCGAGGCCTGGTCGCCGACGACGAGAACGACCAGAGCGCCAGCGGGGACGCCTTCGACGTCCTGCACTACATCGCGGGCAAGCGGCTCGCGGCGGGCCGCCGTACGGTCGTCGACGCGACCAACGTCCAGGAGGGCAGCCGGAAGCAGCTGATCGAGCTGGCCCGGCAGTACGACGTCCTGCCCATCGCCATCGTGCTCGACGTGCCCGACGACGTGTGCGCCGAACGCAACGCCTCCCGCACCGACCGGGCCGACATGCCCCGCCGGGTCATCCACCGGCACATCCGCGAACTCCGCCGCTCCCTGCGCCACTTGGAGCGCGAGGGGTTCCGGAAGGTGCACGTCCTGCGTGGAGTGGAGGAGATCGAGGGCGCCGAGATCCGCACCGAGAAGCGCTACAACGACCTGACCCACCTCACCGGCCCCTTCGACATCATCGGCGACATCCACGGCTGCGCGGCCGAACTGGAGTCCCTGCTCGGCAAGTTGGGCTACGAGGACGGCGTGCACCGGGCCGGCCGTACGGCCGTCTTCGTGGGCGACCTCGTCGACCGGGGCCCGGACAGCCCGGGCGTGCTGCGCCGTGTGATGTCCATGGTCGGCACGGGCAACGCGCTGTGCGTGCCCGGCAACCACGAGAACAAGTACGGCCGCTTCCTCAAGGGCCGCAAGGTCCAGCACACGCACGGCCTCGCCGAGACCATCGGGCAGATGGAGGAGGAGAGCGACGAATTCCGGTCCCAGGTACGGGAGTTCATCGACGGACTGGTCAGCCACTACGTCCTCGACGGCGGCCGGCTGGTGGTCTGCCACGCCGGACTGCCCGAGAAGTACCACGGCCGTACGTCCGGCCGGGTGCGCTCGCACGCGCTGTACGGCGAAACGACCGGGGAGACCGACGAGTTCGGCCTGCCGGTGCGCTACCCCTGGGCGGAGGACTACCGGGGCCGGGCGGCCGTCGTATACGGCCACACACCCGTGCCCGAGGCGAGCTGGCTGAACAACACCATCTGCCTCGACACCGGTGCCGTCTTCGGCGGCAAGCTGACCGCGCTGCGTTGGCCGGAGCGGGAGTTGGTCGACGTACCGGCGGAGCAGGTCTGGTACGAGCCGGTCAGGCCGCTGCGTGCGGAGGCGCCGGGCGGGCACGACGGCCGGCCGCTGGACCTGGCGGACGTGCACGGCCGCCGGGTCGTCGAGACGCGCCACGCGGGCCGGATCACGGTCCGCGAGGAGAACGCGGCGGCTGCCCTGGAGGTCATGAGCCGTTTCGCGGTGGACCCGCGGCTGCTGCCGTACCTGCCGCCGACGATGGCTCCGACGGCGACCTCGCACGAGGACGGCTACCTGGAGCACCCGGCGGAGGCGTTCGAGCAGTACCGGGCGGACGGGGTCGAGCGGGTCGTGTGCGAGGAGAAGCACATGGGGTCGCGGGCGGTGGTGCTGGTGTGCCGTGACGGGGAAGTGGCTCGGAAGCGGTTCGGTGTGGATGCCGAGGGTGTGACGGGTGCGCTGTACACCCGTACCGGGCGGCCGTTCGTCGACGACCCGACGACGACCGAGGAGATCCTCGGGCGGGTGCGGGCGGCGGCTGACACGGCGGGTCTTTGGGAGGAGCTGGGCACCGACTGGCTGCTGCTGGACGCCGAGTTGATGCCGTGGTCGCTGAAGGCGTCCGGGCTGCTGCGGTCGCAGTACGCGGCGGTGGGCGCCGCGTCGGGGGCGGTGTTCCCGGGAGCACTGGCTGCCCTGGAGGGCGCTGCGGCTCGGGGCGTCGACGTGGGTGACCTGCTGACCCGTCAGCGCGAACGGGCGTCGGACGCCTCGGCGTTCACGGCGGCCTACCGGCGCTACTGCTGGCCGACGGAGGGGCTGGACGGGGTCCGGCTGGCCCCCTTCCAGATCCTGGCGACCGAGGGCCGCAGCCTGGCCGGGCTGCCGCACGACGAGCAACTCGCCCTGCTGGACCGGCTGGTGGAGCACGACGGTACGGGGCTGCTGCAGACGACGCGTCGGCTGTACGTCGACACGGGGGACGCGGAGTCCGTGCGGGCAGGCGTGGACTGGTGGCTGGAGATGACCGGGCGCGGTGGTGAGGGCATGGTCGTGAAGCCGCTGGGTGGTGTCGTGCGCGACGGCAAGGGGCGGCTTGTGCAGCCCGGCATCAAGTGCCGGGGGCGGGAGTACCTGCGGATCATCTACGGGCCGGAGTACACGCGGCCCGAGAACCTTGCCCGGCTGCGGGGGCGGTTCCTGAACCACAAGCGGTCGCTGGCGATCAGGGAGTACGCGCTGGGGTTGGAGGCGCTGGACCGGCTGGCGGAGGGGGAGCCGCTGTGGCGGGTGCACGAGGCGGTGTTCGGGGTGTTGGCGCTGGAGTCCGAGCCGGTGGACCCGCGGCTGTAGCGGGTACGTCCGGCAGGGTCCTGCCCGGGGCATGTACCGCCTGTGCCCCGCACCGCCCGCACCGCCCGCGACTCGCGCCACGTCGCGGGCGGTGCGGGCGGTGCGGGCGGTGCGGGCGGTGCGTCTAAGACCCGAGCGCTCGGGAGAGAAAGGCCAGAGCCGGGGCTTCCGCGGTACGCATGAACGCCGGGTCCTCGTGGCCGGCGCCGGGGAGGATGGTCAGCGTCGCGACCGCGCCGGCCTTCGTCAGCGAGTCGTGGAGGTCGCGTGAGTGCTGCGGCAGTACAACACAGTCGGCGGCTCCGTGTGCGATCAGGAAGGGAGGCAGTGTCCGCCCACTCGCGATGTAGGTGCCGGGATCCTTCGCCCGGTCGGGCTTCCCCGGCAGATCCGACAACTCCGCGGCTCCGAACCAGTCGACGACGGCCTGCACGGCGCTGGACACGTCGGCGTGGCCCAGCGCCGGGTCGTCGAACACTGTGTGTTGGCCCGCCGTGAGGGCGAGCATGATGGCCGAGTAGCCCCCGGCGGAGTTGCCCCAGGCCGCGAACCGGTCCGGGTCGAGGTGGTAGCGGGCCGCGTTGGCCCGCAGGAAGCGCACGGCGGCCTTGGCGTCCTGGACCGCCGTGACGGGATTTCGGGTGAGCCGGTAGTTGATGGCGGCCACCGCGTAGCCCTTGGCGTTCAGCGCCGCGACATCGGGCACCTGCACCTGGACGATGTCACGGCAGTCGGCGGGCTGCGGCAGACTCGCGGACGGGTCGGGGAAGGTGGCGGCGGAATTCTTGTCGCCGACCCGCCAGCCGCCGCCGTGGATCCAGATGACCAACGGCGCCGGGCGGGCCGTGGATTCCGGCAGGTACAGGTCGAGCCGTTCCTGGGGCGACGCTTCGGCGTACGCCAGATCGGAGATCGTCGACGCCGGGGACGCACTGTCGGCAGGCGAGCTATTGGCAGGCGAATTGTCGTCCGCCGGTGAGGCGGGGGCTGTGCACGCACCGAGCGCCAGGACCGCCGCGGCGGCGGGGAGAAGGACGGGCCACCGACGAGCCGGAGCGGCGAGAGCCAGAAGCTTCATGTCGTCATCATCGGGGCTCGAACAGGCGTTGGGTAGCTGTAACCGGACGCAGCGTCAGAAGTCGCAAGTCGGAAACGGGACCCGATGCGCTTCGGCACCCGGGAAGGGCGGCGGAGACGAGGCCTCCGCGTCAGCCCACCAACCGCAGCCTCTGCCCACCCACCCCCACCCGAACCGTCTGCCCCCACGTCAACTCCACCGCGTCGCTCTCGATCCCGTCCCCGAAAGCGATCAGCCGTTCGGACTCCACCGTGAGGGTCAGCCGGCCCCCAGCCCCCAGCTCGCCCGCGACCAACGACGTCCCGGTCGCCGGAGACGGCCACGCCTCCCGTACGAACCACACCAGCCGGTCCTCCGTCGGACCCGGCAGGCGCGGCCCGGCGCTGCCCCGTTCCTGCCACACCGACCGCAACCACCCACTCGCTCCGGTCCCCGTCCCCACCAGCACCCCGGACGAGGCCTGGGCCTCGACGACACCCCTGTCGTCGTCGAGGCTCAGGCGGTAGCGGGCGGTCTGGTGACCGGCGGCGCCGAGGTAGATCTCGTTGAGGGCCAGCAGCCGTTGGGTGTCGTCGGCGACCGCCTCGACCATGGTCAGTTCGGAGACACCTGTTGCCGTCGCGAGTGCCGACGGGAGGAGCACCCGAGCATCCGCCGGGCGGTGGCGTACCAGGACGCCCGGATTGCGGCCGGGGTCCGTGTCGATGCCCACCACCGGCTGCCCGGCCAGGTACTTGGCGACGTTCGCCACCAGCCCGTCCTGCCCGACCACGACGACCACGTCCTCGGGCGCGAAGAGGAAGCGGTCCAAGTCGGCCCGTTCCACCTGTGTCTGACGCCATGTCAGGGGAATCGCCGCCGTCACCTCCGCCATGGACCGGCGAGTGCGGTGGTGGCGCTCGGCCACCTCCTCGATGTCCCGTCCCCGGGAGCGGAGAAAGAAGGCGGCCTGGCCGTGCGTGCCGTGCCGGGCCACCAACTCCTCGTACTCCGTGGTGCGATGGACCAGGACGGCCCGCGGCGCCAGACTCACTCCTGAACTCCCTGAACTCCCAGCCTGGCGAGCAGGCCGGTCAGTACGTCAGGCGACACCGTCACGCTGTCGATCCGGGGCAGGTTCTCCGCGAGCCGCGTGCCCGTCAGGGCGTGCAGCAGCGCCACATCCGCGTCGGCGTGGGCACGCAGCCACGCCGCCTGGGCCTCTGCCCGTGCCTCGCCCACGCCCCGCACGCTCGCGGCCTCCGCCTCCGCCAGCCGTACCACTCGCGCAGCCTCCGCGTCCGCCCGTACGGCGTCGGCCGCCGCGTACTCCTCGGCCTCCCGGCGGGCGTTCGTACCCCGCTGGTCGACCAACTGCTCCTCCCTCCGGGCGAGTTCGATCTGGCTGGCCAGTTCGTTCTCGGCGATGGTCCGCTCGCGTTCCACGGCCACCGCTCGGCGTTCGTACGTCGCCCGGTCGGCCTCCTGCTGGATCTGCTCGCGGGCGGGGGTGCGCAACGCCCGCTCCACCTCGGGTTCCGGGCGCAGCGCCACCACGCGTACGGCCACCACCTCGATGCCCGTGGCCGGCAGGCGCGGCTCGGCGCCCAGCCCCGCCGCGACCCGTTCCCGTACCGACGCCACCCCGTCGACCAGCGCGGCCGACAACGGCGTACGGGCCAGGACGTCCAGGGCGTGCTGCTGGGCCGTCTCCGTCAGCAGCGTCGCCAGTTGCTCCAGGGGCGCGCCCCGCCACACGCCCGTGTCCGGGTCGACGGAGAAGTCGAGGCGGGCGGCGGCGAGGGCGGGGTCGCTGACGCGGTAGGTGACGGTCGCCTGGACCGCCACGTCCTGGAAGTCGGACGTACGGGCATGGAAGGTCATCGCCAACTCCCGGTCGTCGACCGGGACTTCGGACAGCGTGGCGGTCAGTGCGCGGAACCAGAAGCTGAGCCCGGGACCGTCGTGCGCCAGCCGGCCGGAGCGTTGGTGGCGGATGTGGGCCGTGGGCGTGCCCCGCAGATGGCGCCAGCCGAGGCGCCGGGTGATGTCGGCCATGTGTCTGTCGTCCCTCCGCAGCACTTTTCGTCAAGTAGACGATATTTGATCCATCCGCTTATCGTCAAGAGGACGAGATGGGGGAGTGGTGGGCGAGCGGTGTGGCGAGGGTTATCCCGCACATCCGCCGTATATGTGCCGACCAGTGGGTGAACGCGATGCGGAGTGGTCAGGATGGGGGTATGGGATTCCATGTCGACTCCGAGGCCGGGCGGCTGCGCCGCGTCATCCTGCACCGGCCGGACCTAGAGCTCAAAAGGCTCACCCCCAGCAACAAGGACGCCCTTCTCTTCGACGACCTCCTGTGGGTGCGCCGGGCGCGTGCCGAGCACGACGGTTTCGCCGACGTCCTGCGCGACCGGGGCGTCGCCGTCCACCTCTTCGGCGACCTGCTCACCGAGGCCCTGGCGATCCCGGTGGCCCGGACGCTCGTACTGGACCGGGTCTTCGACGAGAAGGAGTACGGTCCGCTCGCCACCGACCATCTCCGGGCCGCCTTCGAGAACCTGCCCGCCGCCGAGCTGGCCGAGCTGCTCATCGGCGGCATCACCAAGCGCGAGTTCCTCGCCGCGCACGCGGAGCCGACCTCCGTCCGCTTCCATGTCATGGAGCTGGACGACTTCCTCCTCGGCCCCCTCCCCAACCACCTCTTCACCCGCGACACGTCCGCCTGGATCTACGACGGCGTCTCCATCAACGCGATGCGCTGGCCGGCCCGGCAGCGGGAGACCGTGCACTTCGAGGCGATCTACCGGCACCACCCCCTCTTCCGTGACGAAACCTTCCGCCTCTGGTCGGAGGGGCAGGCGGACTACCCCTCCACCATCGAGGGCGGGGACGTGCTCGTCATCGGCAACGGCGCCGTACTGATCGGCATGAGCGAGCGCACCACGCCCCAGGCGGTCGAGATGCTCGCGCACAAGCTCTTCGCCGCCGGGTCCGCCGAGACGATCGTGGCGCTCGACATGCCCAAGCGACGCGCGTTCATGCACCTCGACACCGTGATGACGATGGTCGACGGGGACACCTTCACCCAGTACGCAGGGCTAGGCATGCTCCGTTCGTACACGATCGAACCGGGCGTCGGGGACAAGGAGTTGAAGGTCACCGACCATCCGCCGGAGCACATGCATCGGGCGATCGCCGCCGCGCTCGGGCTGAGCGAGATCCGCGTCCTGACCGCGACCCAGGACGTGCACGCGGCCGAGCGCGAGCAGTGGGACGACGGCTGCAACGTCCTCGCGGTCGAGCCGGGTGTGGTCGTCGCGTACGAGCGCAACGCGACCACGAACACGCATCTGCGGAAGCAGGGCATTGAAGTGATAGAGATCCCGGGCAGTGAGCTGGGGCGGGGGAGGGGCGGGCCGCGGTGCATGAGCTGCCCGGTGCAGCGGGACGCGGTGACCTAGGAGACCCAGGAGAAATCTGGCCGTATATAAATGTAAGGAGTCGTATAGACTTCCAGTCGTCTGTGTCATGTACGTACTGCCGGATCACTTGGAGCGCCCCCATGGCGACTGTCCCGACCGCCCTCGCCGGGCGCCACTTCCTCAAGGAGCTGGACTTCACCGAGGAGGAGTTCCGTGGGCTGCTCGATCTCGCCGCGGAGCTGAAGGCGGCGAAGCGGGCCGGGACCGAGACGCGGTATCTGGCGGGCAGGAACATCGCGCTGATCTTCGAGAAGACCTCGACGCGTACGCGCTGCGCGTTCGAGGTCGCCGCGGCGGATCAGGGGGCCTCGACGACGTACCTCGACCCGTCGGGCTCGCAGATGGGGCACAAGGAGTCGGTGAAGGACACGGCCCGGGTGCTCGGGCGGATGTACGACGGGATCGAGTTCCGGGGGGACAGTCAGGCGGCGGTCGAGGAACTGGCGGCGTACGCGGGCGTGCCTGTGTTCAACGGCCTGACGGACTCCTGGCACCCCACCCAGATGCTGGCCGACGTACTGACGATGATCGAGCACGGCGGCGGCAAGCCGTTGCGGGAGATCGCCTTCGCCTACCTCGGCGACGCCCGCTTCAACATGGGGAACTCGTATCTGATCACCGGTGCGCTGCTCGGCATGGACGTACGGATCGTCGCGCCGCGGGCGTACTGGCCCGCCGAGGAGGTCGTCGCCGACGCGCGGAAGCTGGCGGAGGCGAGCGGGGCACGGGTGACGTTGACGGAGTCGGTGCCGGAGGGTGTGCTCGGTGTCGACTTCGTCGCGACCGACGTGTGGGTGTCGATGGGGGAGCCGAAGGATGTGTGGGCGGAGCGGATCGCTGCGCTGGCTTCGTATGCGGTGACGATGGATGTGCTGCGGGCGACGGGGAACGCGGATGTGAAGTTCCTGCACTGTCTGCCGGCGTTCCATGACCTCGGTACGAAGGTCGGGCGCGAGATATTCGAGACGTACGGTCTGGAGTCGCTGGAGGTCACGGACGAGGTGTTCGAGTCGGCACACTCCGTCGTCTTCGACGAGGCGGAGAACCGGCTGCACACGATCAAGGCGGTACTGGTCGCGACGCTGGCGTGAGGGGTTTCTTCGCCCCCGCCGCCCCTACCCGTCCCATCCTCGGGGGCGCTGCCCCCGAACCCCCGCTCCTCAAACGCCGGAGGGGCTGGACAGTCAGCCCGTCCGGCGTTTGAGGACAAAGGGGGGTCTGGGGGCGCAGCCCCCAGAAGGATGGGACGGGTAGGGGCGGCAGGGGCGAAGAAAGCTACGACCGGCCATGCCACTGTGCCGGCACCACCGGCACCCTGAACCACACCGCCTTGCCCGACTCCGTGGCCCGGTGGCCGCAGGACGAGCTGAGTGTGCGGATCAGCAGCAGGCCCCGGCCATGCTCCTGCCAGGGATCCGGCTCCTCCGACACCGGCCGCGTCAGATTCCCCGGCGGCGCCGGATCGGGATCGTGCACCTCAACCTGGCAGCTGGTCGGCATCAGCTCCACCACCAGCTCTATCGGCGCATCCCCCGCCGTGTGCTCCACAGCGTTCGCCACCAGCTCCGCGGTGAGCAGCTCCGCCGTGTCGCAGTCCGCCGCCGCGTGTTCCAGCTCGGCCAGGGCCGTACGGACCAGCGCACGGGCGACGGGCACCGCCGCGGCGGTGTGCGGCAGTGCGATACGCCAGGAGGCGGGGGCGGAGGGTTCTTGCAAGGCGGTTCCGTTCATGGAGCAGGCTGTCCTGCTTTCAACAATAGGAATGGTACGGCGAGGTCGGTCAGAGGCTTTTGTCGGGTTGCCGCGCGGGACCTTCGGCCCCGCTCACCGTTCGGCTTACCCAGACCAACGGCCCGTCTCCCACAACCCCTCCCACTGTTACCGCCTTATTGACACCTCGTGACGGGACAGGGTCACCGAAACAGACCGCGTGACCCCACCATCTCTATCGCGCACTCATGACGACAGTCATGGATGAGTGATAACTTCGAATGGTGAGTCCTTTCACCGGCTCGACCCCCCGCACCTCCACCTGGCACCACCTCCGCCTCGACCTCGCCCCCACCGGCGTGGCCACCGTCACCCTCGCCCGCCCCGAGAAACTCAACGCCCTCACCTTCGGCGCCTACGCCGACCTCCGCGACCTGCTCGCCGAGCTGTCCCGGGAGCGGTCCGTACGGGCGCTGGTGCTGGCCGGAGAGGGCCGCGGCTTCTGCTCGGGCGGCGACGTCGACGAGATCATCGGCGCGACCCTGTCCATGGACACCGCCCAGCTGCTCGACTTCAACCGGATGACTGGCCAGGTCGTGCGGGCCGTACGGGAGTGCCCGTTCCCGGTGATCGCGGCGGTGCACGGCGTGGCGGCGGGCGCCGGCGCGGTCCTCGCCCTGGCCGCCGACTTCCGCGTCGCCGACCCCTCCGCCCGCTTCGCCTTCCTCTTCACCCGGGTCGGCCTCTCCGGCGGCGACATGGGCGCCGCCTATCTGCTGCCCCGCGTCGTCGGACTCGGCCACGCGACCCGCCTCCTGATGCTCGGCGAACCGGTACGCGCCCCCGAGGCCGAGCGCATCGGCCTGATCAGCGAACTGACGGACGAGGGCCGCGCCGACGAGGCCGCCCAGACCCTGGCCCACCGCCTGGCAGAGGGCCCGGCCCTGGCATACGCCCAGACCAAAGCCCTCCTCACCGCCGAACTGGACATGCCCCTGGCAGCAGCGGTGGAACTGGACGCCGCGACTCAGGCTCTGCTGATGACGGGCGAGGACTACAGGGAGTTCCACGCCGCGTTCACAGAGAAACGCCGTCCCAAATGGAGCGGACGGTGACCGCGCCTACCCCAGGGGCGCGGGGAACTGCGCGACCAGCCACAGCGCTGCCGCACCCGCCAACGACGACCAGCCACCCCCAACGCATAGCGATCATCGGCGGCGGCCCCGGAGGCCTCTACGCCGCCGCCCTCCTCAAACGCCTCGACCCCACCCGCAAAATCACCCTCTGGGAACGCAACGCCCCAAACGACACCTTCGGCTTCGGAGTAGTCCTCTCCGACGAAACCCTCGGCGGCATAGAACACGCCGATCCCGCCGTATATGAAGCCCTGCAACAACACTTCACCCGCTGGGACGACATCCACATCGTCCACCGCAACACCCACCACACATCCGGAGGCCACGGCTTCGCCGCCCTAGGCAGACAACAACTCCTGGAGATCCTCCACACCCGCTGCCGCGAACTAGGCGTAGAGCTCCGCTTTCGCACCGAGGCCCCGTACCCCGCCTGGCTGGCGGAGACGTACGACCTGGTCATCGCAGCCGACGGAGTCCACAGCGCCACCCGAGAGGCCTACGCCCAGGAGTTCCGCCCCCGCCTGACCACCCACCGCTGCCGCTACCTCTGGCTCGCCGCCGACTTCGCCTTCGACGCCTTCCGCTTCGAGATCGCGGAGACGGAGCACGGCGTGATGCAGCTCCACGGATACCCGTACGCCCCCGACGCCTCGACCGTGATCGTCGAGATGCGGGAGGAGGTATGGCGGGCAGCAGGCTTCAACGAGAACGAGAACGAGAACGAACCGGACACAGCCGCCGCTTCCATCGACCGCTGCGCGAAAATCTTCGCCGACGCCCTCGGCGGACGCCCCCTGCGCGCGAACAAGTCCACCTGGACCACCTTCCGCACGGTCGTCAACGACCGCTGGTCCCACGGCAACGTCGTCCTCCTCGGCGACGCCGCCCACACCGCCCACTTCTCCATCGGCTCCGGCACCAAGCTCGCCGTCGAGGACGCCCTCGCGCTCGCCGCCTGTCTGGAGGAGCGGCCGACGCTCGCCGAGGCGCTGGCGGCGTACGAGGAGGAGCGGCGGCCTGTCGTCGCCTCCACGCAGCGGGCGGCCCGCGCCAGTCTGGAGTGGTTCGAGAACCTGCCCCTCTACCTCGACCAGCCGCCCCGGCAGTTCGCTTTCAACCTCCTCACCCGCAGCCGCCGTGTCACCCACGACAACCTGCGGCTGCGCGATCCGCACTTCACCGCCGCCGTGGAACGGGAGTTCGGCTGCCCGCCCGCCACCCCACCGATGTTCACGCCCTTCCGGCTGCGCGAACTGACCCTCCGCAACCGCGTCGTCGTGTCCCCCATGGACATGTACTCGGCCACCGACGGCGTCCCCGGCGACTTCCACCTGGTCCACCTGGGCGCGAGAGCGCTGGGCGGCGCCGGGCTTGTGATGACAGAGATGGTGTGCGTGAGCCCCGAGGGGCGTATCACCCCGGGCTGCGCCGGCCTTTACACCGACCAACAGGCGGAAGCCTGGCAGCGAATAGCCACGTTCATCCACTCCCAGGCCCCCGGCACCGCACTTGGCGTCCAGCTCGGCCACTCGGGCCGCAAGGGCTCGACGAAGCTGATGTGGGAGGGCATGGACGAGCCGCTGGCGGGCGACGGCAACTGGCCGCTCGTCGCCGCCTCCCCGATCCCGTACCGACCCGACAGCCAGACCCCGCACGAACTCACCCGCACCCAACTCACCGCCATCCGCGAGGAGTTCGCCGCAGCCGCTCGTCGAGCCGCCGACGCGGACTTCGATCTCCTCGAACTCCACTGTGCCCACGGCTACTTGCTCTCCGGCTTCCTCTCCCCGCTCACCAACCAGCGCACGGACGCGTACGGCGGCCCGCTCGCCGCCCGGCTCCGCTTCCCCCTCGAAGTCTTCGACGCCGTACGGGAGGTGTGGCCGGAGGACCGCCCCATGACCGTCCGTATCTCGGCCACCGACTGGGCCAGCGGCGGTACGACGGCCGAGGACGCCGTCGCGATCGCGCGCGCCTTCGTCGCCCACGGCGCCGATGCCATCGACGTCTCGACCGGGCAGGTGGTGGCCGACGAGCGCCCGGAGTACGGCCGTTCGTACCAGACCCCGTTCGCCGACCGGATCCGCCACGAGACCGGCGCCCCGGTGATCGCGGTCGGCGCGATCTCCTCCTGGGACGACGTCAACTCCCTGATCCTGGCGGGCCGTACGGACCTGTGCGCGCTGGCCCGCCCCCATGTCTACGACCCGAACTGGACCCTGCACGCGGCGGCCGAGCAGGAGTACGAGGGTCCGGGCGTCGTCTGGCCGGCGCCGTACCGCGCGGGCAGCCGACGCCCCCGCACCGGACGCACCGACGCCCCCAAACCCCGGCTCACACTGGGAAGTTGACCCCTGTCCCCACAGTTGCCTCGGCCATCCCTGCCGTCAGCGTCGAGCCGTCCGCCGGGTCGACCAGCAGGAACGCACCCGTTCGGCGGGACACCGCGTAGTCGTCGAGGGCGAGCGGCTCGGCGGTGCGCAGGATGACGCGGCCCAGGTCGTTCGCCGCCAACTCGGCCGCCCCGCCAAGGTCCTTGACCACGGCCTTGACCGTACGGGTCGTGTGCTTCACCAGGACCCGGTCGCCGACGCGCAGCGGGCGGTCGGTGAGATGGCAGACGGATGCGCGGACGTCCTGCGTGAGCGCGGGCGCGTCCACACCGGCGGTGAGCATGTCCCCGCGCGAGACGTCCCGTTGGTCGGCCAGGCGGATGCTGATCGACTGGGGTGCGTACGCGGCCGGGGCCGCCGTACCCAGCACGTCGATGCCGGTGATCTCGGAGGTCTCCCCGGACGGATGGACGGTCACCCGGTCGCCGACCCGCAGCGAGCCGGACACCAACTGCCCGGCGTAGTGGCGGACTTCGGCATGCCGGATCACGTACTGGACGGGGAAGCGGGCCGGGGCGTCGGCCGGGTCGCCGCCCACCGGGACGTTCTCCAGGTGGTCGAGGAGCGCCGGGCCGCCGTACCAGTCCATGTGGGTGGAGGGGTCCACGACGTTGTCCCCGGCGAGCGCCGAGACAGGGATCGGGGTGAAGCCGCCCACGCCCAACTCACCTCCCAACTCATCCGCGTACGCGGCGAATTCGGCGACGATCCGGTCGAACCGCTCCTCCTCGTACCCCACCAGGTCCATCTTGTTGACGGCCAGCACGATGTGCGGGACCCGCAGCAGGGCCGCCACGGCCGCGTGCCGGCGGGTCTGCTCGACCACGCCGTTGCGGGCGTCGACGAGGATGATCGCCAGGTCGGCCGTCGACGCTCCGGTGACCATGTTGCGGGTGTACTGCACGTGGCCTGGCGTGTCGGCGAGGATGAACCGGCGCTTCGGGGTGGCGAAGTAGCGGTACGCCACGTCGATGGTGATGCCCTGTTCGCGCTCGGCGCGCAGGCCGTCCGTCAGCAGGGCCAGGTCGGGAGCGTCCTGCCCACGGCTCGCCGAGACCCGCTCCACGGCCTCCAACTGGTCGGCGAGCACCGACTTGGAGTCGTGCAGCAGCCGGCCGACCAGGGTGGACTTGCCGTCGTCGACGGAACCGGCCGTCGCGAACCGCAGCGTGTCGATCGTGACAGCCGTATCGATGGTGTCGATGGTGCTGCTCATGGCTAGAAGTACCCCTCGCGCTTGCGGTCTTCCATCGCGGCCTCGGACATCTTGTCGTCGGCGCGGGTGGCACCCCGCTCGGTGAGCCGGGACGCGGAGATCTCCGCGATCACGGCGTCGAGCGTGCCCGCGTCGGAGTCGACGGCACCCGTGCAGGACATGTCGCCGACGGTCCGGTACCGCACCCGGCGCTTCTCGACGGCCTCGCCCACCCGTGGCCCGCCCCACTCACCGGCGGTCAGCC
Organism: Streptomyces sp. NPDC002680; assembly: GCF_042889145.1. Lineage (NCBI taxonomy): Bacteria > Bacillati > Actinomycetota > Actinomycetes > Kitasatosporales > Streptomycetaceae > Streptomyces > Streptomyces sp. NPDC002680. Next base: position 224,166 of record NZ_JBIAQP010000016.1, read on the forward strand.
ACATGCCGCCCCGCCGGAACACCTCGCGGTAGTGGGCGAAGTAGATCTCGGGCAGCTCGATGTCCTCGCGGGCGATGTACTGCCAGACGTCCAGCTCGGTCCAGTTGCTGAGCGGGAAGACCCGTACGTGCTCGCCTGGCGCGTGGCGCCCGTTGTACAGGTTCCACAACTCCGGGCGCTGCCTGCGCGGGTCCCACTGCGAGAACTCGTCCCGCAGCGAGAAGACGCGCTCCTTGGCCCGGGCCTTCTCCTCGTCCCGGCGACCGCCACCGAAGACCGCGTCGAACCGCTCGCTCTGGATCCTCTCCGTCAACGGCACGGTCTGGAGCGGATTCCGCGTCCCGTCCGGCCGCTCCCGCAGCACACCCCGGTCGATGTAGTCCTGCACGGAGGCCACATGCAGCCGCAGACCGTGAGCCGCCACCACCCGGTCGCGATACGCGAGCACCTCGGTGAAGTTGTGCCCGGTGTCCACATGCAGCAGCGGGAACGGGACCGGGGCCGGAGTGAACGCCTTGAGCGCCAGATGCAGCATGACGATCGAGTCCTTGCCGCCGGAGAAGAGAATCACCGGCCGCTCGAACTCCCCCGCCACCTCACGGAAGATGTGCACCGCCTCGGACTCCAGCGCGTCCAAATGAGACAGCCCGAACTCGCTCACACGAGCCCCCGCTCCGCCAGCACCGCGTACACCGCGTCCGCCGACTCCGCCGGGGTCTGGTCCTGCGTCCGCAGGGTCAGCGCCGGGTCCTCCGGCGGCTCGTACGGGTCGTCGACGCCGGTCAGACCGGTCAATCGGCCCGCCGCCTGCCGGGCGTACAGGCCCTTCACGTCCCGCTCGCTGCACACCTCGACCGGAGTCGCGACATGGACCTCGATGTACGGCGTCCCGCTCGCGTCGTGCCGTTTGTGGACGGCCTCACGGCTGTCGGCGTACGGGGCGATCACCGGGACGACCGACAGGACGCCGTTGCGGGCGAGCACCTCGGAGACCAGGCCGATGCGCTGGACGTTGGTGTTGCGGTCCTCGCGGGAGAAGCCGAGGCCGGCGGAGAGGAAGCGGCGGATCTCGTCGCCGTCGAGGACCTCCACCCGGTGCCCCTCGGCGCGCAGCCGGTCGCCGAGCAGCTGGGCGATCGTCGTCTTGCCCGCGCTCGGCAGCCCGGTGAGCCAGACAGTGGCTCCCTGAGCCCTGGTCGGTCCTGTGGGCCTGGCCGTGGTGGTCATACGCAACAGTCCTCGTCTCTCTCCCGGCGTGCGGCCCCACGGACGCTAGGTAAGAAACTTGAGAAGAGGCGAAGAGGAAGCTGAGGGTTCCGTTAGTGACACCTGATGTGGCTGAGGTCACACGCGGCTGAACACGTCCCTCGCATCACAGCCCCACGAACCCCGCCCCCGCGTCCCGCAGCCGGGCGTGCAGCGCCTGGAAGACGGCCGCCGAGCGGACGCCCGGCCAGTCCGCCGGGAGGAGGTGGGCGGGCAGGCCCGGGTCGGTGTACGGCAGATGGCGCCAGGAGTCCAGGGCCAGCAGATAGTCGCGGTACGCCTCCTCGGGCGGGGTGTCCTCGCGCTTGTCCCAGTTGTGCAGCACGGGCGCGTGGCGGTCGAGGAACGCCTCGTGCTCCTTGGCGATCGCGGCCAGGTCCCACCAGCGGGACACCGCCTCGACCGTCGCCGCGAAGCCCAGGTGCTCACCGCGGAAGAAGTCGACGTACGGGTCGAGGCGCAGTCGCTCCAGGGTGTGCCGGGTCTCCTCGTAGAGGCGCGCCGGGGCGATCCACACGCCCGGGGTCGCCGTGCCGAAGCCCAGTCCGGCCAGGCGGGAACGGAGGACATGGCGCTTCTGGCGCTCCGACTCGGGGACGGAGAAGACGGCCAGTACCCAGCCCTCGTCGTGCGGCGGGGGAGCGGCGGCGTACACGCGGCGGTCGCCGTCGTCGAGCAACTGGCGGGCGTCCGGCGAGAGTTCGTAGCCGGCCGCGCCCTGTGCCGTTCGGGCGGGCAGGAGCAGGCCGCGCCGCTTCAGCCGGGACACGGAGGACCGTACGGAGGGCGCGTCGACGCCGACTGCGGCGAGGAGCCGGATCAGCTCGGCGACGGGTACCGGGCCGGGCATGAAACGGCCGTACGCGCCGTAGAGCGTGACGATGAGGGACCGAGGGGCGTGCTGTTCGGACACGTTGATCATTTTAGGCCGCCGGGATCACTGGTTGTCGCCATTTCCGCTGGTCAACTACCTCCGGTGGTTGATTTCTGGTCAAGATCACTTCATGTGCGGGGCTGTGCCGGGTCGGTGCGCAGCCGGAAGCGCTGGAGCTTGCCGGTCGCCGTCCGGGGCAGCGCGTCCAGGAAGACGATCTCGCGCGGACACTTGTACGGCGCCAGCTCCTCCTTGACGTACGCGCGCAGCGCCTCCGCGTCCCGCCGCGCACCCTCCCTGAGCACCGCGTACGCCACCACGACCTGCCCGCGCGCCTCGTCGGCCCGCCCCACCACCGCCGTCTCCACGACGTCCGGATGGCGCAGCAGTGCCTCCTCGACCTCCGGGCCCGCGATGTTGTACCCGGCCGAGATGATCATGTCGTCCGCCCGTGCCACGTACCGGAAGTACCCGTCGCCCTCCCGGACATACGTGTCCCCGGTGATGTTCCACCCGTCCCGCACATATGTGCCCTGGCGCGGATCGGCGAGATAGCGGCAGCCGACCGGACCGCGCACCGCGAGCAGCCCGGGCGTGCCGTCGGGCACCGGATCGCCGTTCTCGTCCTGCACGCGCGCGTGCCACCCGGGCACCGGCACCCCGGTCGTGCCGGGCCTGATGTCCTGGTCGGCCGCCGAGATGAAGATGTGCAGCAGCTCGGTCGCGCCGATGCCGTTGATCAGCCGCAGCCCGGTGCGCTCGTACCAGGCCTGCCAGGTGGCGGCGGGCAGGTTCTCGCCCGCCGACACACACCGGCGCAGCGAGCCGGTGTCGTGCGCGTCCAGCCCGTCGAGCATCGCCCGGTACGCCGTCGGGGCCGTGAACAGCACCGAGACGCCGTGCTCGGCGATGGCCGGCAACAGCTGTTTGGGGCTCGCCTGTTCGAGGAGGAGCGTGCTGGCCCCGGCCCGCATCGGGAAGACCACGAGACCGCCGAGCCCGAAGGTGAAACCGAGCGGTGGACTGCCCGCGAACACGTCGTCCGCGCGCGGTTTCAGTACGTGCCGCGAGAACGTGTCGGCGATGGCGAGCACATCCCGGTGGAAGTGCATACACCCTTTCGGGCGACCGGTGGTGCCGGACGTGAAGGCGATCAGCGCCACGTCGTCGGCCGCGGTGTCTACGGCGGGGTACGGGGTGCCGGGCACCGGACGGTTCAGCAGGTCGTCGAGGCCGTCACCGCCGTACGGCACGATCCGCAGCCCCGGTATCCCGGCCTTGGCGAGGTCGTCGAGGGCCCGGATGTCGCACAGGGCGTGCCCTATCCGGGCCATCTGGCACATCGTGCTCAGTTCCTGCGGACGCTGCTGGGCCAATACGGTGACCGCGACCGCGCCCGCCTTCAGCACCGCCAGCCAGCAGGCCGCGAGCCATGGTGTGGTCGGGCCGCGCAGGAGGACCCGGTTGCCGGGTACCACCCCGAGGTCCCGGGTGAGGACGTGCGCGACCCGGTCGACCCGGGTGCGCAGCTCGCCGTACGTCCACACCTCGCCGGCGGCGGTACGGAACACCGGGCGTCCGGGGGCGGAGCCGGCGCCGTCCAGCAGCTCGGCCGCGCAGTTCAGCCGGTCGGGGTAGCGCAGCTCGGGCAGGTCGAAGCGGAGGCCGGGCCACTGGTCCGGGGGCGGGAGGCTGTCGCGCGCGAAGGTGTCGACGTGGGCCGAGGGAACCCGCCGCGCGGGATCGGCGCGGTCCTCGGGAACCCTGCCGTACCCGGGGTGCCTGGGACGCATGGGGTGCATGGGATCCATGGCGGTTCGCCCCCTTGCCGTGGTGGGCGTAGTGGTGGGCCGGGGCCTGTCCTGCGCTGTTCTGCACTGTCCTGCACAAGGAGCGTATCGTGTTGGTGACGGCAGTCAACGGTGCGCGATACCGTCGGGAAGGGGTCGTGGACGACGGCCTCGGAGGGAGGACCGGCGATGCCCGCATTCTCACTCGAACCGGGACAGGCCGCCTGGTGTGCCGAGCTGCGCACGCTGGCCGCCGACCGGCTGCGCCCGATCGCCGAGAAGGGCGAACCAGGCCACGTCAACCGTCCCCTTGTCGCCGAACTCGGCCAACTCGGGCTGCTCTCCCGGCTGTTCACCTCCGGCGCGCTCGACCTGTGCCTGATGCGGGAGTCCCTCGCCCACTCCTGCACCGAGGCGGAGACCGCCCTCGCCCTCCAGGGCCTCGGCGCCCATCCGGTCCACGCCCACGGCACCCCGGCCCAGCGCGCACGCTGGCTGCCCCGGGTGAGCGAGGGCAGCGCGGTGGCCGCCTTCGCGCTGAGCGAGCCGGGCGCGGGCTCCGACGCGGCGGCCCTGTCCCTCACGGCCGCCCCCGACGGCCCCTCCGGCTGGCGCCTGACCGGCGAGAAGTGCTGGATCTCCAACGCCCCCGAGGCCGACTTCTACACCGTCTTCGCCCGTACGACAGCGGGCGCCGGGGCCCGTGGAGTGACGGCCTTCCTCCTCCCCGCCGACCGGCCCGGCCTCACCGGCACCGCCCTCGACATGCTCTCCCCGCACCCCATCGGCGCCCTCGCCCTCGACGCCGTACCGGTGACCGTGGACGACGTCATCGGCGAACCCGACCGCGGCTTCCGGGTCGCCATGGGCACACTCAACCTGTTCCGGCCGAGCGTCGGCGCCTTCGCGGTCGGCATGGCCCAGGCCGCCCTGGACGCGACCCTCGCCCACACCGCCCAACGGGACGCGTTCGGCGGCAAGTTGAAGGATCTCCAGGCCGTCGCCCACCAGGTCGCCGAGATGGCCCTGCGCACGGAGGCGGCCCGGCTGATGGTCTACGCGGCAGCGGCGGCGTACGACGAAGGCGCCCAAGGTGTCCCCGGGCGCGCCGCGATGGCGAAGCTGCTGGCCACCGAGACCGCGCAGTATGTCGTCGACGCGGCCGTCCAACTGCACGGCGCGCGGGCGCTGCGGCGCGGCCATCTCCTCGAACACCTCTACCGGGAGGTACGGGCACCGCGTATCTACGAGGGGGCGAGCGAGGTCCAACGGACGGTCATCGCCAAGGAGTTGTACAAGGAGTTGGACGAGGAGGTGCATGCCGGATGAGTGGTGCCGAGCGCGTCAACCCGGCCGGGCTGTCCCCGCCCGCCGGCTTCTCGCACGCCGTCGTCGCCACCGGCTCCCGGCTGGTGTTCCTCGCGGGACAGACCGCGCTCGACGCCGACGGGAAGGTCGTAGGGGACACGCTGGTCGAGCAGTTCGAGCGGGCCCTCGGGAATCTGCTCGCCGCACTGCACGCGGCCGGCGGTGCGCCCGCCGACCTGGCCCGGGTCACGGTGTACGCCACGGACGTCGCCGACTATCGCGCCCAGGCCCCTCAACTCGGCCGTGTCTGGAGGAGGTTGGCGGGGCGCGACTATCCGGCGATGGCGGTCGTCGGGATCGTACGGCTGTGGGACGAAGAGGCCCTGGTGGAGCTGGACGGCTTCGCGGTGCTGCCGTAGGAAGCCGTCAGAGGTTCCTCAGGCCGCGGTCGTCAGGCGGTGCGGGGAGACCACGCTGCCGTCGGGCAGCAGCTCGCCGGTGTCGTCGAAGACGATCGCGCCGTTGCACAGGAGGTTCCAGCCCTGCTCGGGGTGGAAGGCGACGATGTGCGCGGCGTCCCGGTCGGGGCGGTCGGCCGAGGGGCACGCGGGCTGGTGTGAACACATGGTGTGCCTCCGGATCGGATGCTGGTGCTCGGGTGCGGTGCTGCCTTGAGTCCTTGCGTCTTTGCGGCCTTGCTTCCTTGCCGGTTCTGACGATGCCCGTGCCGGGGGCCCGGCGCCAAGTCGTGGCGGGGAAGCGTGACAGCACGCGGACGTGCTGTGACACCACTCTGACAATTCCGCCGTTCCGAGAAGATCCGAAAAGCGGGGCAGTCGGCGTGCACGACTCGCCGACGAAGGGGTGATGATCACGCGCGCGGGCGCGTGGGGCCAGTACCTGTGGAGTCCCCCCAAGGAGGTTTCCCCATGTCTGTTTCCTTCCGGTCCCTCTCCCGTGCCGCCGCCGTCGCCGCCGGTGCCGCGCTGCTGACCGTGTCCCAGGCCGCGACCCCCGCGGCCGCCGACGAGGGCTTCGACCAGGTCACGGTCGAGTCCGGCAGCATCACCCCCGACGGCGAACTCACCCTCGCCGGCAGCTACCGCTGCCTCAGCACCGGCGGCTCCGTCCGCGTCGCCGCCGCGATCGAGCGCGGCGAGAACGTCTGGCACGGCCTGGACAGCATCCCCGCGAGCTGTGACGGCTCCTGGCACCAGTGGTCGAACACCAAGGCCACCGAGCCGGGCGCGTACGAGCCCGGCCCGGCGCGGGTGAAGACCAGCCTGGTGGAGTTCCGCCGCTCGGGCTTCATCCCGCTGCCGACGGTCCACTCGGAGCAGATCCAGGAAGTCGTCCTCACCCAGGCCTGATCGGCACGCCCCGCGCAACAGGGCTGACGGGGGCCGGCCGGTGCTACGCGCCGCCGGTCAGCCCCCGCATCCATTCCTCGACCTCGTCGGACGTACGGGGCAGCCCGGCCGACAGGTTCTCGTGGCCGTCGGCCGTCACCAGGATGTCGTCCTCGATCCGGACGCCGATGCCCCGGTACTCCGCCGGCACGGTCAGGTCGTCCGGCTGGAAGTACAGGCCCGGCTCGACCGTGAGGACCATGCCGGGTTCGAGGACGCCGTCGACATACAGCTCGGTCCGTGACTTGGCGCAGTCGTGCACGTCCAGGCCGAGCATGTGACCGGTGCCGGCCATGGTGAAGCGGCGCTGGAGGGCCAGCTCGTACACGTCGTCCGGGTCGCCCTCCAACAGGCCCCACTCGACGAGCTTCTCGGCCAGGTACCGCTGGGCGGCGACATGGAAGTCCCGGTACGCGGCACCGGGCTTGACCGTCCGGATGCCGGCTTCCTGGGCCTCGTACACCGCGTCGTAGATCTTGCGCTGGAGCGGGGTGAAGGTGCCGCTGATGGGGAGGGTGCGGGTGACGTCGGCGGTGTAGAGGGAGTTCGTCTCCACGCCCGCGTCGAGCAACAGCAGTTCCCCCGGACGGACTTCGCCGTCGTTGCGCTGCCAGTGCATGATCGTGGCGTGCTCGCCGGCCGCGCAGATCGAGCCGTAGCCGATGTCGTTGCCCTCAAGTCGGGCGCGGCGGAAGAAGGTTCCCTCGATCCAGCGTTCCGAGGTGGCGATCGCGGTCGCCAACTCCCGTACGACGTCCACGAATCCGCGTACGGTCGAGTCGACCGCCTTGCGCATCTCGCCGATCTCCCACGCGTCCTTCACCAGCCGCAGCTCGGACAGGACCGTCTTCAGCTCGGTGTCACGGTCCTCGTCCGTCGGTACGGCCGCTTCGAGTTCGGCGTCGTAGCCGCGCACGATCCGGGTGGGGACGGCGGGGGCCGCGCGCAGCTCGGCGACGGCCTCGCGGACGTCACGGCAGGGCAGGCCGAGGACCTGTTCGGCCTCGGCGAGGGAGTGGCGGCGGCCGACCCACAGCTCGCCCTTGGCCGCGCCCTGCCAGAACTCGCCGCTCTCCCGGTCGGAGCGGGGGAGGAGATAGGCGACGGCGTCATGGCCATCGGCGTCCGCACGGGGTTCGAGGACGAGGAGCGCGTCCACGGTCTGGTCGCCCGTGAGATGGACGTACTCGGTGGACGGGCGGAACGGGTAGTGGGTGTCGTTGGCGCGGACCTTGAGGTTGCCGGCCGGGACGATCAGACGCTCGCCGGGGAAGCGGGCGGAGAGGGCGGCGCGGCGCTCGGCGGCGTAGGGCGCCTGCTCGATGGGGCGCAGGTCCTGGAGTTCGGTGTCGGCCCAGCCGGTCGTCATCAGCTCGGCCAGCTGGGGGGAGACGGACGGGTAGAGGCGGTTCTTGCGGTCCTTGGTCTCGGCGGTTTCGTCGATCTCGGCGGTTTCGGTCGAATCCGTGGACACCTGTGGGCACCTTCTTCGTTTCGAGGTGAGGTCAGCAGCAGTCAGTCAGCAGCAGCAGCGAGTCGAGCCTAGGCGCCCTTGGCGAGAATAGGAACATGTGACATTGTACTGATGTGAGCAAGCGACTGACCTGCGATGTTGTGGTCATCGGCGCCGGAATGGTGGGCGCCGCCTGCGCCCTTTACCTCGCCCGGGCGGGCCTCGCGACCCTGGTCCTCGACCGGGGACCGGTGGCCGGCGGGACCACCGGTGCCGGTGAGGGCAATCTGCTCGTATCCGACAAGGAACCGGGGCCCGAGCTGGACCTCGCGCTGCTCTCCGCCCGCCTCTGGCACGACCTCGCCGCCGAGCCCGGCCTCGGCGGCGCCGTCGAGTTCGAGGCGAAGGGCGGGATCGTCGTCGCCTCCGACGCGGCAGGCATGGCCGCGCTGACCGGCTTCGCCGCCGGACAGCGGGCGGCGGGCGTCGAGGCCGAGACGGTCGACGCCGGTCAACTCGCCGACCTGGAACCGCACTTGGCCCCCAGTCTCGCGGGCGGTGTGCTGTATCCGCAGGACTGCCAGGTGATGCCCTCCCTCGCCGCCGCCCAGGTCGTCCGGGCGGCCCGGCGGGCCGGAGCCGAACTGCGCACCGGCACGGCCGTCACCGGCATCCTGCGCGCACCGGACGGCTCCGTGCGGGGTGTCCGGACGGCGGAGCACGGCGACATCCACGCCCCGGCCGTCGTCAACGCGGCCGGCACCTGGGGCGGCGAGGTCGCCGAGCTGGCCGGGGTGCACCTACCCGTGCTGCCCCGACGCGGCTTCGTCCTCGTCACCGAACCGCTGCCGTCCGGCACCGTCCGGCACAAGGTGTACGCCGCCGACTATGTCGCCGACGTGGCCAGCGGCGACGCCGGGCTCCAGTCCTCGGCGGTCGTCGAGAGCACGGCGGCGGGGCCGGTGCTGATCGGGGCCAGCCGCGAACGGGTCGGCTTCGACCGGACGTTCTCGCTGCCTGTCGTGCGGCGACTGGCCGCGCAGGCCACGGCACTCTTCCCGGTGCTCGGCAGTGTGCACGCGATGCGCGCCTACCTCGGTTTCCGGCCGTACATGCCGGACCATCTGCCGGCCATCGGGGCCGATCCCCGGGCGCCGGGGCTCTATCACGCGTGCGGTCACGAGGGGGCGGGGATCGGGCTCGCGGTCGGTACGGGGCAGCTGATCGCGCAGTCGTTGGCGGGCAAGACGCCCGATCTGGATCTCGCGCCGTTCCGTCCGGACCGCTTCGAGGAGGGCAATCAGTGAGACAGAGGACTCCGCTGGAGCTGGCCAGGGCCCACCCCGGGCCGCCCTTCAGCGTCACGGTCGACGGACACGAGACCGCCGCGCTGCCCGGTCAGACCGTCGCCGCCGTGCTCTGGTCGGCGGGCATCACCTCGTGGCGGAGCACCCGGGGCAGTGGTGCGCCGCGCGGGATCTTCTGCGGGATCGGGGTCTGCTTCGACTGCCTCGTCACCGTCAACGACCGGCCCAACCAGCGGGCTTGCCTGGTGCCGGCTGCACCCGGCGACGCGATCAGTACCCAGGAGGGCACGGGTCATGACGAACTCGGCGGCTGAGCGGGGCGCCCCGACAGGGGCGCGGGGAACTGCGCGACCAGCCCCCACCGGCCCGCAGCAGAAGAACTGCGCAACCCACGGAGCACTTGTGGTCATCGGCGCCGGTCCCGCAGGCCTCGCTGCCGCGCTGACCGCGGCCGACCTGGGCGTACGGGTCGTGCTGCTCGACTCGGGTGCGCAGGCGGGCGGGCAGTTCTACCGGCAGCCTGCTGCGGCGCTCAAGGCGCGCCGGCCGCAGGCCCTGCATCACGCCTGGGGCACCTGGGAGAAGCTGCGGGACCGGCTGGCGGCACATGTCGAGGCCGGTCGGGTCACTCATCTGGCGGACCGTCATGTCTGGTTCGTGGAGCGGGAGTTCGGCGGAGCCCGTCGCTTCGGCGTGCACGCCCTGCTCGGTCCCGCGCAGACCCGGTCGGAGACCGTCAGCGCCGACGCCGTCCTTCTCGCCACGGGCGGGTACGAGAAGGTACTGCCCTTCCCCGGCTGGACCCTCCCCGGTGTGGTCACCGCCGGTGGCGCCCAGGCGATGCTCAAGGGCGGGCTCGTCCTGCCGGGCCGTACGGCGGTCGTCGCCGGGACCGGGCCGCTGCTGATGCCGGTCGCGGCCGGGCTCGCCGCAGCGGGCGCCGAAGTCGCCGCGTACGTCGAGTCCACGCATCCCGCCGACTTCGTACGGCACACCGCGACACTCGCCGCCAACCCGGCGAAGATCGCCGAGGCCGCCCGGTACGCGGCCCAACTGCTGCGCCACAAGGTCCCGGTGACGGTACGTCACACCGTCGTCGCGGCCCATGGCACCGACCGCGTCGAGGCCGTCACCGTCGCCGCCCTGGACACCGGCGGCCGGGTACGGCCGGGCACGGAGCGGCGGATCGTCTGCGACACCCTGGCCGTGGGCCACGGCATGCTCGCGCACACCGACCTCGCCGAGAGCCTGGGCTGCGCGATCGACGCCACCGGTGATCCCTTCGTCGTCACCGACGCCGAGCAGCGCACCGACGTCGACGGTGTCTGGGCGGCGGGTGAGGCCACCGGTATCGGGGGAGCGGTGCTGGCGCTCGCCGAGGGGGAGATCGCCGGGGGCTCGATCGCCGCGCGGCTGGGGGGAGTTGAGCCTCGTCCTGCCGACTGGGCGGCTGCCGCCCGGACCCGTACCCGGCTGCGGAGGTTCTTCGCTGCCGTTGATACCGCGTACGCGCCGCCTGCGCACTGGGTGGAGCAGGTCGCCGATGACACCGTCGTATGCCGTTGCGAGGAGGTGACGGCTTCCGAAGTCCGGGAGGCCGTCGAGGAGTTGGGGGCGACGGATTTGCGTACCGTCAAGCTCCTCACTCGCGCTGGCATGGGGTGGTGTCAGGGGCGGGTCTGTGCGACCGGGGTCGCTGGGGTTGCCGGGTGTTCGGTGGGGGTGGCCAAGCGGCCGTTTGCTCGGCCCGTGCCGTTGGGTGTGCTGGCGAATGATCCCGATCGGTAGTGATGTGTCTGCAGGTCCGTTGTGGCTGGTCGCGCAGTTCCCCGCGCCCCTAAAAGAAGGGGCGCTTCTCCTCTGTATCTCGAAAGCTGGAGGTCTCTATGAGTACCCACACCCCCGTCTGGCGCGGCGTTCTCGTCGCAACCGCTCTGCCGTTGAACGACGATCTGAGCGTCAACTACGGCGCGTACGCCGATCATTGCCGTTGGCTCGTCGAGAACGGGTGTGACGGTGTCGTGCCCAATGGGTCGCTCGGTGAGTATCAGGTGCTCACCGTCGAGGAGCGGGTGAAGGTCGTCGAGACCGCTGTCGCCGCGATCGGCGGGGACCGGGTCATGCCCGGTGTCGCCGCCTACGGCTCCGCCGAGTCCGTCCGCTGGGCCGCGCAGGCCAAGGACGCCGGCTGCGCCGCCGTCATGCTGCTGCCGCCCAACGCCTATCGGGCCGACGAGCGTTCGGTGCTCGCGCACTACGCGGCCGTCGCCGAGGCCGGTATCGACATCGTGGCGTACAACAACCCCATCGACACCAAGGTCGACCTCACCCCCGAACTGCTGGCCAAGCTGCACGCGGCCGGGCTCATCAAGGGCGTCAAGGAGTTCTCCGGGGACACCCGGCGCATCTACCAGATCCAGGAACTCGCCCCGGAACTCGATGTGTTGATCGGTGCCGACGACGTCCTGCTGGAGCTGGCGACCGCCGGAGCGGTCGGCTGGGTCGCCGGGTATCCCAACGCCCTGCCCCGGGCCACTGTCGAGCTGTACCGCGCCGCCGTCGCGGGCGACCTGGCCACCGCCCTGCCGCTCTACCAGCAGCTGCACGCCCTCCACCGCTGGGACTCCAAGGTCGAGTTCGTGCAGGCGATCAAGTTGTCGATGGACATCGTGGGGCGCCATGGCGGTCCTGTTCGGCCGCCGCGCATGCCGTTGCTGCCCGAGCAGGAGAAGGCGGTCCGTGAGGCCACCGAGAAGGCCGTCGCCCTCGGCCTCGCCTGAACCGACGGCCCGCTGAACTGAGTTGGCACGACCTGAGAGGATCGCCCCATGCGCAGCAAGCTCGTCCTGCACGCCGTCGACTCGCACACCGAGGGCATGCCGACCCGGGTCATCACCGGCGGGATCGGCACCATCCCCGGCGACACGATGAACGAACGCCGGCTGTGGTTCCGCGAACACCGGGACGACGTACGGAACTTCCTGATGAACGAGCCGCGCGGGCACGCCGCCATGAGCGGGGCGATCCTCCAGCCGCCGACCCGGCCCGACTGCGACTACGGCGTCGTCTACATCGAGGTCTCCGGCTATCTGCCGATGTGCGGCCACGGCACGATCGGTGTCGCGACCGTGCTCGTCGAGACGGGCATGGTCCCGGTCGTCGAGCCGGTCACCACCATCCGGCTCGACACCCCGGCCGGGCTGGTCGTCGCCGAGGTGGCGGTGGAGGGCGGCGCGGCCAAGGCGGTCGCCATCCGCAACGTGCCTTCTTTCGCGGTGGAGTTGGAGAGGAAAGCGACCCTCGCCGACGGGCGCACGGTCACGTACGACCTCGCCTTCGGCGGGAACTTCTACGCCATCCTGCCCCTCGACGAGTTCGGCCTGCCCTTCGAGCGCGAGCGCAAGGACGACATCCTCGCCGCCGGACTCGCCCTGATGGACGCGATCAACGCCGACGGTCCCCCCGTACACCCGGAGAACCCGACCATCAACGGCGTCCACCACGTCTATCTGGCCGCCCCCGGCTCCGACGCGACCCGTTCCCGGCACGCGATGGCCATCCACCCCGGCTGGTTCGACCGCTCGCCCTGCGGCACCGGCACCTCCGCGCGCATGGCCCAGCTGCACGCGCGCGGTGAACTCCCGTTGCACCAGGACTTCTTGAACGAGTCCTTCATCGGTACGTCGTTCACCGGGCGGCTCGTCGAGAGCACCGAGGTAGCCGGGCGGCCCGCCGTGGTGCCCACGATCACCGGGCGGGCCTGGGTCACGGGCACCGCCCAGTACCTGCTGGACCCGGACGATCCGTTCCCGGCCGGCTTCGTACTCTGACATCCCCACGAATCAACGAGTTCCGCCGAATCAACGAGTTCCGACGAATCATCGGGTTCCAAGTTCCGAGATCCATCCAGGAGAAACCCATGGCCGCTCAGCCCACCGGGCCCGCCCTGCCCAGCCTCGGCGGGCCGCGGCCCAGTTACCGGGCGAGCGTCGCCGACGCGCTGCGGGCCGCGCTCGTCGCCGGTGAACTGCGGCCGGGCGAGGTCTACTCGGCGCCCTCGCTCGCCGCCCGTTTCGGCGTCTCGGCGACCCCGGTGCGCGAGGCCATGCTCGACCTGGTGAAGGAGGGCATGGTCGATCCCGTGCCCAACAAGGGGTTCCGGGTCACCACGGTGTCCGAGCGGCAGCTCGACGAGTACACCCACGTCCGGTCGCTGATCGAGATCCCGACCACCGTCGGTCTCGCCGCGACCGCCGACCCGGCCGCCCTGGAGGCGCTGCGCACCTACGCGGAGGAGAGCGTGGCCGCCGCCGACAGCGGCGATCTCATCGCCCATGTCGAGGCCGACCGCCGCTTCCACCTCGGTCTGCTCGCCCTGGCGGGCAACGAGCATCTCGTCGAGGTCGTCGGCGACCTGCGCAAACGGTCCCGGCTGTACGGGCTGACCGCGCTGGCCGAGCGCGGTCTGCTGAAGTCCACCGCCGAGGAGCACCTGGAGATCCTCGACGCGCTCCTCGCCCGGGACGCGGAACGCGTACGGACCGTGATGACCAGGCATCTGGGCCATGTCAGGGACGACTGGGCCCACTGAATCACCTGTTGAATCTCCTGTACAAAAGGCGTACGCGAACTCACCGTGCGCGTTCGGACGTGTTCGGTTGTTGCCCTCCGGGCGGCGGGAGGACACTGAATCCATGGCCTCCGAGCACGCGGACGACGAACATCAGGACGGACCCGACCTGGTGGAACAGGCGTTCCGGCAGGCGTCGTACTCGATGTCCGTGTTCGACATCGAGCAGCGGTACCGGCGGCTCAACGACGTGGCCTGCCAGGTGATGGGTGTAGAGGAGGACGCGCTGCTCGGCCGGGTCTTCCCGTACGGGGTCCCGGAGGACGTGGACTGGAAGGGCACGCTCCAGGCCCTGAAGGACGTGGCCGCGACGGGCAAGCCCGCGCACTACGAGAGCTTCACCCGGGCCCCCTCCGGCATCCGCGAGCACGCCTGGAACCTGGAGCTGTGGCCCGTCCGGGACGCCTCCGGCGAGGTGTGCGCGGTCGGGATGGCCGGGTTCGACAGCAGCGAGCAGCACTGGGCGCGGCAGCGGCTGGCGGTGCTCGACGAGGCGGCCGTCTCCATCGGCACCAGCCTGGACCTCGACCGCACCGCCCAGGAACTCGCCGACCTGGTCGTTCCCCGGTTCGCCGACTTCGCGAGCGTCGACCTGCTGGAGGCGGTCATGCGTGGCGACGAGCCCGCCGAGGCCGGCCCGGACGGCGAGGTCGTGCTGCGTCGCCTCGCCCACGCCTCCGGCTCGGAGTGGGAGCCCGGCGCGGTGATGGGGCTGGGCGCCACGGACACGTACCCGCCGTACTCCCCGCCCGCCCGGGCGCTGCGTACCGGGCAGACGGTGCTCAGCCGCAGCGGCGCCCCCGACTTCGACCACTGGATGGCGAGCGCGCCCGAACGGGCCGAGAGCCTGCGCGGAACCGTCGTCACCTCGCTGGTGGCGGTGCCGCTCATCGCACGCGGTACGACACTCGGGGTCGCCGTACTGCTGCGCACCCGGCCCGACGTCTTCAACGAGGACGACTTCGTGCTGGCGAAGGAGCTGGCGAGCCGTGCCGCCCTCTGCGTCGACAACGCCCGCCGCTTCACCCGCGAGCGCACCACCGCCCTCGCCCTCCAGGAGAGCCTGCTGCCGCGCGGCCCGTCCCGGCAGTCGGCGGTGGACGTCGCCTCCCGCTATCTGCCGACCGACTCCCGCGCGGGCGTCGGCGGCGACTGGTTCGACGTCATCCCGCTGTCGGGCGCGCGCGTCGGCCTGGTCGTCGGCGATGTGGTCGGCCACGGCATCCAGGCCTCGGCGACCATGGGCAGACTGCGTACGGCGGTCCAGACCCTCGCCGATGTCGACCTGCCGCCCGACGAACTCCTGGCTCATCTCGACGACCTGGTCCTGCGGCTCGCCGCCGACGACGACAGTGACGCGAGCGACGCGCGGATCGGCGCAGGCGCCACCGGGGCGACCTGTCTGTACGCCGTCTACGACCCGGTCTCCCGCGAGCTGGCCGTCGCCAGCGCCGGCCATCCGCCGCCCGTGCTGGTCCTGCCGGACGGCGACACCCGGGTCGTGGACGTCGCCGTCGGGCCGGTGCTCGGGGTGGGCGGCCTGCCCTTCGAGACCACCGAGAGCCAGCTGCCCGAGGGCACCCTCGTCGCCCTGTTCACGGACGGGCTGGTGGAGGCCACCGAACGTGACGCGGACCTGGGGATCGCCCTGCTCGCCCGGACCCTGGCCGACGGGGACACCGTCCGGATCCCGCTGGAGGACCGCTGCGACCAGGTCCTCTCCGCCCTGCTGCCGACGCACCCGAGCGACGACGTGGCCCTGGTGCTGGCTCGCACCCGCGCCCTGGACGCCGACCACGTCCGCGTCTGGGACCTGCCCGCCGACTTCGAGGTGGTCGCCGAGGCCCGCAGACGCGCCGTCACACAGCTGACCGAGTGGGGACTGGACGAGGCCGCGTTCGTCACCGAACTGGTCGTCAGCGAACTGGTCACCAACGCGATCCGCTACGGCGCCGACCCGATCCAGCTCCGGCTGATCCACGACCGTACGCTCATCTGCGAGGTCTCCGACGGCAGCTCCACCTCACCGCATCTGCGCCGGGCCAGGATCTCCGACGAGGGCGGCCGGGGTCTCCTCCTCGTCGCCCAGCTCACCACCAGCTGGGGCACCCGGCACACCAGGAACGGCAAGACGATCTGGGCGGAACAGGCCCTGACCTGACCGCTCCCGCCCAGGCTCAGGAGACGGTCGTACCGCCTGGAGTGGTGCGCAGCCGCTCCGGGACCGCCCACCACTGGTCCGGACGGTCCACCACCGCGGCCTCCGGTCCCGTCTCGAGGAACCGGGCGAGCCGGAACAGATACGCCGCGATGCCCGCCGCGCCCTGCATCCAGGCGGTGCCCGGGGGCAGCAGCGGATCCTCCTGGCGGTACTCGACGAAGCGCCAGCGGGCGCCCGCCCCGTCCCGGATCGCCCGCTCCACCAAGGCGTCGCCCATCACACGGGCCGCCTGGACGAGCGTCTGCGCGGTGTCCGTTTCCGGGGTGTCCTGTGCCGCGTCCAGGAGTATGTCGCCCACGCCCGCCGTGCCGCAGCAGCGGCCGTCGTTGTCCCAGAAGCCGGGGCGCAGCCGCCGCGGGACGCCCGAGGTGAGGATCGAGGTCAGACAGCGCTGCCGCAGCTCGCCGACGCCGAGCCCCGACACCTCCGCCACGCCCGCGTGGGCCAGCGCGGTGAACAGGTGCGAGGTGCCCGCCGGACCGTGGCACCAGGTGTACGTCACCGGCTCGACCTCCCGTTTCGACGGCGGGATCGTGTGCGGGACGACGAAGCCGCCGTCGTCCAACAGGCCCACGGACAGGACGTGTTGGGCCCCTTGTGCGGCGGCGTCGACGAAGTCCTTGCGGCCGAGCGCCGCCCCCGCCACAGCCAGCGCCGAGGCCACTCCGGCGGTGCCGTGGGAGTAGTTCGGCGCCCGCCACTCCGTGGTCGCCCCGATGCCCCAGTCCAGGCCCGCCGCCGTACGGTGCGCGACCCGCAGCAGTGCCTCGCAGCCCGTCGTCGCGATCGACTCCGCGTGCTCGCCGCCCGCCCAGACGGCGGTGAGCACCACACCCGCGGTGCCCATGATGATGTCGTTCAGGGGCGCGTCGGAACCGGCTTCGAACCCGACGGTGGTCCTCCAGCCGTCGGGGGCCGCCAGTTCGGCCAGCCGCCGCAGCGCGACCGACTCCGAGCCCGGTTCGAGCAGCCTCAGCGCGGTGACGTCGCCGGCCAGCCCCTCGTACAGCGAGGGTTCCGTCCGGTCCCGCGCCGTCGCCGACAGCCTGGCCACGATCCCGGCCGCCAACGACCGCTCCCGCAACGTGAGTTCGCGGTGCCGGGCGATCTCCGCCAGGACGGGGGCCAGGCCCGCGATGCCCGCGTACAGGGAGTCCCGGTCCTTCGCGGGGGAGGGGTCCGGACCGTCCTGCGCCGAGTCCTCGGACACCGTCACCGTCTCCGGCAGCCAGGGGCCGTCGTCGTCGCGGATCTGGTCGAGCACCCACGACCAGGCGGCTTCGCCCAACTCCCGATAGCTGTCGTACGAGTCGTTCGAGCTGCTTGATTCGTTCTTCTCCGGCACCCGGTCACGCTACCGCCGCACGCTCGCCGTCGGTAGGCGCCCACCGGCCGGGAAGGGGCAGAGGCCTAGGTCCATCGGCCGAGTCGGATCGGGACCGGGGTCGGGTGCCGGCCCCGGGGCGCGTCGCTACCG
This sequence comes from Streptomyces sp. NPDC002680, assembly GCF_042889145.1. NCBI lineage: Bacteria > Bacillati > Actinomycetota > Actinomycetes > Kitasatosporales > Streptomycetaceae > Streptomyces > Streptomyces sp. NPDC002680. The sequence goes on from NZ_JBIAQP010000016.1 coordinate 241,901, forward strand.
TGGGCGATCGGCCACGGTGAGGAGAGCAGTGACGCGGACGCCGGACGACGCCATCGTGGAGCGGGCCGATGCCACCCGCAACCGCGCCCGGCTGCTGGAGGCCGCCGCCCTGCTGGTCGCCGACCGGGGAGCGGAACATGTGACGATGCACGAGGTCGCGCGGGCGGCCGGGGTCGGAAAGGGCACGCTCTTCCGCCGGTTCGGCGACCGCGACGGACTCCTGCTGGCCCTGCTGGACGAAGCCGAGGCGGAGTTCCAGGAGGCGTACACCTCCGGCCCCCCTCCGCTGGGACCGGGAGCAGCGCCGCGAGAACGGCTGACGGCGTTCGGCTCCGCCCTGATCGATCGCATCACCGACGACGAGGACCTGGGTGCCGCGCTGGGCCGCCAGATCCTCTGCGAACGCCGTATCGCCTCGGACACCTGCCGCGCCTTCCAGCACCACGTCGAGTCGCTCCTGCGCGAGGCCGGGACCGAGGGGGACCACGCCGTACTCGCCCACGCCCTGCTCGCCTTCGTGAGCTTCGAGAGCGTGCACCACCTGCGCGGCGAGCGCCGGATCAGCGGCGCGCGGCTGCGGGCCACCTGGGCGGACCTGGTACGGCGGATGACCTGAGCGACGGGCACGGGCGGTGACGCGCACCCGGGGCGCCACCCCCGCCCACCCGACACTGTGTGCCGGCCGAGACCGGGCAGGCCTCTCCCATGCGCCGCGCCGCACCATGTAGAGCCCCGAACCCACCCGGTGCGTCGTCCGGCTGGGTGGAGTCCAGCGAGAACGTCCCGGTCGGGGCAGCGGGCTCGTGGCCGCTTTCGTCCTTCTGACAGACGGCCCGCCCACGGTGTGACAGCCGCCGAGGGGAAGCGCCTTGCGCCAGGACACCGAAACCCGAGAGCCGAGACGGACGTCACACCGGGCTTTCTGTCACGTATCGGCGGGCGGCTCCGGTCAGTAGGGGTGAATCCGCACCATGACACGGAGTTCACCGTGGAATCGCTTATCGACCATTACGGCAACCCACTCGCGGGGAAGAGCGGCAGCACCGGCATGCGCGCGATGATCGGCCGGGACGCGGAACTGCGAACCCTCCGGCGGGTGTTGGCGGACGCGGCGTCCGGGCACGGTGGCGCGCTGCTGGTCCACGGCACCGCCGGTGTCGGCAAGTCGGCTCTGCTGCGCACGGTCGGCGCCGAAGCCGCCGGGAGCGGTTTCAGGGTGCTGAGCGCGTCCGGCGTGGAGTCCGAGCTGTGGCTGCCGTTCGCCGCACTGCAACTGCTGCTGCAACCGGCCGCCGGCGGTATCGGGAACCTGCCGGCCCCGCACCGGCTGGCGCTGAGCAACGCGTTGAGCGCCACGGAGACCGAGCCCCAGATGTTCCAGGTCGGCATGGCCGTACTCGAACTGCTCGCCGACGCGGCCGACCGGCAGCCGCTTCTGCTGCTCGTCGACGACCTGCAGTGGATCGACTCGTCGAGCCGGGACGTGCTCAGGTTCGTCGCCCGGCGCACCCGCGACCTGCCCGTACTGATCATCGTCGCCTCCCGGATCCACTACCCCGAGTCGAACAGCCTGAGCGCGCACCCGGACCTCCATCTGGAACCGCTCGGCCGGACGGCCGCCGCCGAACTGCTCGACCTCGGCGCCCCCGGCCTGTCGGCGCCGATGCGGGCGCTCATTCTGGAGCGCGCGGCGGGCAACCCGCTGGCCCTCGTCGAGCTGCCCAAGGCGGTGAAGGGCATGCCCACGGAGCCGGACGAACTGCCGCTGCCGCAGCGGCTGGAGGAGGCGTTCGCCGCGCGTTCCGACTCGGCGAGCCGGGAGTGCCGTACGTTCCTCCTGGCTCTGGCCGCCGAGCCGAACGCCCCGCTGAACCGGCTGCTGAAAGCGTCGAGTCGCCTCGCCGGCTCGACGGTCTCCGTGGACACGCTGCAGGAGGCGGTCGACGCGGGCCTGGTGACCCTGATCGGCCGAACCCTCGAGTTCCGGCATCCGCTGATGCGCTCGGCGATCCACACCCGCGCCACGGTGGCCGATCGCCTGGCCGCCCACCGCGCCCTCGCGGCGGTGATGGACGACATGCCCGAGCGTCAGCTCATTCACCTGGCCGCCGCCACGCTCGGCCCCGACGAGGAACTGGCCGCCCGGCTCGAACGTTTCGCTGACGCGTCGCAGGCCCGGGGAAAGGTGGCGGCCGCCGTCCCGGCCCTGCGTCGGGCGGCCGACCTCGTCCACGACGCGCACCGCCGGACCGGCATCCTGATCCGGGCGGTGGAGCTGGCCAGCGAGATCAACGACCGCGTCCACACCCAGGCGCTGCTGGACCGCGCCGACATGCGCGAGCTGGGCCCACTGGAGCGGGCCCGCCTCATGGTCGTGTCCGACAAGGCCGCGTTCGACCCGGGCGAACCGAATCGACGTATCCGGGAGATGGTCACTACGGCGGCCGGGGCGTTCGACGCGGGAGGCGCGGACATCGCCGAGAACCTGCTGTGGCGTGCGGCCGCACGCTGTTTCTTCCAGGACGGCGACGCACAGGTGCGCGCCGGGACCGAGGCCGAACTGGCCCGCTGGAACCCCGATCCGGACGACCCGCATGTGCTGACGGTACGGGCGTACACCGAACCGTACCGACAGGGAGCCGAGGTGATCGCGCGGCTCGACGGCATCGAACCGGACAGCCAGGACGGCCGGATCCTGCACTTCCTCGGCAGCGGCGCGATGGTCCTGGGCGACACCACCCGCGCCGCCCGGTACCTGTCGCTGGCGGCCGGTGTGTGGCGGTCGCAGGGCAGGATCGGGCTGCTGGCCCGCTCGCTGGCCGGCAGCTGGCCGCGCGCGTACCTCGGTCAGCTCGACCGGGCCCGCGAGGAATCCGGCGAAGGGCTCGCCCTGGCCGAGGAGACCGGGGAACGGATCGTCTGGCTGGGCCTGAAGGCGACGGGGGGCCTGGTGGCGGCACTGCGCGGCGAGACCGAGGCCGCGACGCGTACGATCCGCGAACTGCGCGCCCACGCACTGTTCCCCGGGATGCCGTTCGCCACGGTGATGGCACAACAGGTCGACGGCCTGCTCGCCCTCTTCGACGGCCGTACGACCGAGGCGTACGACCTTCTCGCGCGCGCGTTCGATCCGGCGGACCCGCACTACCACTCGGTGAGCCGCTGGCTGCTCGCGCCGGACCTGGCGGACGCCGCGGTGGCCGCGGGCACTGTGCCGCAGGCCAGGGAACTGCTGGCGGAACTTCCAGCACTGGCCCGCCGACTGCCCTCGGAGATGATGGTGGTCGCGCACGCCTACACCGACGCCGTGCTGGCCCCGGACGACACGGCGGAGGAGCGCTACGCCGCGGCACTCACCGCGCTGCCGGCCGGCTGGGCGCTGTCGCGGGCCCGGCTGCACCTGCACCACGGCCGCTGGCTGCGCCGTCAACGCCGCAACGTGGACGCCCGGAACCCGCTGCGCGGTGCCCGCGACGAGTTCGACCAGGTCGGCGCCCAGCCCTGGGCCGAGCAGGCCCGCGAACAACTGCGCGCCGCCGGTGAGTCGAGCCGCCGACGGCACGCGAACACCGCCGAGCAGTTGTCGGCGCAGGAGATGCAGATTGCCGTACTGGCGTCACAGGGCCTGAGCAACCGGGAGATCGGCCGGCGCCTGTTCATCTCGCACCGCACAGTCGGTGCCCACCTGTACCGGATCTATCCACGCCTGGGCATCACGAGCCGGGGCAAACTCGCCGCCGTACTCGCCGCCCTCCATGAGGAACGGCCCGCGGCCACCTTCTCCGGCGGCCCGGAATGAGGTGGTGGCGGCGCCGCGCGGCGCCTTTGCGGAGCCGGGCATCAGCGGTCCGACCGGGGCTGCGACTCCACCGGAGGCCCGGTCGGTGAAGGTGGCCCGATGCGCATGAGTGTCGCGCGCGTCTCCTCGGTCAACCCGCCCCAGATGCCATGCCTTTCACGGTGGTTCAGCGCGTACCGCCGACAGGGAATCCGCACCGGGCACCGGCCGCAGATCGCCAACGCCCGCTGGACGGTGGCCTCGTCGTCCGGAAGCGGGAAGAAGGTCTCGATGCCGGAGCCGCGGCAGTGTGCGGCCTTCCACCAGCTCATCGCCGAGCGGGTGCTCAGTGCCGTCGTCATCCCATCTCCTCCAGCTTCCTGCCGTTGATCTCGCGCACCGGACCGGCGACGAGGACGAAGGAGAGCGGCGCGAAGCCCGTGTACATGCCGTAGGCGGACGACAGGCTCCCGAGGAGTGGGGACGCGCACGGGGAGATCGTCACGGCGTTCCTCTCATCGTGTCCAGGGACACCTCAGCCTCTGTGTTCCGGCGACGAGTTGCTTGAGTCGTTCGACTGCGTCCCGTACCGGCAGTCGAACGCGGAAGGCCGCCGAGTCATTTGACTGATGACGGAACTTTCCGCGCCCCTGAGGATCGTGAGGCGATGACTCGCGCAGCCCCTTGATCGCACCGGTTACCGAGCGGTGATGTGATGAGAGAACACGACAGTCTCACTCTGGTGGTGTCCCGGATCCTGGTCCGCCTGGTCGTCGCCCAGGGGGTGGACCGGCCCGTGATGGTCGATCTCTGTTACAAGTGCACCGATCCGTACGCGGTGTCCCTGACGTTCCACGTGAGTGCCGATGACACCGTGCGCTGGGTGTTCGGCCGCGATCTCCTCCTGAACGGACAGCACGGGCTCACCGGCGCCGGCGACGTCCAGGTCTGGCCGTCACGATGCTCATGGGTCAAGAAGACGTGCATCGCACTGCGCCAGTCCCCGAATCGGGACGCGGTCGTCGTGGCAGCCTCGGCGCGAACCCTGGACGCCTTCCTCCTGCGAACCCTCGAGGTGGTGCCCGCGGGCACCGAGGACCGCCACCTGGACCTGGACGGAACCGTCCATCAACTCCTGGGCGGCCCCGGAGAGCCGCGTCGATAGGCGCTGCCACGCGCGGTGGCAGTGCCTTCTCGGAAAACCGTCAGATGTCCCGGAAGATCTCGATCTGCGCCCCCACCGAGTTCAGCCGCTCCGCCAGATCCTCGTACCCCCGGTTGATGACGTACACGTTCCGCAGCACGGACGTGCCGTCGGCCGCCATCATCGCCAGCAGGACCACCACCGCCGGTCGCAGTGCGGGCGGGCACATCATCTCGGCCGCTCGCCAGCGGGTCGGGCCCTCCACCAGGACCCGGTGCGGGTCGAGTAGCTGGAGGCGGCCGCCGAGGCGGTTCAGGTCGGTGAGGTAGATCGCGCGGTTGTCGTAGACCCAGTCGTGGATGAGGGTCTTGCCCTGGGCCGACGCCGCGATGGCCGCGAAGAACGGCACGTTGTCGATGTTCAGGCCCGGGAACGGCATCGGGTGGATCTTGTCGATCGGCGCCTCCAGCTTGGAGGGCCGGACCGTCAGGTCGACCAGCCGGGTACGGCCGTTGTCGGCGACGTACTCGTCCGTACGGTCGTGGTCGAGCCCCATCTCCTCCAGGACCGCCAGTTCGATCTCCAGGAACTCGATCGGCACCCGGCGCACGGTCAGTTCGGACTCGGTGACGACCGCCGCCGCCAGCAGGCTCATCGCCTCGACCGGGTCCTCGGAGGGGGAGTAGTCGACGTCCACGTCGATGATCGGTACGCCGTGCACGGTGAGCGTCGTCGTGCCGATGCCCTCGACCCGTACGCCCAGCGCCTCCAGGAAGAAGCACAGGTCCTGGACCATGTAGTTGGAGGACGCGTTGCGGATCACGGTCGTGCCGTTGTGGCGGGCCGCCGCGAGCAGCGCGTTCTCCGTCACGGTGTCGCCGCGCTCGGTCAGCACGATCGGGCGGCCGGGGGAGACCGAGCGGTCGACCTGGGCGTGGTAGAGCCCCTCGGTCGCCGTGATGTCGAGCCCGAACCGGCGCAGCGCGATCATGTGCGGTTCGATGGTCCGCGTACCGAGGTCGCAGCCGCCCGCGTACGGCAGCTGGAAGCGGTCCATACGGTGCAGCAGCGGGCCGAGGAACATGATGATCGAGCGCGTACGGCGGGCCGCCTCGGCGTCGATGGCCTCCATGTCCAGCTCGGCCGGCGGCACGATCTCCAGGTCGACGCCGTCGTTGATCCACCGCGCGCGTACGCCGATCGAGCCGAGTACCTCCAGGAGGCGGTACACCTCCTCGATGCGGGCGACCCGGCGCAGCACTGTGCGCCCCCTGTTGAGCAGGGAGGCGCACAGCAGCGCGACACACGCGTTCTTGCTGGTCTTGACGTCGATCGAGCCGGAGAGGCGGCGACCGCCGACCACCCGCAGATGCATCGGACCCGCGTACCCCAGGGAGACGATCTCGCTGTCGAGCGCTTCACCGATTCGGGCGATCATCTCAAGGCTGATGTTTTGATTGCCGCGCTCGATGCGGTTGACGGCGCTCTGGCTGGTGCCGAGTGCGTCGGCGAGCTGCGTCTGTGTCCAGCCCCGATGCTGCCTGGCGTCACGGATGAGCTTGCCGATACGTACGAGGTAGTCGTCTGCCATGGGGTTGAGGCTATCTCAGATATGAGATGGCGCCTTCTGGGGAGTCCGTGCGGGTGACGTACCGTCAGGTACTTGTGGTTCCCGGCCGTTCGTCAGTGGCGCTTCTTGGTGCGTGTGCGGCGCCAGCCGAACGGTCCGGGCAGGTCCATCGAGGTCGTACGGCGTCCCGTGCTGCTGTGGGTACGCCGCGGCCCGTGGTCGCCGCCGGACGTGATCGACCAGGAGCGCCTGTTGATGTTCAGCCGGACGCCCGGGAGGATCCGGAAACTCTTGCGGAATGTGAGTGCCATGGGCGTCGGGTACCCCGGATCGGCGTGGTGATGGCCACAACGCCCCTCCTTTCAGGCGCCCGCGCCGCCGTCGACCGGCACGATCGCGCCCGTCACCATCGAGGCGCGGTCGCTGAGCAGCCACGCCGCGACCTCGGCCACCTCGTGGGGCTCGGCCATGCGGCCGAGCGGGATCGACGTGGTGATGCGCTCGACGATGCCCGGGGTGGCCGCCTCCCACGCGTCGATCATCTCCGTGGCGGTGCCGCCGGGGGTGATGCCGTTCACCCGGATGCCCTCAGGGCCCCAGGTCGCGGCAGCGGTCTCGGTGATGCTGTTGAGCGCGCGCTTCATGGCGCCGTACGCGGGCAGAGCCGGGTTCGCGCGGCGGCTGCCGATGCTCGACGTGTTGACGATCGCCCCGCCACCGCCACGTCGCATGAGTGCGGCCTCGGCGTTCATGGCCGTCCAGTGCGAGCGGAAGTTCACGGCGAACTGCTCGTCGATGTCGTCGTCGCTCGTGGTGTCGAGCGGGCCGGGATGCTGGATCGTCGCGCCGTTGTTGAAGGCGCCGTCGAGCCGTCCGTGCAGCTCCTCCACGTGGTCGACCGCCGCGCGGATGCTCGTACGGTCGGCGAGGTCCAGGGTGACCGTGTCGGCGGTGCCCCCGTCGGCGCGGATCTCGGTGACGAGGTCGTCGAGGGCCTTGGTGCTGCGGGCGGCGAGTACGACGGCGGCGCCCTCGGCGGCGAAGAGCCGGGCCGCGGCCGCCCCGATGCCACGGCTGGCGCCGGTGATGAGCACGACCTTGCCGGTGAGCAGGCCGATGGGGGTGGGGGTGGGGGTGGGGGTGTTGTTGTTGTCGGTTGTCATGCCAACAGAGTGCGCGGCCCCAGATCCCGGAGACAGGCACAAGCGGTACCAGGCTCCGTCGCCGATCGGGGTGCAGACTCGGGGTATGGACAAGCAGGAACTAGGGGCGTTCCTCCGCAGCCGTCGCGAGCGGCTGCGGCCGGAGGACGTCGGCCTTCCCTCCGGACCGCGACGCCGGACACCGGGGCTGCGCCGTGAGGAGGCCGCGGTTCTCGCGCACATCTCCACGGAGTACTACGTCAGGCTCGAACAGGGCAGGGCGCCACGGCCGTCGGGCGAGGTCCTCGCCGGGATCGCGGGCGCGCTGCGGCTCACCGACGCCGAGTCCGACCACCTCCACGTCCTCGCGGGCACCGCGCCGATCCGCACCCGGCTGCACCGGCGCGACGTCCGCCCGAGCGTCCTCGCGCTCCTCGAACGGCTGCCGCGGACGGCCGGGTTCGTCGTCTCCGCCGCGTTCGAGGTGCTCGCGTGGAACGACCTCGCGGCCGCGCTCATGGAGGACTTCGCCCAACTCGCCCCCGAGGAGCGCAATCTCGCGCGCCGGGCGTTCCTCGGACCGACGCGACCCGACACACCGCTGTACGGGATCTCCGACGCGGCCGAGTTCCGGCACCACGTCGTGATGGAACTCCGCGCCACCCTTGCCCGGTACCCCTCCGATCCCGCGGTGACCGGCCTCGTCGACGAACTCCGGGACGGCAGCCCCGACTTCGCGCGGCTCTGGGAGCGACACGACGTACAGGCCGCGCCGATGCTCACGAAGACCTTCCGCCACCCCGTCGTCGGGGAGGTCACCGTCGACTGCGACAGACTCACGCTCACGGACCGCGACCAGCATCTCGTGCTCTACAGCGCGCCGCCGGGTTCCCCTGGCGCGGAGGCGCTGGCGCTTCTGGACGTGCTGGGGGCCGAGGCCGGCGAATATCGGCGCTGAGCGCTCCGCCGGATGTGCCGTGACGGGTTGTCTTTCGGCTGCGGCACCGTCGTGGCTGGTCGCGCCCACGCGGCGGTAGCCGCAAATTCAAGGCAGCCCCGCGCCCCTTGGCCGCGTCGCCGGACCGCGGTCGACTTCACCGGGTCCGATCGGCGCCGCGGTCGGATGTCCGGCCACGGCGAACACCGTCGCAGGCCGGGGCGACTTGCCGATCCGGTCGCCGGGGTGCCCCTCCCGACACGGCCGGTTGCCCGAGTGGCCGGAGGCAGGGGGCTTCCCCTCGGCCCGGTGTCAGTCCTCGGCCGTAGCGTGTGCCGCGTGACCCAACTCATGCAGACCTACTCCTACTTACGGCCCTCGGCCGTGCACGAGTCCACGGCCGGACGTACCCTCGCGCTGGAGACCTCCGGCGGTGCCACCCCGGCCGGAGAGGCGGCCAACCCCCGGTTCTTCAGCGGGTTCCTGACCGCGCCGACCGCCGCCGCGACGGCGTTGCTCGCGGTCGCCGACGTGGCCGCCGCCCGCTACTACCGGCCGGGCGGCGGGGCCTCGCTCGATCCGGTGGTGACGGCCGACGGCGACCGGCTGCGGCTGGAGTCCTTCTCCGGCTGCTGCGGGGTGTACGCCCGGCTCGACGTCCTCGCGCCCGGCCTCGACGGCGACGACGTCGGCCACGGCACCACGAACGTGGACGTCAACCCGCCGCTGCGGCGGGCGCTGGCCGGGCTCGGTGGGTTCGACCCGCTTCATCTGGCCGTCGGGCCCGAGGAGTTGACCGTCAAGACCTTCGACGGTGAGTTCGTGGAGAAGAAGGTCCCGCTGCCGGAGCGCTGGCTGCGCGGCTTCGCCGAGGCCCAGGTGCTGGCGGCGGGCTTCGCCCTTCGCGCCGAGGTGCCCGCTGTGGAGGCGGCGGCCCTGCTGCGGGCGCTGCCCCGGCCGACCCAGCGCTCGGACGCCCGTACGACCCGCTGGGTGGTGCCCGCCGGCCGCACCCTGCGTCCCACGACCAGGCCGGCACCAGGGGCCGTGTGCCTGCCAGGGCCCGAGCGGCTGCTGACCCTCCGGACGGTCCTGCGGCACGCGACGACCGTACGAGTGTACGCGCCGGCCGCCGTCGACTCCCCGGACGGGACGACCTCCGTCACCTGGGAGGTCGAACTGCCGGGCATGCGGCTGACGTTGATGCTCTCCCAGAGTGCCTCGCGCGGCTTCTCCGGCGAGGGCGGAGTGCTGAACGACCTCGCCAGCGGACCCTCGGTAGCGGACGCGGAACGGGTCGCCGAACTGCTGGCCTGGGAACCGCGGATCGACGTCACCGAACTGTCGACGCAGACAGGCCTGCCCGCCGACCGTGTACGCGCCGCACTGACCATGCTCGGCACGTCCGGCCAGATCGGCTACGACCTCGCAGAGGAGGCGTACTTCCACCGCCACCTGCCCTACCGGGCGGGCGCCGCCGAGACCCGCAACCCCCGGCTGCGCGGCGCACGGGCACTCGTCGCGGACGGCGCGGTACGCCTCGACGGCCCGCTGGCCCGCGTAGGAAAGGGCGACGACGCCCACGTGGTCCGCACCGACGACGAGTCGGGCCGACTGAGCTGCACCTGCTTCTGGTGGGCGAAGTACCGGGGCGGACGCGGCCCGTGCAAACACGTACTCGCGACGGGCATCGCGCGGGGCACGACGGCGGACACGGAAGCGGAAGCTGCCGTGGAAGCCGTGGGGTCGGCTTCCGCCGTGGGGTCGGCTTCCGCCCCGCCCCCACCTTCACCAACAGCCACAACAACCCCCGCACGATCGGAGACCGCCCGATGAACCTGGTCCACCTCGCGGAAGCGGGCGATGTCGATGCGGTGCTCCGGGAACTCGCCGCTCTGACGCCGGACGAGCGTGCGGCGCAGGCCGAGGCGCTGGAGGTGCGGCGCGCGACGCTGCGGGCCGGGTGGTTCCATGATGTTCCGGAGGAGAGGAAGGCCGCGCAGCTCGCCGCCGAATTCGGCTGCCGGACCGATCCCGCGGCCGCGGCCGACTGGATTCTGCGGCCCGAGAACGACAGGCACGCGGTTCGGCTGCCCCTCGATGGCGTCTGGGTGCTCGACGTCGTGAACCTCCACCCCGTCGCCTGGCGGGCGGAGCTCGCTGCACAGCTCGCCGATCGGTTGACCCCCGGGCAGGGCCTCAGATCCGACCTCGTCGAACACCTCGTCCTCGACACGGGCTGTCCCGTCCCAACCACCGACGGGTTCATCGACAACTGGCTGCGCTGGCGCGACAGCACCTGGACGCATCCCGCACATCTGCGCGGCGGGCCCCGGCCCGGCGCCACCTTCCTGGAGCGGCTGCGCGCGGACGATCTGACGCCGCTGCTCCTCCCGCTGGTGCTGGAGCGACCGGGCGTGCACCTCGGCGCGGGCTCGTTCCACCACATGCTCGCCAGGAGAGGCCTGGCGTACATCTTGGAGGACACCAGGCTGGGCGTGTTCATCAGCCTCTCCAGGGAAGGCAAGGAGGACCTGGTGGACCGCGCCGCGCTGGTCCGGCGGGTCTTCGCCGACCTGGCCGCCGCCGGCTGGGGGCGGGACGCCGCTGTCGCGCTCACCCAACTCGCCCTCACCCCGGCGGAACACGCCTCCACCGCCCGCGAACGCGTCGCGCTCGCCGAGCCGTTGGTCGCCCAGCTGCTCCAGGACGGCACGCGCGACGAGACCGCGCCGCCGCTCGCGTATCTGCGAGCCCTGGCCCTCACCCCGGCCGAGAACGCCCCCGCCCTCCGGGACCATGTGGCACTGCTCGACCTGTCGATGCCGGTGGCCGCCTACGCCCAGGAGGTCCTGCTCGGCCTGGACGAGGCCGGGCTGCTGGAGCCCGACGTACTCACCGAGGTGTGCGAACGGGTCCTGCTACGCCCCGAGAAGAAGCTGGTCCGCGCCCAGCTCACCCGGCTCGACCGCGCGGCCCGGAAGGACCCCGCACGCGCCGCCCGGACCGTGCTCGACGCCGCGACGGCCCTCGACCACCGGGAGGTCGACCTCCAGGAGCGCGCCCTCGACGTGATCGCCCGGCACATCGAGGCCGCGGGCGACTCCGTACTGCCCGAGCTGCGCACGGCCGCCGCACGGATCAACCCCGCCCTCGCGGGCCGGGCCGCCGAACTCCTCGGCACCGCACCGGACCGACTCACCGACCAGTACGCCGACACGCTGCCCGCCGTGCCCGAGCCCCGCCCGGTGCCCGGACCCGTCGAGACGGCCGTCGAGGTCGCCGAGGAACTCGCGGCGGCCGTCGCGAACCCCAAGGACGTGGTGACGTTCGAGCGTGTCCTGGACGGCCTGGTCCGCCACGCCCACCTCGACCGGGCCGCGCTGGCCAAGGCCCTGAAGCCGGTCATGCGCAAGGAACCCCGCGACGCCGTCGACGTCACCCAGGCCGACGTGTACGACGTGGCCAGGGCGCTGCGGGGCGACGAGCCGAGGCAGCGCCACTTCGCCTCCCGCTACAGGTCCGGCCACTCCTCCCCGGCCGGGGAGCTGCTGAGGGCGCGCCTGGCCGAGGCGATCGACATCATCGAGGCCGACGCACAGCCCTTCCTGCTGGCCGTGCCGACCGACGCCACGGGCGCGCTGGACGCCGCCGAACTCGTACAGCGGATCTCGGTGCTCGACGGGCTCGGCATCACACCCGCGCCGGTCGACCTGGCCCAGGCGCTGCTGCGCGTCACCCCGACCGCCGACGAGAAGGTGCTGAACGCGGCCGGGAAGCTGGGATCCGACGCCGGGCAGAGGCTGGCCCAGTGGCTGCGCGAGGGTGGTCTGCCGCACCAGGACTTCGCCCCCGAAGACGACGCCGACTCGGGCAAGCACCCGTCGGAGCTGGTGAAGCACATCCACCCCGAGCCGGCCTCCGGCCCCCCGCTGCTCCCGGCCGCCGAGAGCCTGGTCGGGCCGCACGAGAACAACGGCCTCTACGACCCGATGGTCCCCTTCTGGCTCGCCCAGCTGCCGCACCACCGCGAACTCGTGCTGGCCCGCGACTACTTCAGGTACCGCGTCTCCATGCGGGGCTGGGCCCACGCCCTGCCGTTCGCCGCGGAGTCCGGCGGCCCGGCGGGCTTCGCGCTGCACACGGCCGTGGCGTCCACCCTCGCGTACGACCAGCAGGGCGAGCGCGACGCGGCCGTGGACGCGCTCCTCGTGCTCGCCGGGCGGGGCCGGCTGGACACCGGCCTGCTCGGCCGTCGGCTGGCCGACATGCTGCGCGCCAACTGGGTCGAGGCGAACCGGGTGACCGCCTCCCTCCGGACGGCCGCCGAGTCGGGCGCGTACGCCACGATCTGGTCCGTGCTCGAAACCGCCTTGCCCCCTCTGCTGCGCGACCCCGTGGTCCGGGGCACCGGAGCACTGCTCGCCCTCGGCATCGACTGCGCCTCCCGCTGCGCGGCGAAGGGCGAGATACCCGAGGTCACGACGGCCGCCGCGCGCACCGGATCGAGCCAGGTGGCGAAGAACGCACGGCTCCTGCGCGACGTACTGGGCTGACCGGCTCGGCTCCGGGAAGGGGGCAGCGCGAAGCGGGGGTCATCGCACGGTCGGCCACATCACACGGCGGCCGGGCATGACCATCCGCCACCCATGTACTAGAGTTATCTCGACATCGAGATATCTGCCGGGCGTACCGCGGCCCACTCCACCGTCGGTCCAGCGGTAAGGCTTACCTAACTTAGCCTTACCTTAGCGGATCGGCCAAGCAGGCGTGGCGGCAGGATGCGGTGGAACGCGCACATCAATGAAGGAGACTGTCGTGTCGGCGAACAGCTTCGACGCCCGTAGCACGCTCAGCGTGGGCGACGAGTCGTACGAGATCTTCCGGCTGGACAAGGTGGAAGGCTCGGCTCGCCTTCCGTACAGCCTGAAGGTGCTGCTGGAGAACCTGCTCCGTACCGAGGACGGCGCGAACATCACCGCCGACCACATCCGGGCCCTCGGTGGCTGGGACTCGCAGGCGCAGCCCAGCCAGGAGATCCAGTTCACGCCCGCCCGCGTGATCATGCAGGACTTCACCGGCGTGCCCTGTGTCGTCGACCTCGCCACCATGCGTGAGGCCGTCAAGGAGCTCGGCGGCGACCCGGCGAAGATCAACCCCCTCGCCCCCGCCGAGCTGGTCATCGACCACTCCGTCATCGCTGACAAGTTCGGCACCAACGAAGCGTTCGCGCAGAACGTCGAGCTGGAGTACGGCCGCAACAAGGAGCGCTACCAGTTCCTGCGCTGGGGCCAGACGGCGTTCGACGAGTTCAAGGTCGTCCCGCCCGGCACCGGCATCGTCCACCAGGTCAACATCGAGCACCTCGCCCGGACCGTCATGGTCCGCAACGGCCAGGCGTACCCCGACACCCTGGTCGGCACCGACTCCCACACCACCATGGTCAACGGCCTCGGTGTGCTCGGCTGGGGCGTCGGCGGTATCGAGGCCGAGGCCGCGATGCTGGGCCAGCCCGTCTCGATGCTCATCCCGCGCGTCGTCGGCTTCAAGCTCACCGGTGAGCTGACCCCGGGTACGACCGCCACCGACCTCGTGCTGACCATCACCGAGATGCTGCGCAAGCACGGTGTGGTCGGCAAGTTCGTCGAGTTCTACGGCGAGGGCGTCGCCGCCACCTCCCTCGCGAACCGCGCCACCATCGGCAACATGTCGCCGGAGTTCGGCTCCACCGCCGCGATCTTCCCGATCGACGGCGAGACCATCAAGTACCTGAAGCTGACGGGCCGCGACGCCCAGCAGCTCGCGCTGGTCGAGGCGTACGCCAAGGAGCAGGGCCTCTGGCTGGACCCGGCCGCCGAGCCCGACTTCTCCGAGAAGCTGGAGCTGGACCTGTCGACGGTCGTCCCGTCGATCGCCGGCCCGAAGCGCCCGCAGGACCGTATCGTCCTCGCGAACGCCGCCGAGCAGTTCAAGTCGGACGTACGCAACTACGTCGCCGACGACGACGAGGCGGGCAAGGAGTCCTTCCCGGCCTCCGACTCCCCGGCCACCAGCAACGGCGTACCGACCAACCCGGTCACGGTCACCGCCGCCGACGGCTCGACGTACGAGATCGACCACGGCGCGGTGACGGTCGCGGCCATCACCTCCTGCACCAACACCTCGAACCCGTACGTCATGGTCGCCGCCGCGCTCGTCGCGAAGAAGGCCGTGGAGAAGGGCCTGACCCGCAAGCCGTGGGTCAAGACCACCCTCGCCCCGGGCTCCAAGGTCGTCACCGACTACTTCGACAAGGCGGGGCTCACCCCCTACCTCGACAAGGTCGGCTTCAACCTCGTCGGCTACGGCTGCACCACCTGCATCGGCAACTCCGGCCCGCTGCCGGAGGAGGTCTCCAAGGCCGTCAACGACCATGACCTCGCGGTCACTTCGGTCCTCTCCGGCAACCGCAACTTCGAGGGCCGGATCAACCCGGACGTCAAGATGAACTACCTGGCGTCCCCGCCGCTGGTCGTCGCGTACGCCCTCGCGGGTTCCATGAAGGTGGACATCACGCGCGACGCGCTGGGTGTGGACCAGGAGGGCAAGCCCGTCTACCTGGAAGACATCTGGCCGACCGAGGCCGAGGTCAACGACGTCGTGGCGAACGCCATCGGCGAGGACATGTTCAACAAGTCCTACCAGGACGTCTTCGCGGGCGACGCCCAGTGGCAGGCCCTGCCGATCCCCGAGGGCAACACCTTCGAGTGGGACGCGCAGTCGACGTACGTCCGCAAGCCCCCGTACTTCGAGGGCATGACGATGGAGACCACCCCGGTCTCGGACATCGCCGGCGCCCGCGTCCTCGCCAAGCTCGGCGACTCGGTCACCACCGACCACATCTCCCCGGCCGGCGCGATCAAGGCCGACACCCCCGGTGGCAAGTACCTCACCGAGCACGGTGTCGAGCGCCGTGACTTCAACTCGTACGGTTCCCGCCGTGGCAACCACGAGGTGATGATCCGCGGTACGTTCGCCAACATCCGTCTGCGCAACCAGATCGCGCCGGGCACCGAGGGCGGCTACACCCGCGACTTCACGCAGGACGGCGGGCCGGTCTCCTTCATCTACGACGCCTCGCGCAACTACATCGAGCAGGGCGTCCCGCTGGTCATCCTGGCCGGCAAGGAGTACGGCTCCGGCTCGTCCCGCGACTGGGCCGCCAAGGGCACCGCGCTCCTCGGCGTCAAGGCCGTCGTCGCCGAGTCGTACGAGCGCATCCACCGCTCGAACCTCATCGGCATGGGCGTCATCCCGCTCCAGTACCCGGCGGGCCAGTCCGCCGAGTCCCTCGGGCTGACCGGCGAGGAGACCTTCTCCATCGCCGGCATCACCGAGCTGAACGACGGCACCACCCCCGCCACGGTCAAGGTCACCACCGACACCGGTGTGGAGTTCGACGCGGTCGTCCGCATCGACACCCCCGGTGAGGCCGACTACTACCGCAACGGCGGCATCCTGCAGTACGTGCTGCGCAGCCTGATCACCAAGTAGGCCGAACGGCGAAAGGCCGCGCTCCCGTGGGGAGCGCGGCCCGACCGTCGCAGACGTCCTACTTCAGGCCGAACGCCCGCAGCACTGTCTGGTCGATCTGGTTGCCGTCCTTGTCGGTGGCCCGCACCCGCAGCGACACCGACTCGGCGTCCTTCGCGGCCTTGAAGCCCGCCTTGCCGTTCTTGACCTTCACTTCCTTCCAGGAGGTGCCGTCGTCAAAGGAGACCCAGGCCTTCAGGCTCTTCGCCTTCACACTCCCCAGCTGGTCGGAGACCGGCAGCGCGACCTCCAATTGCCGTTTGTGGTCGGCCTGGTTGAGGAGGTCGAGGCCCTTCGGGGTGATGCCGACCGTGAGCACCGGCAGCGCGGTCGAGGCGTCGGTGTGCGCCGAGGCGAACGTCCACTCGGTGTGTGTGCTCGTGGAGTACTTGGCCCACTCCGCCCGCCGCTGCACATCCAGCTCGAAGCGGTAGGAGGCCTTGTCCGCCGGGACGTCGAAGATGCCGTACCCGCCGAACGTCGAGTCGCCGACCAACTGCCCGTCCGCGTAGAGCTTGCCCTTCGCGGTGCTGTCGGTGCCGTTGATGTACCCGTAGTGGCCAGGCGTGGAGTCGGTCAACTCCGCCACCGACATGGTGAGTTTGTCGCCGGTGCGCTCTGAGAGGCCGTACTCCTCACTGGTTCCCGGGCGGATGACCTGCTGCAGCCAGTTCTCCGTGGTCTTCTCCGTGCCCGCCTCGGTGAAGGTCCGCAGCGGGCTCCACTGGCCCCTGAACGTGTTCCAGTTGGGGTAGACCGTGTGCCAGGTACGGGTGTCGGGGTCGACGTAGTAGTACTCGTCACGTTCCGTGCCCAGCTGCGTGTAGACGCTGCTCTCGATGCCGAAGAGCTGCCAGGGGCGGAAGGTGTACAGCGCGTCCGCGCCGATCTCGCCGGCCGTCGCCCCGTAGTAACGGGCGTGCCGCTTCACGGTGTTGGACTTGTCCAGGGTGTACGTCTGATTGGCGGAGATGGAACCGCTCTGCGCGACGAGCACGTTGTAGACGTACGGACTGACCGGTGTGCCGCCCAGCTTGAGCGTGACCTTCTTGCCGGTCTTCAGCAGGGAGGTGAGCTTGGCGCCCTCCTCGCCGGTGGCGATCATCAGCGGGACGGTGGTCGCGCGGTCCACGGCCTCGATCCAGAAACCGGGCTTGTCGCGGTACACGATGAGGTAACCGGCGCCCGCCTTGGTCGCGTTGTCCAGGGCGCTCTGTGCGCGGTCCGCGGCGCCGACCTTGACCACCGCCACCTTGCCCTTGACGTCGAGCCCCGCGAAGTCGGCCTCGGTACCGCCGCCCGCGTCCACCGCCCGGACCTTGTGCTCACCGCTGATCTTCAACGGGAAGTCGTTGTACGTCTGCGAGTAGTAGAGCGAGGACAGCTCGGTCTTCTCTGGGCTGGTGACGCTCGCCGTCAACTCCTTCTCGTACAGCCGGAACTTGGCGGAGAACTCCAGGCTTCCGATGGTGACCTGCGGGGTCGGCGACACATAGACGTGGTCGGTCCAGAAGCCCTGGCTGTAGGTGAGCCCCCAGGCATTGCCCGGCCCCTCGCGATGCACATTGGTGCTGAAGCCGTTGAACTCGGAGTTCTGCTTGGTCTTCGGCTTGATCTCCACCGCCTTGCGGGCGTCGAGCACGACCTTCGTGTCCCCGTCCACCTTGATCTCGGGGCTGGAGACGACCGAGGTGCCGACGGCAGTTCCGCCCGCGTCACGGTCCGGGATCCAGGTCGAGATGGCGTAGGTGCCGGCCGGGACCTGCCAGGTCCAGCCGGTGCCGAGGAAACCGTACTCGTCCGGGTAGGCGCCGCTGAGCTCCATGAGCGTGTAGATCGAACCCCCGGTGGGCGCCTTGCCGTCGCGGGCCAGGAGGGAGACGTCGAGGTCGTAGGTCTTCGGCGCCTTCTCGAAGCCGACGGCCGTGGTGACCTTGATGCCGTCGGCGGTCGCCGTGATGTGGCCCGTGTACCGGCCCTGTGCCTGCGCCGCCGGGTCGACCGTGACCGGGACCGTGGCGGTGCCCTTGGCGGGGACGGTGACCGTACCGGCGCCCGGGGCGGCTGCGGCGAGGGTGGACGAGATCGTCAACTCCACCGCCTTGTCCGTGGTGTTGGTGTACGTGATGTCCTTGCCGACGACCCCGGTGTCACCGTCCTCGAACAGGCCGAAGCTCAGCGCCGAGGTCGCGAACACGCCCTGCCCGACCGCCCGTACGGCGTCGACCCGGCCGTCGCCCTGCTCGAACACGGAGTTGACGTCGTTCGTCTTCGCCGTGCTGGCCAGGGACTGCTTGATCTGCTCGCCCGTCCAGTCCGGATGGGCCTGCGCGACCAGCGCCGCCGCACCCGCGACATGCGGGGTCGCCATCGAAGTGCCGTTCGCCGACGTGTAGTTGGCGTCGACCGGCGTACCCATGGTGGTGCCCGCCGCACGGGCCGCCACGATGCCGACACCCGGCGCGGTGATCTCCGGCTTGACCGCGAAGTCGCCGAGGCGTGGGCCACGGCTGGAGAACGAGGCCAGCTTGTCGGACTTGTCGACCGCGCCGACCGTCAGCGCCGAGTCGGCGATGCCCGGGGTGCCGACCGACTGCTCGTAGGGGCCCGCGTTGCCCGACGCGACCACGAAGAGGGCGCCGGTGGAGGCGGACAGCTCGTCGACGGTCTCACTGAGCACGTCGGACGCGCCGGTCGCCGTACCGCCCAGCGACATGGAGACGATCTTCGCACCGGAGTGCGCCGCCCACTCCATGCCCGCGATGATCCAGGAGGACTGGCCGCGGCCGTCGTTGCCGAGCACCTTGCCGACCAGCAGTTCCGCGCCCGGGGCGACGCCCTTGAGCCTGCCGTCCGAGGCCGCGCCCGAACCGACGATCGTGGACGCCACATGGGTGCCGTGGCCGTGGCCGTCCTGCACCGCCTGGTCCGGCACGAAGCTCGTCGACTCCGCGATCTTCCCCGCGAGGTCCGGGTGCCCGGTGTCCACACCCGTGTCCAGGACGGCGACCTTGACGCCCTTCCCGTCGTAGCCCGCCTGCCACACCTCGGGTGCGCCGATCTGCGGGACGCTCACATCGAGGGACGCCTTCACCTGGGCGTCCAGCCAGAGCTTGTCGATGCCCTCGCCGAGCTGCTTCGCGGCCTTCGCGGTGGGCTCGGTGCCGAGGGCCGGGGCGATGTCCGTCCAGAAGGCGCTGGACTTCTTCGCGCTGAGCGCGGCGCCGTCGATCCCGGGCAGCGCGAGCGTCCGGCGCGCGCCCTCGGGGGTCGCGCTGCCCTTGCTGTACGTCGCTATGACGGGGGTGGCGCCGGTCTTCGCGTCCGAGTAGCCCTGCTTGACGAGCTGGGTGACGTTGAACAGGGCCGGGTCGATGCGGCCCGCCTGGATCAGCGGGATCGCGTCCGTCGGCAGGACGCTGACCTCGCCGTTCTTCTCGCTGGACAGGAAGGTGGCGGCCTCGCGGCCCTGGCCGCGCCGGACGTCGACGGCGTTCTTGCCGTCCGCTCCCGTGGTGACGGAAACCGTGTCGCCGGTGATGAGGGTGACGGTCTGCGTGCTCGTGGCGCCCGATCGGGTGAGGTCCGGTGTGCTTGTGGCACGGGACGTGGGGACCGGGGACCGGGGACCGGCCGTCGCGGGGACGATGGCCCCCGCGAGCAGTCCGGCCGCTCCTGCCACGGCCCAGAGGGCGTGGAGTCTTCGCATGTGTGGACTTCCTCCCCTGAACTCTGGAAAGACTTCCGGCCTTGTAGGCGGAAGCCATGGATCAGAGTGGGCGTTGTGCGGAACGCGCCTCAAGGGATTCCTGTGGCCGGGGAGTGCCAATGCACCCTTCGGCCACGGCAGTCGACGGAGCGAGGGCCCCGCTCCCGGCCGGAGCGCGGCCCTTCGCCTCATAGGAGCCGCAGCGGCTACACCCAGCCGCGTTGGGAAGCCCGCATCCCCAGCTGGAACCTGCTCGCCGCCCCCAGCCGCTCCTGCAGCTCGCTCACCCGCCGCCGCAGGGTCCGCAGACTCACCCCCAGATGGCGAGCCACCGCCTCGTCCTTCATTCCGGCCGCCAGCAGCCGGGTCAACGTCCTCTCGCTCTCGGAGAGTTCGCTGTCGTCCGTCGCCTGGCCCAGCGGAGTCGCCTGCTGCCAGGCCATCTCGAAGAGCTTCTGCAGGGCCTCGGTCACCGCCGAGTGCCAGATCACGACGGCGCAGTAGCCGCCGGCCACGGAGGCGGTCAGCGGCAGCAGCGCCCGGCATCCGTCGACCACCAGCAGCTTGAGCGGCACGGAAGGCAACACCCGGGCCTGCTCGCCGAGTTCGACCATCCTCAGGGCGCGGGACATGACCTTCGGATCCTCCAGGCCGGTCGCCGCGTAGATCCCACGGGAGACGATCCCGCGGTCGAGCAGATCGGCCTGGAGATCCACCTGCGGACCGGCCGGGGCGAGATACGGCGGTGTGTCGAAAAGGCACACCTCGTGCTCCGCGCGCGCGTACATCTCCTCCAGGCGTGCCGCGATGGCGCCCTCGCCGGACGCCACCTCGACCAGCCGGGACGGCTCCTCGCGCAGCAGCCCCGCCTCGTACGCGGTCGCCATCTCCTCGGCGGTGGCGGACAGCAGTTCGGACTCCGTCTCGCGCCGCCGGATCAGCGCGCGGATCGCCACCCGGGGGTCGACCGCCCGTAATCCGCCCATGGAGTCCGGTGGTTGCAGCAGACCGAGCGTGAGAAGCCGGTTGCAGGCCTCGCGGACCCGGGCCGGGGAGGCACCGGTCAGCAGCGCCCAGCCGGCCGCGCCGGCGTCGGGCTGGTTGAGGATGGCCTGATACAACAGCTCGTCGAACGCGGAGACCCCCACCGCGGCCCAGGGGCTCGCGGCAGGGGTCTCCCTTGCCGTGTCGTATGCCGTGTTCACCATGGCTCGGCACGGTAGACGATCTTTGTTAAGGATTTTCGCAATGTTTGACGGAGGTCGCTACTTCAGGCCGAACGCCCGTACGACTGTCTGGTCGACCGTGTTGCCGTCCCGGTCGGCGGCCCGTACGCGCAGCGACACGAACCCGGCGCCCTTCTTCGGGTGCTTGAGCTCCGCCTTGCCGTTCTTGACCTTCACTTCCTTCCAGGAGGTGCCGTCGTCGTACGAGACCCAGGCCTTCAGGGAACCGGCGGTGACGCCGCCCGACTGGTTCCGGACGGAGAGGCCGAGCTTCGACGTGTGCCCGGCCTCAGCACGGTTGAGGAGGTCGATCCCGGCCACGTCGTAGTCGACCGAGAGCACCCCGAGCGCCGTCTGCTGGTCCGTGTGCGCCGAGGCGAAGGACCACTCGGTGTGGGTGCCGGTGGAGTACGACGCCCAGTCGGCCGTGCGCTGTGCGTCGACCACGAGGCGGTACGAGGACTTCGCCGCCGGGACGGTGAAGGTGCCGTAGCCGCCGAGCGCGGTGTCGCCGACCAACTGCCCGTCCGCGTACAGCTTGCCCTTCGCGGTGTCCAGGACGTTGTCCACCGATCCGTAGTGGCCCGGTGCGGAATCGCTCAACTCCGGGATCCGGAAGGAGAGTTTGTCACCGGTGCGCTGGGAGAGGCCGTACTGCTGAGCGGTCGCCGGGCGGACGACCTGGCCCAGCCAGTCCTCGGCGGGCTGCTTGCCCGCCTTGTCGAAGGTCCGCACGAGACCCCACTGAGGCTGGGTCGCCTTCCAGTTGGCATAGACGGCGTGCCAGATCCGGGTGTCGGAGACGTTGTAGTACTCGGTGCGCTCCGTGCCGAGCTGCACGTTGGTGCTGGTCGCGATGTCGGCCCCCTGCCAGGGGCGGAACCGGTACACGGCGTCCTTGCCGACATCACCGGCCCGGGCCCCGTGGTAGCGAACCGTCTGCTTCACCGTGTTGGAGCTGTTCAGGTTGTACGTCTGGTTGGCCGAGACGGCCCCCACCTGCGGGAACATCACGTTGTACACGTACGGACTGACCGGAGTGCCCTTCAGCTTCAGCTTGACCTTCTTCCCGCTCTTCAGCAGGGCGCCGAGCTTCGCGCCGTCCTCGCCGGTGGCGAGCATCAGCGGGATGGTCATGCTCTGCACGGAGCCGAGCCAGTACCCGGGCGTCTCCTGGTAGGCGAGGACGTAACCGGCCCCGGCCGCCGTCGCGTTGGTCAGTGCCTCGTCCGCCCTCTTGCCGGCGCCCACGTGGACGACCGCCACCTTGCCCTTGACGTCGAGTCCTTCGAAGTCGGCCGCGGTTCCGGCGCCCGCGTCCACCGCCCGCACCGTGTGATCACCGCTGACCTTCACGGGGAGGCCGCTGTACGTCTGCGCGTAGTCGAGGGGCAGCGCGTACTTCTCCGGGCCGGTGACGCTCGCCGTCAGCTCCTTGGCGTACAGCCGGAACTTCGAGGAGAACTCGAACACGCCCTGGGTGACCTTCTCGGTGGGCGCCACATAGACGTGATCGGTCCACCAGCCCTGGCTGTAGGTCACCCCCAGGCCAGTGCCCGGGCCTTCCCGGTGCCAGTTGGTGGTGAAGCCCCGGAACTCGGAGTCCTCCTTGGTCTTCGGCTTGATCTCGACCGCCTTGCGGGCGTCGAGGACGACCTCGGTGTCCTTGTCGACCATGATCTCCGGATCACCGACGATCGAGGTGTCGACCTCCAGTCCGGCCGCGTCCCGCGTGGAGATCCAGGACGCCATGGAATACGTACCGGCCGGCACCTTGAAGGTGTAGCCCTTGCCGATGAACCCGTAGGTGTCCGCGTACGCGCCGTTCAGCTCCTGCAGCATGAAGAGCGACGCGGACGTGGACGGCTCGCCGTCGCGGCCCAGCAGCGACACCTTCAGGTCGTAGGTCTTCGGCAGCTTCTCGAAGCCGACGGCGGTGGTGACGAGGACACCGTCGGCGCTCGCGGTGATGTGGCCCGTGTACCGGCCCGTCGCCTCCTTGGCCGGGTCGACCGTGACCGCGACGGTGGCTGTGCCCTTCGCCGGGACGGTGACCGCGTCCGCGTTCAGTGCGGCGTCGAGAAGTGACGAGGACACCTTCAACTCCACCGCTTTGTCCGTGGTGTTGGTGTACGTGATGTCCTTGGTGGCGACCTCGCTGTCGGCCTCCTCGTACTTGCCGAAGCTCAGTGCCGGGGTCGCGAAGACGCCCTGATTCACCGCCCGTACGGCGTCGACGCGGCCGTCGCCCTGCTGGAAGACGTCGGCGTCCGGCATGGTCTTCGCCGTGGTCGCCAGCGCCTGCTTGATCTGCTGGCCCGTCCAGTCGGGGTGGGCCTGGGCGACCAGCGCCGCGGCGCCCGCGACATGCGGGGTCGCCATCGACGTACCGCTCGCCGTCGAGTAGTAGTCGTCGACCGGCGTACTGCCGGCCATGGTGGTGCCGGCGGCGCGGGCCGCGGTGATGGCCACACCCGGCGCGGTGATCTCCGGCTTGACCGCGGAGTCGCCGAGGCGCGGACCGCGGCTGGAGAACGAGGCCAGCTTGTCGGACTTGTCGACGGCACCGACCGTCAGCGCCGAGTCGGCGATGCCCGGGGTGCCGACCGTCTGCTCGGCCGGACCGGAGTTGCCCGCCGCGATCACGAAGAGGGTGCCGGTGGAGGCGGACAGCTCGTCGACGGTCTCGCTCAGGATGTCGGAGGGGCCGGTCGCCGTACCGCCCAACGACATGGAGACGATCTTCGCCCCGGAGTGGGCCGCCCAGTCCATGCCCGCGATGATCCACGAGTCCTGGCCGTGGCCGGTGTTGTCGAGCACCTTGCCGACGAACAGATCGGCGCCCGGCGCGACGCCCTTGCGCTTGCCGTCCGAGGCCGCGCCGGAGCCGACGATCGTGGACGCCACATGGGTGCCGTGGCCGTGACCGTCCTGCACCGCCTCGCCCGGCACGAAGCTCTGCGTCTCGGCGAGCTTCCCCGCCAGATCCGGGTGCCCGGTGTCCACGCCCGTGTCCAGGACCGCGACGTCGACGCCCGTGCCGTCGTAGCCCGCCTGCCACACCTCGGGTGCGCCGATCTGCGGGACGCTGACGTCGAGGGACGCCTGCACCTTGCCGTCGAGCCAGAGCTTGTCGATGCCCTCGCCGAGCTGCTTCGCGGCCTTCGCGGTGGGCTCGGTGCCGAGTGCGGGAGCGATGTCGGCCCAGAACGAGGTCGACTTCTTCGCGCTCAGCGCGGCCCCGTCGATCGCGGGCAGTGCGAGCGTCCGGCGTGCGCCCTCGGGGGTCACGCTGCCGCTCTTGTACGTCGCGATCACCGGCGTGGTGCCGGTCTTCGAGTCCGCGTACCCCTGCTTCACCAGCTGGGTGACGTTGAACAGGGCCGGGTCGAGACGGCCCGCCTGCACCAGCGGGATCGCGTCCGCCGGCAGGACACTGACCTCGCCGTCGCGCTCGGTGGACAGGAAGGTGGCCGCCTCACGGCCCTCGCCGCGCTCGACCTCGACGGCGGATCTGCCGTCGGACCCGGTGGTGACGGAAACCGTGTCGCCGGTGATGAGGGTGACGGTCTGGGTGTCGGTGTGTGGTGTCTGCGTGCTGCCCGGTTGGATGGTCGGGGACACGGGACCTGCCGCCGCGGGCGTGACCGCCCCGGCGAGCAGCCCGGCCGCTCCTGCCACGGCCCAAAGGGCGTGGAGTCTTCGCATGTGTGGACGTCCTCCCCTGAACGCTGAAACGCCTCCGCCCTCGTGGAGCGGAAGCCAGTGATCAGAGTGCGTGGAGCGCGCAAAGCGACTCAAGGGATTCCTGTGGCCGGGGAGTGCCAATGCCCCCTTCGGTCACGGCAGTTGACCGCATCCGATGCCACCGGGAGGGCGTCCCACGGCCGTCGCCCAGGTTGAACACAGGATTCCCCCAGGAAACCGGGACACGATCAGGACATGTCTGGCACTTCAGGGGTTCGCGGCGGTCATGTCCGTGTGCTGATCGTCGACGACGAACCGGCGCTCACGGAACTGCTGTGCGTTGCCGTCACCGAGGCGGGCTGGCGGCCCTACCCGGCCCTCGACGGCGAGAGCGCGCTGCGCATCGCCCGCTCCTCGGCCCCGCACGCCGTCGTCCTCGACGGCATGCTGCCCGACATCGACGGCCTCCAGGTGCTGCGCAGGCTCCGGTACGAGAGCCCGCGGCTGCCCGTCCTCATGCTCACCGCCCGCGACGCCCTCGAACACCGGCTCGACGGACTGGAGGCGGGCGCCGACGACTACGTCACCAAGCCGTTCTCCCTGGAGGAGGTCGTCCTGCGGCTGCGCGGACTGCTCCGGCGCTGCGGCGCCGAACAGACCCGCACCGACGACTCCGTACGCGTCCTCGGCGACCTCGTCGTCACCGAGGAGACCCGCGAGGTGCACCGCGACGGCACGCCCGTCCAGCTCACCGCCAAGGAGTTCGACCTGCTCAGCCTGCTGATGGGCCATCCGCGCCAGGTGCTCAGCAAGAGCCAGATCCTCGACCACGTCTGGACCAGCTGCTTCGACAGCGGCGACAACCTCGTCGAGGTCTACATCTCCAGCCTGCGCCGCAAGATCGACAAGGGGCGGGCCCCGATGATCCACACCGTGCGCGGACTCGGGTACGCGATCCGGGCGGGGGAGGACGGGAGATGACCGTACGACTGCGCGGGCGCTCACTGCGGACCCGCCTGCTGTTCTTCATCGGCGTCACCCTGGCCGTCGTGTGCGCCGCCATGGCGGTCACCACCATCTTCGCCCAGCAGAGGTACCTGCTGGGCAGCCTCGACGACCGCGTCGCCAACGCCGTCGCGCGCAGCCAGGGCGGAGCGCGGCTCCACCCCGAGCTGGACTCCAACCTCGGCTTCCTCAACGAGAGCGGCCAGCCCGCCGGAACCCTGGCCGCCCGGCTCGACGCGGACGGCACCCTGCTCACCGCCCAGGTCGTCGCCCAGGACGCGGCGCCCCAGAACCTGACTCACGCCCAGCGGTCGGCACTTGCCGGAATCAGGCCCGACGGCAGGATGCACACCCGTACCGTGCCGGGCCTCGGCACCTACCGGATCACGGCGATCGGCGGCACCTCGGGCAACGGCGTCCGGGTGCTGACCGGGCTGCCGATGGACGACGTCCAGAACATGATCCGGGGCCTGGTCGTCGTCGAGGCCGTGGTGGCGGCGGTCGGACTGACGGTCGCGGGCTGCCTCTGCGCGGTCGTCATACGGCGTCAACTGCGACCCCTGGGCCGGGTCGCCGCCACCGCCGTCGAGGTCTCGCGGGCGCCGCTGGGCCGGGGCGCGGTCGTCGGTCTCACCCGGGTCCCGGAACGCGACACCGACCCGGGCAGCGAGGCGGGCCAGGTCGGCGCCGCCCTCAACCGGATGATCGACCACGTCGAATCGTCCCTCGCCGAGCGCCAGGCGGGCGAGGAACGCATGCGGCGCTTCCTGGCCGACGCCAGCCATGAACTCCGTACCCCGCTCGCCTCGATCGCCGGATACGCCGAACTCATGAACCGGGGCACGCAGCGGATCGAGCCCGCGATGGCCTGGCGGCGCGTGTCGGCGGAGTCGGCGCGGATGACCGGGCTGGTCGAGGACCTGCTGCTGCTCGCCCGGCTCGACGAGGGGCGGCCGTTGCAGTCGGCCGAGGTGGACCTCGCGGCGGTGGTCGCCGAGTCGGTGTGGGACGCGCGCGCCGCCGGCGAGAACCACAACTGGCAGCTGGCCCTGCTCCTCGACTCCCCGGCACTGGTCTCCGGCGACGAGGCCAGGCTGCACCAGGTGGTGGCCAACCTGCTCGCCAACGCACGCGTTCACACACCCCCCGGTACGACGGTGGTGGCCTCCGTCGAGGTCGTGGACGAGCGCTGCGTCGTCCGCGTACGCGACGACGGCCCCGGCATCCCGCCGCACCTGCTCCCGTCGGTCTTCGAACGCTTCACCCGCGCCGACGTGTCCCGCGCCCGTACGGGCCCCCATGACGGCGGTTCGGGCCTCGGCCTCGCCATCGTGACGGCCATCGTGTCCGCGCACGGCGGCAGCATCGGCGTCGAAAGCGTCCCCGGGCACACCGAGTTCACGATCGAACTGCCCACCGCGACACCGGCACCGCAGCCGACACCGACCCGCCCTGATCTCCGTACAACCATTCGGAGTTGATCGTTGTCGTGTCTCGGGGGACCCGCATGTCCCTCCGGTAGCAGCAGACACGACAGACGACGGATGGGGGAAGTCGCATGCCGGTGGCACGCAGACTGTTTCTGGGGAGCTTCACGGCGGGCGCGGTGACCGTCGCGACGGCAGCCGCGACAGGTACGGCCTCGGCGGCGGGGGAGAACGGCGCGACGACGACGTTCGACGGCCCGGTGGCGGCCGAGAGATTCAGTGCCGACACGACACTGGAGGCCGCGTTCCTCAAGACGACCTCGGAGACGAACCACGCGGCGACCGTCTACCAGGCCGGTACGGCGGGCAGCGGCGCCGCGCTGAACGTGGTCTCCGACAACCCGGGCACCTCGGCCATGTACCTCTCCGGCACCGAGACCGCCCGGGGCACCCTGAAGATCACCCATCGGGGGTACGCCGACGGCTCCGACGCCAACGCGGCGGCCCTGTCGATCGACCTCCGCACGGACGGCACCGCCGCCCAGGGCATCTACCTCACGTCGACGACCGGCGCGACCAAGGGCAACCTGATCGCCCTGCGCAACAACACGGGCCTGGACGACTTCATCGTCAAGGGCACCGGCCGCATCGGCATCGGCATCGACCGCGCGGCCACACCCCGCGCCCAGGTCCACATAGTCCAGCGCACCGACGCCCCCGCCGCCCTCCTCGTCGAGGGTTCGGTCCGCCTCGCGAACGCGCCGACGGTACCGACCTCGGTGGACAGCACGGGCGGCGGCGCCCTGTACGCATCGGGCGGCGCCCTCCTCTGGCGCGGCGCGAACGGCACGGTCACGACAATCGCCCCAGCCTGACGGACAGAAGGATCCAGCGGTGCAACTGACCCCCGAAGAACTGGTCTCCGAGTTCCACGACGCGGTGATGGAGCTGTATTTCGCGAGAAAACGGATCGTGTCCTTGGAGGCGGAGAACGCCGAGTTGAGGGCCCGGCTCGAAGTCTCCACAGAGGCCGCGGAGGGCTAGGAGGGCTAGGAGGGCTGGGAGGGCCGGCGAAGCCGCCCTCCCAGGGGCGCGGGGAACTGCGCGACCAGCCACGACGGCGCCGCACCCAACAGACAACCACCCAGCGGCACTTCCCCTTCAGCTTTCCCTCAGGTACTGCCCTCAGAGTCGTCTGGCAACGACGACGGAAGGGAGCTTCCTCGACAGCATCTCCTGACGTCACCGCACCACCGGTGACACAACTCCCGAACGGTTTTTCTGTCATCGCGCGGGCCGCATCCACCAGGGTGCGGCTCTCGTGCGTCAGCCGTTTACAACCACACCGCTCGGCGCTAGCTTCGAAGAAGAGTGGGGTGGGAGCGCTCCCACATCGAGCGGACCGGAACCCGCACAACCGGGAGTGGCTCCCGCCCCACCGCCCCGCACCCCCTTCGCCCCCCATGTATCGCACATCGCGCACGCCCTCCAGGAGATCATGACATGGCCATGACATCCACATCACCACCCCCACCCTCCCCCCGCTTACCCCTCCCCACCCGGGGCAGAGCCCTCCTCCTCGTCCTCCTCGCCCTGCTCACCGCGATCCCGGCCCTCGGCCTGGTCGTCACGGCGGGCGGTGACGCCGAGGCCCACGGCACCCCGATGAAACCCGGCAGCCGTACCTTCCTGTGCTGGCAGGACGCCCTCACCGACACCGGCGAGATCAAGGCGGTCAACCCGGCCTGCAAGACGGCCCAACAGGTCAGCGGCACCACGCCGTTCTACAACTGGTTCTCGGTACTCCGCTCGGACGGCGCCGGCCGCACCCGGGGCTTCGTCCCGGACGGCGAGCTGTGCAGCGGCGGCAACACCAACTTCACCGGGTTCAACACCCCCAGCGCCGACTGGCCGTTGACCCATCTCACCTCGGGTGCCACCGTCGACTTCTCGTACAACGCGTGGGCGGCGCACCCGGGTTGGTTCTACGTCTACATCACCAAGGACGGCTTCGACCCGACCCGGACGCTCACCTGGGACGCGATCGAGTCCCAGCCGTTCCTGAGCGTCGACCACCCGCCGCTCAACGGCACCCCGGGCAACGTCGAGGCCAACTACTCCTGGACCGGCCAACTTCCGGCGAACAAGTCGGGCCGCCACCTCATCTACATGGTGTGGCAGCGCTCCGACAGCGCGGAGACCTTCTACTCCTGCTCCGACGTCGTCTTCGACGGCGGCAACGGCGAGGTGACCGGCATCAAGGACCCGGGCAACCCGCCCACCGAGCCCCCGCCCGGCGCGTGCACCGCAAGCCGCCGTACGACGGGCAGTTGGAACGGCGGCTACCAGTCCGAGGTGACCGTCACCAACTCCGGCACCGTGCCGATGCTCGGCTGGATGGTCGACTGGACCCTCCCGGCCGGCCAGACGGTCGCCAGCCTCTGGAACGGCACCCCGACCTACAACGGCCAGGCGGTGATGGTCCACAACGCCAACTGGAACGGCTCGCTCAGTCCGGGCGCAAGCGCGACTTTCGGGTACGTCGTCCAGGGCTCCGGCGGTGATACGGCAACGACCTTGCCCTGCCGGGTCGGTTAGACCTGTCGGGCCTCGGCCTGCTCAGGGCGGACCCGGTGGTCGATACCCACCGGGTCCGCGAGCCGGGCCGGCACGGGGGATGAGGCCCGGGTGGAGCAGTTCTCGGAGTGGGGCCAAGTGCTGGAGACAACGTTGTCCAGCGGCCCAAACATCACTCTATCGCCCCAATGGACAACATCGTCAACCTGGTTGCCTCCCTGGCAGGGGCCTCAGGGTCCCCCGGAAGCATGACCGGCTCGCGTGTTGCCGCAGGGGCACACGCCTGCCCGTGGTACCGCTGGCGGACGTCACTGTCCCCGCGGCTTGTGCGACCTGTGGTGCGCGACCCGTCCGAAGAAGGAGGGTCCGCGTCATGCGTGTCCGCCCCACGTCCCTGCTGCTCGCCGCCGCTCTGGCGCTGGGCGCGCCCTCTCCGGCGGACGCATCCGCAATCCCCCTGGTCGAGGACCCCACCCCGTACGTCGATCCGCTGATCGGCACCAGGAACGGCGGCGATGTCTTCCCGGGCGCGGTCGTCCCGTTCGGCATGCTCTCCTGGAGCCCGGAGAACACCCGGGGCGACGCCACCCGCACGGCCGCCCCCGGCGGCTACCACTACGACGCCACCCGCATCCGGGGCTTCAGCCTCACCCATATGTCCGGCACGGGCTGCGCGGGCGGCAGCGGCGACATCCCGTTCTTCCCGTACGCCGGACAGGTCACCTCCTCCCCGGCGAGCGACACCCAGGACGCGGTGTACGCGGCCGACTTCAGCCACGCCGACGAGACGGCGGAGCCGGGCCGCTACCGGGTGGGCATGGCATCCGGGGTCACCGCCGACCTCACGGCGACCGCCCGCACAGGCTCCGCCCGCTTCACCTACCCACTCGACAAACCGGCCTCGATGCTGATCCGTACGGCCAACTCCGAGGTGGGCTCGACGGATTCGACGGTCACGATCGACCCCGCCGCCCGCACGGTCTCGGGCTCGGTCACCTCCGGCAACTTCTGCGGCCACCTCGACCCGGAGGGCCGACGCCCGTACTACACCCTCCACTTCACGGCCCGCTTCGACCGCGCCTTCAAGTCGACTGGCACCTGGCAGGACGACCGACTCAGCCCCGGTACGACGTCCACGTCCGGCGGCACAGGCGGCTTCACCGCTGACAACGGCCGCCCGGTGGCGGGCAAAGGGGCAGGCGGCTATGTGGAGTTCGAGCCCGGCACGGGCCCGGTGGGCGTCAAGGTCGGTATCTCGTACGTCAGCAGGGCAGGCGCCGAAGCGAACCTGGCTGCCGAGAACCCGCCGACCCGCTCCTTCACCTCGATCCGATCCGCAGCCCAACTGGCCTGGCGGGAAAGGCTGGCCGCGATCAGGACAGGCGGCGGCACGGAAGCGGAACGCACCACCTTCTACACCGCCCTCTACCACTCCCTCCTCCACCCGAACGTCATCAGCGACGCCGACCGCCGCTACCGGGGCGCCGACGGCAGGGTCCACCGGGTCCGCGCGAACCACGACCACCAGTACGGCACCTTCTCCGGCTGGGACGTCTACCGCTCCCAGGTCCAGCTGCTCACCCTCCTCGACCCCGACACCGGCTCGGACATCGCCCAGTCCCTGTACGAACTCGCCCGCCAGAACGGCGGGTTGTGGGACCGCTGGCTGCACGGCGCCAGCGGCACCCACGTCATGAACGGCGACCCGTCGCCAGCCGCCCTCGCCGGCATCCACGCCTTCGGCGGCACCCGCTTCGACCTGCGCGGCGCGCTGGACTCCCTGGTCCGGGCGGCGACG
Organism: Streptomyces sp. NPDC002680; assembly: GCF_042889145.1. Taxonomy (NCBI): domain Bacteria; kingdom Bacillati; phylum Actinomycetota; class Actinomycetes; order Kitasatosporales; family Streptomycetaceae; genus Streptomyces; species Streptomyces sp. NPDC002680. The sequence continues at coordinate 273,473 of NZ_JBIAQP010000016.1, forward strand.
ACACCGACACGACAAGACCTGTCCCCGGCGGGCAGACCGGTCCTGTCGGTCGGCCAACGCCCGTCCCTGGACAAGTACTTGGCCCACCACTACATGCCGTCGGTGTCCAACGCGTGGGGCGGTGCGGCGGAGACGCTGGAGATGTCGGGCGCGGACTTCGCGCTGTCCCAACTGGCGGACGCGGCAGGGCAGAAGGAGAGGGCGGCCGAGTTCATGAAACGCGCCCAGTGGTGGCAGAACAACTTCAACATCGCGGCCCACCGCAGCGGCGGCTACATCACCGACCGGAGGGCGGACGGCAGTTGGGCCCCCGGCTTCACCCCGGCCACCGGCAGAGGCTTCGTCGAGGGTACGGCGGCCCAGTACACCTGGATGGTCCCGCACAACCCGGCGGGCCTGTTCGCGGCGATGGGCGGCACCGCAGAGGCGATCGACCGCCTGGACACCTTCTTCCACCACGCCGACGGCACCTGGGCCCTCACCGGCAGCGGCGGCGAGAAGTCGGAGCTGGACAACGAACCCTCGGTCAACGTCCCCTACCTGTACGCCTACGCGGGCGCACCGCACAGAACGCAGGAGACGGTACGCGCGGCGATGACGAGCCTCTGGTCCACCCGCCCCGGCGGCATCCCCGGCAACGACGACCTGGGCGCGATGTCCTCCTGGTACGTCTTCGCGGCACTCGGCATGTACCCGCAGGTACCGTCCCGAGCCGAACTGGTCCTGGCATCACCCCTGTTCCCGAGGATCGAGATCAACCGCCCGTACGGCAACGACATCTCGATCCGCGCGGAGGGAGCGTCGGCGAACTCCCCGTACGTCCACTCCCTCACGGTCAACGGCCTTACGAGCAACCGCCCTTGGCTCCCGGCGACCTTCGTCCGACACGGCGGCACCCTGGACTACACCCTGGCTGCCACCCCGCACCCCACGTGGGGCACGGCTCCGTCGGACGCCCCGCCGTCCTTCCGGGCGGGCGAGCAGCCGTACCAGATCGGCGTAGGCCCGACCACGGTGACGGTCGCACCGGGAGGCAGTGCGGGGGTGGACATCCGCGCACTGTCCCTGATGGGAGCCGACGGCAAGGGCCCGGAGGTGCGCTTCGAAGTGCAGACGCCGCCGGGAGTAACGGCAACGCCCGCCTTCGGCAGGGTGGTTGACGGCACCCAGCGGATCACGCTCGCCGCACCGGCCACGACCGACCAGGGCTTCTACGAGGCGAGGATCAAGGTCACGTCGACGAACACGGCGTACGAGCAGCCGATCGCCCTCACGGTGGCGGCCCCCGGCTCCCTCCTCGCCGCCTACAACAACACGGGCACCTCCGACGACACCGGCGACCACACCGAGGCCGACTACGACGGCGCCGGCTGGAGCTACTCCCGCCAGGCCCTGGCAGCGGCGGGCCTGGCTCCGGGCACGCGAGGGAGCCTGCCGACAGGCCTGACCTTCACCTGGCCGAACTCTCCACCGGGCCGCCCGGACAACGCGTCGGCGACGGCCCAGACACTCCAACTCGCCACCCCGGCAACCCGGTTGTCGTTCCTCGGCAGCGCGGTCTTCGGCAACCAGCAGGCGAAGGCAACGATCACCTACACCGACGGCACCACCGACACGACCGACCTGGCCCTCACCGACTGGACCCTCGGCGGCGGCACGGGAACCGTCCAGTACGGCAACGAGGTCGTGGCCCGGACCCCGTACCGGAACATCTCGGGGGCGGGCCGGGACCCGGTCCCGACGTACGTCTTCGCGACGAGGCCGTTCACGGCTCCGGCCGGCCGGAGCATCGTGAGCGTACGTCTCCCGGCCAATGCGAACGTGCACGTTTTCACCCTCGCCGTTGGCTGACACCATCGAAGGATGGGGCGACGGCCGAACCTTCCCGAGGAGTTCAGGTCCGAGGCGCGCATCGCCTTCGCGTTCCTCGTCGAGACCGAGGGCTTCGCCGAGCCGGAGGAGCACGACCTCCGGTGGGGGTTCTACGGCTCTGAGCTGACGTACCACCGCGCGGGCCTGGAAGTATGCATCAGTTTCTATGGCGGACGCGAGTCCGAGGTGTGCACGAGTCTGATCCCGATCGCGCCGGACGGTACCCGAGGGCGGCATGCGTCGCTGGACGACCTCTACACGGCCGTCGGCTGCGGCCCACCCCAGGACGTCCCCGGTACGGTCCACAACAGGCGCTCCATGCTCAAGCGCGTCCATCAACACGCCGAAGCCCTAAGCCGGTTGCTGCCCCGCCTCCCCGCCCGCTTCCCCGACCCCTGATCGGAGAAGCGGGCGGGGAGCACTCAGCCCAGCAACTCCACCTCCGCCAACGTCGACTCCCCGTCGAACACCAGCCGATAGCGCGTGTACGACCCCGCCGACGCCACCGAGAACGCCCGAGTCTGCCGGTCCCACCGGAACGACTCACCCGAACGCCGGTCCAGCGTCCGCCAGTTGGTGCCGTCCGGCGAGCCCTGCAACACCCAGCCCGTCGGGGCCTCGGCCCGGCCGGAGGACGTCAGCGTGTACTGGACGGCCTTCGTGCGACCGGCGAGCGGCAGGTCCACCGACGTCACCGTCGCGTTCGTCGCCGACGTGTTGTCGAACAACTCCCCGTTCAACGCGCCCTCACCCACCACCACATCCGCCCGCGGCGTCGGCACCTTGTCGTCCTTGGTGATCGACACCGGCGCCGCGCTCCTGGACGTTCCCCACGTCGAGGGCTTGGCGCCCATGTCGAACTCCAGGGTTCCGCCCCGGGAGACGATCGAGTGGGGGAGTGAAGTCGACGTCCAGGACTTGCCGTTGACCTTCAAGCCCTGTACGTACACGTTCCGCGTGCTGTTCTTCGGAGCCTTGATCACCAGGTCCCGGCCGTTCTCCAGATGGACCGTCGCCTTCGTGAACAGCGGGGAGCCGATGGCGTATTCGCCGCTGCCCATGACCAACGGGTAGAAGCCGAGCGCCGAGAACAGGTACCAGGCCGACTGCTCGCCGTTGTCCTCGTCGCCGTGGTAGCCCTGCCCGATCTCACTGCCCGTGTAGAGCCGGGAGAGGACCTCGCGGACGTTCTTCTGTGTCTTCCAGGGCTGGCCCGCCGCGTCGTACATGTAGTTCACGTGGTGGGCCACCTGGTTGGAGTGGCCGTACATGCCCATCCGGACGTCCCGGGCCTCCGTCATCTCGTGGATGACCCCGCCGTACGAGCCCACGAACTCCGGTGACGCCGTCTCCGGGGTCCCGAAATACGCGTCGAGCTTGTCCGCGAGGCCCGCCCGGCCGCCGTACAGGTTGGCCAGGCCCCGGCTGTCCTGCGGGGCCGTGAAGGCGTAGCCCCAGCCGTTGGTCTCCGTGTAGTCGTGGCCCCAGACGCGCGGGTCGTACGCCGACGACTCCACCCGCCAGTCGCCCTGGGCGTTCCGGCCCTGGAAGAAGCCGGCCTTCGTGTCGAACAACCGCACATACTCCTGGGCCCGGTTGAGGAAGTACTCGGACTCCTCCTTGTACCGTCGCTGCCCCGTCTCGCGGTACAGCTGCTGCCCCATCCGCGCGATGCCGTAGTCGTTGAGGTAGCCCTCCAGCGCCCACGACAGGCCCTCGTGGGTGTCGGTGCTCGTGTAGCCGAGGAAGGGCGAGGTCGCCATGCCCTTGCGGCCGACGCCCGACGACGGGGGCACGACGGTCGCGTTCTTCACGGCCGCGTCGTACGCCGACTTCGCGTCGAAGCCCACGCCCTTCACATAGGCGTCCGCGAACGCCACGTCCGACGACGTGCCCGTCATCAGATCGGCGTACCCGGGGGAGGACCACCGCGAGGTCCAGCCGCCGTCCTTGTACTGCTGCACGAACCCGTCGACCATCTCACCCGCTTGACGGGGCGTCAGGAGCGAGTAGGCGGGCCAGGTCGTCCGATACGTGTCCCAGAAGCCGTTGTTGACGTACACCTTGCCGTCCACGATCTTCGCCCCGGTGTGCGTCGGGGTGTCGGGACCCGGCATCGGGGAGAACGGCGACGCGTACTGGAACTTCGAACCGACCTTCTCGAAACCGGAGTTGGGGTACAGGTAGAGCCGGTACAGGCTGGAGTACAGCGTCGTCAGCTGGTCCTGCGTCGCCCCCTCCACCACGACCTTTCCGAGCAGCGCGTCCCACTGCCGCTGCGCTCCGGCCTTCACCGCCTCGAAGGACGTGCCGTCCGGGATCTCCTGGCGCAGGTTGTCCTTGGCCTGGTCGACGCTGATGAGCGAGGTCGCGATGCGCAGGGTGACCGTCCGGTCCTCGCCCGCGTCGAAGCGCAGATGGCCCTTGACCCCGCTCGACGAGCCCTCCGTCACCGGCGCGTCGAACACCCCGTACACGAACAGCCGGGTCGCCCCCGTCGACAGCCCTGACTTCACGTCGGAGTAGCCGGTGAAGGTGCCGGTCGCCTTGTCGAGGGTCAGGCCCGCCTGGTCCGTCACGTTGTCGAACAGGACGCTCGCGTCGTCGCCCGGGTAGGTGAAGCGCAGGGCCGCCGCGTGGTCCGTCGGCGCGATCTCCGACTTCATTCCGTTCTCGAAGGTCACCCCGTAGTAGTAGGGCCGCGCGGTCTCGTTCTCGTGCCGGAAGGCCAGCGCCCGTGCCGTACGCCCGGTGTCCGGGGTGCCGGCGGCTGCCGACGGCATCACCTGGAAGGTCTGCCGGTCGCCCATCCAGGGGCTCGGCTCATGACTCGCGCTGAACGCCTGGATCGTCGGCAGGTTGTCGGCGTTGTTGGCCCGCGCGTAGTCGTACAGCCAGCTCAGCGAGCCCGCGTTGGTCACCGGCGTCCAGAAGTTGAAGCCGTGCGGCACGGCCGTCGCCGGGAAGTTGTTGCCCCGCGAGAAACCGCCGCTGGAGTTGGTGCCCCGGGTCGTCACCGCGTAGTCGGACAGGTGGTCCCGAGGCTGCTCGGGGGTGACAGTCCGCAGCGTCACGTCGTCGATCCAGCCACGGAACTTCGCGGGACCGGACGGCGAGTCGTACGCCACCAGCACCCGGTCTACGGTCTTCCCCCGCGCCACCGTCCCGATCCGCGAGGCCACATGGTTCCACTGGTTGACGTACAGCACCTTGGCCGCGCCCTGCCCACGGGGCGTCAGCGCGAAGCCGTGCTGGTCGACCGCCGAGAGTTCACTCAGAAGGGTGCCGTCCGTGAAGGCGAGGTCCACCGACACGTTCGTGGCGTCGTAGTCGAGATCGCCGTCCGCCATCGACGGGAAGACCCGGTACGACAGCTCGGTGTCCCGGCCGACGGCCACGTTCACGTCGAACACCTTGTTGTACGAGTACGCCCGCCCGTCCGCCAGATGCGTACCGGCGTACCGCAGCGCCCGTTTGCCCGTGAAACCGGCGCGCGCCTTCGCGGTCGGGGAGGCGACCGGGCCCTGGTCGACCAGCGACAGCATGTCCCGGGGCGCGGGTGCGTCGCCGCCGCCCGTCGAGAACTGGACATCGGCGAGCTGCGTGATGGTGCCGCCGTTGTTCCGTCCGATGTCGAGCCGGAAGTGCTGGTAGGTGGCGGGCTCGGCAAGGTCGTACGACTTCGTCCGGAACCGCTCGGCGAACGATTCGCCCGAGCGGCTGTCGAGGGTCTGCCAGCCCGTCGTCCCGTCCGTCGAGCCCTGGAGCGTCCAGTCCGCGGGATCGCGCTCGTCGTGGTCGTTGGCCGAGGTCAGCGCGTAGGTGACGAGCCTGACCGGCGCGTCCAGGTCGAACTCCACCCAGCCGGTCGGCGCGAACGTCAGCCACTTCGTGCCCGGCTCGCCGTCGACGAGGTTCTCCTTCACCTCGCCCCCGGACGTGTTCTCGCTGCTCGCCCGTACATCCGTCACCCGGTCGGTGACACCGCCCGGGATTCCGCTGCTGTAGCCGCCGTCGACACCGGAGGCACGCTTCGTGCCGTCCGGGGCGGTGTCGACGGTGTTCAGCCAGTCGGGCGCCGGTTCACCCGCCTCGAACGAGGAGGTGAACTCCCCGTCGGCGGCCGGTGCGGCGGACGTCAGCGCGGTTGCCGCGCCCTGACCGCCGATCACCAGTGCGAACACCGCCGTGATGGCCGAAATTGATCTGAACTCCCATCCGTACCGAGCCCTGTGCCGAACTCCATACCGCATGCGAGAGCACCCTCCCTGCCACCTGGACAACGTTGTCACCTTGGCTGCGCAGGAACCAGTAGGGAGTCAAGTGACCAGTGGTGTCAAGGGCGTTGGGTGCGGCATTCGGGCCCAATATCGCGAATTTCCCGCTCAAAGGGATGTGTGCGGTCCACATATTTCCGCGAGGTCTCAACTCGGAAAAGACCCGCGGCCAACCCTGCATTCGATCTTGCCCCTTTGACGGGAAGTGGACTATACCTGTCGGCGTCTGCCACTGTTCGACCGGTCGGCGACGGCACGGGGAGAGCCGGAAGGGTGGTTTGACGTGCTGAACGCGCGGCCCGCCGGGTATTCCCTCAGATCAGGGCACATCACGCACTAAGTACTTCCTGCACGACCCAGTACGACCCGACCGCGGTGCCGGGAGGATCCGGTTCACCGCCTGAGTCCTGGAGAAGGCGAGGACTTGAGCATGGGATCCACCTCCGGCGAGAGCCGCACCACCGGTACCACCCCTGTGAACGGCGTGGGGCGCCGCGACCTGATCAAGCGTTCCGCGGCGCTCGGTCTGATCTCCGTCCCCACGATGAGCTTCCTGTCCGCGTGTGCGAGCAGCGGCGGAGACGACGAGGACAAGGCCGCCGCGGGCAAGAAGACCGCGAAGAACCCGCTGGCCGTCAACGACACGGCGCAGATGGAGTTCGTGCTGTTCGACGGAGGTTTCGGCAAGGAGTACGCCGAGGACGCGGTCAAGATCTACGAGACGAACTTCCCCAAGGCGAAGGTCAAGTTCTCCGCCACCCAGAAGATCCAGACCACGCTCCAGCCCCGCTTCAACCAGGGCACCCCGCCGGACCTGATCGACAACTCCGGCGCCGAGCAGATGGACATGGGCGTCCTGGCCGGCAAGAACCAGCTCGCCGACCTCACCCCGCTGCTGGACGCCCCGTCCTACGACGACCCGAACAAGAAGGTCCGCGACACCCTGCGGCCGGGCATCGTCGAGATGGGCCAGCTCGACGGCGACCCGGTCTGGATCATGTACTACGCCTACACGGTGTACGGCGTCTGGTACTCCCAGAAGGCCCTGGACTCGCTCGACGCCACCTACCCGGAGACGTGGGACGAGATGCTCGCCGTGTGCGAGAAGGCCAAGAGAAAGGGCATGGCCGGCTGGACCTACGCGGGCAAGTACCCGTACTACCTGCCCTTCTCGCTCTACCCGATGATCGGCAAGGTCGGCGGCGTCGAGGTCCTCGACGCGATCGACAACCTGGAGCCGAACGCCTGGAAGAACCCGGCTGTCAAGGCCTGTTTCGAGGCGTACTACGAGCTGTACAAGAAGGGGTACATCCTTCAGGGCACCCCTGGTCTCGACCACATCCAGTCGCAGACCGCGTGGGCCAAGGGCAAGGCGCTGTTCATCCCGAACGGCTCCTGGGTGGAGAACGAGTCGGCGAACGTCCTGCCGGCCGACTTCGACCTCGCCGTCTCCGCGCCGACCGGCATCGACAGCTCCGACAAGATGCCGTTCGGCACGATCTGGGCCTCCGGCGGCGAGCCGTTCATCGTCCCGGCCAAGGCGAAGAACACGGCGGGCGGCATGGAGCAGCTGCGCATCATGCTCAGCGAGGCGTCCTCCAAGAACTTCACCACCAAGGTCAAGTCGCTGACCGCGTACAACGGCGGCACCGACGGCATCACCCTCACCCCGGGCCTCAAGTCCGGTGTGGCGGCGCTGGAGAAGGCCGGCGACAACGTCGTCAACCCGCGTCTGCAGGACTGGTACGTACAGCTCCAGAAGGAGCAGATCGGGGTCTCGGGACTCGGCGAGATGATGGCCGGGCGGCTCACCCCGGCCGAGGCCATCAAGAAGATCCAGGACTACGCCGACGCGACCGCGAAGGACACGTCGATCAAGCACTACAAGCACCAGTGACCGGCACCCGATGATCTGTCACCGGCGGCGGCACCCGCGTACGGAACGGGGTCTGTGGTAATGCAGCACGGCAAGTACCGCTTCATCGTGGGATTCCTGGCGGTCCCTCTGGGGCTGTACGCACTATTCGTGGTCTGGCCGTTCATCCAGTCCATCTATTACTCGTTCACGGACTGGACCGGACTGAGCCCGGAATTCAAGATGGTCGGCTTCGACAACTACAAGAGGATGTTCGACGACGAGATCTTCTGGAAGTCGTTGCAGCACAGCCTCCTGTTCGCGTTGGTGCTGCCGCTGGTGACGATCAGTCTGGCGCTGTTCTTCGCCTTCATGATCAATGTGGGCGGGAAGCGGCGCCGCGGCGGACCGGTGATTTCCGGGGTCCGCGGTTCCTCGTTCTACAAAATCGTCTACTTCTTTCCGCAGGTCCTGTCGATCGCGATCGTCGCGCTGCTGTTCGCCTTCGCGTACAACCCGGAGAGCGGTGCGATCAACTCGCTGCTGCGCGGCATCGGGCTCGACAGCATCCAGCCGCTCTGGCTCGGCGACCCGGACCTCGCCCTGTGGTGCGTGATGGCGGTGCTGGTCTGGTCGACGGTCGGCTTCTTCGTGGTGCTGTTCTCCGCGGGCATGGCCTCCATCCCGGCGGACCTGTACGAGGCCGCGCTGCTCGACGGCGCGGGCCGGGCCACCACGTTCTTCCGGATCACCCTGCCGCTGCTGTGGGACACCGTGCAGTCCGGCTGGATCTACATGGGCATCCTCGCGCTGGGCGCCGAGTCGTTCGCGGTCGTGCAGATCATGACGACCGGACCCGGTGGCCCGGACTACTCGACGACCGTCATGGTCCTGTACGTGTACCAGAAGGCCTTCCGCGACGGTCAGGCCGCCTACGCAACCACCATCGGGGTCGCCCTGCTCGTCGTCACGCTGGCCTTCGCGGCCCTCGTGATGCGGCTGGGCCGGCGCGAGCGGCTGGAGTACTGACACCTATGAAGACGACCGAAAGCACACCGTCGGACACGGTCCCCCAGCAGGCCGGAGGGCCCGTGCGCAAGACGGACGCAGCAGCGAAGGGCGGCCGGGAGAAGCGTGAGGGCAGGGTCCTCAACGCCTTCTCGCACGGCATGCTCATTCTCTGGGCGTTCATGGTCGTGATGCCGCTCCTGTGGGCGGTGATGACGTCCTTCAAGGACGACAACGCCATCTTCAGCTCGCCCTGGTCCCTGCCGGACGAGCTGCATTTCGACAACTGGGCGCGGGCCTGGACCGACGCCAACATGAGCGACTACTTCCTCAACACCATCCTGGTGGTGGCCGGTTCGCTCATCGGCACCCTGGTGCTGGGCTCGATGGCCGCGTACGTCCTGGCGCGGTTCGAGTTCCCGGGCAACCGGTTCATCTACTTCCTGTTCATCGGCGGCATGAGTTTCCCGATCATGCTGGCCCTTGTCCCGCTGTTCTACGTCGTGGACAACATGGGGCTGCTGAACACGATCCACGGGCTGATCCTGGTCTACATCGCCTATTCGCTGCCGTTCACGGTCTTCTTCCTGACCGCGTTCTTCCGGACCCTGCCGACCTCGGTGGCGGAGGCGGCCTTCGTCGACGGCGCCTCGCACTCCCGGACCTTCTTCCAGATCATGCTGCCGATGGCCAAGCCCGGGCTGATCAGCGTGGGGATCTTCAACTTCCTCGGCCAGTGGAACCAGTACATGCTGCCGACGGTGCTCAACACCGACCCCGACAAGCGGGTCCTCACCCAGGGCCTGGTGCAGCTGGCCGCCAGTCAGGGCTACAAGGGCGACTGGTCGGGTCTCTTCGCCGGCCTGGTGATGGCGATGCTGCCGGTGCTGGCCGCGTACATCATCTTCCAGCGGCAGGTGGTGACGGGTCTGACGGCCGGCGCGCTGAAATAACCGGAACCTTTCGTTCGGACGCCGTACGCGCGCGTGCATACCGCAAACCGTGCACGCGCGCCGCTATGTGTACAAGACCCCGGATGCAGTTCAACCTCTTGACGGGAGGCGACCCTAACGGCTCAGCTTAGAGTTCACTAGTTGGACATAGACGGGCCTCATCGATGCGGTCCCGTGCGCAGGAGGTCGTCGTGGAGACTCCGGGGTCGCAGTCGTCACTGCACCGAGCCAACCTGGAACGGGTCGTACGGGCCGTACGCCTCGCCGGGTCGCTCACGCAGGCCGAGATCGCCAGGACCACCGGCCTGTCCGCGGCCACGGTGTCCAACATCGTGCGCGAGCTGAAGGACGGCGGAACGGTCGAGGTCACGCCCACCTCGGCGGGCGGCCGCAGGGCCCGTGCCGTCTCGCTGAGCGGCGACGCCGGCATCGTGATCGGCATCGACTTCGGGCACACACATCTGCGCGTCGCGATCGGCAACCTGGCCCATCAGGTGCTGGCCGAGGAGTCCGAGCCGCTGGACGTGGACGCCTCCGCCGCGCAGGGCTTCGACCGGGCGGAAGAGCTGGTCAGTCGCCTGATCGCAGCAACGGGCGTCGACCGTTCCAAGATCGCCGGAGTGGGCCTGGGCGTACCCGGCCCGATCGACGTGGAGTCGGGCACGCTGGGCTCCAGCGCGATCCTGCCCGGCTGGATCGGCACCAGACCCGGCGAGGAGATGCGGGGGCGCCTCGGCGTGCCGGTGCACGTGGACAACGACGCCAATCTCGGGGCCCTCGGCGAGCTGGTCTGGGGCAGTGGCCGGGGGGTGCGCGACCTGGCGTACATCAAGGTCGCGAGCGGTGTGGGCGCCGGACTGGTGATCAGTGGGAAGATCTACCGGGGTCCGGGTGGCACGGCGGGAGAAATCGGGCATATTACTCTTGATGAATCCGGCCCCGTCTGCCGTTGCGGAAACCGGGGCTGCCTGGAGACCTTCGCGGCGGCGCGCTATGTGCTTCCGCTCCTCCAGTCCAGCCACGGAACCGACCTGACCATGGAAGGTGTCGTGCGGCTGGCGCGGGACGGTGACCCGGGCTGCCGTCGCGTGATCGCCGACGTCGGCCGACACATCGGCAGTGGAGTCGCCAATCTCTGCAATCTGCTGAACCCGAGCCGGGTGGTCCTCGGTGGTGATCTCGCCGAGGCCGGTGAGCTGGTGCTCGGTCCCATCAGAGAGTCCGTAGGCCGCTATGCGATCCCCAGTGCGGCACGGCAACTGTCCGTTCTTCCAGGGGCACTTGGAGGCCGTGCGGAGGTGCTCGGAGCACTCGCTCTCGCGCTGAGCGAGATGGGTGATTCGACCCTTTTGGACGGCACGTTGACCACAGCAACTCCTGTCTTCACCTAGAGAACGAACAAAGCCGTTGCCAACCCGTTAAGGATTTACTTCTTGACGTCGCACGTGTGGCCGAGTTGACTTCCAGCCACCTCGGCCGCAGCGTTGCGGCCCTGTCAGGGAGGCACCCCCAAATGAACGCGTTGATGCGTAGAGTCGTGATCGGTACCACTGCGGTTTCCATGGCTCTCGCCGTGGCCGCCTGTGGCAAGGCCGGAGACGACAAGGACGACAGCGGCAGCAGCAGCTCCGGCGGCGACAAGTCGATCGGCCTCCTTCTGCCCGACAGCGTCACCACCCGGTACGCCAAGTTCGACAAGCCGTACTTCGACGCCAAGGTCAAGGAGCTGTGCTCCGACTGCACGCTGGAGTACGCCAACGCGGCCGGCAGCGCCGCGACCCAGGCCCAGCAGGTCAGCAGCATGATCACCAAGGGCGTCAAGGTCATCGCGATCAGCGCCGTCGACTCCGCCGCGATCAAGTCCTCGATCCAGGCCGCCGTCGACAAGGGCATCAAGGTCGTCGCGTACGACCGTCTGGCCCAGGGCCCGGTCTCCGCGTACATCTCCTTCGACAACGAGAAGGTCGGCGAGCTCCAGGGCCAGTCCCTGCTCGACGCGCTGGGCGCCAAGGCCACCCCGAAGGCCAAGGTCGTCATGATCAACGGCCTGGCCTCGGACCCGAACGCCGGACTGTTCAAGAAGGGCGCCCACAGCGTCCTCGACGGCAAGGTCGACATCGCCTACGAGCAGGCCGGCGACTGGGACGACAAGGTCGCCGCCCAGAAGATGTCCGCCGCCATCACCCAGCTGGGCGCCAAGAACATCGCGGGCGTCTACTCGGCGAACGACGGCATGGCCGGCGGTATCGCCACCGTCCTCAAGGGCGCGGGCATCAGCACCGTCCCGCTGACCGGTCAGGACGCCGAGCTGAGCAGCATCCAGCGGATCCTCGCCGGCACGCAGGCCAGCACGATCTACAAGGCGTACAAGCCGGAGGCCGACGGCGCCGCCGAGCTGGCCGTCGCCCTGCTGGAGGGCAAGAGCATCGACTCGCTCGCCAGCACGACGCAGACCAGTGGTTCCGGTGACAAGGTGCCTTCGAACCTGCTGACCCCGGTCACGCTGACGAAGGACAACATCGAGGACACCGTGATCAAGGACAAGCTGTACACGGTCGCCGAGATCTGCACCGGCGAGTTCGCCGCCGCCTGCAAGACCGCCGGTCTGCAGTAAGCGCCACCGGCGCACAAAGGAGTCCGCCGGCACCGGGTGGGCGCTCTTACGGGCGTCCACCCGGACATGACCGCCCGGCGGTCCCGCGAGACCTGTCCGACGCCCGCCCCGGCCTTCAGACCCCGCTGCCGGGACGGGCGTCGGACGGAACCCGTTGCCATCGGCAGCGGAATCGCGCATGTTCACCTTGTAAACCAGTGCCTTGTGCACAACCCTCCGCGCCTTTTGACAGCGCGGCATCCCCGCCGGTCAGGCGGCGAAGGAGATGGTTCACGTGTCCGCTACGCCCGTGTTGGCGTTGCGCGGAGTCTCCAAGCGATTCGGTGCGGTGCAGGCCCTCACCGATGTCGAACTGGAGGTCCACGCCGGAGAAGTGGTCGCGCTCGTCGGCGACAACGGCGCAGGAAAGTCCACCCTGGTCAAGACGATCGCGGGTGTGCATCCCATCGATGACGGCGTCATCGAGTGGGAGGGCAGTCCGGTCAGCATCAACAAGCCGCACGACGCCCAGGGACTCGGCGTCGCGACGGTCTACCAGGACCTCGCGCTGTGCGACAACCTCGATGTGGTCGGCAATCTCTACCTCGGTCGGGAGCTGCTGCGCCGCGGCGTCATCGACGAGGTCACGATGGAGAAGAACTCGCGTGAACTGCTGAGCACGCTCTCCATCCGCATCCCCAGCGTGCGCATCCCGATCGCGAGCCTCTCCGGCGGTCAGCGCCAGGTCGTCGCCATCGCCCGCGCGCTGATCGGCGACCCCAAGGTCGTCATCCTCGACGAGCCCACCGCCGCCCTCGGCGTCGAGCAGACCGCACAGGTCCTCGACCTCGTCGAGCGGCTGCGCGAGCGCAACCTCGGCGTCATCCTCATCAGCCACAACATGGCCGATGTGAAGGCGGTCGCCGACACCGTCGCAGTGCTGCGCCTGGGCAAGAACAACGGTTCCTTCTCCGTGAAGGACACCAGTCAGGAAGAGATCATCTCCGCCATCACCGGGGCCACGGAAAACGCCGTGACCCGTCGTGCGGGCCGTCGCAGCACGGAGGCCGCGAAGTGAGCGACACGTCGAAGACAGCGAAGAAGGACGGCGTGGTCGAGTCCCAGGCCACCGTGGCCCCCGCCGACGACCCCACGGCCGCGGCCGTACAGGTCGTCGACCCGCGGCTGCTGGTCCGCGAAGAGGGCCTGAAGGGCTACTGGACCGAGTTCAAGCGCAAGGTGAAGGGCGGTGAGATCGGCTCCCTGCCGGTCGTCATCGGCCTGATCGTCATCTGGACGATCTTCCAGTTGAAGAACGACCGGTTCCTCAGCGCCGAGAACCTGTCCAACATCAGCTTCTACCTGTCGGCCACCGGCATGATCGCCATCGGCCTGGTGTTCGTGCTGCTGCTCGGCGAGATCGACCTGTCCGTCGCGTCCGTCAGCGGTCTGGCGTCCACGCTGTTCGCCGTGTTCGTGGTCAACCACGGGGTGAACGTCTGGCTCGCCCTGCTGCTGACCATCGTGATCGGCATCGGTATCGGCAGCCTGCACGGCTGGTTCTTCGCCAAGCTCGGCGTACCGGCCTTCGTGGTCACCCTGGCCGGCTTCCTCGGCTGGAACGGCCTGATGCTGTGGCTGCTCGGCTCGACCGGCACCATCAACATCCCCGACACCGGCCCGGTGCACCTCCTCGGGCAGCGGTCCTTCTTCATGGACCAGGCCATCATCGGCGCCTACCTGCTGGCCGGCCTCGGGGTCGTCTCCCTGCTCGCCGGATCGCTCATCGAGCAGCGCCGCCGCAAGGCCGCGGGAGTGCCCTACCGGACCAACGCCGAGATCGCGCTGCGCGTCGGTGCGCTCGCGGTGGCCGCGTTCGTCGCGGCGTACGTGCTGAACTCCGCCTCCGGCGTGTCCAACGCGCTGGTGATCTTCCTCGCGTGCCTGGTGATCGTGGACTTCGTGCTGCGGCGTACGACGTTCGGCCGCAAGGTCTTCGCGGTCGGCGGCGGTATCGAGGCGGCTCGGCGTGCGGGTATCAACGTTCCGCTGATCCGGATCGCGGTCTTCGCGATCGCCGGTGCGTTCGCGGCGATCGGCGGTATGTTCTTCGCCGGTCAGACGCAGAGCGCTTCGCTGACGTCGGGTGGCGGTAACACGCTGATGCTGGCGATTGCCGCCGCGGTCATCGGCGGAACCAGCCTCTTCGGCGGGCGGGGGACCGTGTGGTCGGCGCTGCTGGGTATGTTGGTGATCCAGTCGATCCAGACGGGTCTGGATCTGCTGAACATGAACACGTCGATCCAGTACATGATCACTGGTGCGGTGCTGTTGGGTGCGGTTGTTATTGACTCCGTCTCCCGTAAGAGTCAGAAGGCCGCCGGTCGAGCGTGATGGCGCCGTAGGGGTTGCGGTGGTTCTGCTGGTGCCGGTCCGTCGTGGCTGGTCGCGCAGTTCCCCGCGCCCCTGAAGGGCGCCCCTGTGGCCCGGCATCGAACGTGATGCCGGGCCACAGGCGTGTCATAGAAGCGGCTCTTCTTGGGTACGGCCGATCGCGTGACGTATCACGCAGAGGCCGGGCGTTGTTCGCGAAGGCGGAACACTAGACTCGACACGCCCGGCGAAAGCTCGATCAGCTCTACTGCAAGGAGGCACGGGTGCCGCTGCTGACCCGCATCAGGGGACCGCGTGATCTTGACCGGCTCAGCCTGGAGCAGCTGGACCAGCTGGCCGAGGAGATCCGGACCTTCCTCGTCGACGCGGTCTCCAAGACCGGCGGCCACCTCGGCCCCAACCTCGGTGTCGTCGAGCTGACCATCGCGCTGCACCGGGTCTTCGAGTCGCCGAAGGACAAGGTGCTGTGGGACACGGGCCACCAGTCCTACGTCCACAAGCTGCTCACCGGCCGTCAGGACTTCTCCAAGCTGAAGATGAAGGGCGGCCTGTCCGGCTACCCCTCGCAGGCCGAGTCCGAGCACGACATCATCGAGAACTCGCACGCCTCGACGGTCCTGGGCTGGGCCGACGGCCTCGCGAAAGCCAACCAGGTCCAGAAACGCGACGACCACCACGTCGTCGCCGTGATCGGTGACGGCGCGCTCACCGGCGGGATGGCCTGGGAGGCGCTGAACAACATCGCCGACGCCAAGGACCGCCCGCTGGTCATCGTCGTCAACGACAACGAGCGCTCGTACGCGCCCACCATCGGCGGCCTCGCCAACCACCTGGCCACCCTGCGCACGACCGACGGCTACGAGCGGTTCCTCGCCAAGGGCAAGGACCTGCTGGAGCGCACCCCGGTCGTCGGCAGGCCGCTGTACGAGACCCTGCACGGCGCCAAGAAGGGCCTCAAGGACTTCATCGCCCCGCAGGGCATGTTCGAGGACCTCGGCCTCAAGTACGTCGGCCCCATCGACGGCCACGACATCGAGGCACTGGAGTCCGCGCTGGCCCGCGCCAAGCGCTTCGGCGGGCCCGTCATCGTGCACTGCCTCACCGAGAAGGGCCGCGGCTACCAGCCCGCCCTCCAGGACGAGGCCGACCGCTTCCACGGCATCGGCCCCATCCACCCCGACACCGGCCTGCCGGTCAAGGCCTCCGGCGCCGACTGGACCTCCGTCTTCGGCGACGAGATGGTCGAGCTGGGCCGGGAGCGCGAGGACATCGTCGCCATCACGGCCGCGATGCTCCAGCCGGTCGGTCTGAAGAAGTTCGCGGACGCCTTCCCGGACCGCATCTACGACGTCGGCATCGCCGAGCAGCACGGCGCCGTCTCCGCGGCCGGCCTCGCCACCGGGGGAGTGCACCCCGTCTTCGCGGTGTACGCCACCTTCCTGAACCGGGCCTTCGACCAGGTCCTCATGGACGTGGCGCTGCACAAGTGCGGTGTGACGTTCGTGCTCGACCGGGCCGGCGTCACAGGCACCGACGGCGCCTCCCACAACGGCATGTGGGACATGTCGATCCTCCAGGTCGTCCCGGGTCTGCGGCTCGCCGCCCCGCGCGACGCCGACCAGGTCCGCGCCCAGCTCCGCGAGGCCGTCCAGGTCGACGACGCGCCGACCGTCGTCCGCTTCTCGAAGGGCGCCGTCGGCCCCGCCGTACCCGCTGTGGGACGCGTCGGCGGCATGGACGTACTGCGCGAGCCGGGGACGGAGACGCCCGACGTGCTCCTCGTCTCCGTGGGCGCGCTGGCCCCCATGTGCCTGGAGATCGCCGGGCTGCTGGAGCAGCAGGGCATCTCCACGACCGTCGTCGACCCGCGCTGGGTCAAGCCCGTCGACGAGGCCATGGCCCCGCTCGCCGAGCGGCACCGCGTGGTCGTCACCGTCGAGGACAACTCCCGGGTGGGCGGCGTCGGTTCGGCCGTCGCGCAGGCCCTGCGGGACGCGGGGGTCGACGTACCGCTGCGTGACTTCGGCATCCCGCCGCGCTTCCTCGACCACGCCTCCCGGGCCGAGGTCATGGCGGAGATCGGCCTGACCGCGCCGGACATCGCCCGCCAGGTCACCGGGCTGGTCTCGAAGATCGACGGACGGTTCGAGCAGTCCGAGGTCGACTCGGTGGAGCCCGCCCGCGACTGACCCACGGAAAACGGAACAGGCTCAATGGGCCGCTTTCACCACCCTTTACGGTGGGGAAAGCGGCCCATTAGCGTGAATTCCCTCGCGCCGGGGCATGCGCTCCACGCCCCCTCTCGATCATGTCCGGGACGACACAGCGTGGGAGGTACGCCCGTGAGCAGCACCCTCTTCAGGACGAAGAAGGTCGAACAGTCCATCCGTGACACCGAGGAACCGGAACACGCGCTCAAGAAATCCCTGTCCGCGCTGGATCTGACGGTCTTCGGGGTCGGTGTCATCATCGGCACCGGCATCTTCGTCCTCACCGGCACGGTCGCCAAGAACAACGCGGGCCCGGCCGTCGCCCTGGCCTTCGTGGTCGCCGGAGTCGTCTGCGCGCTCGCCGCGCTCTGCTACGCCGAGTTCGCCTCCACGGTCCCGGTGGCCGGGTCCGCGTACACGTTCTCGTACGCCTCGCTCGGCGAACTGCCCGCCTGGATCATCGGCTGGGACCTGGTGCTGGAGTTCGCGCTCGGTACGGCGGTGGTCGCCGTCGGCTGGTCCGGCTACATCGACTCGCTCCTCGACAACGCGGGCTGGCATCTGCCGGAGGCGCTCAGCGGCCGGGACGGCGCCGACGGCTTCGGCTTCGACATCCTCGCCGCCGTGCTGGTCCTCGTACTGACCGCCATCCTCGTACTCGGTACGAAACTCTCCGCGCGCGTCACCTCGATCGTCGTCGCCATCAAGGTGACCGTCGTCCTGACCGTGATCATCGCGGGCGCCTTCTTCATCGAGAGTGGCAACTACGACCCGTTCGTCCCGAAGGCGCAGGAGGTCCCGGCCGGTGACAGCCTCCAAGCGCCGCTGATCCAGCTGATGTTCGGCTGGGCGCCGTCCAACTTCGGTGTGATGGGCATCTTCACCGCCGCCTCCGTCGTCTTCTTCGCCTTCATCGGCTTCGACGTGGTGGCCACGGCCGCCGAGGAGACCAAGAACCCGCAGCGGGACATGCCCCGGGGCATCATCGGCTCCCTCATCATCTGCACCACCCTCTACGTCCTGGTGTCGATCGTGGTGACCGGCATGCAGCACTACACCGAGCTGTCGGTGACCGCGCCGCTCGCCGACGCCTTCAAGGCCACCGGGCACCCGTGGTTCGCGGGCTTCATCAGCTTCGGCGCGGCGGTCGGCCTGACAACGGTCTGCATGATCCTTCTGCTGGGCCAGACCCGGGTCTTCTTCGCGATGAGCCGCGACGGCCTGCTGCCCCGCTTCTTCTCCCACGTCCACCCGCGCTTCCGGACCCCGCACCGCCCGACGATCCTGCTGGGCGTGATCATCGCGATCGTCGCCGGCTTCACCCCGCTCAGTGAACTCGCCGAACTGGTCAACATCGGCACGCTGTTCGCCTTCGTGGTCGTCGCGATCGGCGTGGTCATCCTCCGCAGGTCCCGCCCCGACCTGCACCGGGCCTTCCGTACCCCGTGGGTACCGTTCATCCCGATCCTGTCGGTGCTCGCCTCGCTCTGGCTGATGCTGAACCTGCCCGCCGAGACCTGGCTCCGGTTCGCCCTCTGGATGGTGCTCGGCTTCATCGTGTACTTCGCGTACGGCCGCTCCCACAGCCTCCTCGGGCAGCGGGAGGAGACAAGGGTGGACGCCAACTGACCGACAGGTCGCCGGAGTTGAGTGAGAGGGCCCCGTACGGTACGGCGGGCTAACCGCCGCGCACCGTACGGGGCCCGGTGACGTCGGCACCCAACTCGGCGACCCGGCGCCGCAGTTCACGATCGGCGGTGACGACGAGGATGTCCCGCCCCTGGGCCTCGGCGACCAGTTCGACCATCCGGTCGTCCCCACTGCCGGGCGCGGACTCGACCCGTACGCCGGGCACGGAGGCCACACCCCGGGCGGCACCCTCGACGACGAGGACGATCTCCAGGGGCCCGGCGTGCCCAGGCAGGCCGCCCTCCCCGTACGCGACCAGCCGGTCCCGCAGCCGCTCGGCGGCCCCGCGTCGGTCCCGCCACCAGCCGTCGGGAACCGAGCCGACGACATTGGCGGCGTCGACGATGAGGAGGAGTGGGGTGTCCATGGGGTCAGGGTCGCACGCGGCACCGGAATGGCGGGTAAGGGTGGGTAAGGGCAGGTAAGGGAAGGGCGAGTACCGGAATCGTCTGTACCGGATGAGGGGGGCCGGGAGGCGCGGCAAAGGTAAGAGCACACTAAAGTAGTCCAGTGCCCATTGTTCCTCCTTCCGCGACCACGGCCGCGGGGCGTCCCGAGTCGGTCAACGGCGACTGGCTGATACGAGGTCGCGACGGCCGGCTGAGCACGTACGACGCCGTGGGAGACGCGATCGTCTGCCGCGCGGAGTCCCGGCCCGGCGGGCCCTGGCTCGAACCCAGGCGCATCGGCGGCGACCAGCGCGTGCACCCCATGCTCGGCGTCGGCCAAGGCGCCGACCAGTACACCCACTTGGCGACCTGGCGCCCCACGGTCAAGGGCGAGGCGGGCCTCGTCCACACCACCCACTTCCGCCCCGCCCTCGCCGCCCTCGACTGGACGCCCCTCGGCCACCCGAACCAGAAGGGCGACCGGACGGGCGTACCGGCGGTCGCCGTCGACGCGGAGGGCCGTGCCCATGTCTTCGTACGGAACGCGGTGGGCGGGGTCAGCATGCGCGGCCAGAAGGAGCGCGGCGGCTGGGGCCCGTGGCGCGACCTCAAGGGCGAAGGGGTGGAGGAACAGCTGACGGCGGTCACGCGCACCTCGGGCCGCGTCGAGCTGTACGGCAACTCGCCCCACGGCATCGTGCGCTGGACGCAGGGTGGCCCCGGCTGGATCCCGGAACTCGACGAGACCCCGCTCAAGGTGACGGCCCGTCCGGGCACCCTGCGGGCGCTGGTCACGTCCGACGACCACGTGACCCTCTTCTACACGGACGAGACGGACACGGTGTGCGCGTGGCGGGCGGGGAGCGAGCCGGTGGAGGTTCTCCCGGGCGCGGGCCCCGGCCCCGTGTCGGTGATCCGCTGCACCCTGGACGAGATCGACTGCACGTTGCTCGCGCAGCGCTCGGCGAGTGGGCGGGTGGCGTTCGCGGCGTATCCGACGGAGCAGGAGTCGGCGGGGGCGTGGTGGACGGAGTCGGGGCCCCAACTCCCGCTGGACGCGAGGGTGTCGCTGACGGAGGACGAGGCCGGGAGGGTCGTGGCGGCGACGGTGGTGCCCGGGGGCGGGGCGCTGAGGGTCGCACGCCGGAAGCGGGAGCCGGGGCTGGCGTTGGAGGCGTGGGGGGCGGTGTGAGGGGTTTTTTCGCCCCCGCCGCCCCTACCCGTTCCCATCCCTGGGGGCTGCGCCCCCAGACCCCCCTTGTCGCGCTGAACGCGCTCGTCCTCAAACGCCGGACG
>NZ_JBIAQP010000017.1:0-189388 GCF_042889145.1 Streptomyces sp. NPDC002680
ACGGTGACGTGCTTGACGCCGCGCAGTTTGAGCCAGATGGTGGCGCCGAGTCCGATGGGTCCGGCGCCGAAGACGACGACGGTGTCGTCGGGGGTTGCTTCGGAGCGGTTGACGGCGTGGCGGGCCACGGCCATCGGCTCGTTGAGGGAGGCCACTTCGAAGGGGACGGTGTCGGGGAAGACCGCGACGCTCTTGCCGACCTCGGCGTTCTCGATGAGCAGGTACTCGCTCATCGCGCCGTGCGCCCCGCCGCAGCCGATGATCCCGGTCGGGGCGTCCTGCGGGTTGACGACCACGCGGTCGCCGACCTTCAAGTCCCTGACCTCCGCGCCGAGTTCGACGATCTCGCCGGCCGGCTCGTGTCCCAGGGGGATGGGGCGCATGGAGCCGTCGGCGCCGGGCATGCCGCCGAGGTGGAGGAAGAAGGTGTCGGTGCCGCAGATGCCGCAGGCGCGGATGCGCATCAGGGCGTCCCTGGGCCCGGGGACCGGACGCTCGACGTCGACGACCTCGACCTTGTCCTTCGCGGTGTGCACGGACTTCATCGTGGTGGACATGGGGTAACTCGCTTTCTGCATGAGGGGGTTGGGGTCAGGCGGTCGGTCGGCCGCCGGCGACCGGCAGGACCGTGCCGTTGATGTCGCGGGCGGCGTCCGAGGCCAGGAAGACGATCGCGGCGGCCTGTTCCTCGGGCTCGGGGCCGTCGGCGGCGGGCCCGGTGGTGATCGCGTTGGCCCGTATGCCCTGGTCGCGGTACATGGCGGCAAGCTTCTCGACCAGGTCGGCGATCCGGTGCCGCGACACGGCGCGGGTCTCGGCGGTGGCGAACACGACCGAGCCGCCGCCGTCCGCGAGCAGGTGCGGCAGGGCGGCCATGGTGAGGGGATCCATGCCCCCGGCGTTGTTCACCAGGACGTCGATGCCGCCGAAGGCCTCCAGCGCGGTGGCGACGACCTGCTCCGCGACCCGCTGGTCACCGAGGTCGCCGACGATCGCGAGGGCCGTTCCGCCGCCGTACTCGATCGTCTTCACGACCTGGCGTACGGCGTCCCGGTCGCGGTCGGTGACCAGGACGTGGGCGCCTTCCTCGGCGAACTCCAGTGCCGTGGCCCGGCCGAGGCCGGAACCGGCGGCGGTGACGACGACCCTGCGGCCGTGGAGTTCGCCGGTGCTGCTGCTGTTGTTGTCGCTCATGGGGGGGGGCTCCGTGGGCCGTGGCTTACTTGGGGGCGTCGACGGCGTCGAGCACGGCGTCCGCCATCCCGCGTTCGCCTCGGGCGTTGGGGTGGACGGGGGCCGCCGGGGCGAGCGGGATCATCGGCTCGATCCAGCGGGTCGTACGGTCCGAGCAGGCGTCGCGGCCGACGGAGGGCTTGTACGTGTCGACGTACACCGCACCGGCCGCCGCCGCGCGTTCGCGCAGGGTGGTGTTGAGGGACTGCGCCTCCTTGTGGAGGAAGGGCACGTCGGCCGGGGCGAGGCCCATCTCACGGCCGCAGTCGCCCGCCTCGGCCGGCAGGATCGCCGGGTAGCCGACGACGTACACCTCGGCCTGCGGGGCCCTGCGCTTCACCTCCGCCAGGGCGGTGGCGAGGCGGGTGCCCGCCGTGTCGATCCGCTGCTGTATCTCGTCGGTGCCGTCGGAGACGTACTCCTCGCGGCAGGGCGCGGCGACGCCCGTGTACTTGCCGCTGCCCATCGCGTAGTAGAGGACCCCCGACTTCACGCACTGCTTGATCAGCGAGCTGAAGCCGATGTCGTTGCCGCCGATGCCGATCGTGACCAGGCGGGTCTCGTCCGACAGGGCGGAGAGCTGGGCGCGGTTGACGCCGTTGTCGGTGGACTGGGGGGAGGTGAGGTCCGCGATGGTGGCGCCGGTGCAGCTCATGTCGCGGAAGTCGGCCGGTTTCAGGGCCAGTTGCTCGGCCACGAGGGAGGGGTAGTTGCGGTCGGAACGGTCGCAGCCCGCGGGGGTGGAGTCGGCCTGCGAGGGGATGTTCGGGCCGGAGGTGTAGGAGTCGCCGAGGGCGACGTACGGGCCGTTCTCCGGGGAAGTCGGTGTAGTCGGTGAAGTCGTGGAGATCGTGGGGGAGTTGGTCGCCGGGGTCTTCTGGTGGGTGACCGCCACCGGCGTCTTGTCGTGGTCGTCGTCGTTGCCGAGGGTCACCGCGGCGAGGAAAACGCCGCCTGCCGCCAGAGTGGCGAGGCCTGCCATCGTGGGGGTCTTCATGGGGGTGCCGTCCTGCTTCCGTCTCAGTGGTCCGGGCCGTTGCGGTGCTTCTTGTCGGTTGCCGGCGGGCCGTGGACTGCGGCTGCGGGCCGATGAGCGGTGACACAGGCGGTGTTGTGCCTCGGGAGGTCGTCTCGGGGTGGGGGTGTCCTCGGGGCCGGCGGCGGACGGGGGGAGTTGTCCGCCGCCGGCCCCGGGACGTGCGCGCCGTTCCCCGTCCCCACGGGTCCGGCGCTGGGGCCGCCTCTGGCTACGGAGGCGGCCCCGGTACGGGGGTCAGTCCCGGTCGGGTACGAGCACCGGGGTCGGACCGGGCGGCGGAACCGGCGTGGGTGCCGTGGCCGTCGCCGGGGTGGCGTGGTGCGTGAGCGCCTCGCCCTCCACGTCGACCTTGGGGAGGACGCGGTCGAGCCAGCGGGGCATCCACCAGGCGGCCTTGCCGAGCAGGGCCAGTACGGCGGGGACCAGCGCCATCCGGACGATGAAGGCGTCGAACAGGACCGCGATGGCGAGCCCGAAGCCGATCATCTTGATCATCGACTCGCCGGCTCCGATGAACCCGGAGAAGACGGCCATCATGATCAGCGCGGCGGCGACCACGACCCGGGCGCTGTACCGGAACCCGGTCTCGATCGCCTGCTTGGGCTCGTCCCCGTGGACGTATGCCTCCCGCATCCGGGCGACCAGGAACACCTCGTAGTCCATGGCCAGTCCGAAGACGATGCCCACCAGGAAGATCGGCATCATGCTCATGATCGGGCCGGTCGTCTCGACGCCGAGGAGCGAGGCGCCCCAGCCCCACTGGAAGACCGCGACGACGGAACCGAGTGCGGCCATGACCGAGAGGAGGAAGCCGAGGGCCGCCTTGATCGGTACCAGGATCGAGCGGAAGACCAGGAGCAGGAGCAGGATCGCCAGGCCCACGACCACGATCAGATAGGGGATCAGGGCGCCCTGGGTCTTCTCCGCGACGTCGATGTTGAGGGCGGTGGTGCCGGTGACCTCGAACTCGGCGCCGGTGGCCCCTTCCGTGGCCGGGCGTTCGGACCTGATCGTCTTGACGAGGTCCTGGGTCTTCTTGTCGGTGGGCGAGGTGGCCGGGACCGCGGTGAACATCGCCGTGTCACCGGCGCTGTTGAAGCGGGCGGGGGAGACGGAGACCACGCCGTCCGTGGCGGCGATCTTCTTCTCGATCGTGGCGACGGCGGCCTTGGGGTCGCTCGCCCCCTTGGCGTCCACGACCATCATCAGCGGACCGTTGAAGCCGGGGCCGAAGCCGTCGGCGAGGGCGTCGTAGGCGCGGCGTTCGGTGGTGGAGGTGGGCTTGGCCTCGTCGCCGGGCATGCCCAGCTGGAGGTCCATCACGGGTATCGCGAGGGTGCCGAGACCGGCGACGGCCGCGATGAGTACGGGGACCGGGCGGCGCAGGACGAACCGGGCCCAGCGGCTGCCGCCGTTGTTCCGGGTGTCCTCCTTGGCGTGGCCGCGCTTGCGGGTCTTGCGGGACAGGACGGCGTTCGGCCAGAAACCGAGGATCGCCGGGACGAGCGTGAGGGCGATCAGGACACCGACGACGACCGCGCCGGCCGCCGCGAGGCCCATCTTCGTCAGCATCGGGATGCCGACGACGGACAGTCCGGCGAGGGCGATGACGACGGTCAGGCCGGCGAAGACGACCGCCGAACCGGCGGTACCGGTGGCGAGGGCGGCGGCTTCCTGAGGCGTGTGCCCCTTGCCGCGCTCCTCCCGGTAGCGGGAGACGATGAACAGGGCGTAGTCGATACCGCAGGCCAGGCCCAGCATGGTGGCGAGGGTGCCGGTCGTCTCCGACAGGCCGAAGGTGCTGGCCACGGCCATGATCCCGGCCATGCTGATGCCGACGCCGAGGATGGCGGTGAGGAGGGGGAGGCCGGCGGCGGCCATCGAGCCGAAGGTGATGAGGAGGACGACGGCGGCTATCGCGATGCCGATCGCCTCGGCCGCGCCGCCCGCGGACGGCTGGGTGGCGAGGGCGTCCCCGCCGACCTCGACGGTCATCCCGGAGGCCCGGGCCGTGTCGATGGCGTGTTCGAGGGAGGACTTGGCGGCGTCGGTGAGGTCGTCCGCCTTCTCCTTGAAGGTGACGGTGGCGTACGCGGTGGTGGCGTCCTTGCTCACCGCGTCGGCCTGGAAGGGGCTCACGGCGGACGCGACCTGGGCGCCCTTGCCCGCGTCGGTCACCAGCTTCTGGATCACCGCGCGGTTCTCGGTGGCGGTGACCTTCTCACCGTCCGGCGCGATGAACACGATCCGGGCGCTCGCGCCGTCGGCGGCGGCCCCCGGGAAGCGCTGTTCCATGAGGTCGAACGCCTTCTGGGACTCGATCCCAGGCATGCTGTTCTGATCGTCGGGGGCGGCGGGCGCCGACGCGGCGCCGAAGCCGACGGCGGCCAGTACGGCCACCCATAGGAGGAGGAAGGACCACCGTCGGCGAAAGGCCAGACGGCCGAGTTTGTACAGGAAGGTAGCCACGGGCAGGGGTCTCCAGGATCTGCGGAACGGGCAGAGGGGAAGTCTCGTTTTCGGAAGGGGTCAGATCCGCTGGCGGTGCGACCCACGCCCCTGCTGTCCCTGCTGCTGCCCGCGGCCCTTGAAGAGGCTGACGCCCGCTCCGAGCGAGACGACCCCCATGCCGACCCCGGTCATGACGCCCTGCGTACCGTCGACGACGAACGGCGCGACGGCCGCGACGACGAGGTTGAACAGGAACAGGAACCAGAGGACCGGCTTGGAGGCGAGCAGGGACTTCATGGGGTTTCCTTCCAGGTGGGGCCCAGAAAGGGCCTGATGGGGAGCCGTTTGCTTCCGAGATCAACGATCCCGGGAACGGCTCTCCACCACGAGGGAGTGCTCTCCCGAACCGGAGGTGTAGCCCGCTACACCTTCTGCCCCTGCCTCTGCTGCTCCAGTTCTCCCCGTCCCTGCCTCAGGCGGAGAGCTTGACCCGTCCCGCCCGTACGGCCGCCACCGAGCCGCCGTCGACGAGGAGGTCGGTGCCGGTGACGAAGGACGCCGTCGGGCCGAGCAGGAACGCGACGCCGTCGGCGATGTCGTCGGGGGTGCCGAGGCGCCCGGTGCCGGACGCCTCGACCATGGCGCGCATCCGGGCACCGGACTCCCCGTCCAGCTCCTGCTGTCCCATCGGCGTCGAAATCACGCCCGGGCTGAGGGAGTTGACCCGCGCGCCCTGCCTGCCCCACTCCACGCTGGCCGCCCGTACGCGCAGGATGTTGGCCTGCTTGGAGAAGCCGTAGGCGCGGCCCGGGTCGGGGTTGGCGTCCGGGGTGGCGAAGGGCAGGTCGAGCAGCTCGTCGGCGGGTGTGTTGGTGAGCGCCTCCTCCTGTGCGGGGGTCAGCGGCGGCATCATGTGCGCCGACATGCTGGAGATCACGACGCCGGCTCCGCCCGGGGCGATGACCTGCCCGAACTCCTCCAGCACCAGGGCGACGCCCAGCAGGTCGACGGCGAGGATCGCGGCGGAGGGCGCCTGGGCCGGGGAGAGTCCGGCGGTGTGGACGACCTGGGTGACATTGCCGAGGCCGGCCGCCGTCTCGGCCAGGGCGGCGACGGACTCGCGCGAGGAGACGTCGACCTTGCGGGTGTGGACGGCGTGACCGTCGCCGCGCAGGGTGTCGGCGAGGGACTTCAGGAGGGCCTCGTTGAAGTCGGCGAGCAGCACGACCTTGCCCGGACCCTGTCGGCGCGCGACCGCCTGTCCCATACCTCCGACACCGATCACAACCAGTACATCCATGCTCATGGCGGCCCGTCCTCGTTCCAGGATTTTATTACGAGACAAGTTGTCTCGTAATAAACGGAGCATACGACCCGCGCCCTACGCTGGGAACATGCGCGAGGGGAGAATGCCGAGGACGCGGGATGCGGGCGATTCGCGGGACGCGGGGGATCCGGGAGAGGAGCGCCGGGGCCGGCCGCGCAGCACGGCCACCCACCAGGCGATCCTCAAGGCGACCCGTGACCTGCTGATCGAGGGCGGCTACGCCCGCCTCACCATGGACCGCGTGGCCTCAAGGGCGGGCGTGGGCAAACAGACGGTGTACCGCCGCTGGCCCTCGAAGGCCCCCCTGGTCGGCGAGGCGGTCATCCAGGGCTACCTGTCCACGGCCACCGACGGCACGGCCTCCCCGCTCGACACCGGCGACCTCGACCACGACCTGCGCACCTGGCTGCACATCACGGTCACGGCCATGGCCGACCCCGAGTACGGAGCCCTGGTCCGCGCCCTGACGGTCGCCTCGGCCGAGAACCCGGCCGACGCGGAGTCCCTCTACCAACAGCTCGCGGGCCCCGGCCAGGAGGCCCTGGTCCACCGACTCCGGTCGGCGGTGAAGGCGGGCCGGATCCGCCCGGACGCCGACCTGGAGGCGGTAGCGGACGCGTTCATGGGAACCCTGCTCCACCAGATCCTGCTGGGCGGTTCGGGGTTGTCCGCACGGCGGGTGGAGGGGCTGCTGGATGTGGTGATGGCGGGACTGCGAAAGGAAGGTTCCTGAAGTCCCGTCCGCCTTCCCTCTCCCCTCACAACTGCCGGCGCCACCAGGGCTGGTCGGGATGATCGGCCCGAAGGATCCGGGCCCGGTCCAGGATGACGCGGTCCAACGCCCGTACGAGTGCGCGCAGTTCGCGGGCGCTCTTCCCGGGCAGGGCGTGGATCACCGCTTCGAGGTGGTCGCGGAAGTACCCCGGGCAGCACCCGCATCCGGGGAGGCCGCACGCTTGCGCCGGAAACGGCTCCGCGAACCGGCGCATCGGCCCGTACGCCAGAAGCCTCCACTGGGAGAAGGCGTCGGCCGTGGACTCGTACCAGCGGCGGCTCAGTTCGAGCCGGCGGATGTCGGCGGTGCAGGAAGCGGAGAGTCGGTCGATGGAGGCGTACCGCCGCCAGGGCTGTCTCCGTACGGGAATCTCGCCCCGCAGGGCGGACGGGCGCCTACGCGGCACTGGCCTTTCGGCTGTCGGTCATGGCAAGGAACGTACAGGGAGAGGGAGTTGGGCACCACGGAATTGCGAGGGCCGCACCCGTGAGGATCCATGGGTGCGGCCCGTGCGATGACAGAGAAACCTGGTGACAGACAGAGAGACCTCAGTGGTGGTGAGGTGATGTCAGGTAGTGCTGCCTGAGGAGCTCCTTTCCGTAGTCGTTGCCGTTCGGGGTGCGGATGATCGAGTGGACGTGCTTCTGTGTCGCCCCGTCGCCCTGCTTCGCGCCGTACGCGCCCGCCAGTGGGCCCGGGGCCTGGCAGTCGACCTCGACCCAGACAACAGGGCTGTGGACGCGGACGTAGAAGGCGGCGTCGTCGGCGGTGCCGCCCGCCCAGGTGACGTACGTGTCGGAGAGGTGCTTGCTCACCTCCGACATCCGCACCTTCGCCGCGTCGGCCTTCGCGCGGCCGACGAACGCCTCGACTATGCCGAGGAGTTTCTTCCGCTGGGCGGAGGTGAGCGCGTTGCCGCGCAGGCCCGTGTACTCCTGGACCGTGTTGTCGGCGAACGCGCCCGCCTTCATCGACTCGTTCGACTTCGTCGTCGACTCGATCGCGACCGATTGCTGCGCTGCCGTCAGGGAGTTGATGAAGGCCAGGCTCGCCACGACCTCCTCGTGGCAGACCGTCACCGTCTCGCCGTCGATCTCCATGGACGTCGGTTCCGAGCCCCAGAAGCAGGGGCTCATGACGACCTGGTCGCGGAGGACGAAGTAGTTGACGACCAGGTGGTGGCCGTCGAACTGGAAGCCCCAGGGTTCGGTCGCCGACGGGGTGCCCATCACCGTCCAGTAGTAGGCGTCCTCGTTGAAGGCCGTCGTGTTGTTGATCGCCTCGCCCGCCGCCTGGTTGATCCTGCGGATCTTCTCCGTGGTCTCCAGGCCGTCCGCGCTCAGGGCTGCCTGCAACAGGGCTGTGCCCAGCGTCTTTTGAGCATCCGTCAGGTCCGCCAGCGAGACGCCCTGGCGTTCGTACGAGTCGATGTTGCTCCACATCCGCCACTCCGTGGAGTGGACCGTGAACTGTGTCGACGTCTTCTGGGTGTCCGTGAGCCCGGCCAGGAAGGCGTTCGCGGCGGTGATGACCGGGGCGGTGGCCACCTTCGTCGAGTGGATCGTGAACAGGTCGTCCACTCGTTTGCCGTCGGTCGTCAGGCCGAAGAAGTCCTCGGTGATCGTCATGTTGCCGGGGCCGCCACCGGCACCGCCGCCCGGGCCGCCGCTCGGGGCCCCGCTGGGTGACGCCGAGGCGTCCGCTGTCGCCGTGCCCGTCGTCTCGTCCGCGAGGGCGGTCCAGGCACCGGCCCCGCCCATCGTCGCCACGGCCGTGGCACCGCTGGCGAAGAACACCTTGCGCATGAAGTTGCGCCGGTTCGCGAGTGCGTGACCTGCGGTCCCCGGTGCTCCCGACTCCTCCGGCTGCCCGGTCTCGTGCTCGCTCATCGCACTGGTTCCCTTCGTCGTGGCCGCGTCCCCGATGACCGGCCGGCCGCACGTCGACAACCCTGGTCCAGCCAACTGAGGCAGGGCTGAAACAGACCCCGCGCGGGGGTCGGAAAGGGCGCGATGGATGTCGTACGCACCGGCTCTGAACTGGCTTTCTGTGGACACCCTTAGCGTTTGCGCTACCTGAGGGTGAGGAGGCTCAGGCGTTGCCCTCGGCCGGCAGCGTCACCGTGAACTCCGTACGGCCCGGTTCGCTCCGTACGTCGATCCGGCCGCCGTGCGCCCGCGTGATCGCCGTCGCGATGGCCAGCCCGAGGCCCGAGCCGCCGCCCTCACCGTCACCGCCGGCGCGGGAGCGGGACGCGTCGGCGCGGGTGAAGCGTTCGAAGACCGTCGGGAGGAGGGCGGGCGGGATGCCGGGGCCGTCGTCGCGGACCCGGATCACCCGGTCGGTGCCGGTGGCCTCCACGACGACCGTGACCTTCGTGCCGGCGGGCGTGTGCACGCGCGCGTTGGCCAGCAGATTGGCCACCACCTGGTGGAGCCGTGCCGCGTCGCCCACGACCGTCGCGGGGGTCGCCGGGCCGTCGAGCCGCAGCGCAAGCTGCCAGTCGTGGTCGGCGCCCGCCGCCCGCGCGTCCCACACCGCCTCGGCGACCAGCGTCGCCAGGTTCACGGGTGCCGACCGCAACGGCCGCCCCTCGTCCAGCCGGGCGAGCAGCAGCAGATCCTCCACCAGCCCGGTCATCCGCGCCGACTGCGCCGACACCCGCCGCCAGGCAAGGTCCGGCTCCAGGCCCCGCACCTCCTCGTCGCTGCTCATGAGCTCTGCGTATCCGGCGATCGACGCGAGCGGGGTACGGAGTTCATGGCTGGCGTCGGCCAGGAAGCGCCGCATCCGCACCTCGCCGCGCTGCCGTTCCGCGAGCGACGACTCGACGTGGTCGATCATGCGGTTGAGGGCCGCGCCGACCTGCCCGGGCTCGGTCCCGGGGTCGGTGTCGGCCGCGGGCACCCGGGTCAGCGCGGCCACCTCGCCCCGGTCCAGCGGCACCCGCGAGACCTCGACCGCCGTGGCGGCGACCCGGTCAAGGGGCCGCAGCCGGCGCCGTATGACCACCGCCGAGACACACCCCGCCACCCCGAGACTGACGACGGCGATGGCCGCCTCGACCACCACCAGCCGGTTGATCATGTCCTGTACGTCGCCCATGGGCAGCCCCGCCAGGACGGGCACGCCGTCGCCGCCGATGGCCGTGACGCGGTAGGTGCCGAGGCCCGGGATCGTACGGGTGTGCAGGGTTCCGTCCGCCGTGATGCCGTCGAGGGCGGACCGCTGGGCGGCGGTGAGAGTGCGCTGGAGTCCGTCGGCGGTGACGACCTCGGCCGCGATCACCCCGCCGTCCGTGTCCCCGCCGGCGAAACGCGCGGCGAGCGTACCGGCGGGCTGGCCGCGCTCGTTGAGGAAGCCCAGGTCGGTCGCGCCACCCGTCCGGCGCTGAAGTCCGCCCTGGCTGCGATTGGCCGCGTCCGTGACACGCTGGTCCAAGTCGCCCAGCAGATAGGCGCGTTGGACGAGGACCGTGGCGAGCGCCATCACCGTGCAGACGACCACGAGGGTGCCCGAGATGAACAGCACCAGGCCGGTCCGCAGCGACCGTCGTACTCGGAGACGTGTCAACTGCCGTTCTCCGGAGCCCTGATGGTGTACCCGGCCCCGCGCACCGTGTGGATCATCGGCGCCCGGCCCTTGTCGAGCTTCGCGCGCAGACCGTAGATGTAGACCTCGACGAGATTGCCCTCGCCGTCGAAGGAACTGTTCCAGACGTGGTCGAGGAGCTGGGCCTTGCTGAGCACCTGACGCGGATGTTCCATCAGGAAGCGGAGCAGGTCGAACTCCTTCGCCGTGAGCGGGATCCGGACCCCGCCGCGCTGCACCTCACGCGTCTTCTCGCCCAGCACGAGATCGCCGAGCATCCGCACGGACTCGTCCTCGGCCGCCTCCTCCGCGCCGCTCCGGCGCAGCAGTCCGCGCAGCCGCAGCATGACCTCTTCGAGGGAGAAGGGCTTGGTGACGTAGTCGTCCGCGCCCGCCGTCAGACCGTCGATGCGGTGTTCGAGGGCGTCCCGGGCGGTGAGCATGAGCACGGGCAGTCCGGCGTGCTCCTGTCGCAGCCTGCGCAGCACCTGGAGCCCGTCCACGTCGGGCAGCATCCCGTCCAGCACGACGGCATGCGGGGCGCAGCCGCGCGCGATCCGCAGCGCACTGTGCCCGTCCGCCGCGAGAAACGGCTGCCAGCCCGCTCCGGTCACGGCCACGGACAGCAACTCGGTCAGCTCCGGCTCGTCGTCGACGATCAGCACACGTACGGCGCCTTCGGGGGCCACGGCCTTGGGGGTGTCAGTCGTGCCAGACATGTGCCGAGCATTCCTGAGCGGGCTGTGTGCAGGCTGTGCGTGAACTGAGTGGCCGGCTGCGTGGGGTTCAGACCCCGCCGAGCAGCAGGGCGAGTCCGCGTTCGACCTCCGACGCCAGGTCCTCCATGCCCGGCGCGACCACGCCGTACGAGCGGTTGAGGAAGCGCTGGAGCTGTGCCGTACGGAAGCGGACCACGGCCAGTCCGTACGGCGAGTGGAGTTCCACGACCGTGCGCGTCGGCCCGCACGGCCACAGGTGGACCTCGCCTATCCCGGCCGGGTGTTCGAGTCCCTCCGCCAGAAGTGCCCGGGAGAAGGTCCAGGTCACCGCTTCCCCGTCGACCGAGACATCGACGGGGAAGTCGATGTGGACGGCGAGCGGGTCGGCGGAGTCGTAGCGCAGGGTGACGGTGAGGGGGAGCTCCTGGTAGCCAGGAGTGATCAGACGGGCGCGGGCGGAGTGTTCCAGGGTTCTGTACATGCCTGCTCGACCTAGTGGGGGGTCGGGGTATTACGCCGTTTTGGAAGTCACCTCATGTGACGTGTGTCACTTCCTGTAATTACTTGAGATTTTTGTCATCTAGCCTTACAAACTCATCCCCACTACCCCATCCGCAGGTAACTGGAGCGTTCCTGCCCATGATTGACGACACGGCTACGGCCGCCGCCACCGACACCGCTGCCTACGCCCGTATCTACGAGGAACAGCAGCCGCGTCTCGTTGCGTACGCACGTTCGCTCACGAAGAGCAGCTGGGCCGCGGAAGACCTGGTCGCCGAGGCGCACTTCCGTGTGTGGCGACGCCTGTCGTCGGGGCACGAGATCGACAACGTGCCCGCGTACCTGATGACGACGGTCCGGCACCTGGCGGCGACCGCGGGCAGCAACTCGGCGCGCGAGACCCCGCAGGATCCGCAGGACCGGCAGGAGCGGTCGGAACGGGTCGTCGCCCAGAGCCGGCACGTGGACGACCCCGCCGAACAGGTCTCGTCCGTCGACCTGTTGGTGCGGGTGCTCAGCCAGCTCCCCGACCGCTGGGTCAAGGCTCTGTGGCTCGCGGAGGCGGAGGGCCAGCCCCTGGCGGCGATCGGCCCCCAGATAGGCACCGGCATCAAGGAGGGCGCCACCGCGGTACTCCTCCACCGCGCCCGCGAGGGCATGCGCCAGGCCTTCCTGCGCGAGCAGCCCGGCGTCCCCAGCAGCACGGCCTGCGAGCCGTACTGGGTCCGCATGCCCGCGTATGTCCGCGGCACCGCGACCCGCCGCCAGTCCGACCAGCTCCTCGCCCACGCGGACACCTGCGACGACTGCCGCCACCGGCTCGCTTTGCTGATGCGCACGAACGACCGGCTGCCCGCGCTCGTCGGCCCGGCCCTGCTGGTGCTCGTGGTGGGCGGTACGGGGAAGTACCTGCTGTCGTTCGCGGCGGGCTCCGCCGGCGCGTCGACCGCGCTGTCCGTCGTGGCCGGTCAGGGTGGTGGGGTGCTGCACGCGGTACGTCATGCCGTGGCCGGCGGTTCGAAGGTGCCCAAGGCGATCGCGGTGAGCGCGGGGGCGGCGGCAGCGGCCGTCGCGGTCACCCTCGCGCTGACCTCCCCACAGGTCCAGCTCCAGGAACGGTCCAGGATCCCGCTGGCGGACAAGCCCTTGTCACCGGCACCGGTGGCGGGGGTCCCGGCGACGGTGCCCTTGCCGTTGAAGGCGGCTCCGGTGACCGTGCCGGCCCCGGAGCGGGTGGCCGAGGCGGTTCGGGAGGGGGTGCGGGCCGCTTCGGTGGTCACGGTGACTCCGGTGACGGTGGTTGCTGCGGTGCCTCGGGGGAGCGGTACGGGGGTTGACACGCCCGGTGTTCCTACGGCTCCGAGTGAGCCCAGTACTCCGAGCGCGCCCACGACTCCGAGTGAGCCGAGTGCGCCGGTCGAGCCTGTGCCGGAACCGCCTGTCGTGGAACCCGAGCCCGAGCCGCAGCCTGCGCAGCCGGAACCTCCGGTCGAGGAGCCGGAGCCGCCGGTGAGCGAGGAGCCTGAGGCTCCGGACGTTCCGGTGTATGCGCCGCCGGAGACGCCGGTGGTGGAACCTCCAGTGGTGGAACCTCCGGTGGAGGAGACGCCGGTGGTGGAACCCCCGGTGGAGGAACCCCCGGTGGTGGAGACCCCGGAGCCGCCGGTCACCGAGACGCCGGAACCGCCAGTCACCGAGACGCCGGAACCGCCAGTCACTGAGACCCCGGAGGTTCCGGTCCCGGACCCCGATCCTGTGGTCCCGGTCCCGGACCCGGATCCGGTCACCCCAACTCCCGTGGATCCCGGCCCTGTTGAGGAGACCCCGGTTCCTGACCCCGGGCCCTGCTGACCGGGCGGTCGGGGAGCCGCATTCGGCTGAAGTTTTCCTCGCCAGGCAACCTGGGCAGCGCTTCTCCTGTCTCACAGGTTGCTCACAGACATGGCCTGGGCGCGTGGGGTGCGTCCGTACGTAGGTCGGCCGGTCGTGGGCTGTGTCCAGCCCGGTGCCACTTGACCATGGCACCGGC
Organism: Streptomyces sp. NPDC002680; assembly: GCF_042889145.1. NCBI lineage: Bacteria > Bacillati > Actinomycetota > Actinomycetes > Kitasatosporales > Streptomycetaceae > Streptomyces > Streptomyces sp. NPDC002680. The sequence goes on from NZ_JBIAQP010000017.1 coordinate 13,666, forward strand.
AGACAGACGAGGAACCGATGACCACTCAGCAGGACAGCATTACCAAGACCAACAAACGGATGAAGCACTCGGCGCTGGCGGCGGGGGCCGCGCTGGCCGTCGTCGTGTCGGTGGCCGGGGCGGCGCCCGGCGCCGGTGCGGCTCCGAGTGCCGCGCCCACGAAGCCGAAGCTCAGACTCGTCGCCGCGACGGACTCCGTGACGGCCCAGCGCTGGCAGGGGGAACCCGGCGTCTACCTCGACCTCGGCACGTACGTCACGGTGGACGACGTACCGCTGGAGTTCAAGGTGACCCGCAAGTCGTACAAGGACCCGGTGGTCGCCGAGCAGATCATCCGCAAGGGCGGCAAGGTGCAGGCGAAGCGGCTGCCCGCCGGCATGGTGAAGGACTTCGAGGGCCTGCCGGGCTTCCTGGAGGTGTCGTTCCGGGACGCGGCCGGGAAGGAGGTCGCGAAGAACAAGGGCACGTTCTGCCCGAACAACGCCTCCGGACGTATCCGCCCGGACGCACCGGCGACCTCGCACTTCCCGGAGAGCTGCTCCAGCAACCCGTTCACGCTGGGCGGGGTGTGGGGAGTGGAGAAGGGCTGGGCCGCCAACGCCGGCTCGATCGACTACGAGAAGCCGGTGGATCTGCCGGTGGGCGAGTACACGGCGAAGGTGTCGATCGGGAAGGCGTACCGCGACCTGTTCGGCATGCCCGATGACCAGCCGACCATCAAGGTGTCGGTAGTGCCCGAGGGCCAGGACGGCGGAGGCGGCGGAGTCGGCCTGACCGCGCGTTCCTCCGCCCACCACGCCGGAGGCCATGACAGTCATGGGACCCAGGGGGCGGCCCCGCTCGCGTCCTCGCACCACTACGGCCCGCGCGGCGCGGACGCGCCCACCATCCCGGCCTTCCCGAACGCGCTCGTCGACCGGGGTACGGCACACCACCTGGGCGACGGTCCGGGCCACACCGACGGTTCGCGTGTCGCGCCCGCGCTGAAGGCCGCCGCCAAGCGGCCCACGGGCAGGGCGGGCGTACCGGCCAACGTGCCCAAGCCGGACCTGCGTTCACTGCCGGCGTGGGACATCGCCATCACGGACGGCGAGGACGGTGACGTAGCAGGCAAGGACTACCTGGCGTTCAGCGCGAACGTGTGGAACGCGGGCCCCGCGCCCCTGGTGGTGGACGGCTTCCGCCAGCGGGGCAAGGACCTGATGGACGCCTACCAGTACTTCTACGACGCGAACGGCAAGCAGGTCGGCTACACGCCGACCGGCACCATGGAGTGGGACCCCCGGGCCGGCCACGAGCACTGGCACTTCACGGACTTCGCGAGCTACCGCCTGCTGAGCGCCGACCAGACCAAGGAGGTGCGCAGCGGCAAGGAGGCGTTCTGCCTGGCCAACACCGACGCGATCGACTACACGGTGAAGAACGCCAACTGGCACCCGTACAACACGGATCTGTCGACGGCGTGCGGCGAGAAGAACTCCCTCTCGGTACGTGAGGTCCTGGACGTCGGCTCCGGCGACACGTACACCCAGTACCGCCCGGGCCAGTCCTTCGACATCACCGGCCTGCCGAACGGCACGTACTACATCCAGGTCATCGCCAACCCGGAGAAGCGCCTCCAGGAGACCAACCTCAACAACAACGTCGCCCTGCGCAAGGTGATCCTCGGCGGCACGGAGGGCGCGCGGACGGTGACGGTACCGCCGCACGACCTGATCGACGTCAAGTAACCCGAACCTGGCGTGTGTTGCACCCCCGAGGGGGAGAACAGCCCCTCGGGGGTGCAGCCAGCTACACCCCCGATCGGGTGGGTCGCTCCATGGTTCGGCCGCCGGGGCAACGGCATTGTTGACCTCAACGAACCGAAGCCCCGCGAAAGGAACCAGGGATGCCTACCGAGACCGACCTCACCCCGCTGCTCACGGCCTGGGACCAGGCACACCCGGCCGCGACCGCCGTCACCGTCGTGGACACGAACGTGAACGTGAGCGTGGACGCGGACTGGCGACACCTCCTTGACGAGATCGCCCACCCTCACACCATTCAGGCCTTCCACCGCCTGGCCGCGGCAGCGGCTTGATCCCACGTACGTGGTGATCGGCCGGCCCGAACCGAACACCAGAGAGGCCCCGGAGACGAACTCCGGGGCCTCTGGCTGCTGTCCGCCGACAGCTGCCGTCAACCGTCAGTCCTGACGTACGACGTTCTGGCCGGTGCCGCCCGAGAGGATGTCCTTGCCGGCGCCGCCGTACAGCTTGTCGTTGCCGTTGTTCCCCCACATGTAGTCGATCCCGCTGTTGCCCCACATGACGTCGTTGCCCGCGCCGCCGTACATGTGGTCGCCGCCGGTCCCACCGTAGATCGTGTCGTTGCCGTTGTTGCCGCTCAGGTCCTGGTCCCCGGCGCCACCGCGGATCACGTCGTTGCCCGCGCCGCCCTGGGCGATGTCACCGGCGGTGGTGATGGTGTCGTTGCCGTCACCGCCGGCCGCGAGCAACGAGTTACCCGCGACGATGGTGTCGTCGCCTGCCCCACCGTCCACGAGGTTGGTGACGAGGTCGCCCCGGCCGGTCAGCTTGTCCTTGCCCGCGCCGAGGATGAACGCGGTGGTGTGGTAGTCCTGGGTGCTCTTGTTGGTGAAGTCGACCACGTCATTGCCGTCGCCGAGGGTCATCCGCATCATCTGGTACGGGCTCTGGCTTTCCTCGGTGATGACCGTGCACAGGACCTTCGTGTGGTCGGCGGCACTGGGGTAGACGCATCCGCGCCCGACGCTGATCGGTACGACGTCGTCGATCGCGAAGGTGATGTTCGTGTGGTCCGTGGCGTCGGCGTAGGCCTGGACGACGGTCAGCTTGTTGGTCTGGCCGGCGGCGGCCGTGTAGCTCAACTCGCGGCCGCTGACGTCGGTTTCGGCCTTCGCGGACGGCGCCGCGGCACCGGCCGTACCGGCCAGCGCGAGCGGGACGGCCACGAGTCCGGCGCCGAGGGCCAGCGTCAGGGCCAGTGCCGATGCGGATGCCGACGCGACACGGGTGGTCCGACGGCCGGTGGGGGATGAGGACATGAACGTAACCTCCGGGGTTACATGGGCACTTGGGGCCTTTGGGCCTTGGGCCGTCTCAGAGTTCGGTGACGCCATGTGAGACGGCCGGGGGACGCGCTGAGTTGTAGACGTCGGCCGAGTTTGTGGCCAAGCGTTCGGGCACTCGGAGTGCCCCGGGGTCCTGCTCCCCGTGCGTCGTCTCGCGTCCGGATTTCCTCGACCGCCCAGCGAGCACGAATGACCCGTTCGGCCTAACCTGTGATAAGGGGAAACTCGCGCCGGATACCGAAATCAGGGAAGTCCGTCATGGGTAAAGTCGCCATGAAGAGTTTTAAGTCATACCGGTCGGTAGCGAATTTCGAACGTGCCAGGGAAATCGCCAACACAACGGCACCGTTCACCATTGAGGTCCGATTTCTCGGTGGACTCACAGCCAACCAGCAGGACGCATTCGCAGCGGCCGCGGACCGCTGGGCCAGGGTGATTGTCGGGGATCTGGACACCGCTGTCGTCGGAGAGGACGTCATCGACGATCTGCTGATCGAAGCGGAGGGAGTCACGATCGACGGCCCGCACGGCATTCTGGGGATGGCAGGGCCCACCGACTTCCGCGACGAGTCCGCCCGGTTCGGCGCCTTCCTTCCGGCGAAGGGCGTGATGAGATTCGATTCCGACGATCTTGCGGCGATGGAGGCGGACGGCACACTCGTCGACGTGATCACCCACGAGATGGGGCATGTCCTGGGCGTCGGCACGCTGTGGACGACCTTCGGTCTCCTCGTGGGCGCCGGCACCCCGAACCCGACCTTCGAAGGCGCGCTTGCCAAAGCCGAGTTCGCCGAACTTGTCGGCGAGGCGGGACCGGTATCAGTACCGGTCGCCAACTTCGGTGGCCCCGGCACCCAGGACAGCCACTGGCGTGAGGCGGTGTTCGTCCACGAGCTCATGTCTCCGTTCATCTCCGGCACCAGCAACCCTCTGAGCCGGATGACCGCGGCCAGTCTCGGAGACCTGGGCTATCAGGTCGACCTTGAGGGCGCCGAACCCTACACGCTCCCGGACCTGCTCCAGATCGCCCGGGAAGGCGCTCTCGTGCCGCACACCGCGCCGATCGGTGACGGCATCATGCTGCCCGTCGTACCCACCCGGCTTCCTGCCGCGACACCTTGACACGGGCGTGCGACGGTTCTCGGCCGCGCCCACCACCAGGACAGGACGAGTTCAGGACGGTGAATGCCATGCCCAGAGCCGATTCGACACGCGACAGACTGCAATGGCAGTCCGCCGAGGCAGCGCGGCGGTACCAGGAGACAGCCGCGGAACGGGAACGGGTCGAGGAACAACTGGCGGCGGGAGTACGGTTCCCCGACCCCCCGGACGCGCTCGCCGCACGTGCGGAGCGGATCCTCGACCGGGGCGGCCTGTCCCCGTCGGCCGTGGTCTCGGCCCTCCATGCCGAGGCCATGGACATGCCCGAGGCCAACGAGCGCATCATCAACCTGTCCAACGAACTCCAGGCCTGGAGCTTCCTGCCAAGGGGCGTCCGCGTCGGAAGCACCGTCGCCCGGATCACCCTGCGCCGCAACGGCCGCGAACTCCCGCACGGCACGGGCTTTCTGGTCTCGCCGCGACTGCTGATGACCAACCACCATGTACTGCCCGACAAGGAATTCGCCCGGCAGTGCTTCCCGGAATTCAATGCCCAGGCCGGCGTCGACAACACGCCCGAAGCCGCCGTACGCAGGGAGTTCGATCCGGACAGGTTCTTCACTGCGGACGAACACCTGGACTTCGCGCTGGTGGCGATCGCCTCCGACGCCGACGGTCGGCCGCCCGGTGATGACTTCGGCTGGAACTCGCTCAGCGTCCGGGTCGGCAATCTGACCATCGGCGAACGCGTGAACATCATCGGTCACCCGAACGGACGGCTGAAGGAAATCGCTCTGCGCGACAACACCCTCTTGGTGCGGTTGGACGAGTTTCTCCACTACATGACCGACACCGAACCCGGGAACTCGGGATCCCCGGTCTACAACGACCAGTGGGAAGTCGTGGCGCTGCACCACAGAGGCGTACCGAAGACGGACGGCCAGGGACGCGTGCTGCGCAAGGACGGCCAGGTATGGCAGCGCGGTGACAGCGACGACACGATCGACTGGATCGCGAACGAGGGCGTACGCATCAGTTCGATCCTCAAGCATCTGGCGACGCCGAGACCCGACACCGGTCCTGACCCCGACCCGCTGCTGCGAGAGATGGGCACGGAGTCCGGTCTCGTCCCGAGCGGAACCGCTGTTCCAACAGAAAGTCCCCAACCGTCGCCCCCGGACGCTCCCCTGCTCGGAGGTTCCGTGACGCCCCCTGGTACGACGAGGGTCGCGGACGTACGTACGACCGAGGCGCCCGAGCAAGCAGCCACCGGCGGCGTCGGCCTGCCGGCCCGGAGCACCGCCGCCGACGACGGGGTGCATGTGCTCTTCCTGCACGGCCGCCGCCAGCAGAAGAGGAATCCCGGAGATCTCCGTCGCGAATGGACAGCGGGTCTGAACCATGGCCTCACCCGAGCGGGTATGGCCACCATCGATCCGGAAGACGTCTGGTTCCCCTTCTACGGGGACAAGTTGGCCGACATCATGGGATGGAAGGAAGCCACCGGCGGCGCGATCGACTACGCCGAGCTGACGGCCTCCGCTGCCGCCGAGTCGTTCGCCGCCGAGTCGTCCACGGGCTCCTACGAAGCCATCCTCACCGAAGCGGCACACAGAGCGGGTATGCCCCAGAACGGGCCCGTGGTCGACGAGGGACTCGATTCGTTCCTCGTCGGCGCCCTGCAACGCCCGCTGAGCTGGCTCACGGACAAGACCAAGCTCGACGAGTGGACCATTGCCACTGTCTTCCGCGACGTCGACCGGTACCTCAGCGACGAGAGCGTCCGTGAAGCAGTGCTCACCTGCGTACTGGAAACGGTCCCGACGACAAGAGGCCGACTCGTGCTGGTCACCCACAGTCTGGGCACCGTCGTCGGCATGGACCTCATCCCCCGGCTTCCTGCCGGCCTCGACCTGACGCTGCTCGTGACCGCGGGCAGCCCGCTGGGCATGGACGCGGTCAACTCGCGGATTCTCGCCGGTGGTCCGCAGTCCCCCACGGGCGTGGGGGACTGGGTCAACGTCTGGTGCCCGACCGACGCGGTCGCCATCGGATGCCCGCTCGACGAAGCCCGCTGGGGAAAGCTCACTCAGATCGCTGTCACCAACGCGAGCGACCGAGCCCACAACATCGACGAATACCTCATGCACACGGCCGTGGCCAAGGAGATCGGCGGCGCACTCAGCAGCCTGTGATAACCGGCGGCGGGCTTTCGTGAGTTCTCCACCAGGTACGAGTCGATGCGGGCGTACCTGGTGGGAGCCGTCGGCCCGGCGTGGACAGGCCTCGCCCCGTTCAGTATCTGGAACAACTCAGGCGGCGCCCCGGTCCTGAAGGACACGGGCTGGACTGTCCGATCAGCAGTCGGAAGGCTCGGACGACCGTCACTCTCACCGCCGCCAATCCATGGATGTGAACAGTGATCAAGTAGCAGTCTATTGACGCCTCCAGGGCGACACCCCTAACTTCCGAGGGAAAGCGCTTTCTGATCCGGCCCGGAAGTTGATCCAACCGTCCTGGAGATGGAGAAACCCACGATGCATCTGAGGCATCTGAGACCCGTCACGGCGTGCGTCGGCCTGCTGGCAGGCACCCTCGTCGCCCTGTCCGGCACGACCGCACAGGCCGCGACCACGCGCTACGAGGCCGAGACATCCCCGTCGGTCTGCACCGGCACGATCGACTCCGACTGGACCGGTTACTCCGGCAGCGGATTCTGCAACGGCACCAACGCGGCAGGCGCGTACGCCCAGTTCACCGTTTCCGCACCCGCATCGGGCACGGCGACACTGGGCGTCCGCTTCGCCAACGGCACGACCACCGCCCGTGCGGTGAACGTCATCGTGAACGGTACGACGACCACGACGGTCTCCTTCGAGAGCACCAGCACCTGGACGGGCTGGACGACGAAGACCCTGACCGTCCCGGTGGTCGCGGGCAGCAACACGATCCGCTTCAACCCGACGGCTGCGGCGGGCCTCCCGAACATCGACTACCTCGACGCGAACGTCCCGGACGGCGGCGGCACGACACCCCCCACGGCGTCGGCGTTGTACGTATCCCCGTCGGGCACGGACAGCGCGTCGGGCACGTCGACGGCGCCGACGACGCTGACCTCCGCGATCAGCCGTATCACCGCGGGCGGCACGATCTACGTCCGCGGAGGCACGTACACCTACGCCTCGACGATCACGATCCCGGTGGGCAACAACGGCACGTCGACGACCCGCACGACCCTGTCCGCCTACCCGGGCGAAACCCCGGTCCTCAACTTTGCCTCCCAGACGGAGAGTTCATCGAACAGAGGCCTCCAACTCAACGCCAACTACTGGCACATCAAGGGCCTGGTCGTCGAACGGGCCGGTGACAACGGCATCTACGTCGGCGGCAGCAACAACGTCATCGAGCGCACGGTGACCCGCTTCAACCGCGACACGGGTCTCCAGCTCGGCCGTATCTCCTCCAGCACCCCGGCCGCCGACTGGCCGGCCAACAACCTGATCCTGAGTGCCGAGTCGCACGACAACGCGGACTCGGACGGCGAGGACGCGGACGGCTTCGCGGCGAAACTGACGACGGGCGCGGGCAACGTCTTCCGCTATGCGGTCTCCCACAACAACATCGACGACGGCTGGGACCTCTACACCAAGACCGACACGGGCCCCATCGGCCCGGTGACCATCGAGGACTCCCTCGCCTACGAGAACGGCACCCTCACCGACGGCTCCCAGGCCGGCAACGGCGACCGCAACGGCTACAAGCTCGGCGGCGACGACATCGCCGTCAACCACATCGTCCGCCGGAGCATCGCCTACAACAACGGCAAACACGGCTTCACCTGGAACAGCAACCCGGGGACCATGGCGGTGTCGGGGAACGTGAGCATCGACAACACGGAACGCAACTTCAACTTCGACGGCGGCACGTCGGTGTTCCGCGACAACACGTCGTGCCGCAGCGCGAGTGGCACGAACGACCGGATCATCGGCGATGCCGATACGTCGAACCAGTTCTGGTCGGGGAGCAACGGGGGGCGGTGCTCGGCGTATGGGGGTGGGCTGAGCTGGTCGTTTGCTTCTGATGGGCGGCTGGGGGTGGTGTTCGGGGGGTAGGGGTCCCCGGGCTGGGCTGGGCTGTGCGTGTGCGCTGCCTTGGGGCACCTTCGGGTCGGGGGCCTGGGGGTGCCCTCCTTCGTCTGTGTCCTCCATCGCATGTCCACCAATATTACTAATATCGATGTTAGTAACATTGAGGTTAGTTATTCTCTGGGGTCGAGGCTGAGTGGCTGGGCGGACATGCGGAGGGCAATGGCGTGGGCGATTTTGTGGGCAGGACGCGCGAGCTGGAGACGCTGAACCGGGAACTCGGCAAAGTGGTGGCCGGGGTCGGCGGGGAGCGACCCGGGCGGTGCCTGATGATGCGGGGTCGCCGGCGCGTGGGGAAGTCCCGGCTGGTCGAGCGGTTCGCGCAGCGGTCCGGCGCACCGTTCGTCTTCTACGCCGCCACGGGAGCGTCGCCGCGGATCGACCTTGAGCGGCTCGGCCGGGACGCCCAGGCGTCGAACCTTCCCCTGGCCGGTCTGCTGGCCTCGGCCCGTCCGGCGAACTGGGACGACGCCTTCGACGTCCTCGCGGCAGCCCTGCCCACCGACCGGGCGAGCATCGTGGTCATGGACGAAGTGCCGTATCTGATGGATGCGGAGGGGGCGTTCGAGGGCACATTGCAGCGGGCGTGGGACAGGGTGCTGGAGGTCAGGCCGGTGCTGCTCATCCTCATCGGCTCCGATCTGTCGATGATGGAGGCCCTGAACAGCTATGGCCGCCCCTTCCATCAGCGCGGCCGGGAGATGGCGCTCGGTCCCCTCAACCCGGCTGAAGTGGGCGGGATGCTGGGCCTCGATCCGGCCGAGGCGTTCGACGCGGCGCTGATCACCGGTGGGCTGCCCTTGATCTGCGCGGAGTGGCCGCACGGCGCGGGGGTGTGGGACTTCCTGTCGGCTGCCCTGAACGATCCGGTGTCCGCCCTGCTGGTATCGGCGGAGCGGTCGCTCGCCGCAGAGTTCTCGCAGCAGGTGCAGGCGCGTACGGTGCTGTCGGCGATCGGGAGCGGCGAGCGGACCTTCACGAACATCGGCCGTGCGGCCGGCGGCATCGGAGCCACTCCCCTCCAGCGCTCGCTGGGCGTCCTCACGGACAAGAGGCTGATCGCGGCCGAACTGCCCGTGTCCACAGGCCCTTCGAAAGACCGGCGCTACCGGGTCGCGGACCCCTATCTCCGCTTCTGGCTCCGATTCCTCGGACCTGCGATGGAGGAGATCGAACGGGGCCGGGGTGATCTGACGCTGGGGCGCATCCGCGAGAACTGGACCAGCTGGCGTGGTCGCGCCGTGGAGCCCCTCGTACGCGAGGCCCTGGCACGCCTGCTGCCGGACGCGTCCCTCCCCGCCGCCCCCGCGATCGGCGCCTACTGGACCCGTACCAATGACGTGGAGATCGACATCGTCGGAGCCGACCGCGCCCCCATCGCCAAGGAGTTGCTGTTCGTCGGCTCGGTGAAGTGGCTGGAGAACGCACCCTTCGACCGTCACGACCTGTCGGCGCTCCTGCGCCACCGCGCGATGCTCACGTCCGAGCCGGTTCCTGTGGTCGCGGTCTCGCGCAGCGGCACGGACTGCACGGGACTCGACGCCGCATACGGCCCGGCGAGACTCCTGGAGGCATGGCCCTCCTGACCGGGGGAGGAGGAGTGGCGTCGCCGCTGCACGGGAGACACCGTCGAACAACCAGGTCAGTCAGCGCTGAGAGCGCGCCACTCGGCGGTGACGCACCCCTCTTCCATGTCCCACCACGACTTGGCCACACCGTGGTTGAGCAGCCGTTGGACCTGAGCGAGATCCGAGGTAGGAGGGATGTCCAACGCGACCATGCCGAAGCGCTCGATCCCCTCGCCACACACGCCCAAGCGGTGAAAGGCGTCGAGGACGGTCTGCCGCGCGGCCCCGGAGCCTCCCTCGCGAAGCACGATCAGGCGGACGGTGCAGTTCCCCGACGGACGAACCACGTCGCCGGCCCACAGCTCGCCCTCTTCATCGGGGCTCGCCGCGAGCACGTCACCACATGCGACGCTCCGTACGAACCACGGGACGTTGTCGAGCTTCACGGTGCCGTCGCCCTGATCGATTGCCCACAGGCTTTCCACCCCCGCAGGAGGCCAGTTGTCCTCCAGCTCAAGGCGGAAGTGAACCTTCACGTAGTTGGCCCCGGTCTCCGTCATGCCGTCAGGATGCCCGACCGCTCAGGACGCGAACTCCGGAGGTAGGCGCGAGCAGAGACGCTGCTGCGTGCCTCCGTGTCGGGAGCGCAAGCAGGGGCTTCGTCAAGGCCGATCGGTGACGCGGAACTCCATCCATTCGATGCCCGGGACGCTGAAGCGGGCGCCGATGTTCGCAGCGGCGATGCCCTCGAACTCGTGGTGGGTGCTTGATCCTTGACTGCCGAGGCTCCATGGCGTCGCGATTTTCCACGCACAGTCGAGGACGGTCATCAGCGCGTGCTCTGGAGCAGCGCACCCGAGCGGGGTGACGAGCCGCAACACGGCCAATTCGGGGAACTTGCAGTACCGCTCGTAGTTCTCGATCTCGACGGGGCGATCCAAGCGGGCCGCGAAACGCTCGACCACCCGCTCGGCGGCGTGGCGGTCGTTCGCGTGAACGTGACAGTGCCAACGGATTGTCTCGAACATGGCGGAAACCATAAGGCCAGAAGCGGCCACTTGTAGTCCGAATCGGCCTCAATCCAGCTTTGGGGCCGCACTCCATGCAACGAGGAAGTGTGGTGCGAAGCACTCTCGCGGCTGCGATCACATGTCGTACGGCGGTCTGCGGCGTCCACTAGCATCTGCGGCACGCGGGTTCACGCATCCATGCAAGGCTGCCCAAACATGGCCTTGACCTGCGACTATGCGCCGAACGGATCAGGGCACGGGACTGTGAACGTATTGCAGGGCGACCAGGAGAAGACACCGAAGCGCGAACTCGCTCAGTTACTGAGGAGTTGGTGGGAGGAAGCCGGAAGGATCCCTCAGAAGGCACTGGCCCGCAGGCTCACCGACCGGGGCGTGAAGACCAGCCAGGAGATGATCTCGCGCTATATGAGCCTCGACCGACCGACGGTCGCCCGGCTCGATGTGATCCACGCGATGCACGAATTGCTGGGTCGCTCACCGGATGAACTCGCCAGGGCCCTGGATCTCCACGCGAAGGCAACCGCCCCACTCCCGCCTCCCCCTCTACCCCCACTCCCTGCCACCCCGCAGTCCCGGCGGGCTGCCGTCTGGCCGGTCGCCGTATTGGTGTTCACGATCCTCGCGACCGGCGGCGGTGTGTGGTGGGCAACTTCGGCCTCGGGCACGGGGCCGAATCCGGAGCCGGATCCGCCATCGCCCACAGCGACCCCCATCCCCACCCCCACCTCCGCCGCGCCGCAATGGCCACTGGCCCGGGAGGGCGACCGTTTCTGGAAGGCCAGGACCGTTCAGTATCTGCTTGTCGCCCACGGTCACGAGGTGGAGGTCGACGGCATCTTCGGCCCGAAGACCGCGGCCGCCGTCAAGGAGTTCCAGACTCGGCACGCTCTGGTGGCCGACGGCAAGGTGGGCCCGAAGACCTGGCCGTTGCTCGTACTGGATGTCCGCTCCGAGTCCAAGGGCGCCGCGGTCTCGGCGGTGCAGTCACTGCTCACCAACGCCGGCCTCACCACGGCCGTCACCGGCGAGTTCACCGCGGCGACCGCGCGGAACCTTTCCACGTTCCAGGAAGTCCACGAGCTGCCAGTGACCGGTGAGGCCGACGCGTCGACCTGGCGTGCGCTGATGGACGCCCAGTTGCCGCCCGTCCACTTCCCGGTGTCCTGACCCGCGTGTCCCCCGGCCCAAGGAGAACTTGGCCGGGGGCCGGGGGTACTGCCTGCTTGTCATGCGAAGAACCAGTTGATGCATCCCGCCTGGGATGCCATGCATCACCGCAGGTCAGACGCATGCATAGAACGCCACGGATGCATGCATCAACGCACCCGCCGGATGTGTGGAAGTCGCCGGAACTGCCGGGGCAGGGTTGAGCCATTCCCTCCCACCGGGCCGTGCAGGCCCTCGTTTCCTGCACGCCCTCTCGGCGTTTCCGAAGGAGTCCGACTGTGCCCACGCACGCTCCCTCTCGGCATGGACCGCGCCGCACCGCGGTGGCCGTCGCGACGGCCTCTCTCACGTGCGGTGCGCTACTGGCCGGTGCGTCCGGAAGCCTTGCGGCGCCCCCGAGTTCGTACGCGGTGAAGGGCGTCGACACCAGTCATCACAACCATGACGCGACGGGCAAGGCCATCGACTGGCAACGCGTTGCCCGGAACAACCAGTTCGCCTTCCTCAAGGCGACCCAGGGCACCCGCTACAAGGACCCTTGGTTCGCACGGGACTTCAGGGCCGCCTCTGCCACGCCGCTGCTGCGGGCGCCGTACCACTTCTTCGACCCGGCGGGGACGACGGACGGCGCGGCCCAGGCCGATCACTTCATCCGCACCGCGCGCGCCGCCGGCTACACCGGGACCAGAGCCGGGGAACTGCCGCCCGTCCTGGACGTGGAGAAGGTGCGGGTGAACGCGAAGGAGGTGTGCCCGAAGGCACTGCGCTCCGACCAGCTCGGCATCTTCCTGAAGCGGGTGAAGTCGGCGTTCAAGGTGACGCCCGTCGTCTACACGCGTGCCTCCTTCGTGAAGGAGTGCATGGGGGACAAGGGGCAGACCTTCAAGGGCTACCCGCTGTGGCTCGCCCGGTACGGCAGCGATGCGAACGAACCACAGCCCGTGCCGGGCGCGGGCTCCTGGACGTTCTGGCAGTACACCGAGTCCGAGCGGGTCTCGGGCATGCCGGCCAGGGACGGGGCTGTCGGCACCGCCGACCGCAATGTCTTCCGTGGCACCCTCGGCCAACTGCGCGCCATGGCGAACCTGGGCGGCACACCGATGCCGCAACCGCCTGCCTCCTGGCCGGTGGTGAAGTCCGGCCAGCGGGGCGTGGACGTGGCCACCGTCCAGTTGTCGCTGACCGCGCGGGGATACGCGACCACGGCCGACGGGGTTTTCGGTGCGGGTACGGCCGCCCAGGTCAAGGCATTCCAGCGGGCCAACGGCCTCACTGCGGACGGCGTCGTCGGTTCCGACACCTGGGCCGGCCTCATCGTCACCGTGAAGTCGGGCTCAAGGGGCCCTGCGGTCAAGGCACTTCAGCAGCAGCTCACGGACAACGGCTACGCCGCGACCGCCGACGGCGTCTTCGGCCCGGCCACCGCCGCGCAGCTCAAGGCATTCCAGAAAGCCGAGCGCCTCACGGCAGACGGCGTCGCGGGGGCCCGCACCTGGGCCGCCCTGGTCGCCCACTGACCACCACACACATCCGATTCCGCACCTGATTTCCACCCGCGACTCCCTCAGGGTCGCGATCCCAGCAAGGAAAGAAGCACGATCATGCGTACCGAATTCCTGAAGCCGAAGCGGCGTCACATCGTCTCCGCGGCCCTCTTTTCCGCAGTCCTGACGGCCGGTGTCACGTCCGGGGCAGTCCCGCCCGAGACCGCCGAGGCCCAGCCGGTCACTGTTGCGCCTGCCGCTGCCGCTGCCGCCGCTGCACAGGCCCAGGCGTCGTGGCCGGTGGTGAAGTCCGGTCAGCGGGGCGTGGACGTGGCCACCGTCCAGTTGCTGCTGACCGCGCAGGGACACGCGACCGCGGCCGACGGGATCTTCGGTTCCGGTACGGCCGGCCAGGTCAAGGCCTTCCAGCGGGCCAAGGGCCTCACGGCCGACGGCGTGGTGGGCCCCAAGACCTGGGCGAAGCTCATCGTCACCGTGAAGTCGGGCTCAAAGGGCCCTGCGGTCAAGGCACTTCAGCAGCAGCTCACGGACAACGGCTACCCGGCGACCGCCGACGGCGCGTACGGCCCGGCCACGGCGATAGCGGTCAAGGCCTTCCAGAAGGCCAAGGGCCTCACGGTCGACGGCATCGTCGGACCCAACACCTGGGCCAGGCTGGTGAACGGCGGAGGTGGCAGCGGCGGCGGCAACCCCGGTGGTGGAACCGTCTGGTTGAAGTTCGACAAGAACCAGTCGGACCCCAAGGCGTCGAGCCTCTCGGTGATCCGCGGCGGCCAGGTGGTGATCACCTACCGCGCCGGATCCGGCAACGGCGTCAACAACAAGAACGAGTGCGTCAGGAACCAGGGCTGGCTGCCCAACGGCGACTACACCGTCGGGATGCACACAAAGAGCAAGGACGGTGTGATCAAGGGCTACGCAATCCAGTTGTCCGACAAGAAGTGCACCAACGGCACGCTGCGCAGCGCGCTGTTCATCCACAGTGAGATGACGCGCAACGGCGGTCAGGGCACCCTCGAGCCCCAGCGCTGGGACGAACCGCGCGACTTCGGCTCCAACGGCTGCATCAAGCTTCGACCCGCCGACATCATGAGCCTGTTCAAGAAGCTCGACGAGATCGGCTGGCCGAAGTCGCTTCAGGTCGTCAGCTAGTCGGGGCGGGGCAGGCGCGCCCGGCCAGGGCGTGCCTGCCCCGGGCAGCCTCCACCGACGAGAGGCTCGGTGGGGGGTGGTGGGGGCAGTTGGCGGCCGGTGGTGGTGTGTTCCAGCCTCCGGTTCAGTCGCCCGAGTGCCCCCAGAAGCGGATCTCCTGCGGCTTGCCCTCGTCGTCGTGCAGCACCGCGCACCGTCCGACCCAGCGGGACCGGGGGAAGACGTCGAAGTCCGGGACGTGCGCACGGGTGAGCTTCTCCGTCCCGAGCAGTTCGAGTGCCTCCTCGTCGGTGACCGGCTCCACGGTGTTGTAGTCCGGGGTGTCGTCGGGCACCAGCACGACGAAGACATCGAGGATCGAGTGCGTACCGGCCTCATGGACCAACTCGACCTCCCACAGCTCCTCCAGAGTCCGCGGCCGAGGCTCCCGCTCCGCCTCCGGCCGCCAGTCGGCACCGTTGACCCAGTAGTAGTCCCCTGCCTCGAACACCGCACGCCGCAGCTGCTGAAGCGCGGCGTTCAGGTCCTCCTGGTACGGCACGTAGTAGTCCCAGTGCGAAGCCCCCACCGGCCTTCATCCCCTCCCGGCCATTTCCGTCCGTCTGTCTCCGTCCACCTGTGACGGCGGAAGCTAGCAGCCGACTCTGACAATCGGGTCCTACGGGATGCGCCAGAGCGGTGCTGCGTACTGCTCGGGGCGCCTGCTGATGAGGAGTTGACGCAGGCGAGCGCGTTGAGAGCCGTTGAGGCCCAGGGCCTCGGTGAGACGACGGAACGTCGTGTGGGTGACTCCACGGCTTCGGGCGAGGCTCTCGAACGCATCGAGCCTCGACAGCGCGGTCGACAGCGTGGCCACCGGGTCGAGTTCGGTCGCCGACCGCTCAAGGAGTCGTGCCGCCTTGCTGCGTTCGGAGTCGATCTCCGAGTAGCCGCAGACTTCGCGGCTGTGGGCCTCCACGTCGTTCAGGCTCGCTGTCTCCAGGATCGAGCGGGCCAGTCGGTTACGGCTCAACGCCTCGTCCAGGTCGACCTCATGGACGGTCGGGCCGACGTCAGTCAGAGCCACGGGCAGCCCGGCGTCCCGTACCTCGCAGACACCGCGTACCCCTCGCGCAGTCGCCGCGAGCATCCCGGTCACCTCGGACGGATGCCACTCCAGGACCGAGCCGACCGGCTCCACGTCATCCGCCGTGAAGTTGTGGACGAGCGGGCCGAGCACGCCCTGCAGGTCGTCGTCGAGCGGGAGTTCACCGTCCAGGCCGGGTCCAGCGACCAACAGCCTGATGGACGCGTTCACTTGGCAGCACGCGGCGAGTGTCACGGCGTCGGCGAGCGGGCTCTTCAGCGTCGGTTCGTCACCCCGGGCGAGGATGTCACCGCCCACGTCCAGGAGGTCGATCGACACCGGGGAGAAGTGCCGGACCAGTTCTTCGAGTTGACGCGTGAGGCCTTCGACACCGTGGCGCGGGTCGATCAGAGCGAAGGTGTACGGGAGTTCCGACGCGAGCCGGGGGAGCATGGACCCGGCGGGAGCGACCGGTCGGGCTCCCGCCGGCACGGCCCACACCACCGGGGTGATCTGTTCGAGGCCCGTGAAGTCGTCCGGCCCTCGTGGACCGGGTACCGGATCGATCAGGAGGCGGTCCCAGGCGTAGGTAAGGATCACGGTCGGGTGCTGGTCGGCGCCGTAGAGGGCGGCGTCGAGCATGGCGGCGGCGACCGCATCGCCTCCTCCACCTGCTGCGACGATCAGCCTCGTCATGCGGTCAGAGTACGTACGGGGAGGCCAGCGCCGATGCCCGAGCCTCACCATCGGATCGGCTCCAACTTCCCTTCGGCGCAGGACGGACAGGCCACCATGTACGTGTGCGCGCAGGTCCAGCAGCCCTCGAACCCGCAGCAGTCGGAGCACCAGATACGGCGTGTTCCTGTGCACGTCCCACAGAGGGTGCCCGTCGACCACAACGACCTCGGCGGTAGGTCTTCTGCCTGCTGTCTGTTCCTCGTGGAACGTTTCGGAGCCGTGCTCGGTGATCGCGCTCGGGAGGTTGTCACCCGACAGCCTCAGTTGGCTCTGCGCAACTGCCGCAGTCCCCGTCGTCGTCGTCGGCCAGGTCGGAATCGTCCCAGGAAGGAACGGACAGGCGCGCGCCCCGGCTCTCCGCGACGCGGTGCACGTCGGTGAGGGCCTCAGTCAACTGAACGGCCAGCAAATGGAGTTCGCCCGGCGTCCAGTTGCGGCCGTCAAGCATGATCCGAGCTTCCTTGAGCAGGCTGCCGGCCAGACCGAGTTGCATCGACTCCATATTGTCCGCGAGTCGCGAGACGTACCCGTGGGAGCCGCCTCCGGCCAGATAACAGGGCTTGCCTCCGGAGCCCACCCACGGCAGAAGTCGTACTACGTCGAGGTGTTCCGTCACGCTGACAGCTCCCGTCCGAGAGCCAGACTCCGCCCGATGACCACTCTGCGTTCAGTCGGCCACGGCGTTCGCTGCCAGGCTCGCTGTCGTTGTGCTTCTTGACAGTCGTGGACGGTGTCGATGGTGCGGCTCACTGCGTCAACCTCCTGCGGTTGATGGCCACCGCCCCGGGCCGTACATACGTCACGCACGACGGTCGGGGGCGGCGATGCTGGTCGACCACAACCCTTCCGCCTCTGACAGGGCGTTCCTACTGCGTTCCGCGACCGTTAGGCATGGAGCAGGGCTACCGTGAAAAGCGTGCCTAACGTCCCCGGGGGCATCCGTGAATGAACCGCTGCGCCGCGCCATGCTGCAAGCCCGAATGACCGACCGTCAGTTGGCGGAGAGCTGCGGCGTGGACATCAAGACCGTTGGCCGATGGATCACGGAGACCGGGCGGGTACCTCGTGCCCGCCACCGGTGGGCCGTCTGCGAAGCACTCGGGGAGGACGAGTCGGTGTTGTGGCCAGTAGCCGCGAAGAAGGCGATAAAGGTCGGTCCGGATCGCGAGGTCGTGTCCGTCTATCCCTACCGGTCCGGCTGTCCGGCCTCCGTGTGGCGTTCGCTGATCACCAAGTCCGAACGAGAGCTGACCTTCGCCGGGTACACCAACTACTTTCTCTGGCTTGAGCAGGCTCGATTCGGTACGGCGCTGAAGCGCAAGGCCTCTCAAGGGTGCCGAGTGCGCTTTCTGCTCGGTGACCCTGACAGTGACCTCACGCGCGCACGCGAACAGGACGAAGACGTTGCGCTGACTCTGTCGACCCGCATCCGCGTGACACTCGCGGAACTGGAGAAGATCAAGGAACAGCCGGGCATAGACGCGAGGTTCAGCGATGGACACGCCTACCTGTCCGTCTTCCGCTTCGACGACGACATGATCGTGACGCCCCTGCTGACCCACAGCGTGGGGCACGATGCCCCTACGCTGCATCTGCGTCGGCACCAGAACGACGGCATGTTCGACCGCTTCGCCTCCCACGTCGACGAACTGTGGAACCGGGGCACTCCGGTATGGGAAGGAAACGGCCGTGGGTAGGCGCGACTACGAGGACGACCCGAACGCCCCGGCCGCACAACGCCTGGTCCCGGCCGCATCCGTGGTCGTCGTCGACGACTCGGGCCGCATCCTGCTGCAACGTCGTAGCGACAACGACATGTGGGCGCTTCCCGGCGGCGCCATGCACATCGGCGAGTCACTGCCGGACTGTGCCGTTCGGGAGACCCGCGAGGAGACCGGTTTCGACGTAGAGATCGTCGGCATCGTCGGCACCTACACCAACCCCCGTCACGTCATCGCCTACGACGACGGCGAGGTCCGCCAGGAGTTCTCCATCTGCTTCCTGGCACGCCCAGTTGCCGGGCACCTGACGGTCTCCGAGGAATCCACCGACGTCCGCTGGTTCCTGCCCGAAGAGGTCGATGCGCTTCCGATGGTCCCGAGCATCCGAAGGCGCGTGAACGACTGGCGGGACGGGAACATGCCGGCTGCTCGGTAGCTGAGGGTGTGGCGCTCCGAACATTCCGCCGCGCTGTCTCCGCCTCGCCGCGAGCGTCCGCGCTCACGTATTCGTGCGGGAGAAATACACGCTCAGGCCGTGTACTTGGTGCACCGCACCGGCGACCAACTCACCGGTTCCTACGACCAGCGCTCGCCCCGGTACCCGGCGGCGTTCGGCTTGGTGCTGCTCCGCAAGGCGACCGTGGCCAGCAGAAACGGCGATCGCGCCACCACCCAGGACTTCCTCACCGAGGCCAAGGCGATGGCCCGCTACGTCGCTGCTTTCGACCGGCTCGACGCCCGGGCAAACTTCAGCCCCACCAAAGTCGCCCTGCAAGCCGCACGGCCCCTCATGCGGCGCCACATTCCGGTCCCCGAACGCCGGGCCGCGCTGTGGGTGGAGACTGCCCGCACCTACAGTCAGCAGGGCAGACTCGCCGACGGCTACCAGGCCCTGCGTATCGCCGAGAGCTGTGCGGCACAGGACATCCGCCGCCCGGCCGTACGCGAACTGGTCGCCGACATGGCAGCCAGCGACCGCCGCCGGGCGCTGCCCGAGCTGCACCACTTCAGCCGCCGACTGGGAGTGCCCGCGTGAGTGATCAGCCCGACAAGCTGTTCCTGCAGATCGTGGTCTGTGCGGCCGGGGTAGCCAATGACGTCGGCAAGCTGATCACCGCAGCACAGGAGCGGCACTGGGACGTCGGTGTCGTCGCCACCCCGCAGGGGCTCGGCTTCCTCGACGCGGAGGCGGTCGAGGCCCAGACCGGGTGCCCCATCCGCTCGGCCTGGCGATCATCGGGTCAATCGCGCCCGACTCGGCCCGCGGATGCGATCGCGGTCGCCCCGGCCAGCTTCAACACCGTCAACAAGTGGGCTGCCGGGATCTCCGACAACCTGGCCCTGGGCATCCTGTGCGAAGCACCCGCCATGGGCGTACCGGTCGCTGTACTGCCGTACTTGAACTCGGCCCAGGCCGCCCATCCCGCGTACGGCCAGAGCCTGCAACGGCTACGTGAGATGGGGGTCCTGATCGGCTCGTACGAGCCTCATCGGCCGAAGGCCGGGGGTGGGGCGGACCGTTACCGCTGGGAGGAAGTGTTGGAGCTGCTTGCTCCTTGGGTGTCTGCGGGGTCGTGATCAGTGTTGCCGTGCTTGGGGCGGCTGCGGGGCTGGGGCGGCGGCAGCTTGGTGGGCTGGAGCATTGGAGAGCTGTGTGGTGCTCCGCGCCTGTGTTACCCGAGCGCGTTGCACGCGGGCGGGGGTATGGCCCCGCTCAGGACAGGCGGAGGGTCCGCACTCTGAAGGCGCACGCTTTCCAACTGTGGTGGTGGGGCCTGGGGTTTCGAGCGGGGCCGTACACCTGCGTTCATGGGCGTTCGGCCGTGGGAGCGGCCACCGGCTTCGGTCTCGCCTGAACGACCGTGAACGGTGCTGAATGGGACGGAAACTGAGACGGGCGGCGGGGCCGGGGTCGCTAGCATCGTCGCTGTTGAAGGGGGAGCCATGGCACTGGTCCGCAAGGGATCACGACGGATCGTTGTCGACGGCACGGCCTACCACTGGCGGCTGCGGGGCAGGCCGACGTACTTTCAGGGGCTGGCCTGGTCGCCCTGCACGTTCGCGGTCGAGCATGCGGACACCCCGGGCATGACGCTCGTGGTCACCACGGACCAACCGCATCCGAGCAACTGGATAGATCGCGAGGCTGATCCTGTACTGCCGTCTGGTGTTGCCGCGGCCGTTCGGTTTGCCCTGCGCGAGGGTTGGACTCCGACGGCTCCGGGCTCCGCGTTCCACCTCGACCAGTCCGCCGGCTTCACGCCTTCGTTCTGAATAGCCGGGGAATCGTCGATGGCTGTACCTCAGGGGAGGTGGCCGGTGTTGTACGCACACGAGGTGGCACTGAACGAACTCGCGCAGGGGCTCAGGCCGATGGCCGAGGGTGTCGAGTGGTTCGAGGGCCTCTCGGTGGATGACCGACGCAAGGTCTTGCACGCACTGGTGCTGTTCTGCGGGCAGGCCCGTGCCTGCGAGGACGATGCGCCTGAGAGCATTGCGCGTTCTGGCATTCGTCCCACGCACACGCCTGCGGTGATGCTCACGAAGTGGCGCTTCGGGATGGCAGGGCTTCCGGCCTATGAACTCACCAAGTCCTTCCGCTTGCTCGTTGCCCTCTTCAGCATCGCGGACACCCGCAGGCGGGCGCTGCATTGCGCCGATGGGTGCGGTCACGAGTGGCACAACCTGCCGGGTCCTTTAATGGGTGCAAACTAAGGTGACTTCTTGCCCTGGGTGTTGTCGGGGATCTTGGTGAGTTGGGTTTTTGCCGGAGCAGATGGAGCCCCACAAGCGGTGAGGAGAGGGGCGTTTCTCTGGGCCAGTGTGCCGTGCGGGCCCAGGATGCCTCGTTCAGCGCTTCACGCGGGCTTACCAGTGCAGGTCTGAGTGGGGAACCCCAATGAACAGGTCGTTGAGTACGCCATCGGCGTTCGCGCGCATCGCCCTTCGCGTGGGTTGCAGCGCTACACGAGTGGCGTGTCCACGACTGAAGTGAGATTCTTGGTGTGGCCCCCTTATTGAGCGGCTAATCTGTCCCAGCTCATCTGTAGCTCCAGCGAGGCAGCGATGCCTGATTCCAAAGATAAGTCCGTGACGGATGGTCAGGTGGCGTCGGCGGACTCTCTCACGCCGGGCGCATTGTCTGATGCTGAATCAGAGGCGCCTGACACCATTATGACTCTGCCAGACATCCCGGATGAGCCGGAAGAGGAAAAGCCATCGGGGCTTGTCAAACGCGTTGCCACCAGCCTTGTGCCTTCTAGTGCGGCTTTGATAGCTACGGGCGGGATTGCGGTTTTCGTAAACGCAGTCGGAACTCGACTGCCCGGAGGTCCCGGCCGGATGCTGGAACTTACGGCCGGCGAAATCGCTGTGCTTGCGTTGGTGGCGTTCGTATTCGCTATCGCCGGTGCAATTGCCACAGCTAAGACGATTCAGCAGCGGGTTGAGCACCGTATAGCTGTCTGGCTGACAAATTACTCCTTGGCCTTCCTATTTCTACTTCCAATTCTAGCGCTCATGATCCTGGCGGCGATCATTTTCGCGCTGACAGACAGATTTTGGGCGGGAGCCTTCCTTGCGCTATTCGGCGTATTCCGAATCGCCCTTCATCTTGCGAATCGCGAGTTTCGCCCTCCAGGTCCTGTGTTGAAGTCGCAGCTCCCGGGGCCCGTGTTGAAATCGCACGTGGAGGCTTCGGTGATTTTCCATTGTGCTGCAATAGCGTGTCTGGCAATCGGGGCGGGTCTCATGATATCCGGCCTACCGCAACCGGACTTCGCATTTCCTCAGCGTGCCGCCCTAATTGCAACCGTGCTACTTGCTTCCGCAATAGCCATAAACAAGGCGACTAGTCGAGGGAGGAAAGTTTGTACGCAAATTTTTGAGGCAATTGAGTCGGTCGAGAGAGCTTTTACCCGACTCCGCCAGGCTGGCCCGGAAAAGAAAGCTGAGGTGCGTGAACAGTTTATCGCTGAGCTGGCACCTCTGGATAGAGCTCTGCGCACTCGCCTGAATAGCGGGTATCCCGGACTCGGCTCATTTATCGTGCAATCGGAGGAGAGAGGTCACCTAGTAGATGACTTGCTGGCGTTGGCGGATGGGGCTGGCAATGGCAGTACCGCTGGCTCCCAGGCGGATGGGGCTGGCAACGGCAAAGTTCCCGTTAAGTGGGATGACCTGAAGAGCGAGCTGCGCAAGCTTGCGGAGGCGTGTGAGCCATGGGTGGATGTCTCCGCATAGGTGCGGCGTAGCCGTCCGATTGTCGTCGGCACTCGCGAACGGCGCCCCCGCCATCTCGGAGCCTGAGCGGCCCCGCCGGAGGCATGTCTTTGACCCGCGGGTGACTTCCTTGCCTCTGCCCGCATGCACGTAGCGCGCCGCAGAGGCGGCGCGCGCCCGCGCCGTGCACGGGCCTTGAACCAGTAGAGAAAGTTGTAGCTCAGTCGGTCTGTTGGGGCTGCCCTACTTCGTCTGCTGGGACTCGGTTCTGTGGCTGGTGTGGGGTTTGAATTCGTGTGCGCAGGCTGGGAGTTCGACTCCATGACGGTGTGCGAGGGGCAGGAAGAGCGCCGGTCGGACCGTCCATGTGATGCGGGTGTCGGCGTGGGTGACGGACACCGTGCAGGGCTTCGCGTGCAGCAGCGCTCTCCGGGTTTCGATGCGTCCCTCGTAGAGCCAGGCCCATGCCTCGTTGGAGGCGTCCGAGTCGAGTGCCGGTGAGATGGTGCGCAGCGCGATGGCGATCCATCTGTCTGCCTGGGGTGGCGAGTAGGCGTCGAAGGATCCCCGGAGTGCAGGTGGCTCCGCCTCGGTGAGGTCTTCGGTCCAGCACTCGCACCAGAAGCCCCGGCGGGGCCAGTTGGTCAGCACGGGTGGCCTCCCGGGCGGGTGTCGGTGAAGAGTTCTGCGGTCACCGTGTAGCCGCCGTCGCTGTCGTGGATCACGACTCGGTGGGCTAGTGCGCTGACCAGGCCCAGGCCCCGGCCGTGCTCCGCCTCCTGGTCCCGGTGCTCGACTTTCGGGGCCGTGCCAGTCCCCCCCGTCGTCGGTGACCGACAGGGCGATCACCTGCGGCGAGACCGCGAGCGCCAGATGGAAACTTCCCGCCTCCAGGCCGCTGGCCGTGTGCAGGATCGCGTTCGTGCTCGGCTTGGCATTCTCGGCCATCGGGCGGTCGTGCACGATGTCCCGCGCCCGGCTGGCCTCTTCAAGGAGGCCCGAGCCGCGGACCCTGCGCGCCTCCGCTCCCGGATCGTACTCGCGGAGATCGATGGCGCCGTGGCATCCCAATCCTGGACACTCCCACCCCCATTTACATCTGTCACAGTCGTTACATGTCTGATCCAGTGATCGAATCCATGGCCGATGTCCGCAGCCACCTCGCTCACGTCATCGATCGTGCTCGCCGGGAAGACACCCCGACGATCATCACTCGGCGGGGCAAGCAGGAAGCTGTCGTGATTGACATTCAGGAGTACCAGCGCCTGCGGGAGAGCGCTGAGGAGGCTTGGCTCAATCGGTTGGCCGATGAAGCCGAGTCCGAGGGGACGGAAGGGTCGGTCTCGCTCGAAGAGATGGCTGCTCTGCTGCGGGCGCGGCAGGACTGAACTCGTGGGATACGTCACGCGGTTCACGCCGCATGCTCGGTGGGACATGCTCAAGGTCCCGCGCCCGGATGCCCTTCGTATCCTGCACCGCCTCGCCGAACTCCAGAAGGCGCTGGACGTTGGTGCCGCCGCACCGTTCGACATCAAAGCCCTTCAGGGGCAAGGCGCCCGCTGGCGGCTCAGAGTCGGCGACTACCGCGCCGTTTACACCGTTGGGGACGGTCAGCTGATCGTGTGGCTCCTGGCCGCGGCAACCGTCGCGAAATCTACTGCCAACTTTCATAGGCCCCTGCGGTGTAAGCAGCGCCGACCGTCCGCCGGCGGGTAAGGGCCCCGCATAGGACGAACATCATGCATTCTGGCGGCGACCTGTGGCGCCACCACGGTGATTTAGCTATCAATCACGTGCGTTGAGCCAAAAGTGGACACGGTGCTCACCTCTGGCTAGGATCGATTAACGGATGCCACGCTTGAAGAACCAATCGGCAGGCAAGGCGGTCGGCGTCCGAAGGCCGGAGTCAACCGGCTCAACAATGACAATCTGCGTAATTCGGTGCGATGCACGGCCTACCCCGCATGTTTGAACCAGGGGGTCGGGTGCAGCCCTCAGTGGCAGGCGCGTGGACCCACGTGACGGCGTACGTCGAACATTCGCGATTCACCGCTGCGGCCCGCACTTTAGGTAGTCCGGCGCTCTCGATAAAGCCGTCTAAAATCAGTACGGGAGTCTGACATGCAGAATTTCAGCAGCGTCAAGAGGAAGACACTCAGCTCTGTCGCGGTCTTGGCCGCGCTGACACTCGCTGCATCCGTGGCAGCGGTCGGCACGGCGCAAGCCGCCGTGAAGGTCACTGTCACCGGAACAGTGAGTTGCGCGAAATTCGATGATTCAGTACCGAAGACGGTGACAATAACCCCCAAGACGGGGGTTGTCGGCGAGGATGAACCGCCGGGTGAGGAAAAGGTCGAACAGTACACGATCAAACTCACAGGTATTCCGGGTGGTGGCACGACCGCCACTTTCAAGGTTGTCTGCGAAGACGATGAAGGTGACACGAATACGTACAAGAACAAGAACGTCCCGATCAAGAAGCCTCCGAACGGTCCCTTGACCGTCAATCTTCCTGTGGCATAGCGGCTCCCTGAGCTTGGATCTGCGCGCCCGCCCCGACACCGTGGGGCGGGCGCGCACGTCACTCTGGATGCGGCGGCGACCGGGCCTTGGTCGCCGCCGCACACGCGCGGTCGCTCACCCGCTCACGGCAGGATCGGCAACACCCCGCAGTTCGACCCCGCCGGCTCCCCCGACAGCCGGTCCGTCAGCCAGTTCACCGCGCTGCCCTGATCTGCCAACAGCGGAGCGAAGTGGTTGAGGAGTGGGCTGATCACGTTCGGGAGGATCACCGGGCGGTACGTGACGTTCGCGCCCTTCGCGCACCAGTCCGCCGCCAGGCGGCGGGCCTGGCCGTGCGGTACCAGGTTGTCGCTGGTGCCTGTTGCCACGCGTACCGGGCTTGCCGGTTTGAGGTTTCCGATGCGCTGGCCGTCCAGGAACGTCTGGAGGGCCGGGGTGGACGCGATGATGTCGGAGATGGACTTGCCGTCCGTCGTCCACTTCGTGCTCTTTGTGTAGCCGTAGCTCAGGAGTGCGTCTCCTACGCACATCGTTGAGAGGTCGGCCAAGGCCGCTCTCCCCGCCGTGTTCAGGTGGGCCTCCGCCAGCGGGCGGAGTGTCGGGTCCGATTGCAGGAAGCCGTTCAGGGACCAGCCCAGGGCGCCCGTCAGTTCGCTGCCGTCGATCGCTTTCGTGACCGCCGTCAGGTCTGCCGGTGGGGCGCCCGCGTACGTGCCGGCCAGGGTGATGTCGGGGGCGTAGGACGGCTGGAGTTCCGCCGCTGCCGCTGTCGCCCCGCCGCCCTGGCTGTAGCCGAACAGGCCCACCCGGGAAGCGGATGTGACCGAGGTGCTTGGCAGGTTGCGGGCCGCGCGTACCGCGTCCAGTACCGCGTGGGCCTCGTCCAGGCGGTTGACGTACGTGTGGAGGCGGTCCGTCGTGCCCAGGCCGGCGTAGTCGGTGACGACCACCGCGGCGCCGGTCGCGAGGAGACGGTAGATGGCGATGTCCTCGTAACCGACCGACACTGTACGGCCGTTGAGGAGCAGAGGGTGCTCCAGGCCTAGAGACGCCGCGCACTGGTCGCCTTGGCCCATCGTCCCCGGGGCCACCGCCACCAGCGGGCGCGCGCCGCCTCCCTTCCAGGTCGCCGTCGGTTCGATGTACGCGCCGGTGACCGCGACCGGGGCTCCGTTCGAGTCCGTGGACTTGTACATCAGGCGGGTCGCCCGGCCGGGCAGGGGGCCGTCGAGGGTGGGGAGGGAGATGGCCAGGGGGAGGGGTTCGGTGCGGATCAGCGTGCCGTTGGGGGCGGGGAGGGGGGTTGTCGGTGGCGTGTAGAACGCTGGGATCTCCACGCCCCGGGACACGACCGTCTCCGTGGAGGAGGCGGTCGTCGCTGCCGTGGCTGTTGTCGTTGTGTACGAGAGTGCCTGAGCGCCTAGGCAGGTCGCAGCGGTTACTGCTGCGGCCAGGAGCCGTCTGCGTGCGGGCATGGCGAACCTCCTGTGAAGCGGCTGGCAGGAGTAGAGGTGAGGGTGGGGGGAGTGGTGACCTGCTCCGCCCGCGTCCCACGGGTGGGGGCAAGTCGCCGTCTCTCGTTACCTGTTGCTCGGCGGTTCGCCTGGACCGTACCTACTGGTCGGTTACTTCGGGTAGCAGTCGGTAGGTTACGGTTCAGTAACTTGACTCGCTGTCTAATGGGGAGTGGCGGGGTGTCAGCGCGTCTTCCCCGCGCGGCTACCCGACGATCAGCGCGATTCCGATGAGTACGGCGATCACCGCCGCGCAGACGCCCACCACGCAGCTCACGTTGTTCGTCAGTTCGGAGAGGCGCGACGTGGAATCCGGTGGTTCCGGTGTGGTGGTGAGCGGGGGTGCGGGGACGGGGGGCTGTGGTCTGTTCGGGCGGGTCAGCTGGTCGCGCAGGATCTGCTGCCAGACCGTCGGCGGCAGGTCGGGGACCTCGCTGTTCGACGGGGAAATGATGCTCTGCGCAAGCCAGTTGCTCCCGATGGGATGGGGGGCCCGGCTCATGCTGTGCAGCAGTTCGTACAGGTCGTGGAGATAGCGTTCGTCGCGGGCCAGCGGGGCCACCGCCCAGTTGAAGAGATCGGCCGCCTGACGGGCCAGGGCCGTGCGGGACAGGGGCTCCCCGGTCTGGCCGTGGGGTGACAGGTAGAGGTTGTTGCGGAGCACCTGCGCGCACAGGGCGTGCCGCATCTCCGGGCGGCGGGTCTCGCGGCGCTCGTGGCTGCCCAGTTCCGACAGCAGCAACTCCACGGAGTCCGGCGGCAGTTCGTCCGAGCGCAGCTCGCGCAGCAGCACGTCGTCGGACAGGGTGCGCAACTGGGCCATGAGGAAGTTGCGTTGCTGGGGGTCTCCGCGGTGGTGGGTGCGCAGGTCGTCGTGGAGTCCGTACGGTTCGGGGTCGGGCGTACGGCGGGGCTGTGGGGGCGTGGCCGTGGGCTCGGGCTCCAAGTACGGTGCCGGGTACGGGGGTTCGGGCAGCGGGGGCAGCGGGGGCTCCGCGGGCGGGGTCGCCCCCTCCCCGTACGGGTACTGGTTCTGCGGCGGGGCGGGACGTGGTGGTGCCGGCGCCTCCTGGCGCTCGCCGTTCCGCCGCTCGACGCCCCGGCCCTCGGCAACGCCGACGCCCCGGCCCTCGGCGTTGACGACAGCCCGGCCCTCAGCGGTGAGGATCTGCCCGAGCAGGTCCCGTCGCCGTGCCCAGTCCAGCGTCGCGCCGTCGCTCAGCTTCTCCAGCAGCTGGGGTACGCCCGCGCCCGCGTCCGGGTGGGCCAGGAGGTGGTCGACCAGGTGGATCGCCGCGCGGTGTTCGAACTGGGGGGTGGCGGGCGTACGGCCCATCACCACGCGGGCCAGTGGGCCCGAGCCGCCGGTGTCCTGTTCCCAGCGCGGGACGGACGTGAGGCGCAGGGGGTGGGTGTCGACCGTGTCGTACGTCGCGAACGTCCACTCGTGGCCCGGCCAGGAGCCGAAGAGGAGGAACAGGCCGAGGTAGAGCAGCGGTGCGCCGTCCCGGTCCGGCCAGCCGGGCGGGCTCGTCTCCTCCACGAGCAGCGACACCCGCTGTGCCGGATCGCGCAGCCACTCCGCCGCGACCAGGATCAGGGCGCGCCGTACGCTCTCCAGCCGTTCCCGCATCCTCGGCAGCCGTTGCCTCGCCAGGGCGTCGAGTTCCGCGCACTCGACCATCGACAGGGTTCCGCTCGCCTGCTCCGCGGACTCGCGAGGGCTCCAGCCGCCGTGCGCCAGACCCAGGCACTGCCGCGTCTTCAGGGTGCCCGGGGCGCCGACCAGGACATGGCTGATCGTGCTCGGGCGGCCGTACGGGTCCTTGGTGGGCCAGCGCTGGGCGAGCAGGACCTCGCCGTCGCGGGACACGGTGCGTACGACGCTGGGGCGGGCCGCGCCCGGGCCCGACACCCACAGCAACGGGCCCAGTTCCCGGCCCAGTTGCTCGGCCCGCTCCGCCGAACAGGAGTGGGCGACCGCCTTCATGCCGGTGCCCTGCCGACCGTGGTTGCCCTCCCACCGGAAGACCAGCTGATGCACCGACGGGACCGAAGCCGCTGACGGCGCCGATGCCGCCGAGGACGCCGACGGCATGTCCTGGAACTCGCTCACTTCTCTTCCTCTCCCCGTTGCCGCTCCCGATCGCGATCCCGTTCACGTCCGGGGCCCCCGGCTCCCCGCGCCCCCGGCACCCTCAACTGCCCGTCGCCCTCCACCGGCACCGCCTCCCAAGCCGCCGCCTCGCCCCGCGCGAACGCCTCGGGGCCGCCCGGGACGTCGATCAGGCCGTGCATCGCGAGCAGGGAGAGGAGGGGTTCCAGTACGCGCCGGGGTGCCGCGCCCGCCGGATAGCGGCCCTGGTCCTCCTGGCCGCCGGTGGCCGACGCGACGTGCAGGGTGCACCGGCGGATCGCGTCGAAGGGGCGCAGCCAGGCCTGCCCCGCGTGCCGGCGCAGGAACGCGTGGACGTCCTGGCTCTCCTCGCGGATCAGGGTGGCGTCCAGGGAGGTGGCCGCCGGCCGGCCCAGCCAGTGGTCGACCGGCGACTGGAAGCGCAGCAGGTCCGCCTTGCCCAGCACCATCGTGGCCGCCACCTCCAGGTACTGGCCCGTCTTCGGGAGCCGGTCCAGGACCGTCGCGAAGGCGAGGTCGCCGTCCCGGTTCACCTCGACCCCGCCGCGTTCCCTCGCGTGGTCCAACTGCGGCAGCGGCAGCGCCAGTACGGGGTCGACGACGAACACCAGGGCGTCCACCCCGAGCAGGAAACGAAGGGCCGCGTCCGTGCGTACGAGGTCCTCGCCGCCCAGGTCGAAGAAGGCGACCGGACGCACCTGCCCGTGCGCGTCGGTGATGAGGAGGGACTCCACGAACCGGGCGAAGCCGTCCAGGCCCAGGGCGGTGGTGTGGTCCAGGACGCGGCCGTTGCGCAGGGGCTGCACCCGTTCCCGTACGAACCGGGCGTGCTGCTCGGGGTTGACGGACTGCCAGCTCAGGCCGAAGGGTTCCAGGCCGCCGTCGGTGATCTCGGCGATCATCTGGGTCAGCAGATGGCTCTTGCCGGTGGAGGACTGGCCGACCATGGCCACCGTCAGCGGGCGGCCGTACGTCAAGTACGGGACGGGGATGAAGTGTTCGGGGAAGTCCGGGTCCGCCGTGCACTTCTGGACCGCGCCGCGCATGACGTCCTGGCGGCGCAGCTTGCCGACGCCCGCGAGGTTCAGGGGCTGGTACTGCATCCGGCTGTCGGTGACGTACAGCGCGCCGAGGTCGAGCTGGATGGTCTCCAGGCAGTACGGGCAGATCACCTCGCTCTCGGTCAGGACCGTTCCCGCGCCCGGTGTCGAAGGGGCCACCGGTGCCTGCCGTTTGGCGCGCAGGGCCTGTTCGAACACCTGCCGGTCCTGGTGGGTCTCGTCGGCGGGCGCGAGGAGCGCGGCGCGGCCGGACGCCCCCGGGGACAGCAGGTCGAGGAGCTGGGCCGGGGTCGGGCGGCCGGTCGCCCGGGGGTCGAAGGCGTCCCTCAACGTCTCGGCCAGGACCCGGTGTTCGCCGAGGTCGGCCGGTGCGTGGTCGGCGTGGCCGGGGCGGCCGGTCACCAGCCGGTAGAGCACCTGGGCCGCGCTCCACACCGCGTCCCGGGAGTCGGTCGTGCCCTCGCCCAGGCGCTGTTCGGGCGAGGAGTAGGGGGCCCGGCCCCACGCGGACCGGGGTCGGCCGACGCGGGCCACGCCCTCAAGTCCCCACAGCTGCAAGGACGTTCCGTCCCAGAGCACGTTGGCGGGCGAGATGCCGCGCGGCACCAGGCCCTGGCCGTCCAGCAGACACACGGCGAGCATCAGGTCGCGGGCCAGGACACGTTGGTCGGTCGACGACATGACGTGGGTCTTGGCCGCGGTGGCGCCGCGCGGTGGGTCGTACAGGAGGAACGGCTCGTCCGTGTCCAGCTCGTAGCCGATGAGCCGGGGGAACAGCGGGGCGAACTCGGTGCCGTCGACCAGCCGGTGCAGCCGCAGCGCGGTGCCCGCCTCGGTGTCGAGGAGAGCGCGGGCGGCCGATTCCGTCGCGTCGGCGGCGGCGAGCCGCACCTGTACGCAGCGCTGCCCCTGCCCCCGGTCGTCGAGCAGGGCGTTGCGGATCAGCGGCGGCAGTTGCGGGTCGCGACGGGACTCGGGCCCGAAGCGGACCCGGGCGACGCGGCGGCGGCCGGCGGGGGTGCTGAAGCCGAGCTTGGCGTCGGCGGGTCCGTCCGGGACCCCCGGTCCTGGCCCCGGCCCCGGTCCCGGTCCTGGCCCTGGCCCTGAATGCGTGGTGCGGGTCACCAGCTGTCGCCGTCCCCTCGGTCGTACGGGCTTTCGTACTCGTAGCCGTGTCCGTCCCGGAACTCGTAGCCGTGCCCGTTCCTGTGCCCGTCTCCGTCGCCGAAGTCGTCGTGGCGGGGGCGGAAGGTGTCGACGACTCCGGGGCGCAGCGGGGTCAGCCGGAGCAGGCCCGCGTACCGTCCCGACGACGTCCACTCCACCTCCTCCGGGCGGTCCGTACCGCTCGTACGCCAGACCTTCTCGACCTCGTCGCGTACGGCGAGGGGCGCGAACCTGATCCATACGGCCGCCGCCGGGTCGCGGCTGAGCAGTGCGCCCTGGTCGGGCGAGGAGAGCTGGACCACGGACTGGCGGTCGGTCTCCGCGCCGACCAGTCCGGCCAGCGCGTGCGGGTCGGTGCCCAGCAGGCCGGCCGAGTTGGCGCGGGTGCGGCGGGTGGCGGCGAAGGGGGGCGCGGCCAGAACTCCGTTGTGTCGTAGGTGCCTTCGGGCCGTGGAGAGGAGTTCGGCGACGCGTCCCTCGATCCGGGTCGCGGCGAGCGTGCCGGCCTGGCCGCGTTCCACGGCGCCCCAGTAGGACTTCATCGCCTCCAGGGCGGCGTCGGTGAGGTCGCGGGCGAGGGTGGCGACCAGCTCGGGGCCGCCCTCGGCGGTCTCGCGGTCCAGCCAGCGGGGTGTGGCGGCGGTCCGGTCCGCCGCCCGGGGCGGGGTGGACACGGGGGGTTCCTCGCGGGGAGCGGGTACGGCGGTGTCCGTGCGGTTCGCCGGGTCGTCCCAGGACGGGGCGTCCGGCCAGGCGTACGCGGTCATCCAGTCGTCGTTGGCGGCCTTGTCGTCGGAGGGGCCGTCGCCGGTTCCGGAGAACGCGTCCGGGGTGCTCGACAGCCAGTCGTCCGCCGGGAATCCGTCGGCGCGGTATGTGTCGTACGCGGCGGCCCCGACCGTGGCCCGCTCGGGTTCGGGGACCGCCTCGGCCTCCGCCGCCGCTGCCGTCGCCCGTAGTACACCGGCGACGGAACGGGCCGCGTCCGCGCAGTTCAGGCGCTCCTCTACGGCCCAGTGTTCCCGGACGCCCTCGGCGAGGAGGGTGTCCAGGCCTTGCAGGGCCTGGCGGAGTGCGGCGGTGGTGTGGCCCGGGGGCCAGGCGTCGGCCGCCGTACGCCAGAGGCGGCGGGCCGTGTCCGCTGCGGCGCACAGGCCGATGAGGAGACCGGAAGTGCTGAGCCAGAGCGGGGGGTTGGTTGTGTACGCGACCACTGCGCCGATCAGGGCGCCGGTCCATGATGCGAGCTGGGGGGTCAGTGCCCAGCGGCGCTTGCCTCCTAGGCGGGATGTGGCCAGGAGGGCGGTGGTGAGGAAGAGGAGGGGGACTATTAGGGCGAGTGCGAGTAGGGGGCCCTGCCATAGGGCGCCTGGCAGCGCGGCGATCGTTGGTGTGAATCTGCTGGTCAGCGCTCCGTGGGGTGGGTTGTTTTCCGGGTGCGGGGCCGCCGTGGCTGGTCGCGCAGTTCCCCGCGCCCCTGTCGGGCGCGCCCCTGTCGGGGCGCTGCCGAACGCCGTGAGTTTTCGTGCCAGCGCCGAACTCGGTACCGGTTCCACCTTGCCCGCCAAGGTCGTGAACCTCTGGGCCACCGACCGCAATGGCAGGCCCTGGCCGAGCAGCTTTTCGGCGTATTCGCGCAGGGCCTCGCCGATTCGGTCGCGCATGCCCTCTGCTGTGGGGACCCGTAGGCCCAGGGCTGTGAGGTGGGACGCTGCCTCGGCGGGTGAGGTGGTGCTGGTGGTGAGGGCCCTGGCCACCAGGGACTTGTAGGCGTCGAGGGACTGGCGGGCCTGGTCGAGGTCCGTCTCGAAGGCGGCGCGGCGGGCGGGGCGGAGCAGGCCGGGGAGGGTGCGGAGGCCGGACAGGGCCTCGTCGGCGTAGTCGAGGGCGTCCGCGCAGGCGCGGTACGTGCCGTCCGCCGGGCCGCCCGGTTCGCGGTGCCGCTGGTCCCGGCCGCCCCGGCCGGTCACCAACGACCGCAGCGGCTCGGGCAGATCGGCGCCGGAGGCGACCGCCGTCGGGGGTGCGTGGTCGGTGTCGTGGCCCGCGAACCGGGTGAGCGCGTCGCGCCAGGCCCGGTCGCGCACCTCGGGGGGCAGATCCTGTTCGAGGAGGCGTACGCCGGGTGCGGCGACGGCCTCGGGGAGGGACTCCAGGTCGTGGAGGACGCGGAGGTACACGTCCGGTACCGACAGCACGTCCACCAGGACGGCCAGCGCGTCCGGGTCGTCGGGCGCGGGGTGTTCGACCGGCGTGCGGGCGGCGCGCAGATCACCGGCCCACAGGAGGGCGGTGCCGGAGGTGCGCAGTACCGAGGGGCGCAGCAGCCGACGGTCGGGCCGGAACGCCTCGTCCTGGTCGGCGTACGAGCCGGGCGCGCTGCCCACCAGGAGGACCAGGATTCTCACCTCGCCCACGGCCCGGTAGCCGGAGAGGAGTTCGTACTGCCGCTGGTGGTCGGTGAGGCCGGCCGGGGTGTCGGTCACCAGGAACAGCGGGTCGTCGGGTTCGGGCTGCCCGGCGCGGGCGAGCAGGCGGGCGATACGGGCCCGGAGCGCCTGGGCGGTGTCGAGTTCGGCCGCTCCGGAGCGCAGGTCGAGCTGGATGACGGCGGGGCCGGAGCCCATGGTGGGCAGGCTCACTGGGCGTCTCCGTCCCAGGGCGAGCTGTCGCCGTCCCGGTCGTACCGGCGGTCGGTGTCGGTGTCGGTGTCGTCGGGCTGGTCCCAAGGAGCGGAGAAGCGCTCGCTGTTGCGCGGGGAGCCGTTGACCCGGCCGTCCGTACGGCGACCCACGTGGCCACCGGTGTCGACGTCCCGCGTGGAGAAGCGTGAACTCCCGCCGTATGCCCCGTCGTTGTCGTGCCTGCCGGTGTCGTCGTGCCTGCCGTTGTCGTCGCGGCTGTCGGCGGACGGCTTGGTGTAGTCGTCGTCCACGGACCCGCCACGCGTATCGGGCTCCGGGGTCCGGGGCGCCGTACCCCAGTCGTCCTCGTCGTCGATCAGGCGGCGGGGGGTCTCCGGTTCCGGGCGGCGGCGCGGGGCCGGGATGCCGCCCCGGACGTGTTCGAGGAGGGTGCGGAGGGTCGGCTGGACCGCTCGCTGGTCGCCGAACTCCGTGTCCAGGGCGGCCGGGAGGGTCTCCGCCCAGAACTCCCAGAGGGGGCGTACCCAGCCCTCCACGCGTTCGCCGTCGCGTTCGCGGCGCTCCGTGAGCAGGGCCAGCTGGCGCGGGGCGATCTCCTCGACGAGTTCGACGAACAGGGGGTGCGGGTCGGTGCCGCTTCTGGTGAGGCCGAGCGGCTGGGCGCCCATCAGTTCGCGGCAGTAGTCCTCGACCGTGCGCTCGTCGTCGAGGACGGTCCAGCGTTCGTACGAGCGGAGCAGTTCCGCCCAGCTGGACACTCCGCCGGGGAAGTCGCCCAACCGGAGCCGTACGCCCGGTACTTGGGGGCCCTTCTCGGGGTGCAGGCGCAGCCGGACGCGGTCCGGGGACGCCGACTCGCCGTCCACGACGTCGACCTGGCCGTTCCACATGCAGCACAGCAGCCGGTGCAGGATGACGCGGCGGTCCTCCTCGCCGCTGACCATCCAGCTGTCCCGGTAGCCGAGGCGCTGGCGCCAGCGCAGGACGTCCTGGGCCTGTTCGTTGTCCTTGGCCCTGGCCCACTGGCGCAGCACCTTGCGGGCCTCGGGCACCTGGGTGAGGCTCATCTCGCTGCGGAACAGGACGACTGTCACCGAGTCGCTCTCAACTCCCCTGTACTCGACCGAGTTTCGGGCGTCCGAGGGGAGGCGGAGTGCCTTGCCCAGGTACTGCTCGACCTCGTCCACCGCCTCCACGCGCGGGTAGGTGACCAGGACCCGCAGCGGGCCGGTGCCCTCCGGGGTGAAGCCGACGGGCAGCAGGCCGGTGAGCTTGCGGCCGAACAGGTCGAGGGCCTCCTTGCTGACCTGGTCGGTGGCGTCCGAGTCCCCTGCGGCGGCGGCCAGTAGCGTGCTCATGGACGGCAACAGGGGGCGTTCTTCGAGACGTTCGCCGCTCTCCGCGAACAACCGGGTGATTCTGCCCTCCAGTTGGGCCTTCACGACCGACACCGCGTCGTCGGGGCTGCGCCTGCTGCGGGCGTGGACGTCACGCCAGGTGTCCCCGTCGACCAGCTTGAGCAGCAGCGAGGCCGCGTCCTCCGTCTCGCGCAGTCCCTCGCGGCGGATCAGCCTCGTCACCACGTCCTCGTAGAAGTGGTTGAGGGTGCGCTGCGGTGGCAGCAGATACGAGATGCCCGTGCGGTCCTCGTACAGTTCCATGCCCTTCTGCGCGGAGATCTTGCGCTCCTGGTCGCTGTGCGAGCGGAAGGCGTTGACCAGCCGGGCGATGTCCGCGCCCGCCGTGTCGGCCTGCGCCCGCCAGTGCTGCTGCTGTTCGCGCCAGGCCTCGTGCCAGATGGTCCGGCAGCGCCACTGGTACCAGGCGTCCTGCTCCTGGAGTGCGGCCTGGACGTCGTCGTCGCCCCAGCGGGCCGGTGACATCCCGGCCAGCCGGCCCTTGATCCGGGGGATCTTGGGCGGCTGTTCCGACATGCCCGGCGGGCGCTGCGGGGCGCGCGAGCGGTTGTCCAGCATGCCGAGGAAGCCGAGCCGGGCGATCGCGTCGTCGCTCTCCGGGACGCCCCGGACGACGCGGTCGGCGTGGAAGGGGTCCACGTTCTGGAGGAGCTTGTCGATCGCGGGACGCGGGGAGAACCGGTCGGCCATGGTGGCGGCGGAGCGTTCCGCGACGGCCCGCAGGTCGGCAAGGAGCCGCTGCATGTCCGAGACGCGTTCGCCCAGCGCCTGTTCTATGGCCTTGCCGCCGCGCGGCAGCGGTTCGGGGTCCAGGACGGGCAACTGCCTTCGCTCCCACAGCTCTTCGAGGTGGGAGTCGGCGAACAGCTGCCGGATCATCGGCACGGTCGCCTCGCGCAGCGCGGCCCGGGGCCGGTCCACGAGATCGGTGACCGCCTCCCGCAGCATCCGCCCGGCGACGAGGTCGGCGAGCTGGTCCATGGGGACGGTCATCGACGCGACCAGGCTCGTGGAGACGCCCTGGCGGCCGATTCCGGTCGGGGAGAGGGCACTTCGGTGCACCCCCCGGTTGATGAAGCTCGCGGCGAAGGTCTGGAAGTCGTCGTCGCTGACCGTCGTACGGCCCCGGGTGCGGCTGTCGCCCAGCTCGGTGCCGATCAGCGACATCACCAGCGACACGATGGACCGGCGCAGATCGTCGGGGCGGATACCGGCAGTTGGGCTGAACAGGAACGACGTCGGCAGGATGCCGGTGCGCAGCCGGATCGGCTGGGTGCCGGGGTAGCGGACGCCGAGCCCGGCGGGCTGGTCGAGGTCGCCGATCTCGGCGCCTTCGGTCGGCGCGTTCTGCCCGTCGACCAGCCGGAAGAGGTCCACCAGGGCGCGGGCCGCGTTGAGTTCGGCCTCGCGCCCGCCGCCGGTCGCTGAGGAGAACGACGACGGCATGACGACCAGCGGGTAGATCTTCACGCCGTTGAACCGGCGCAGCTGGAAGGCGTGGTTGATGAGGTGCAGGTAGTCCAGGAAGATCCCGGCTCCTGTTCCGCCGGCCACCGAGAACGCCACGAACACATCGCAGCCGGTGACCTTTCCGCCGCCCAGCTCGGCGAGTTCGCCGCCGGCCCTGGCCATCGCGTCGATCGCCTGGAGCAGCGGGGTCAGGACGGGCGCGAGGCCGTGCCGGAGCGTGGCGAACAGGGCGGCGCGTCCGATGGTGGGCAGCTGTCCGGCGCCGTTGTGGAGGGGGGTGACGCGCGGCTCGTCGGTGCGCGGCGGCAGCCAGTCGGCGACCTCGCTGCGCAGACTGGCCCGGAGCATCTTGGTGACCTCCGGCGAGCTGTCGAAGTTCGGCAGGAGGTCGTGGGTGGCCCGTGAGGTACGGGAGTAGGCGGCCCGCAGCGAGGGGTCGACGTTGAACTGGGGCAGCCGCATCAGGTCCGACTCGCTGTAGTCCGCGTACACGAACTGGAGGCAGTCGGGCAGCTGGTAGGGCGCGTTGCCGCTGAGGCGGCTCAGGGCCGAGCCGTCAGGGCCGCACAGTTCGGCGCGCAGCCTGCGTTCCAGCTCGGCGCCGACCAGGCCGCCGGTGCCGCCCAGGCCGACGAAGAGCATCGGCTGGAAGATCTTCATGGGTTTCCTCCCGGCGTGCGGCTGCTGGGCCGCGTGTTGGTGCACGGTGCGTCTGTGGGTGGTTCTGGTGCGGCGCCGCGGGGGCTGGTCGCGCAGTTCCCCGCGCCCCTTTCAGGGCGCTGCGCGCCTCTGAGTCCGTCGCGCCTGCGCGGCTGAGCGGCAGGTCGACACGGCCCCGCGCCCCGTTCGGGGCGCTGCGCGTCTCCGAGTTCGTCGCGCCTGCGCGGCGGAGCGGCAGTTCGGCACGGTCCCGTGCCCCTTTCGGGGTGTTGTGCGTCTCCGTGTTCGTCGTGCCTGCGCGGCGGAGCCGCGGATCGACACGGCTCCGCGCCCCTGAAGGGGGCCTTCGGCCCCTTCACAGGTACGTCTGGTCGTAGGCGCTCGTGCCGCCCTGGCCGCCGGGGTCGATGCCGGGCGCGGGAGCGGTGGACGTGACCGAACTTGGCTTCCGCTTGCGGGGGTTGCGGGTCTCCTCGCCGAGGGCCAGGCTCAGGCCGTCGGTCAGCTGGACCGGGATGGCCGTCGACAGCGGGATCCGGCCGCCGTCGCGCCGGCGCAGCACCGCCCCGCCGTTGGGGTTGCGCCGGACGGCGTACGGGCCGTGCGCGCGCCGCTCGATCCGGGGGCTGATGTGGGCCTCGGCGACGCCGAACTCGTACCACTGCTTGTGTCCGTGCCCGGCGACGTGCTCGCCCGGCAGCGGCTCGCCGTGCTCGTCGAGGAGCCGCAGGACCAGGCCGTGCGGGTCCCGGCGGGCCTGGCGCAGCCGGATCCAGGCGAGGACGGCCGCGACGGCCAGGGCGATCAGGACGGCGCCGGACAGGAATCCCCACCAGTACCGGTCCCAGATCCCGGGCTCCGGTGTCACCTCCACCGACAGCGCGGACTGTACGAGGGTGCGATCCTCGTCGGTGGTGTCGACGACCTTGACGGTCCCGGCCAGCGACAGCGCACCGCCGTTGAGACGCTCGGCGAACACGTCGTCGTCGGCGACCGTGACGGTCACCTCGCGGGTGCTCGACTCGCCTGCTTTGAGGGTGAGTTCGGCCGGGGCGATCGTGAGCAGGCCGGGCGTGAGGTCGGTGATCGACAGCTTTAGGGCGTGTGCGGAGTCGCTCGTGTTGTGGACGGCCAGCGTGCCCGTGACCTTGCCGCCGGGATGCGTGTCCCCTGCGGGGATGTCGAGCGCGGTGGTGACGGGCAGTTCACCGGGGGCGACCCGGCCGTCCTCGCTGCGGGTGTCGGCGCTCAGGCCGGTGGCGGTCAGTGTGGCGCTCACCTTCAGCGCGCCGGAGGCGTCCGCCGGGATCTCGGCGGTGCCGGTGAACGAGCCGTCGCTCGCCTTCGCGTCCTTGCCCTTGCCGTCGTCGACGAGGTCGAGCGGGAGTGCGTCGAAGCCCTCGCCGGTCAGCTCGCTCCTGACGCGCAGCCCGGCGTAGTCGCTGGGGTCCTTGATCTGGTAGCCCTCGCGGGTCTGGACCCGCATCGTCACCGTGACCTCGTCCCCGGCGCGCGGGGAGGGCGGGTCCATGCTGATGGCGCCGCCCAGTTCGCCCTGCCACAGCACACTGACGGCGACCGGCAGCGAGCGGTGCCCCTCGGGGGCCTCGGCCTTCACCTTCCACACGCCGGGCAGCGGGTCGGTGATCTTCAGCGCCTCCACGGTGCCGGTGCCGCCCGCGAGTTCGAAGGTGGAGCCGCGAGAGGTGCCGGACGTGGGCACCTCGTTGTCGGCCGGGTCGATGTAGGTGATCCGCACCTCGGGGTCGCCCTTGTCGACGACGATGCTGCCCACGGTCGCCAGCGGGGAGATGCCGATCTTCTGGGTCGAGGGCGGGAGTTGGGGGTCGGGGCCCGCCTCGTGCCGCATGCAGTGGGCGGCGGCGAAGATCCGCTCCAGGGTCGAGCCGACGTCCTTCGCCCCGCCGACCTTGACGGCCTTCGGCCTGGCGGAGGGCAGTGCGACGCAGCCCTTCTGGTAGCCGCCGGCGGCGATCTGGGCCAGCTGCTCCTCGTCCGGCTTCGGCCCGAAGCCCAACGGCCAGATCTGCACGCCCTGTTCGGCCGCGTCCCGGAGCGCCAGCGTCAACTGCCGCTCGCCCTCGGCCTTCCGGTGGGCCGGGTCGCCGTACTTGGGGCTGTCCTCGACCTCCATGATCCCGTCGGTCAGCAGGAACAGCACACGGGGCTCCAACGGGTCGGTGCCGTCGGTCAGTTCGTGCACGCCCTGCCGGATCGCGCTCGGGAAGTCGGTGCCCGTGCCCTCGCCGTCCTCGCGCTTGCGCAGCTTGCCGACACAGGCGCCGATCGTCTCCCGGCCCGCCGCGTCCAGCGAAGTACGCGGGCACACCGGGTCGACGGCGCTCTGGCCCCCGCCCTC
Organism: Streptomyces sp. NPDC002680; assembly: GCF_042889145.1. NCBI lineage: Bacteria > Bacillati > Actinomycetota > Actinomycetes > Kitasatosporales > Streptomycetaceae > Streptomyces > Streptomyces sp. NPDC002680. Next base: position 53,150 of record NZ_JBIAQP010000017.1, read on the forward strand.
GGCTGCGGCGAAACCGAACACCGTGACATGGGAGGACGAGGACACGTCACCCAGCGCGATCCGCGCGGCGGCGGCCTTCTCGGCGGCCATGTCCGCGTCGGCGAGGCTGGCCGACTCGTCCACGGCGACTACGTAGTTGACCGCCGGGAAGGCCGGTTCGGTCTCCGCCACCGGTACGGCGTCCCGACCGGAAGACCGACCGGTGGGCGCCGACAGGGACATGAGCACCGCGGTGGCGCCCAGCACGGCGAGCGCGGCACGGCGCGCCCCGCCCTTTCTTGTCTCGCGTACTCCGTTGACTCGTCCCACGGCCGTCCCCTGTTTCCCGTTGCTCGGTATTCCTGGATCGTCGCTACTGGGCGCGCACGGGTTCCGTCATGCGCGCGGATACGTCCTTATGGGTGAACTTCCTGACTTCGGCGCCCCCGCCGGCGCCTCTGCGCCCCCGCCTCTGCGCCCCCGCCTCAGCGCGCCGTCATGCTCCACGCCAGGGCCAGCACCGCCGAGGGCGCGAGCGAACCCACCCCCCAGCGGATCGCCCGGTACTTCGCGGAGAGGATCGCGCTGACGTCGACGGCCTGGACGAGCAGCCAGCCCGCCGGATCGCGCCCCGCCTCGGCGACCCGGGCGGCGAGCCCCGCGAGGTCGCGGCGGGCGCCCACCAGATCGCCGAAGTACGTCACCCGGGCCTGTCCCTGCTGGTCTTCCCGGACCGTGCCGGTGCGCGGCATGAGCGCCGCGACCAGCGCGGTCACCGAGACCGCCCAGAGCAGGCCGGCCAGGACCAGCGTCACGTCGGCGGGCCCGTGCCAGCCGGGGGCGCCCTGCCAGCCGATGAGGAACGCGGGCAGTGCGAGCGTCCCCGACAGCAGCACCGCCGCCTTCGAGTCCGCCCGCCCGAGGTCCTCCCTGATGGTGCCGAGCAGCCGCTCGGCGACGCGCTCGCTCACGCGTTCCCCGGAGCGGTCGGGCCCGTGCCGACCCCCGTACGGCTCGGGCCCGACCTGCCCCCCGGTCCCCCCGTCACCGGTCATCGGGTGTCCCTGACTCCCGCCTGTCGTCGCCGCCGTCGCTGCCGTCCGCGTCCGCCCAGTCCCAGCCGTCGTCCCGGGGGCGCTTGCGGCGCGGCGGCTCCGGGGCGGATTCGTCGTCGGCGTACGGATCGTGGGAGTCGGCGGGCCTGCGCCGGGCGCGGGCGGGCGGGTCGTCGGACACCCAGTCCGGAGTGAACGGTTCGGCGGAGGACGACTCCAGCTCGGGAGTGGGCCTGCCGTTCCGGCCGTTCCGGCGGGCGGGCAGCGAGCCGATGGGCCCCTGGACCCCGCCCATCCGCCCCCGGTTGAGCAGACTGAGCGCCTGCGCCTCGACGTCGTTGGACTGGATCTGACCGCTCTCGACCATGTCGAAGAGCCGGTCGACGCGCTCCCGTTCGTCCTGCCGGCCCTCCTGGCGGATCTTCTCCAGGAAGTCCTTGGCCTCGGTCGGCTCGGCCGCCAGCATGTACGTGAGCTGCTCCAGCTCCCCGCCCTGGAGCATGGCCCGGAACCGCTCCTGGTGCACCTTCGTCACCTCGGCGGAGGCGTGCGCGTCCCGGATGCCGTTCATGTGCTCGATGGCCCGGTCGTCGACGCGCAGCCGGACGTACAGCCGTACCTTCAGGCCGAGTTCGGTGCCCAGTTCGCCCCAGCGGCCGCCCGTGCACTCGCGGGTGATGGCCCGGTTGGCCTGCTCGGCCTCGTGCACGCGGTAGGTCGAGGTGACCTCGTGCAGCCGCTCCAGGACGGGGGCGGTGAGCCGTTTGGCGATGTCCGTCACGACCTGGACGGCGGCCAGGTGCGGGTCGTCGACCGTCCAGTGGATGTCCACCTCGGCCTTGAAGAAGCTGGTGCCGCCGGCCGCGGGCAACTCCATCTCCAGCGGCGTCTGGTAGGTGCCGAGTGCGATCTCGCAGACGGTGTGCGGCCGGGCCAGCACCGGCTTGTCCACGTGCCGGGTACCGGTCACGGTGATCACGCTGTAGCCGCCGTTGCGGTAGAAGCGCACGAGCGCCGTCTGGGCGCTGATCGGCGGCTGGGCGGCGGTCGGCGGGTACTCCTTGAGGAACGGACCCGCAGGACCGGCGGCGGCTCTGCGCGCCTTCAGCCGCTCCTTCGCCCGCGCCTCGCCCGCCCGGGCCCGCGCGGCGTCGTTCTCAGCCATGGCTTCTCTCCTCCTGGCCGCTCCGGGTCCGCCGGTCGACGGCGAGCCGCCACAGGGAGCGCGCCCGGGCGCCGGGCAGCGGATCGTCCGGATCGTTCATCATTCGGCGCAGCAGCCAGTCCAGCCGCCGCCGGTCGGGTTCCTCGGCGGCCAGCGCGGGCAGCAGCGCCGCCAGCCCCGGCCGGGTCCACTCGGCGCCCTTCTTGCGGACGGTGGTGCGCAGCATGCGCTCCAGCGCGTCCATGGCGACGTCCTTCGAGCGGGCCGTGTTGAGCGCGGTCCAGAGCAGGTCCGCGACGGGCAGGGCGAGTTCGGGCCGGGTGGCGGCCAGGGCGAGGGCGAGCGGCCAGTCGCCGTGTTCGCCGAGCGCGGGATCGGGCTCGTCGATCAGCAGCTTGTCCACGCGGGTCTCGGCGAGCCAGATCGTGGCCGCGAGGCCGAGGGTCTGGTACCCCTCGCGCTTGTGCTGCGTCCAGTCGGCCATCCGCCGTAGCACCTTCGCGGCCTGCGCGCTGTCCGGCAGCGCCAGCAGCCGTACGACGTTGAACGCGGCGGCGGCCCGCAGCGACTGGTCCCCGTCCTCACGGATGCCGATCCGGGCGAGGGCGTCCAGGGCGTCGTCGACGGTGTCCGCGCAGTTGCCGTAGCCCAGCGCCGCCGCCGCCGTCGAACGCTGGGTCCAGGTCGCCGACCTGCTCCAGTCCTCGACCAGTTTCCGTACGGCCTTGCGGTGCGAGGGGTGACCGGCCGCCTGGTCCAGCATCGTGGCCGCGAACAGCCTGCGGTGGGCGGTGCCCTCGGCGAGCGGCCGGACCAGTTCGGCGAACCCGTGGTCGAAGTCCCGTACGCACAGCTCCCCGGCGGCGACCGCCGCGCGCACCCACACCTGGGGCCGCTGGTCGTCCGCCAGCAGCCGCAGCCAGCGCACGACCGGCGCGCGCACCGGGAAGTGCCGGTCCCACAGCTCGGCCAGCACCGCCGAGGGCAGGGCGCCGCCCCGGTACCAGATCAGCCGCGCCGCGACCTCCGCGCCGGCCACCTCGACCTGGCCGTCGGTGAGTTCGGCGCGCGAGAGGGCCAGGTCGGCCACCGGGTCGTCGCAGAACAGGGGGCGGGCCGGGGTGTGGTCGGGGTCGCACTGGACGGACAGTTCCCAGGTCAGCAGATGGGCGGCGGAGGCCACCGCGCTGTGCGAGGCCCCGCCGAGGACGGCGAGCGCGATCCGGAACGCCACGGGGTAGAACAGGGCGGCGGTGCCCGGCCGTCGGTCGTTCCCCTCCTCCCTCTTCACGGGTGCGGTGAGCGCCCGGTCCACTCCGGTGAACCACTCCTGGGCCTGCTCGGCGGCGAGGCTGCGGCAGCCGGCCAGCAGCTCCTCGTACGACAGATCGCCCAGCAGCCGGCCGGCCAGCAGGGAGGCGAGGAGTTCGGCCTCGGCGGGGCGCAGGTCCTTCAGCCCGACGGCGTCCACGACCTCCGCGCGCTCGGCCAACTCCTGGGCACGGGCGAGGAGTTCCTCGACCGTGTCGCTGCTCTCCGGGGCCTCGGCGGCATGGTCCTCCAGCCGTTCCCGCAGCCGGGTGGTGAGCAGTTGCTGGGTGGGCGCGGGCGGGCAGAGCATGCCGTAGCGGCCGGCGAGCAGCGGGCCCGCCGCCGAGCCGACGGTGACGACGAGCACCGCGAAGGACTCGAACCGGGCCAGGGCGGTGGCCAGTTCGTCCAGGTCCATCTCGTCCGGGGGCAGTACGCCGGGCCGGGTGAGCGACAGTTCCAGCAGATAGCCGGTGCCGGGCGGGAACTCGTCGCCGCCGCCCAGCTGGGCGGCCAGCTGACGGATCCCGCCGTCCGGGTCGACGCGGCGCACGCCCGAGCCGGCGGTGACCTCGGCGAGCAGGGAGAGCGCCGTGCTCGTACGGCCCGTGCCCGGGGCGGCGCCGAGCACCAGCAGACTGCGGGCGTTCAGCGCGTTGCGCAGCCGTACGTAGCCGTCGGGGACCACGTGCGCGCGGCGGAGCCTGCGCAGCTCGTCCTCGGGCACGGGACCGCTGCGCAGGGCGGGGCCGCGCAGGCGGGTGTCGGTGCCGAGGAAGATGTCGCCGAAGTGGGCGCTGCTGATGAAGGAGCGGTCGACGCTGGTGAGGTCGCGGCCGGCCTCGAACAGGGTCCGGGTGGCGCGGCGCGTACGGGAGGCGGCGGCGAGGTCGGTGGGGGCGTTCTCGCCCTGCTCCTCGGCGAAGGGGGCACGGGTGTACTCCTTGAACCGCTCGGCGGCGAGCTCCCGTTCCTTCTCTTTTTCGTCCCGGTCGCTGTCCTCTTTGTTTTCTTTGTTCTCTTTTTCTTTTTTATCTTCTTTGTCTTCGGGGCTTTCCTTGTTCTCGGGCGGGTCGGGCTCGGGGGTGTCGTCCGACTGCGGGTCGTCGTCGCTCACTTGTCGTCACCGCCGATGCGGACGTCCCGGTGGAAGGTGCTGCCCTGGATCACGGAGATGTCGCGCCCGGCGGTGTAGGTCCTGCCGGAGTCCACGACCGGGGCAGGTGTACGAGGGGAGGAGGCCGCCGCCGCTCTGCCCGGCAGGTGGAACCAGGCCGTCGTCTCGCCCTCCTTGAGGGTGAGCCGGGCCGAGGTGTAGCGCTCCGGCTCGATGAACTTGCCGCCGCCCCGCACCACGTCCTCGTACAGGGAGTTCGAGGTCACCAGGACGAGGTCGGCGCCCTCGGCGTCGAGGAGTTCGCGGGCGGCGGCGGAGTCGGCGAGGCGGCAGGCCAGGTCGACGGCGCGTCCGCTGATCCCGTGGGGGTCGTGCCGTACGGGACCGACGTGCATCCCGATCCGGAGCCCCAGCGGCACCTTCAGGGCGCGGTTCTCGTCGCGCAGGTTCTCGTGCAGCTCGACCGTCCACAGCCCGAGCAGCCGGGTCACCGGGATCCGCGCGGCCACCGACAGCAGTACGCCGTCGCCGCGGTCCTCCATGTGTACGGCGTCGCGGGCCACCTTGGCGTGCGTGAACGCCGTCTCCACGACCCGGTAGATCCGGGCGCGCATCCGTGGCCTGTCGATGTCGTCGTACTGCCCGGAACGCCGGGCGTCGACGCTGATCACCAACTCGTAGCGCGCTTCGGAGAGATCCATGGCGTCGCGGTCGTCCACCCCGTGCCCCCTTTGGTGCTGTTCGATCGTCGTTCGGTCGCCCCTTCAGATTCGGGCCCGGGACGAGGGCCGTCTGTAGCCGTTTACACACGGCGGGCCGGAGATCTACGCGCTCTCCGCGTGCCCGTCGGCGAGGAGCGCGAGCAACTCGGGGTCGAGGATCTCCACGACACGGTTGCCGGTCCGCACTATCTGCTGGGTGCGCAGCAGCCGCAGGCTCTTGGCGACGGCTTCCCGGGTGGCCCCTATGCTCGCGGCCAGCTCGTCCTGGGCGAGCTGCACGACCGAGGATCCGGCTGGGACATACGGGGAGCGGGGTGCGCCGCCCGACCCCGACAGTTCGGTGAGCCGGCCGGCCAGCCGCTGGAGGACGGTGAGGGAGGCGAGCGCGGACCGTTCCTGGTCGGCGCTGCGGAGCCGGAAGGTGAGCTGGCGTATCACCAGCCCGCTCACCCGGGGATGCTCGGCGAGGAACCTGCGGAACGCGTCCCCCGATATGACCTGGGCCTGGGTCGGCCCCAGCGCACGGACGGTGGCGCTGCGCGGATGCGGGTCCAACGCGGCCATCTCGCCGAGGAGTTCGCCGGGGCCGCGCAGTCCGAGGATCAGCCGGGTGGCGCCCCGGTCCGTCGCGACGGAGACGGTCACCCACCCCTTGACGAGTATCAGGACGTGGCTGGATCGGTCGCCCTCGGTGAGGAGATGGGCGTCGGCCGCGAAGTGCTTCGGATTGCCGAGAGCCATGACGCCCTCGCGCTCCTGGGCGGTCAGCGACTGCGCGAACGCCAGCTCATTGCCTAGCAGTCCCATGGCACGCCCCCCGCCGCGTTCCGGACCCCTGGTCTTGCGATGGCGTTGATGGTGACAGAGCGAAGTTCTGGCCTGAGTGGATTACGCCATATCGGGTGTACCGCCCGGTAATTCATGTATGGGCACGTAAACGGTCCGGTGGCCCGGAATCCCTGCCCGCACGGCCCCCGCCCGCAAACCCCCGAGCCGACCGGCCGGACCGGACGTTCCACAGCGGACCCTCAGGTCAGCCCCGCCACTCGAACGACCGTCCGCAACAACGCAAGGAATCGGCCGGATGCGTCGTACTTGGCGAAAAATCAGGTTTCCGGTGCGGAAGTGGTGATGGGGGTGTGGTGGTGAGGGGTGGCCGCGGGGGCGGGACGGTGAGGGGACGGAAGCGGCCCGGCAGCCCCTCGTCGGGACTGCCGGGCCGCTTCGGTGCAGGTCGACCGGCGCTACCGGCGTTACATGACGGCCTTGTAGCCCTGCCAGCCCGTGGCGATCCGGGTGCGGGGGCCGAACGTGCCCTTCCCGGTGCCGTTGTTGCGCCACACGTTCCCGGTGGTGTCCCGGGACACGAGGTCCGCGCGGCCGTCTCCGGTGAAGTCGCCGACGCCGACGACCACGTTGTAAGTGGCGCCCCAGTTGTCGGCGATCTTCACCCGCGCCTTGAAGGCACCGGTGCCGGTCCCGTCGAACCGCCACAGCTCGTTCGACTTGTCCTGCGCGACGAGGTCGCCGCGGCCGTCGCCGTTCAGGTCTCCGGCGCCGACGATCTTCTTGTAGCCGGTCCAGCGGGAGCCGACCTTCACACGGGCGGAGAGCTTGCCGGTGCTCGTCCCCTTGAAGAGGAAGACGTCGCCGGTCGAGGCCTGCCGGGCGACCAGATCGGGCCGCCGGTCGCCGTCGACGTCACCGGGTGAGGTCAGCACGTCGTACTGGTTCCAGCCGGTGGTGCCGAGCGAGGTGTACGGCGTCGAGGGCGTCGCCGCCTTGCCGCAGGCCGGGCGGTACGCGCGCAGGGCGCCGCTGCTCAGCCGGACCAGGACGTCGTTGCAGCGGTCGCCGCTCAGATCGCCGTACGGCACGAACTTCGCGCTCGTCGGCCAGCCGGTGCCGGTGACCTTGGCGCCCAGGGTGCCCGTGCCGGTGCCGCGCTGGACGGTGAGCGTGCCGTTGGCGGAGAGGGTGAGGAGGTCGCCGACGCCGTCGCCGCCCGCGTAGTCGCGCGGGGCCGCCGATCCCGCCGTCACCCTGGTGGTGCCGGAGAGGGTGAGGGAGGCGCCCTGGCCGTCGGCGGGCTTCGCGGTGAGCGCCCAGGTGTAGGTGCCGTTGGCGACGAGCCGGCCCGCGGTGTCCTTGCCGTCCCAGGCGGCCATCAGCAGACCGCGCGCGGAGGAGCCGGTCAGGGTACGGACGGTGGCGCCGGACGCCTTGTCCCGGACGGTGACCTGCCAGTCGGCGGCGGGCTTGGACAGCCACCAACTGCCGGACCAGCCGGTGGAGTTGGGGGTGAGGGTCGAGTCGATCGCGGTCAGCGCGGAGGCGGGGACGCCGGTCGGCACGATGTGGACGCGCTGCTCGTCGTCGGCGTGGGCGACGGGGCCGCCGAAGCGGTCCACGGTCCAGCTGGTGCGTCGACTCCTGGTTCCGTATTCGTACCGGCCGAGTTCCCTCCAGTCGACGAGCTTGCGGCTGGGCAGGTCGTCGTAGGACCCGCTGGACGGCAGCCCTTCGTGCAGGTCGACGAGGGTCAGGCCGCTTTCCGAGTAGGTGCCTTCGATGTACTGGACGAGGTAGCCGTCACCAAGGAGGACCTCGCCCACCGGGGCGGTGGAGGTGCGCTTGGTCGTGCGGTCGTAGACGCCCGCGTCCTGGAAGTTGCCTTCTGGTTCGTCCAGGCACTGCCAGTACACCCAGCGGCCCACAGCCTGAAGCTCGTACGGGGTGCAGCCGTTGGTCGTGGTGAAGGACTCCACGGCGGTGCCGGCGGGCAGCCGGGTCGCGGTGACCTTGCCTCCGGTGGCTGCGCCGCTCCACAGGGTGTTGCCCCAGACGGCGGCGGCGACCCGCTTGCGCTTCTGGAGGACCTTCCCGGCCGTACCGGCGGAGAACTCGCCGATGTACTGGTTCGAGGAGGAGATGCCTTCGACGATCGCGTACCGCCCGGAGAGATCCGTCAGTTCCGGGGAGTCGTCGTTCGTGTCGAGGGTCGGGCCCCAGTTGGGGGAGCCGTTGGCGTACAGCATGGTCAGGCCGGTCACGGTGTCCCGTTCGCGGCCGTGGTGGCCGGTGCCGTCGGCGAACATCGGGATGCAGCGGGGCGTGTTGTCGTTCGGGCCGCAGTTGCCGTCCCAGCCGTCGACCAGGCCGTCCACGGTGCTCCGGGTGACGCTCGGGGTGCCGCCCCCGGTGGGTGTGGTGAGCCAGGTGCTGCGGTACGCGCCGATGACCTTGTCCGGCTCGTACAGAGTGCTGTTGTCGGCCGTGCTGAGAATGCCACTGCCGAGGGAGAGGCCGTGGATCTGGGCGGGGAACGGCTCGACGGCGGTCAGCCGGGTACGGGTGACGGTGCCGTCGGCGGCGGGCGCGATCCGGTACACCCCCCAGTCGAGGTCGCCCCGCTCGACGTACCGCTCGGCGCCCGCCACGAGGACGGAGCCGTCGGGTGCCTGGACGAGCTGGCTGGTGGCCGGTTCCATGACCTTGGTCGTGTCCGTGCCCGTGCCGTCCGGGGTGAGTGCCCAGAGGGGCCGGCCCCGGGGCACGTACTGATCGTCGTCCGTCCACTGCGATGCGATGCCGAGCACTGCGTCGCCGACGACGCCGAACGAGGCGTAGGAGTTGAGGGAACCCGTCTCGACGGTCCGGGGCGGTGCGGACAGTTCGTCGCGGTCGAACAGGTCCGCCTTGCCGCTTCCGGCACGCAGTCGCACCACCGAGTCGGCGCCCAGCCGGAAGCCGGTCACCTCCCAGCCCTCGTCGGAGGCGTCGACCCGGTCGGGCAGGGTGCTGTACACCCCGGTGGCGAGGTCGACGGTGCCCCAGCGGCCGTTCCCCCCGTCCGCACCTCTGCGGTAGTGGACGAGGAGCGACCTCGCGTCACCGTCCTGGACGTCGACGGCGACATCGGCCGGAAGTCCGGTCACCGGCGTATCGGTGACTCCGCCCCCGTCCTGGGGCCGCAGCAGGTGGTACGTGCGTGGGCTGTTGCTGCTGGTGAGGACGGTGTCGCCGAAGGTGCCCAGGTACGAGTGGCCCGGGGCCACCGGCACCACGGCGGTGCCCCCCGAAGTGCCGTCGCCCTGGATCAGGGTGACCTGGTCGTCGTCCCCGTTCTCCGAGTACAGCGCGACGGTGTCGGAACCGTCCCCGTACCAGCCGGGCCTGGACTCGGGGAAGTCGTTGAAGGAACCCCTGCCGATGTCGCGCCGGTGGATGGTGTAGGGCAGCCGCTGCTCCAGCCCGGTGGTGGCACCGGTGGCGTAGTCCGACCACAGGAGCCGGTCGTCGCCCTCCTGCGCCCAGAGGAACCCGCTCGCACCGGCGTTGAGGATCCATGTGGCCCTGGGCACGGCACGCGAGGCGGCCGGCAGGACGAGTTCTCCTTCTCCGGCCGCGGCGACGGTCGAGGGCGCCGACACCGGCACGGCGCCGGCGCTCAGCGGAAGGCCGAGGCTCAGTGCCGCGGCCACGACAGCGGTGGCGGTACGGGCAGGTCTGTGTCGGCGTCGGCCGGGTCGGGCCACCGTTCCTCCAGGGAAGGCAAGAAGAGGGCGTGGCGGGAACGTACGTACGACAGCGCCCTGACTTCTCGCTCGGCCCCCCGGCCGTCCCCCCACGCGCGTGCGTGACCGAGCGTAACAGCATGCCCATGACCACCAGCGAACGCTTTTCCCGCAGCCGACAAGTAGAGGGTGTGACCGTGTGGCACGGTCGCGGAAGGGGGTCTTCATGCGGTGGGCATCGACGCGACAACCGGCACCGGAGAGCGGTGCGTCGGAGGGGCTGGAGGGTCCGGACGGTGAAGTGCCGGACGAGGGGGAGCTGTTCGCCCGTTCCGCGCGGGATCCCGCGGCGTTCGAGCCGTTGGTCGCCCGGCATTCGGTGGCGCTCCACGGGTACTTCGCGCGGCGCGCGCCCGCCGCCGCCGACGATCTGCTCTCCGAGGTCTGGCTCCAGGCGTACACGAGCCGCCGGACCTTCGACAGCGCCAAGGGCACGCTCCGGACCTGGCTGTTCGGCGTGGCCCGCAACGTCCTGGCCGCCCACTGGCGCGACAGCGCGCGGGAGCGGCCGGAGGCGGAGCCGGAGCGGTTCGGGCGTACGGCGTCCGTCGTGGACGCCGACCCGTGGCACGCGGTGGACCAGCGGCTCGACGCCGCCGCACTCGCCCCGCTGGTACGCGGGACGCTGGCCGGACTCCCGCATGTGGAGCGGGAGTTGCTGCTCCTTGTGGCCTGGGAGCAGCTGACCCCGACGGAGGCGGCGGCGGTGCTCGGGATACCCCCGGGCACGGCCCGCTCCCGGCTGCACCGGGCCCGCAGCAGGCTGCGCGAGGCACTCGACCCGGACCGGACGGCACACGCGTCCGGCACGTCCGCCCGTACGTCCGTACTCCGTCCGACAGGAGACCCCGTATGACCGAGCAGCACGAGGTTCTCGACGGCCTCGACACATTCGACGCCCTCGACTTCCCCGGCGCGGACATCCTGGCCGCCGCCGGCGAAGTCACCCCGCCGGGCGCGGGGACGATCGACGCGGCCCTGGCCGCCGTACGCCTGGCCGCCGCCGGCGAGGGTGCCGCGACGGACAGCAAGTGGCCCCGGCGGCGCTTCGCCGGTACCCGGCGCAGCCGCATCCTGCTCTCGGCCGCCGCCGTCGCGGCAGTCGTCGCCGGCGCGATCGCCGTACCGACGATCCCCTTCGGCGACACCCCACCGGCGGCGGGCGCGAACGCGGCGTCGTTCCTCCACGGGGTGGCGGACACGGCGGCGGAGGCTCCGAGCACGGACGCGCCGTACTGGAAGGTGAGCCAGAAGTCCGTCAGCATCCACGACACCGCCAGCCCGACCACTGTCTGGCTCAGCCGGTCGGGAATGATCACGAAGAGGAAGGGGAGGTACGTCTTCGTCGCGGCGGGAAAGGCGCCCGACGCGCAGATGGCCTGGGATGTCGCAGACGGGGGGGTGAACTGGGACGACCTCCCCAAGCTGCCGACCGAACCGGACGCCCTCAAGGCGTATCTCCTCAGCGGCAAGCCGACGAAGACCCCCAAGAACGAGGTGGTCTTCCGGGGCATCGTCACCCTGCTCGAGGCGCCGGTGAGCTCCGAAGTGCGCGCAGCGCTCTATGACTTGCTGGCCCGCCTGCCCTATCTCCGCCTTGTCGGTCCCGTGCACGACAGCGCAGGGCGATCCGGGGTGGCGATCGAGTTCGACGGCCAGACCACACGCAGCCGCATCGTCATCGACCCGAAGACCGCCATGCCGCTGGAGCGCCAGAACTCGACTCTCGGCGGCCCGGCGGACGGTCAGGTCTACCTCACGACGACGTACGTGTCCCTGGAATCCGTCTGGACCGCCCCGAAGGCCGAGCCCGCCGAAGAACACCGGGTCGATTCCCGTGGCCGGGGCGGAACCCTCGTCAAGGTCCCGGGAGGATCCATTCACGTTCTCGATCCCGATTCCCTGAAGAAGAAGAGGTAAGGACGGCCGCCGCCGTCGCGGACCCGAAGTCCCGTCGAACGGCCGGCGGAACGTACCTGCTCTGGATCGGCCGGCCCGGCACGCTCACACCGAAGGGGTTCGCCAACCGCACACAGCGGTCGGCGAACCCCCTTTCCTGTTGTCCCGCTCAGTCCGCCGGCCCGTCTCGGCCCGGGTCTTTCCAGGCCCGCACCCAGGCTGACCACCGGAACGTCGTCCAAGAAGCCCCTCCCGTCACTCTGGACAACCCCCGCCACGGCGCGCCGTTCTCCCGGCCCCCGTTGACAAGCGCCCGTCAACCCCTCCATCATCATTCCACTAATCAAGTAGTGGAATGGTGGTGGTGATCGTGGAGTACCGCATCGACAGGCGGAGCGGGGTCCCCGCCTTCCAGCAGATCGTGCAGCAGACCAAGCAGGCCCTGCGGATGGGCGTTCTGGTGCCGGGTGACCGGCTGCCGACCGCCAAGGACGTCGCCGAGATCAGCGCGGTCAACCCGAACACCACCCTCAAGGCGTACCGCGAGCTGGAGCGCGAGGGCCTGGTCGAACCGCGACCCGGCCAGGGCACCTTCGTACGCCGCACGCTGGCCCGCCCCTCGGCGGGCACCGACTCCCCGCTGTACGGGGAGCTGGTGGCCTGGATGTCGAAGGCGGCCGGGGCCGGTCTGGAGCAGGAGGACGTGGCCGCACTGGTCACGTCGGCGATGGAGAAGCAGTACGCCGCCGGGAACGCGCCGACGGCGGGGGCCTCGACACCGGGGTCCACCACAACGGGGTCCATGACGACGGGGTCCACGGGGGCCACGACAACTAGGAGCACAGGTGAGTGACGGTATGTACGCGGGGGAGCCGGCGCTTGAGGCGTACGGACTGGGCATGCGCTACCGGCGGGGCTGGGCGCTGCGGGACTGCTCCTTCCGGCTCCCGGCCGGCCGGATCTGCGGGCTGATCGGACCCAACGGGGCCGGCAAGACCACGCTGCTGAGCATCGCGGCCCATGTCCTGCAGCCGACGCACGGCTCGGTCAGCCTGTTCGGCGAGGCACCGGGATCGGCCGAGTCCGGTAGGCGTACGGCCTTCCTCGCCCAGGAGAAGCCCCTGTTCCGCCGCTTCACCGTGGCGGAGACCCTGCGGCTCGGCCGGGAGCTGAACCCCGGCTGGGACCAGCGCGCCGCCGAGGACATCATCCGCGCGGGCAACGTCCCCTTCGAGGCGAAGATCAACACCCTGTCCGGCGGCCAGCGCACCCGCGTCGCCATCGCCCTCGCCTTCGGCAAGCGCCCCGACCTGCTGCTCCTCGACGAGCCGATGTCGGACCTCGACCCGGTCGTGCGCCACGAACTCATGGGCACCCTCCTCGCCGAGGCCGCCGAGCGCGGCACCACCGTGCTGATGTCCACCCACGTCCTCGCCGAACTGGAGAACGTGTGCGACTACCTGATCGTCGTCTCCGGCGGCGGAGTGCGCCTCGCCGGTGACGTGGACGAGCTGATGTCCGTGCACACCCTGGTCACGGGCGCCAAGGAGGGCGACGGAGTGCCCGCCGGCCTCGCGCACCACACCCTCGTCGAGTCCCGTACCAGCGGACGGCAGTTCACCGCGCTCATCCGCCCCGAGGGCCCGGTCACCGGCCCCTGGGAGACGGACGCCCCGAACATGGAGGAACTCCTGCTCGCGTATCTCCGCTCGCCCGAGGCACCGCCCCTGATCACCCCGACCGCCCAGGTCCAGGGTCAGGCGTTCGGCACCGGGGCGGTGGCGGCATGAGCATCTCGACCAGCAACTCGACCCCGAAGAACGTCTCTTCCGGCACCTCGACCGACAGCAAGAACGGGACCATGAGCGCGACGACCACCACGGAGGCCACCCGGCGCCCCCGACTCAGCGGAATGACCTGGCTGGTCTGGCGCCAGCACCGGGCCGCCTACTGGACCATTTTCGCCGCCGCCGCGCTCTCCGCGGCCTGGATCGTCTACCAGCGCGGCCAGATGATGGACTTCCTCGACGGCTACGGCTATCCCACCAAGAGCCTCGACGAGGTGGGCAACGAGTTCCAGCAGTACAACGACGCGTTCACCTCCGTCTCCACCGGTCTCATGGCGATACCCATCCTGCTCGGTGTCTTCCTCGGCGCCCCGCTCCTCGCGGGCGACCTGGAGAACGGCACGGCCAAGCTGGTCGCCGCCCAGTCCGCGAGCCGGACCCGCTGGCTGGCCACGAAGCTGGGGCTGACCACGCTGGTGGTCCTGGTGATCACGGTCGCGCTGTCGGCCGCGTTCGGCTGGTGGTGGAGCCCCGTCAAGTCCGAGGTCACGGTCATGGACTGGACCTCCAGCGAAGCGTTCAACACCACGGGCCCGGTGCCCGTAGCCCTCACCCTGCTTTCCGTCATCGGTGGCGTGGCGATCGGTGCGGTGCTGCGGCGCACGCTGATGGCGATGGTGGTCACCTTCGGGTTCACCGTCGTCCTCCAGCTCGTCTGGTCCTACTGCATCCTGTCGCTCGGCAACGTCATCACGGTCACGACGAACAAGGGCGTCCTCGCCGAGAACTCGATGCCGACGCTGCCCGACGGCGTGTACCAGATCGACGAGTCGTACATCACCAGCAGTGGGAAGCTGCTTGGTTGGAGCACGTGTGCGCAGGGGGATTCGGATGCGGTGCGTGAGGTCTGTCTGAAGAAGGCGGATGTCGTGGGGTGGTCGGTGGACTATCTGCCGATGTCGCAGATGAACGGTATGCAGTGGTTCGGGGCGTCGATTCTGTTCGCGTTGACCGCTGGGATCGCGGTGTTCCTCTTCGTCTGGGGTCGTAAGCGGCTCGTCTGAGTAGTCGTTTTGCTGCGGGCCGGTGGGGGCTGGTCGCGCAGTTCCCCGCGCCCCTATCGGGGCGCCTCCCCACTCCTTGTTTCTTTGTCCCGTCGGACGGGCTGCTTTGCCGTGCCCGGAAGTCCGGAGAGAAAGGTTTCCTTTGAACCACCGCAACAGACGTCGACGCGAGGCCACGGCCCTCGCCGTGCTCACCGCGGCCGCCCTTACCGGGACCCTGCTCGGGGCGCCGGGATCGCAGGCCGCGCAGACCGGCAGCGTTACGGCCGGCCGCCTCGGTGAGGGGAAGACCGTCACCCTTGTCACCGGGGACCGGGTGACCCTGGACTCCGCCGGGCAGGTCACCGGCGTACGGGCCGCCAAGGGGCGGGAAGGGACCACCTTCCGAATAGCGCGGGACGCCGACCGGACCCTTGTCGTCCCGCGTGATGCCGAGCGGCTGCTCGCCAACGGCACCGCCGACCGGCGGCTGTTCGATGTGACGCAGCTGGTCAAGTGGGGGTACGACGATGCCGCCCGCCCCGATCTGCCGCTGATCGTGACGTACGCCAAGGGCCGCGCTCTCGCGTCGAGCGCGCTGTCCGCCGCCGGGGCCCGGGTCAGCCGGGACCTGCCCAGTGTGAACGGGGACGCGCTCAGGGTCCGTAAGGCCGACGGCGCCGAGCTGTGGGAGACGCTCACCGGGAGCGGGGGGACGGCGCGGGCGATGTCGGCCGCCGCCGACAAGGTCGAGCGGATCTGGCTCGACGGCAAGGTCGAGGCGGCCCTCGACCGGAGCGCCGCGCAGATCGGCGCCCCCGAGGCGTGGGCCGCCGGGTACGACGGCGAGGGCGTCAAGGTCGCCGTGCTGGACACCGGGGTCGACGGCACGCACCCGGATCTGAAGGGCCGTATCGACGCGGTGAAGAACTTCTCCGAGTCGGCGGACACCGTCGACCGGGTCGGGCACGGTACGCATGTGGCCTCGACCGTCGCGGGGTCCGGTGCGAAACCCGGGGGCAAGTACAAGGGGGTCGCTCCCGGTGCCCGGCTGATCAGCGGCAAGGTGCTCGACGACAGCGGCTACGGCGAGGAGTCCGGGATCATCGCCGGTGCGCAGTGGGCGATCGCCGAGGGCGCCAAGGTGATCAACCTCAGCCTGGGCGGCCCCGACGGCCCCGGTGACGACCCGCTCGAACAGGCCGTGAACGACCTGTCCGCCTCCTCCGGCGCCCTCTTCGTGATCGCCGCCGGCAACGAGGGTCCGGCTGCCGGCACCATCGGTTCGCCCGGCAGTGCCGCCGCCGCGCTCACCGTGGGCGCGGTCGACCGTGATGACGCGATGGCCGACTTCTCCAGCCGGGGTCCGACGGCGGACGGCTCACTGAAGCCCGACCTCACCGCCCCCGGCGTCGACATCGTCGCCGCGAAGGCCGCCGAGGGCACGGAGGGCGACCCGGCCGCCGACGGCTATGTCTCGATGAGCGGTACGTCGATGGCGACCCCGCATGTCGCGGGCGCCGCCGCGATCCTCGCCCAGCGCCACCCCGACTGGACCGGCGAGCGCATCAAGGCCGCCCTCACCGCGTCCGCCAAGCCGACCGCCGGTGTCTCGGCGTTCGCGCAGGGCACGGGCCGTACGGACATCGTCCGCGCCCTCGACCAGCAGCTCACCACGAGCCCGGCCACCCTCGGCTTCCCCACCCAGCAGTGGCCGCACACCGACGACACGCCGGTCACCAGGACCATCACCTACCGCAACGACGGCACCGCGCCCCTCACCCTCGACCTGACCACCGAGGCGTACGGCGAGGACGGAAAGCCCGCCGCCGAGGGCATGTTCGAGGTCTCGCCGAAGCAGCTCACCGTCCCGGCGGGCTCCACCGCGACCGCCCAGGTCACGGCCGACTCCAGCGCGGGCACGGCAGACGGCGGCTTCGGCGGCTCGGTCATCGCGACGGACGGGGGCAGCAACTCTGTGCGGACCGGTGTGGGCCTACAGCGCGAGGTCGAGTCGTACGACCTGACCGTCAAGCACCTCGACCTGAACGGGAAGCCGGCCGGGCGTTCGGAGACCGGGGTGCAGGGGCTGGACAACCAGATCTGGAACGACTACTCGGACGACACGGACGGCGAGTTCACCGTGCGGCTGCCCAAGGGGCGTTACAGCCTCGAAGGCCGGATCGACACCGACACGGCCGCGAACCCTCACGCCGGCAACCTCGCCCTGCTCGTCAACCCGAAGTTCTCGCTCACCCGGGACACCACCCTCGTCATGGACGCCCGCAAGGCCAAGCCCGTCCGGATCACCGTGCCGGACAGCAAGGCCAAGCACACCGACGCCACCCTCAACCTCGGGTTCGACATCGACGGGAACCAGAGCACCTCCACGTACCTGATGGACAGCTTCGGCAAGCTGCGCGTCGGGCAGTTCGGCGCCCGGCTGCCCGCGAAGGAGGCGTTCGCGCAGTACAACGGCACCTGGACGCACGGCAGTACGAGCTACCGGCCGGCGATGAACCGTACCGGCGATCTGGCCGGCTTCACCGTGAACCTCAAGCGCGCGCAGTTCGCCAAGATCACGATCGCCGCCGGCGAGCCCGCCAAGGGCAAGACGGGGTCGCTCGTCGCGGCGCCCATCCTGCCGGGCGGCTGGGCCGACTTCTTCCCGACCGAGTTCTCCCTGCCGGCCAACCTCACCGACTACGTCCTGCCGGGCGTGAAGTGGAGGTACTCCGTCTCGCAGGAGAGCGGCAAGGACGCGGACGGCGAAACGGTGTGGGACGCCGGCCAGTGGACGGCGAACCCCCGTTCGTACAGCGCGGGCAAGCAGTACACCGAGCGGTTCAACACCGGGGTCTTCGGCCCGCACCTCACGGGTCCGCTGACGGGCACCGAGGACCGTCCGGGTGCCGTCCGGGTCGGCGACACCTTCATGGCGTACCTTCCTCTCTTCTCCGACGGCGCCGGGCATGTCGGCGACTCCCGCTACAGCAAGGCGAAGAGCACCCTTTACGCGGGCGGCACGAAGATCTTCGCCACGGACACAGACCTGGCCGGCGTCTCGTACGAACTCCCCGCCGCCAAGCGCGCGTACCGTCTCACCACGGACGTCTCCCGCCCGACCTCGCTGTCGTCGGTCTCCACCCGCGTCACCGCCGAGTGGACCTTCACCTCCGCGCACGTCACCGGTGTCGGGCAGCGGCTGCCGCTGTCGGCGGTCCGCTTCTCGCCCAAGCTGAGCATGGCGAGCACGGCCAAGGCGGGTACGCGGTTCTCGGTGCCGTTCGCGGTCGAGGGTGCGGCCACCGCGCGTACCGCCCGCAAGCTGGCCTTCTCCGTCTCCTACGACGACGGCCGGACCTGGCACGCGGCCAAGGCGGTCGACGGCAAGCGTCTCGACCTGCGCCACCCGGCGAAGGCGGGCACGGTGTCCCTGCGCGTGACGCTCACGGACAAGGACGGCAACACCCTCAAGCAGACGATCAATCGGGCCTACCGCACCATCAAGTAGAGCGAACAGAGAAGGAGAGAGGCGCCCGGATCGGCTTCGGCCGGTCCGGGTGCTTTCTGGTTCTTACCGGATTCATGACGGCTGAGGGGCCTGACTCACTACAGCTGGGCCAGCAGGGAGAGTTATCGTCCGACCTGCTTGTTCACCCTTTCCGCTCTTCCTTTTCCTCCGTTCCAGGAGCTCCATGCGCCGCCCCAGACAGGCCTCGCTCTCCCTCGCGACGTCGATATCGATCGTCGCGGGGCTGACCACCGCCGGTATCGGACTCGCCGGTCTCACCGGCTCAGCCGCCTGGGCCGACAGCACGGCCGCGCTGCCACTGTCCACGTACGCGCACATGCTGGTCGACACCGCTCACCAGCACATCTTCTTCAGCCAGGGCGCGGGCTCGACGGGCATCGTGGTGACCGACCTGTCCGGTACGCCGGTCACCACCATCGCCGGTGAACAGGGCGCCACGGGCCTGGCCCTGTCGCCCGACGGCAGCACGCTGTACGCGGCCCTGGCGGACGGCGACGCCCTGTCCGCCATCGACACGGCGACGCTGAGCGAGACGACCCGCGTCCCGACGGGAGCGGACAGCGCCCCCGTCTCGGTCGCGGTGGCGGGCGGCAAGGTCTGGTACGGCTACACGGACGCGGCGGCGGACGGGAGGGGTGCCATCGGTTCGGTGGACCCGGCAGCGGCGGAACCGGCGGCAACTCCCCAGCCCACGATGGACAGTTGGTCGGTGGCGCCGGTGCTCGCCGCCGGGGGCGAGGTCCTCGCGGCCGAGGTACCCATGGACAACCTCAGCCATGTCGCCACCTTCGACGTCTCCTCAGGTACGGCGACGACCAAGGCGAACCTGGGCATCCACGGCGGTACGGCTACGGGACTCCAGGTCACGGCCGACGGCGCACAGGTGCTGCTGGCGGCTCCCGAGTCCCCGTCCGTCCAGGCCTACCGCACGGCGGACCTCAACTTCGCCAGCCCCGCCGGCTACTACAGCGGCGGCCTCTACTCCGCCCCGAACTCCCTGGCCCTCGACGCCGACGGGACGATCGCCGTCGGCTCCACGGCGGGTTCGGCGGCGGGTCTGTATCTGTACGCCGGCTCCCAACTCGCCGAGAACCACGTCACGTTCCCCTCCGGCACCCTGGCCCCGGACGGCCTGGAGTGGGGCGGCGACGGCACGACGCTGTACGCGGTCACGAAGGACTCGGCGGGCGCCTACACGCTCAACACGCTGAGCGAGGCGAAGCTCACCGACACCGAACTCGCCCTGAACCACCCGCAGTACGCGGTGCCGACGCAGTCGTTCACGTTCACCGGAACCCTGAGCACGAAGGGCTGGACACCGACGGGCGAGAGCCTGAAGGTGACCCGCGACGGCGAGGAACTCCCGGGCGTCACGGCCACGTTGGACAAGAACGGCTCGTTCGCCGTCACGGACACGCGCCCGGACGAGGGTGCCTACAAGTACGAGGTGACATACCCGGGCGACGCGACGCACCGCCCGTCGACGGCCTCGCTGACGGTGTACGTGGCGAAGCTGTCGACGACGATCCCGTTCCCGGACGTGACGTCGGCGACGCCGGGTGCGGTGGCGTTCACGGGCTCGCTGACGACCTCCCTGAACCTGGGCAGCCTCCCCGAGGGCACGACGGTCCAGGTCTCCCGGACCAACGAGGACACGCAGCAGACGGTCCAGCTCCCGTCGGTCCAGGTCGACCCGGCGACAACGGAGTTCACGGTCGCGGACGCTCCGGCCGCCTCGGGCAGGTTCACCTACCACCTCTCCTACGCGGGCGACGCGACACACGAGCCGACCTCCTCGGACGCGAGCGTCCAGGTCTCCCCGTACACCCCGGCCCTGACCCTCAAGGCGCCCGCGACGGCGACGCGGGGCGCCGCGCTGAGCTTCACCGGCACGCTGACCGACGCTCCCTACGCGAGCGGCGAGACGGTGACCGTGACCCGCACCGACGCCGGACACACCACAACTCCGGTGCGGTGGACGAGCGTTGTGGGCGCGGACGGCAAGGTGACGATCAAGGACACGCCGAGCATCGGCGGCGCCAACACCTACACGGTCAGCTATCCGGGAGACGCCTCGCACCAGGCGGCGACCGCCTCGGCCATCGTCCAGGTGTCGCGGCTCGCGACGACGGTCTCCGTGGCGACGAACGCGTCCACTTATACGTACGGCGCGACGGGCACGGTCACGGCGCATCTGGGGGCCACGTACAACAGCCGTACGGTGTCGATCTGGGCGACACCGGCGGGCGGCACGAAGACGCTGGTCAAGACGGCGGCCATGGACAGCAAGGGCAACCTGACGGCGACGTACAAGCTGACCCACAACACGACGTTCACGGCGTCCTTCGCGGGCGACTACCGCTATGCCCCGAAGTCGGCGACGCGGACGGTGAACGGCCAGGTGCGGGTCGCGACGAAGCTCGGCGGCTACTACGGGACGACGACGTACAGCGGCACGACGTACCGCGTCTACCACCACACCGTGAAGCCGCAGGTGGTCGCCACGGTGACGCCGGACAAGTCCGGCCAGTGCGCGAAGTTCCAGGCCCAGGAGTACTACGGCGGCGCCTGGCACACGCTCACCACCTCGCCCTGCTTCTCCATGGCCCCGGGCAGTGTGGGCGTCACGCACCTGAGCCTGACCAACGCGGTCGATCAGAGGTTCCGGGTGCGGGCGGAGTACGTGCGCAGCGCCAAGGACACGACGAACGTGAGCACTTGGGGCGGGTGGCTGTATCTGACGGTCAGGAACTGAGCGGTCAGGAATTCAGCAGCTGTTGTCCCACCAGGACCGCGCCGGTCACGGTCGCCCCGGCCCCGGCGATCAGCACGAGGACGACGGCGCCGAGTGTCCCCTCGTTGTCGCGGTGCTCGGCCGCCAGGTCCGGGGTGTAGATCCTTGGGGCGGTGGGCGCGTAGTGGATGGTGAGGTCGCGGCCCAGTGAGCTGCGGGGCTTGGGGACGCCCTCGCGGCACAGCACGGTCATCCGGATGCCCTCGGCGGTGGTGAAGACGATGACGGGGGCGTGGTTGACGATCTCTTCGCCCTCGCCGTCGGTGTGGACGTCCCTGGTCACGGCCACGACCCGGCCGGGGACGGCCACCGCCGAGGACAGCAGCGCGGCACGGACACGCGCGTTGCGCAGGTCGGCGCCCGTCGCGGCGAACACGGTGACCAGCGCCCCGAACCCGAGCAGCGCCCACGGGTACCCCCACAGGACGGTCGCGTGGACGACCAGCCCGACGAGGAGCAGGGCGACCGCGCAGTCGGGGGCGGACCGGCCGCTCCGGTCGGGGATGGTGTCGAGCACGACACGGAACAGGTCAGGCCGTCCACGCGGATGACGTACCGCCACCTCGCGGCCCACCCAGGCCTCCGTGAGCGTATGACCGTGCCTGCCGGTGTTCGGGAGGACGACGTCCTGCCCGCCGGCCGGGTGCGGGAAGGCGACCGTGACCGGTATCCCGGGGTACTTGGACGCGCCGTGCGCGGGCTGCTCCACCGCCACGATCCTGGCCGTCGTCCAGACCGCCCGCTGGGCCGGGGTCAGCCCGGCCAGGGAGAGGGCGTAGCCGA
Source organism: Streptomyces sp. NPDC002680 (assembly GCF_042889145.1). Classification (NCBI taxonomy): domain Bacteria; kingdom Bacillati; phylum Actinomycetota; class Actinomycetes; order Kitasatosporales; family Streptomycetaceae; genus Streptomyces; species Streptomyces sp. NPDC002680. The sequence goes on from NZ_JBIAQP010000017.1 coordinate 74,917, forward strand.
GGAGCGCCAGTCCTGCGGGGACCGTCCACCACAGCTCCAGCAGGTCGTGCGCGTGGTGTGTGTTCACTGGGTCTCGATGCGGTACAGGCGGCGGGTCGGGTCGACGACGACGGCGATGCGCAGGCCCACCCGCAGGCCGGCGTCCGGCGAGCGCTTCCAGGTCGCGTCGAACGCGGCGAACCCCGGTCCGCTGATCCGCAGGGCGACCGCGATCCCGGAGTCCTCCCCGTCCGACCAGGTGCTCAGGTCGGTGATCTCGCCCGTGGCCGGCAGCCCGACCGTGTCGAGCAGCCGGTTGTGCTCTCGCTCCACACTGGCGATGCACCAGAGGGCGATGCCGAGGGGCAGGCAGACCACGGTGATGATGATGCCTTCGACCAGCATCGAGGCGTCGGTGAAGAGGGTGAACCCCAGCAACAACGGTCCCCATACGCACATCGCCGCGGCGCTGGTGTAGAGGAGCACGGCGCCCGCCGCACCGATCCGGTCCACCCGAGTCGGTTCGGCGCCCTCCGAGGTGCCCGGCCCGTCCGTCATCTCAGGCTTCCGGCCTGTCCGTCGCCACGCCGTCACCGGCGTAGAGGTAGGCACCGGGGCGGGCGGGGTCGGCGATGAGCAGCACCTGGTCGCCCGTACGCGGGATCCGCAGCTTGGAGACGATGGTCTGGAGGGCGATCCGGTCGGCGGCGCCGGGCAGTTGGAGGACCAGGTCGACGACCGGGTCGTAGTTGATCAGCTTGCCGGTGTCGCCGATCGACACGACGACGGCCGGTATGGTCGGCACCCCTGCGGCGAGCAACTGCTGAACGTCGAGGCCCGAGTTGTAGGCGCCGATCGACTGCTGCACCCTGGCGAAGTCCTCCTGGCCGAGGAACGCGCGCGTGGTCCGGCCGTAGAAACCCTTGCCGCTCGCCACCTTGCCCACGATCTCGGCGGCCTTCTCCTCACGGCTCTTGCGGCGCCCGAAGATTCCCATGACTTGTTCCCCTCTCGATTCCCTCATCCGACGATGACGAGATGGACGCTAGGCGGGCCGCGACGCCTACCGATCCCAGGTTTCGGCCGCCCGTCCGCCCCGTTTCCCCTCGCCGTGACCGCCCGTTTTTTCTCGGCGTACGCTCCTCGCATGCCGTCCTCCAGCCAGCAGCCGACCGGTGAGCGCCGACCGCGCGCCCTGGTCATCGACCGTGCCTGGCGCGGCCTCGGACCTGGCCTGGAACCGCTGAGCGGCCCCGGCGGGGCACCGCTGACCCGGACGGTCAAGCTGATCCTGCTGCCGCTGATCGTCAGACCGGCGCTGCGTCCCGAACTCGCGGCGGACTTCCTCGAACCGGCGCAGGCCGCGCGTCTCGACGGGCTGATCCGGGAGTCCGGTGCGCGTCTCGCGGCGACGGCACAGTGGTTCACGCTGCTGAAGAAGGCGCGGCGAGCGCTGGGCATCGTCGCGGGTAACCCCCAGGACCTGTATTTCCAGCGGTGTTTCGAGCTGGCCACCGAGCACGGGGCGCCTTCGCTCGATGGGGACGCGACGGCGAGGGCTGTCGTCGAGGAGGTGGCGGACACACCCGGCGGACGTACGGTGGACGCCCTCAAGGACCATCTGGCCGACGCCGCAAGGCGGTTCCGGCTCGACGGCGAACTGGCCGCCGCCTGGGAGCGCCGACCCCCGGCCACCGCCGACGCGGCCTCGATCGCGGCGATCACCGCACGGGCCGCCGAGGCCCTGGACACCTGCGGCGCACCGGACGCGACGCGCACCTCACCGTCGTACACCGCCATGGTCGAGGCGGGCCACGGCGACCTGTTCGGCCGGGCCCTGTGGGCGTACACGAGCGGGGTCTGGGGCCGCGACGACCTGCCGCCCCATCTCGGGCTGACCGGACGGCGGACACCGCCACGGCCCGAGGTCGGCCGGGGTGCCTCGACGGCTACCCTGCCCGCGCCGCTGGACCGCACGCTCTTCGAGCGACTCTTCGTCGTCCTCCAGTCGTCGGCCCACCGGGAGGAACTGCCGACGGTGCCGGAACTCGTCGCACGGGAGACCGGCCGCAGCTGCGCCCCGCTCGGCCTCTACGACGAGAGCCTGCGCGTCGCGGTCGTCCTCGGCGGCCGGCTCGCGGCGGGCCTCGACCCGCTGGGCACCGGGGGCTCGCTCGGCCGGACGGCGGCGCACCGGGCCGTCAACAGCCGCTGGCAGCGGGAGGCTTCGGTGCTGCGCGCCCGCCGGATGACCGTCTCGCCGTACCCCGACCCGGACGGCGGCGTCCTGGACGCCCTCGCCCAGGACCTCCGTACCCCGTGGGCCGCCTACATGCGACGCCTGTGGGTACGGCTGCACGGCCGCGACGTCCGCGACGCACCCCTGCCGGACCTCGCGTCGGCCTGGTCGGTGCTCGACGGTGTCGCCCGCTCGGTGATGATGGACCACCGGGCTCGCGTCCGCTCGGCGCTGCGCGGCCTGTCGACGGGCAGCCGTGCGCCGGCGGCCGGGGCGAGGAGCGCGTGATGGCGGGGGCGGGGTCGGGCGTTGCCGTGCGGGTCTCGCGGGGCGAGGAGGACGGCACGGTTCGGATCGCCGTGGACGGTGAAGTGCCCGCCATGGAAGCGGACTTCACCCGGGCGGTCCTCGATGTGGCGGGCGCGGTCCTGACCTGGCCGGTCCTCGGTACCCCTGGGTGTCTGCCGTCGGCGCAGATCCACGATCCGGGGCGGGCCCAGCAGTGGCTGTGGGCGCTGTACGGCGAGCGTGTTGCCGCCGTCGTCCACGACTGCGGCCGTACGACGGGGGACTTGACCGGAGTACGAGTGATCGCGCACCCGACCGCCCTCGCGGGCAGCGCCGCCCGGCTCGCCCTCGGCCACTGGGCGGCCAGGTGGTGGCCGGCCTCCTACCCGGACGCGATACCCGCCCTCCAACCGGACCTGTTGGGCCTGGAGTTGGCCGCGCTGACCCACCACTGCCAGCAACTGTTCGACGGCGGCGGCGATTACGGTGACGATCAGCCGGACGACTGCGCCGCTGAACTGATCGCGGACCACGAGGCGGCCCTCGACCCCCTCCTCCAGTGGTGGCGAGGCACACCCCAACAGGTGGATGTGGCAAGCCACTTGGAGAGCGTCCTACGGCTGATCGACGACGCGGCGGACACCGCCGGACTGGACGGGCCCGCCCTGCGCGACCTCCGTTCGGCCCTGGACGGGAGAGGCCCCGCCGACCCGTCGACCGACCTCGGCGTACTGTTCGCCCGCCCCGACGGCTACGCCCTGGCGGCGGGCGAACCACTGGGCACCGGCGGCCGGTTGATCGCCCGGGGCCAGGGGACCAACGACTGGCGCCGCTACCCGCCCGGCTTCGTCGACGCGGCCGAGGGCGCGGTGACCTGGACCGCCCGTGCACTGGGCGCACGGCGACGGATCGAGGTCGAGGTCGTCGCCCACAGCACGGCGCCGACCACCGGCGCGCCGCTGGTCGCGGAGGTCCACGTCGACGGCGGCGACCCGCACCGGGTGCCCCTCACCAGACGGGACGACCTGTGGACGGGCCGCCGCGAGCTGGACCCGGACCTGCTGGCGGGGATATCGGCGCCGAGTATCGAGGTCGGCGTCCTGCTGCCGGGCTTCGACCCGGTCACGGGCACGCCGGGCGACCGCGCGGCCCGTGAAGCCGTACGAGCCCTCGCTCGGCGACGACTGACCGCGGCGACAGAACCTACGGCACACGACGGGTCGCCGCACGACACACCCTCGGCCCCGTTCCTCGCCGAGACCGCGGCAGCAGCCACCGACGAGGACTACTGACGAGGACCACTGACGTATGTCGAACGAGGAGATCTCGCAGGGCGAGCAGGCCACGACCGCTGGCGGGACGCAGCTGTACGGGGAGCCGCTCGACAGCGCCTTCGCCCTGGCCGAGGAGCACCAGCTGGCGGGCGACCTGTCGGCCGCGTGCGCCGTCTACGACGAGTTGCTCACGTTCGCGGAGTCCATCGAGGACTCGCCCGACGTACGTTTCCTGCGAGCCCACCTGCTCTCCAACCTCGCGAGTGTCCGGCTCACCGCCACGGACCTGGCCGGAGCCGAGGACGCGGTGGAGCGCGCCCGCACCCTGCTCGACGGCATCGCGTCGGCGCCGATGGGCCCGCGCGGCCGTCAACTGTGGCTGGAGATGCTGCTGAGGACGCTGATCGCCGGCTGCGACCTGTTCCGCAGAACCGGCCGCCTGGACGAGGCGCTGGCGTGCCTGGACGAGGCGGCGGTCAGACTGCCCGAGTTCGACGACCCCGAGGGACTGCGAGCGTCCGAACTGGCCCTGAACCGGGTGCTGTTGCTGATGGACAGGGGTGAGTGGGGCCCGGCGGAGGACCTCGCGACGGCGCTGCTGCCCACCCTGGGGACAACCGACGCGACGCAACTGGAGACGGTCCCGCGCCTGTTGACCGCCCTGGGCATGATCTGCTCATCGACCGGCCGGTTCGACGAGGCCGAGGACCATCTCGCCCGCGCGGAGGAGCGCTACCGGGCCCTGGGGGACATCGGCGAGCAGCGGTCGATGCTCGCGTACCGGGCATGGGTCGCGATGGACCGGGGCGAACACGCCCTGGCGGAACGCCTGTTCGCGGAGGCGTCCGCATATTTCGAGCAACAACAACTGCACGGCGACCTGGCGGCCTGCGAACAGGCCCGCGCCTACCTGGCGGGCCGGCGCGGCGACATGACAAGCGCGGGCGACCTGACGACGGCGAGCCTGTCCCGTTTCGAGCAGCTCGGCGCCTCTCTCGCAGCCGCCGACACGATGCTGCTGGGCGCTCAACACGCGTACGCCCGTGGCGACATCGAGGAGATGAAGCGCCTGGCCCAGACGGCCCGTGACGTCTACCAGGAGCGGGAGGTGTACGAGCGCTGCGCACAGGTCGACCTCATGCTGGCGACCACGCTTGAGGACAACCTGAACCGGACGGACCACGGCGCCCACGAGAGACGTTCGATCGACAACGCCCTCTCCCTCGCACTCCCGGCAGCCCTCACCCTCCAGGCGGCCCGCTACGACTTCGCGACCGCCCGTGCCCGCGCCCAGTGGCTCCAACTGGCGGACGAGGGCATGGAGTTGGCGTTCCGCCTGGCAGTACGACGCCAGGACCAGGGCCTGCTCTTCGAACTGGTGGAACACCGCAGCGCGGGCGCGACCCTGTCCCTGGCGCCCGATCCACGCCCGTCGACGACGGCCGAGGCGGGCACATCGCTCTTCCCGAACGCGGCGATGAAGGCGGAGAGGGCGTACGAGCGAGCGGACGCCCCGACGACGCTCGGGCCCGGTCTCGGGGGAGTGGCGGCGGAGGCAGCCGCCTCGGCGGGCCTGCGCGTCGCACCGCCCCCGAAGGTACGGATGGCGGCCCAGGGCCCCGGCCGGGTCGCACTCCAGGAGTACATCGCGGCGGCCGAGTTCCGCTATCGCCGCCGGATCGTGAACGACGACGAGATCCCCTTCTGGATCACCGATGATCTGACGAGCCGCCCAGTGGTCCAGGTCCGACTGGCCGACGCCGGCGACCTGTTCATGACCTGGACCTGGGCGGGCGGCGCGAAGGGCTTCGGCACGGGCCGAGCCCCCGCCGACGAAGTCGACCGGGCGGTGGGGGAGTTGGCGGAGGCGCTGCCGGCGTCGGGCGAGGGCGCGACGGGTATGCGCCGGGCGTTCGAGACGAGCCCGCTGGCGACCCACGACACAGAGCGCAACCTCGCCCGGTCGCTGGCGGAGGCACTGTGGCCGGAGGGCCTGACGGCACAGATCCGCCAGGTGTCGGCACGAGCGGGCCGCCCCCTGATCCGGATCCAGCCGTCGCCACGGGTCGCCCAGGTCCCCTGGGAGCTACTGGCTGTACAAGACGGGACAGACATCCGACTCCTGGACCTGGCGGACGTGGTGACGACGGCACCGACGTCACTGAGAAGGCAGACGACCCCCGAAGACGAAGAAGACAGGTCCGCGTCCCCCTCCGAAACAGTCGTCCTGGTCCTGGACCCCAGGGTCCCCGGATTCCGTGCGGACTCCCCGCTCGGCTCGGTCCTGGGCCCACCGGGCTCGGACCCGGAGCTGCTGGCCCTCGTCCAGAACCACCTCGACACGACCACGGTCGCACCATCCATCGCCACCCCGGCGGAGGCGTTCCGCCGCACGGACCAGGACAGGGACTGGCTGAGCGAGGTGCTGCGCAAGGGCGCCCGCAGACTCCTCTACGTAGGCCACGTGAGCGGCGCACCTGTAACCGGCGGCCAGAGCGAGGACGGCACGCTCCACCTCTGCTGCGGCCCGAACACCACAGGCCTGACCGACCCGATCCGCACCCACCGCCCCCTGTCGGCCAAGGACCTCCTACTGGGCACGTTGCCGCTCCGCCCAGACGGCGAACCGGGCTCCCGTATCTGGCCCGCACCACCCCGGGTAGCCCTGATCGGCTGCGAGAGCGCCGCCGACCTCCGCTTCACGGAACCGCTCGGCCTGGCCACGGCCATGCTCCACAACGGCGCCGCCCTGGTCACAGCCACCCGCTGGACCCTCCCCACAAGCTTCGCCTACCACCACTTGGCCAAGGTCCCGGAGTCGGTACGCCCCCTGTCGGAGGCGATATGCGCGATAGACAGGGCCCACGAACACCCCGACCCGGTAAGCAGCTTGGCGGACTGGCAGCGCGAACAGCTGGACCACTGGCGATCGGAGGGCAGGACCGAACACTCGCCGCTGCTGTGGGCGGCGATGACGTGCATCGTCGTATGACCCCTGAACGTCCAGACTGAACACCGACGACGATTCCGGAAGCGAAGCGGCACTCAGGGGGCCGCACGTGCGCATTGCGGTGTCCGCCGCGTGCGCGTCGTCGTCGGACGACGGGGACGGCCAGGCGTCGCCGGCAGATCAAGAAGCTGATCAAGGGGTCCTGAGATCCAGTACGGGAAGCGGCCGGGCGCAGCCGCCCCGAACGACGGCAGCCGTGCCCCGCCCCGCTCCGCAACAGTTCAGTCGGCGCCGGTCCGACTCTGGTTCGCCGCCCGGGTCCTGGGAAGGCTGTCGGTGATGATCTGTGCGCAGTCGGCGAGAAGGTTCGTCAGACGATTCAGTTGGTCGGAGAGTCGGTCGTACTCATCAATGTCTGCGGGTGTCCATGGGTCCTCGGCGGCTTCCATTTCGGAGGCACGCGATCCGGCCATGACAGCTCGGATCACTTCCTGAGTGGCGCTCCGCAGGCGGTCCGCTGCCTCGCCGGGTGTGCGGTCGAGGAGAACGTCGAGTTCGTCCGGCTCGGGCAGGGCCGGAATGCCGTGTTCGAGCCAGAGGTCTCCCCAGAGGCGGCGGCGTCGCGCCTCAGGATCGGCACTGTCCACCACGCTGATACCGCCCGCGTCGTCCTGCTGGACGAACAGTCCGGCGCGGGCCGCCAGGTCGGCGGTCATGCTTACGAGGTCATCGTCATCGCCGGATACGGAATCCGGCCGAGGGGCGCCCAGGAAGGTGCCCAACTCCACGAGCTGACGCGTCTGTTCGTCCGCACTCGGCAGGATCGACATCTCTTCGTCGGTCATCAAGGTGTCCGGCGCGGCTGCACCCATGCGGGCGTGAGGCAGCGGCGTTCCGTGGACGGCGGAATTCCAGGCAGCCAGGGATGTGTCCAGCCACCAGCAGACGAACTCGCGCGCGGCGTCGCGGTGCGCCTTGGCGCAGCGGACGGCCAGATCCAGACGGACCGTCAGCAGCACGGTTTCAGCGTCGTACCTGGAACTCTGCCTCCTGTCAGCGTGTTGCCGAATACCGGCCTCGCTGAGCGCCTCCAACTCCTCCATGCGCCGTTCTTCGGCTTCGCACTCCCGGAGCAGAACGGCCGAACTGTCGGCCATGGCCGACAGAGCTCTGTCGACCTCTTCTCCGGAAAGCAATCGAAGACCACCCATGTCACAACTCCCGCACGGAGAAGAGAGGAAAGGAGGGCGGGGGCGCGCTCCTGGCGTCGCCCCACGGCATCGGACCGTATCTCCTCGCCGAACGGGTTCCGGCGAAAACACCGGAACCCGACTTGTGGATGGTGCTGCGGTGCTAAGGACTCCTGGCAAAAGTGGTGGGCTTGACCTGGTCAGAGGCCGGTGTCGTGCACGAGGCCGCCGGGTTTCGGGACGCGGTCAGCCGCGTACTCGCACGCGACAAACCCGGCGACGTCGGCGATCGACCCCGGGATACTGGTCGCCCATGGATGAGGTCGAAGTCGTCGTCGCCCATTCCGAGCGCGTGACTCTGCGCGTCGGTGACGTGTTCCTGAAGGTGGACGCCGATCAGGCGCGCCTCGACGCCGAGGTCGAGGCGATGTCCCTCGTGCCGGTCCCGACCCCGGACATCCTGTGGCGCAAGCCGCACGTGCTTGCGATCGCCGCACTCCCGGGGACGACGCTCGGGCGCCTCGGCGGGCCGTCGACCGGGTCGTCGGCGGCGTGGGCCGCAGCGGGCGCCGCCATCCGGAGGCTGCACGAAGCACCCCTGCCACCCCGACCTGGCCAGGCCGGCCGGAGCATCGCCGCGCTGACGGCGGAACTCGACCACGAGTGCGGCTCGCTCGTGACGAACGGCCTCCTGCCCGCCGACCTGGTCACCCGCAACCGCCAGGTCGCCGAGGCCGCGCTCCGGCCGTGGACTCCCGCGTTCACACACGGCGACCTGCAGATCGCGCACGTCTTCGTCGACGGCGACGAGGTCACCGGCATCATCGACTGGTCCGAGGCGGGCCAGGGCGATGCCCTGCACGACCTCGCCACCTTCACGCTCGGACACGAGGAACACCTCGAAGACGTCGTCACCGGCTACGGCACCGACATCGACCTCGACGTGATCCACGCGTGGTGGTCGTTACGAAGCCTGCTGAGTGTTCGCTGGCTGACCGAGCACGGCTTCCACCCCTTCGCGCCGGGCTGTGAGGTCGACGTACTGAGGTCCCGGATGTGAGACGGCCGCCTGACCAGACCACTGGCGCGTGTTGCACTTGCCACCAACTCGGCCTGGAGTCAGTGGAGTTCATCGACAGCTCCCGTCGCCGGTGCCGGGTGGTGGCAGACGCAGGTGCACACGAGGTAGCGGACTCCGGGTACGCCGGTGTCGCGGGGTTCGGAGTCGCGGCACCCGGGGTGTTGGCCCAGGACGCAGCGGGTGGAACGGAATGGGGCTTCCGGTGTCCAGGTCGGTTCGGGGGTCGTCGCGGGGCCCTTCTCCCCGCCGAGGTCCGGTCCGCCGACGAGCGGAATCACGTACCAGCGTGCGCCCTTGGCATCCTGGTGGTCTCCCTCGTGCCTCTTGCGGAGGACGCACGCTCCGGTCTCGCTGAGGATCGGTGCCCGGTAGAACAGCGAGGCGCGAACGGTCCCGCAGGTGTCGGTGGGATGGGTGGTCATCCGGCACCTCCGTCGTACGCGTGGCGGTAGGCGCCCCACAGCCCCTGTCCGTTCTCGCACCCGTCCATCGCTTTGCTGGCGGGCTTGCATTCGGCGCACTTGCGGGCGTGCTCGAACCAGAGCCGGTAGGCGCGCAGCATCGGCAACTCGGCCTGCCGTACGGCCGCTTGAAGCCTGGTACCCCGCCGGCCGGTCATCGGGCCCCCGCCGTGCTCGGTTCTGCGTGGACAACAAGGTCAGTGACGGCGGGGAGGTAGGGCCGGGACAGTCGGGACGCGGAACCGTCCAGGGGTGCGCGGTCGGCGCTGTACGGCGACCGGCGCGCAGCGGGCACCCGTACCGCCGAACCGGCAAGGTCACCGGCGTTCGCACTGGTCATGACGGTTGGCGCCGTCGTCGGAGTTTTCCGGCGGATGCCGGTCGGCGGGATCAGGCGGGTGAGGCCCCAGAGAACCAGGGTCACCCCAACCCAGTGCAGCGCGGCAGCGCTACGCTCGGCCATGTTCATCAACTCCTATGCAGTTGGTGGTCCATGCCCCGGGGGTCCTGACCGACTCGCCGGGGTCTTTTCGTCTCGGGATCACCGTCCTCCTCAACGTCCGGCAGTCGCAATAGAATCTGCCAGTAATCAGCCTCAGTGGGAAAATTGGCACTTGCCGATGCATGCGCATGGCTTCCGCGGCGCGCGCACCGGATGCAAGGCTGAACACATCGCACGCAACGCGCGCACATGCGCGGGATCGGGGAGCACATGGCCGCAAAACCTCAGCCAACCGCCAGGCGGATCGGACTCGGCCATGAACTACGGCAGTTGCGCAAGGAGGCCAGGCTCACCATGGCTCAGGCTGTCGACGGCCTGAGCATCGACGAGAGCACCCTCCAGCGTGTCGAGACAGGCTGGAAGTCCTTCCGGCAGGCCGGCCACCTGCGGGAACTGCTGGAGCGCTACGGGATCACCGACGAGGATCAGACGGACCGCCTGGTCGCTCTCCAGCGGGAGGCGTCCAGCCGGGAGTGGTGGTTGGACGGCAGTACGAACATGCTCTCCGGCATGCCTCGCTTCCTCGGCATCGAAGCGGCAGCGCGGGAGATCCGGGCCTTCCATCCGTCCGTCATCCCGGGCCTGCTTCAGACCGAGGCATACGCGGAAGCCGTACACGAACTGCACAAGCTCATCGACGAAAGCACGACGGAGTTTGTGCAGCAGAGCGTGCGCATGCGTATGAAGCGGAAGGAGGCGCTCACGCGTGAGGACGACCCCGTGAAACTCTGGGTGGTTCTCAACGAACCGGCTCTGCGGTATCCCGTCGGCAGCGCGGACGTGATGCGTGGCCAGTACGCAGAACTGATCGAGCTGGCCGCCCTGGAGAACGTCACCATCCAGGTTCTCCCCCACGGGGAACGGGGTTACGTGGCTTTCCACGACGTGAACATCATGATCCTCGACGACGGCCTGCCTACAACCATCCAGAGCGATACCGCGATGCGGACCGTCGCCGTCACCGACAAGCCGCGCGAAGTCGGTCGGTTCTCCCGGATGTTCGACGCCATGACGTCGAACGCCCTTCCCCCGCGCGACACTCCGAAGATCCTGAACCAGCTATCGCGAGAGATCTCAGAATGAACATACAGCCGACCACGTTCACTGCATCCGACGTGGAGAACTGGGTCAAGTCCTCCTACAGCAACAACGGTGGCAACTGCCTAGAGGTCTCCAAAGACCTCCCCGGCGTTGTCCCCGTGCGCGACAGCAAGAATTTTCGCGGGCCAATCCTGGTTGCTTCCGAAGCAGCCTGGGGCGCCTTTGTGGAGCATGTCAAACACTGACCGCAGAGTAGAAAAACGGACACCCCCGGCCGCACGGTCGGGGGTTTGGGGCTCATGGAGCGGGTACCTCGCCGTGGTCCTCGTCCGGGAGCGGGGTGGTCAGCTGTGCCGTCAGGTCGGGGTCCGCGAGGATTCTGGCGGTGGCGCGCCATTCGACTATGACTCGGTGCAGGTTGGTGTGCACGTCCAGGTCTGCGACGTCATGGGTTGCGTTCACGAGGTCGACGACGAACTCGCGTACCTCCTCCGTCGACAGGTGCCGGGTCCACGGAAAGACCTCGGGCAGGGCGAGCAGAATCGCGCGGGCGCCCTCGTCGCTGCTGATCAGAGCTGCGAACAGCCGGGCGCGTTCGACGGGGTCGGCTGACACGCCCCCGGAATCGTCACCTCCGGCGGATAGAACTGCCCATACCACCGCCTCAGCGCTCTGATCCCCTTCTCGTGCGGGAGCAGCACCGGGCGGGCCTGGTGGATCTTCTGGTCCCAGATCCGGAGCTCCTCGCGTACCTCGCCCAGGGCCTCCGCGCGGAAGGCGAGCTTGAGCGCAGGTGTGAGGAAGGGGAAGCGGGCCGGTTTGCGGAGGTAGTACAGCATGCGGAGTTCGCTCGTGCTGTCGTCGACGGGGGTGGTGAGGGCCACCGCGGTCAGCGACAGGACGGGGCCGTGGACGCGGACCACCATCACGCCCGGGCCGTACATGAACGCGTCGAAGGTGTTGTCGATGTCCCAGGCGAGGACACGCCGCGAGATCCGGCCGCGGGCCTCGGCGTACGGGCCGTCCTCCCGCCACTCCTGTACGGGGGCTCGCTCTGGCCGTGGATGAAGTGGAAGTGGGACTCGTCGACGATGTTCTCGCGCATCTCCTGGACGTGGATGCGCGCCCGGCAGATGTCGTCGATCGGCGCCGCGAAGTCCCGGGACCCCGTTTCGGGGATCTCCGGCACCTCCCACGAAGGCTCGCCCGGCCCCGCGTACACGAAGACGAGTCCACTGTGCTCGCGGACCGGAAAGCCCCCGAGGGACACCTTGGGGGTGCGGGCGGCGAACGGCGCCTCCACGCACTTGCCGTCCGCGCCGAACCGCCAGCCGTGGAACGGACACACCACCGTCCCGTCCACGACCTTCCCGCCGGCGCCCAGATGCGCGCCGTAGTGCGGACAGTGCGCGTCCCGCACGGTCGCCCGCCCGTCGGTCCCCCGGAAGGCGATGAGCGCCTTCCCGAAGTAATGCAGGCTGACGACCTTCCCGGGACGCAGCTCGCCACTGCGGAGCACGGCGTACCACCCGTACGGAACGATCGGCATCGGGTACTCGTCGGCCCGGGGATCGCGAGGGAGGGCCGCGACCGTGTCATGACTCCGCCATAAGCGCATGCGCCGATGCTAAGGCGTGTGTGAGGTGGGGCTGTAGAGGGCCGTGAGGTCGATCAGCCGGACGTCGGGGTTCGTTTCCGAGGACGCGTGCGCCTTGCCGTTGAAGTCCGCTCCGCTGAAGCAGATGAGCCGGGTGTCGCTCGTGTCGTAGCGGCCGGCCTGGGTGATGAGGTCTCGGATGTGTCGGAGGCGGTCGATGTGGGCGATGCCCATGGTGTCGTTCCACTTGGCCTCGCCGATGGCCAGGAGCGGCGGCTTGGAGTGACCGTCGGCGATGCCGATGACCGCCACGTCGACCTCGTGGCTGGTGCGGGTTTTCGGGTCGTGCACGATGCCGTGGCCGACCCGGGCGGGCAGACCGCCCAGGAGTTCGGGGTCCGCGTGGTGCAGGGCCCATTCGCGGCAGACCTGCTCGAAGTGGGGTCCGAGTACGTTGCTGACGAAGCGGCGGCGGCTGGCCTGCCAGACCCGTGCCGCACTGCCGGGGCGTTCGAGCTGGTCCCAGACCGGGCGCATGATCGCGTGATGGAAGGCGATCAGTGGTTCTGCGATGCGATAGGTGGGCCGGTTCTCGCGGAAGGCGTCGGCGTCCCGGTGCAGCAGTCCGGCGTCTTCCAGGACGTTGATGGGGTGCGCGAGGTCGACCGCCTTGCGCTCCAGGTAGCCGGCCATGCCACCGCGGGTTGAGTTGCCGTCGGCGACGGCGGCCAGGACGGACAGGTACAGGGCGGTGTCGCGGAGGTCGGGTTCCTCGGCGAGCAGGTAGCGGGCCTCGCGGAAGAGGGGGCTTTCGGGGTTGAGGACGGTACGGATGACCCAGTCGTCGAAGTCGTCCGGTCCCTCGGGAGAGTCGCCGCGTGCGAACTCGCGCCGGTAGGCCGGTGTGCCACCGACGATCGCGTTCACCTTCATCGCCAGGTGGGGATCGGTGATGCCCCAGAATTCCGCGGCGAGGCGATGGTCGAGTGGGCGGACGATAAGTTCCAGGCCCGCTCGTCCGCGCAGGGGTGCGTTGCCGGACAGCAGTCGGCCCATGAAGGACAGGGCCGAGCCGCACAGGAGGAGTCGCGTGCGGGAGGCGGTGCGCTGGTCGCGCAGGGGCCGCAGCGCCTCCTGGATGATCGACGGCAGTTCGGGGTTGCCCTTGGCGAGGTAGGGAAACTCGTCGATCACCACGGGGACGGGCCGCTCGGAGCCGAGTGCGAGCAGTTCGTCGACGGCCTCCGACCAGTTGGCGAAGTGGAAGGGGCTGGCCGGGCGTACGTGGGCGGTCAACGCCGTGCTGATCCGGCGCAGCGACTCGGCGTCGGCGGCCTCGGTGGCACCGAAGTAGAACCCTCCAGTGGCCCGGCAGGCGGCCTCCAGCAGGAAGGTCTTGCCTTGGCGGCGACGTCCGGAGACCACCCCGAGGGTCGCGCCGGGCTGCGGGTCGGCGATGAACCGACTCAGCGCCGACCACTCGTATTCCCGGTCGAACATCTCGGCGGGCTTCTTCACGGGCGCCCCAGAAACTAGAAGTACGTTTTCATAAAGTGTACTTCTATATTCTGCAGCTGCTGGGTGTGCCGCAGGGCGCGGATTCTCCCGGGGGAACGAGTGTCTGTCGCAGTCCGAGCCGGCGCGGGCGCGGCGGGCCGGCATGACCCAGTCGCAGATCTCCCACATCGAGGGCGGGGACTCCGTACCCACCCTGCCGTTGCTCACCCGCCTGGCCAAGGCGCTGGACGCGTCGCTGACCATCGACCGGGGCGGTGACCGGGCAGTCCTCGGTGGCCTGAGCAGGCGCGGACCCTGTCTTTCCGGCGCGCACGACCACGCCCGATATCCGTGGACCGCGAGGCAGACGGGAACCTCGCGCCCGCCCCCCTCAATGCCCCAAACCCGCACCCCCGTCCACCGGAATCACCGCCCCCCGCACATACCCGGCCCCCGCCCCCGCCACGAACGCCACCGCGTCCGCTATCTCCTCCGGGCGGCCGAGTCGGCCCGCCGGGGTCTGGCGGAGGAGGTCGCGGCGCTGGTCGGGGGTGAGGGCGGCGCTCATGTCTGTTTCCGTGAGGCCGGGTGCGATCACGTTGCAGGTGATGTCCCTTGGGCCCAGCTCGCGGGTCAGGGAGCGGGCGAAGCCGATCAAACCCGCTTTCGCCGCCGCGTAGTTGGTCTGGCCGGCCGAGCCGTGCAGGGCCGCCGTCGAGGAGATCAGGACGATACGGCCGTGGCCCTCGCGGAGCATTCCGCGTACCGCGCGCTGGGTGACCCGGAAGGCCCCGGTGAGGTTGGTGTCGATGACCGAGGCGAAGTCGTCCTCGGTCATCCGGACCAGCAGACGGTCGTTCGAGGTGCCCGCGTTGGCGACCAGGACCGTCACCGGGCCGTGTGCCGCCTCGGCCTCCTTGAAGGCCTGATCCACTTGTTGACTGTCCGTCACATCGCAGCGTACGGACAGGAATCCCTCCGACGCTGTCGGCCTCCCCTCCCGGTACGTCACCGCGACCCGGTCCCCCGCCGTCGCGAAACGGCGGGCTATCGCCAGCCCGATCCCCCGGTTCCCGCCGGTGACGAAGACCGAACGGGGCGCCGCCTGCGCCATCATGGCCTCGCTCTCCAAGTTCCTCTCCTCCACCCTCTGTTCCTCCTTCTTCCGGGTTGCGTCCGCTACGCGGAGTCCACCTTCGACGGGACGGCGGCTCGCGGTTCCGTCGCCCGTGTCCGCAGGCCCACCACCGACACCGCGAAGCCGATCAGGGCCAGGGCGGCGATGGAGAGGGTGGCCGCGTACATCGCGTCGAGGAAGGCCCGGTCGGCCGTCGTCGCCAGTTCGGGCAGGTGGAGGGAGTCGGCCAGGGAGCGGGCCGCCTCCGCGGACTCGCGGGCCTGTTCCGTGACGGGCGCGGGCAACTCCCGTACCGCTTGCGGTAGTTCTGAGGCGTCCGACATGCGCGACCGGTACACCCCGGACAGGATCGAGCCCGCCATCGCCACCCCCAGCGTCCCGCCCACCTGCCGCGTGACGCTGTTGACCGCCGACCCCGCGCCCGCCAGCTGCGGCGGCACCCCGCTCATCATCACGGCCGTGACCGGCGTACCGACCAGGCCCATGCCGAAGCCCTGCACCCACAGCAGCGTGGCGATGAACCAGATCGGGGTGCCGCCGTCCAGCCAGGCGTACGCGATGTACGTGACCGCCGTGGCCAGGACTCCCGCCGCCACCGTCCAACGGGCCGTCAGACGGCGGCTCATCGCGGGGGATGCCTGGCTGCCCAGGACTATGCCGATCGCTGCGGCGATCATCACCGTCCCGGCATCGGCGGGGGAGAGGCCGCGCGGGCCCTGGAGGTAGAAGGCCGCGTAGAAGAGGTGACCGGCCAGGGCCATGAACGCGATCAGCAGCACGACGCTGCCCGCCGCGAACCCGGGCTGCCGGAACAGTCGTACGTCCAGACTGGGGGCCGGTGACTTGCGCTGACCCGCCACGAACGCGGTCAGCAACGCGCCGCCCAGGAGGAGGGGGAGGAGGACGTGGGGGCCGTACCAGGTCCGGCCGTTGCCCAACTCGATGATCCCGTAGACGACTCCGCCGAGGCCTACGACCGACAACGTCAGGCCGGGGAGGTCCAGTTGGCGGCGCCTCGGACTCTTCAACTCCGGTACGACCGCTGCCACTCCGGCCATGCACAGCGCCACGATCGGTACGTTCACGAGGAACACCGAGCCCCACCAGAAGTTGCTGAGCAGCGCCCCGCCGACCACCGGGCCCACGGCCACGCCGAGTCCGCTGGACGAACTCCAGATCGCGATCGCCCGCGTACGTTTCTCCTCCGGGGTGCTCTGCACGATCACCGACAGCGTCGCCGGCATGAGCAGTGCGCTGCCCGCGCCCATCACGGCCCGCGCCACGATCAGCCAGCCGGGGGACGAGACGAACGCACCGGCTCCCGAGGCCGCGCCGAACAGGGCCAGGCCCGCCAGGAGCGTGGTCCGGGGGCCGAAACGGTCGGCCAGCGCGCCGCCCGCGAACAGGGCGCCCGCGAAGACGAGCGTGTACGCGCTCGCCACCCACTCCAACTCGGCCTGGGACGCGCCCAGTCCGTCGGCCGGGTCGGCCAGGGTGGTGACGGCGACGTTGAGGACCGAGGTGTCCAGCCAGATCAGCATCTGGGCGCAGACCACGACCAGGAGGACCGGCCAGGACGACCGGGGCTTCCCCGTACCGGTCGTACCGCCTGTACCGCCCGTACCGCCCGTACCGATCACATCGCTCACTCTCACTTTGCCCATCGGACGACGCCTCCGTTGCCCTCGTATGCGCGCAGTGCTCGGTCGATCAGGGCGTCCGACGCGCCCGTGTAGCGGGTCGGGTCGAGCAGGTCCGACAGGTGGGCTGGGGTGAGGTTCTCGGACAACTCCTGGTGTCCGGCCAGGAGTTCGGTCAGCGGACGGCCCGTCTCCGCCGCCTCCGCCGAAGCCGTCGCCAGGAGCTTCTTCGCTCTCGCCTTGCCGAGTACCGGAGCCAGTGCCACCGCCAGGCGCTCGGTCACGACCGCTCCGCCCGTCAGGTGGAGGTTGGCCAGCATGCGGTCCGGGTGGACGATCAGGCCCTCCGCCAGCTCCACCGCCGTGTGCGCCGCGCCGCCCGTCAGGCGCAGGGCCTCGCGCAACGGCTGCCACTCGGCGTGCCAGGCCCCGGCGGGACGCTCGTCCTCGGCCAGCAGGCACTGCGCCAACACCAGTGCGTACGCCGGTACTTGGCGGGCCGCCGACACGATCAGCGTCGCGAGGGCAGGGTTGCGTTTCTGCGGCATCGCCGATGAGGCTCCGCGTCCCGTCGCCGCCGGTTCGGAGACCTCGCCGATCTCCGTACGGGACAGCGTCTGCACGTCCAGCGCGAACTTGCCGAGCGCCCCGGTGACCAGCTGAAGCACCGCGCCCAGTTCGGCGATCGGCGTGCGTACGGTGTGCCAGGGGAGGGTCGGTTCGGCCAGGCCGAGGGCCTTCGCGAAGGGGGTCAGCAGCTCGACGCCGCCCGCACCCTCGGACGCCCTCACCGCCCCGCCGTCGAGGGCCGCGTATTCGCGGTACGCCGCCAACGTGCCCGCCGCTCCGCCGAGTTGGGCCGGGAGTGCGGCTGCCACCGCCACTACTCGCGTACGGGCGTCCATGACGAGTTGGAGCCAGGTCGCCGCCTTCAGACCGAGGGTGGTGGGTACCGCGTGCTGGGCCAGGGTGCGGCCGGCCAGAACGGTGTGGCGGTGGGTGTCCGCGAGTGCGGCCAGGGCCGTGGCCGTGCGTTCGAGGTCGGTGGAGATCAGGGCCAGGACGCGGCGGGCGATCAGCATCGCCGCCGAGTCCAGGATGTCCTGGCTGGTCGAACCCCGGTGGACGTACTCGGCGGCGGCCGGGTCCTTCGCGGCGACCGCCTCGGTGAGCGCGGTGACGAGCGCGACGACCGGATTGGCTGCGGCCCGGGACGCGTGCGCCAGGGCGACCAGGTCGAGGCGGTCCGCGCGGGCCTCCGAGGCGATCGCCGCCACCGCCGACGCCGGTGTCAGTCCCACCGCCAACTGGGCCTGGGCCAGGGCCACTTCCACGTCCAGCATGGCCTGGAGCCACGCCTCGTCGGTCACCTCGGCCGCCGCCGGCGTACCCGCCCAGGTGGGGGCGAGCAGCCCCGCGTCGGTGCCGACGGAGGACGCGGTCAACTCTCTCCCTTTCATCCGCGTCCACTCCCCGCGCCCGATACTCGACCAGCCATCAACTCATCGCCGTACGAAACCACTTCGCGCTCCTCCAGCCCCAGCACCGCCCGCGCGATCGCGTCCGAGTCCTCCAGCGTCACCGAGCCCACGCCAGGTCTGATGCCGACCGCCGTCACCCAGCGCACCCCCTCCGTCGGCACCCCGAACGCGAACCGGCGGGGGTGCGGTCGTCCCGACGCGTCCAGCAGCCGGGGAGCGCCGTCGGTCACCGCCATCCCGCCCGACTCGAACTCTTCATGGCCACCCGGGCGGTACGGGACGCACCCG
Organism: Streptomyces sp. NPDC002680; assembly: GCF_042889145.1. NCBI lineage: Bacteria > Bacillati > Actinomycetota > Actinomycetes > Kitasatosporales > Streptomycetaceae > Streptomyces > Streptomyces sp. NPDC002680. The sequence goes on from NZ_JBIAQP010000017.1 coordinate 93,563, forward strand.
CCCTCCGCCAACAGCCCCCGCACCAGCGGATCGGCGCTCCGCCGCACGTCGATGTCGGGCAGCCGCGCCTCGACAAGCGCCCTCACCGGCACCGGCGCCTCCGACACCCCCTCCGCGTCCACGAGGAAACCGGCCTCACCGAACCCGGCCTCACCGAAACCGGGATCACCGTCCACCATCCGTATCCGCATCCCCGGACCGACCACCTGCACCACCTCCGCCTCGATCAGCGCGATCAGTTGCTCGATCCGGAACGCGGGCGGGCCGATCGACGTGAACGCGTTCAACGGCGTGTACCAGCCGTCCAGTTCGGCCCGGTACGACGCACCGGAGACCCCGCCGTGATCGACCACCAGCCGGACCTCGTTGCGCAGATCCCGCAGCGCGTCCAGGGCTGCCTTCAGCGGCCCGTTCACATTGCCGAGCCGGGCGGCGACGACATCCCGGCGCAGATACCCGAGCAGCCACTCCCGGAAGTCGGCCCGGGAGGTGAAATGCCGCTCCCCGTACGGGCGTTCCACGCGCCGCCAGTCCCAGCGCTTGTCCGGCGGTACCTCGTACCGGTCGAGGAGGACCGGCTCGGGATCGAGCCCCGCGAAGCAGGACCGGACGAACTCCGCTGCCGCCCAGGGTCCTTGGGCGGCCCGGATCCACGCCTCGTAGTAGACGGTCCGTACCTCGCGGTCGATCAGCGGCCAGATGTCCGCCCGGAAGCCGACCGGACGCCGCCGCAGTCCGGCGATGATCTCCGGGGTCAGGAAGCGCGGACGGTGGCGGCCGAGCGCACCCTTCTCGTTCTCGCCGCGCGCGTGGTACGGCACTCCGCGCCGCGAACCGGCGTACAGCACCGGTTCGTTGCCGCTCGGGATGTAGACGAGGCCCGCACCCCGGTCGCCCTGTTTGAAGGTGCCGCCCCGGCCTTCGGTGAGCAGCGCGAGCTGGTCGAAGAAGTTCAGCCCGAGTCCGCGCAGGGCGACCGGCGTGCCCGGCTGGATGCCGCTCAGATCGGCGTCGGCCGGGTTGGCGGGACCGACGTAGGTCACGCTGGCGTGCCTGGCGGCGAAGGAGCGCAGGTTCCTCTCCTCCGGAGCCGGGGTCAACTCCCCGTGTCCCAGGGCCAGTACGACCGCGTCCATCCCGGCCAGCCGGTCGCCGTCCGCCAGGGTCACCGTCTGGCGCCCGTCGGGGGTGTCGGCCAGGGCGACGGCGGTCGAGCGGTGCGTGTGGACCGTGACCAGGTCGGGGGCGGTGTGTAAGAGGTGCCGGAAGACCCACTCCAGGTAGTGGCCGTGGAAGGCGCGGGTCGGATACGTGTCCGGTCCCAGTTGCCGCGCCTCCGCCAGGACCCGGGCCGGGTACAACCCGGGTCCGAGGGCGCGTGCCCACTCGTACAGGCTCGGGCCCGGTATCGACGGGCCCGCGCACGGCACGCTGTCGTCGGTGAACAGGGTGACCTGCGAGGCGACCGTGTTCATCAGCAGCTCGGGCGGCTGATCGGTACGCCACACCGCGCCCGGCCCCGGCGGGTACGGGTCGACGAGATGGACCACGACCGGGCGGCCGGCCTCGCCCGCGTTGGCACAGAGCCGCTCCAGGACCGAGAGCCCGCGCGGACCGGCGCCGATCACACACACGGTGAGAACCTCACCCGGACTGGGCGCGGGTTCGGTCATTCCTGGCCCAGCCCGTCGCGCCAGCCCGGCCGCAGCGGCTTCCAGCCAAGTCCCGTACGGGCCAGGGCATTTGACGCGCCGGACGCCGAGGTCAACTGGTGGGCCATGAACCAGCCGAGCAGCCGGGGTGCCATCGCCGCCGGAATCGTACGAGGGGGAGGGGCGCCGAGCGCGTCGGCGTAGTGGGGCAACCACTGGGCGGAGGGGGCCGGTTCGTCGTCGGTGATGTGGAAGGCCCCGGCGGCCTCCGAGGACTCCACGGCCGCCACCGCCGCTCCCACGGCGTCCTCCACATGCAGGAACGACGTGATCCCGGCCCCGCCCTCGGGCAGCGGCAACTTCCCGGCCCGCACGCGTTCGGCCGTGCCGCCGCCGGCACGGGCGTACGCGGTGCCGGGGCCGTAGAGCGTCCCGTACCGCAGCACCAGCCCGCTCAACTCCGATGCGCTGTCGAGGACTTGGGACTCCAGGTCGGCCACCGCCCGTACGGTGGCCGCCCAACCCGGGTCCGGGGCGTCCACGTACAGCGGCACGCTCTCGTCGACGACCGCCTCCCCGGTCGGCGCGGCGGCGAAGGCGATGCTCTGCGCGACCAGCCGCCGGGCACCGGCCGCGCGGGCCGCCGCGATCAGGTTGGCGGTGCCCTCGGTGCGCAACCGGGCGGTCCGCGCGAAGGCTTCGGGCGGGTCGTCGCGCAACAGCCGTAGCGCCGACAGCTGATGAACGACCACGTCGGGGCGTACGTCCGACACGGCGGCCAGCAGCGCGGCACGGTCGAGGGCGTCGGCGACCACGAGCGCGTCCGCCTCGGGGGCGCGGGCCCGGGACTCCTCCCGTACCAGCGCGCTCACTTGGTGGCCGCGCGCCCGTAACGCGCCCACCAGCGGATGTCCGACCACGCCAGTGGCTCCGGCGACAAGTATCCGCACGGTGCTCAGTCCTCCGTACCGTCGTGAGTAGCGGGATGTGCGTGGGTGAGGGGGGTGCGTACGCGCATCAGCAGGCGGCACGCCTTGTCGCCGTCGCGGAGACAGGTCTCGGCGCGGTTCTCGGTGAGGGTGATGCCGAGTCCCTCGGACCAGCCCGCGTGGATGTCGGTGCAGGGGCAGCGGTAGCCGTCCAGGGAACCTGCCATCCGCACCATGGTGATCGCGAAGTTCCGGCGCAGCGTGAGGACGATCAGGTCGTCCTCCTCGACCTCGGTGGAGGCGTTGCGGAGTTCCGGCGGGAACATCCGGTCGCCGCAGTCGTCGTACCGGCGGCGGAGTTCCTCCAGGTCCTTGCGGGTGTCGCCGGTGTCGGGGAGCGGGCCGGAGAGGCGGCCGACGCGCTGTCCGACATGCGTCGCGACCTTGCGCAGCGCCTCGGCGTTCAGCTCGTTCGCGGCGTCCTGCCCGAACCGACTCGCCACCGCCTGATACCAGTTGGCGTCGTGCTGCCACCAGAGCCGGTACGCCTCACCGGCGCGGGCACGGTAGTTGACGCCTTCGGTGCCCGTGGTCATCGGCGCTCCTTGATGGAGAAGGCGGCGGAGGAGGCGGTGAAACGGTCGCGCATGACCCGCTTGAGGACCTTTCCGGTGGCGCCCTTGGCGACGTCGTCGGGCTTCATGCGCAGGGCGCGTGTCATTGGGGGGAAGCCCGCGGCCTTGAGGGCCGTGTTCACGCGCTCGGTCAACTCCTCGTCGCCGACGCCCTCTTCGGCCGAAACCTCATCCTCATCGGAGAGTTGAAGCAGCGCGTACGCGTCCGCCACCCCATCCCCGTCCCAGTCCGCCCGTACGCCGTCCTCAGCGACCCCGACGACCGTGCAGTCGGCCAGCTCGGGCAGTTCGCGCAGCAGGAGTTCTTCGGTGCGGGTGCTGAAGACGACGCCGGCGCGGGTGCGGATGGCGTCCGGGGCGCGGTCGAGGTGGTAGAAGTTGCCGTCCTCGTCCTGGTGGGCGAGGTCGCCGGTGAGCCAGTAGCCGCCGAGGCGCATACGGTTCCAGGTCAGCGAGTCGTTCCAGTAACCGGGCGTGAGTGTCGGGGACTTGAGGCCGAGGCGGCCGATCTCGCCAGCCGGCAGCGGGGTGCCGTCCTCGGCGAGTACGGCGGCCTCCGCGAAGCTGATCGGCCTGCCGACGCAGCGTGAGTAGGCCGAGGTGTCCTTGGTGTGCCGGTTGTGGAAGACGGAGTAGCCGGCCTCGGAGGATCCGAGCCCGTCGACGAAGACAGAGCCGTCGACCCGTACCCGCCGCAGATCCTTGCCGATGGTCTGGTGGCTGCCGTGCCGTACGAGGGCCCGGATGTGGGCCTCGTGCGCCGCGTCCCCGGTGTTGAACCACACCTGCACGCTGGACAGATCACGGTCCGTCAGGTCCTCGGCGGCCATCTCGCCGAAGGTCCCGGCGAAGGCCAGCACGGTGGTGGGCCTGAACTCCTCGATGGCGTCCAGGACTTCGGTGCCGCGCTGGCTGGAGAGGAGCTTGATGTCGGTGCGCAGGAGCAGGCAGTAGAGCAGCGTCGCGACCATCGCGTTGTGGGCGCCGGGCAGTCCGACCAGGGTGCGTTCCATGTCGGTGCCGGTGGAGTAGCGCAGGCGGTGCAACTGCGCGTACATCAGCGTCCGGTGGGTGTGCGGAACTCCCTTGGGCATACCGGTGGTTCCGGACGAGTGCGAGATGAGCACCGGGTCGGTCGGGTCGTGCCGGTAGGGGTAGGAGGGGGAGGGCGGGAGCGAGGAGAGGTGCTCGGGGCGGATATCGGCGGCGGTCACACAGAAGCGCAGGTCCGAGGCCGATCCCGACGCCAGTACGTCGTGATGCTCCCGGTCGGTGAACGCACCGACGGCCCCCTGCCGTCGTACGTACTCCCGGGCGATGTCCGGCGCCAGGTTGCCGTTGACGAACGACGGGATCGCGCCGAGGGACGTCAGCGCGAGGAAGTTCACCGCGAACTCGGCGCTGGAGTAGGAGTGGAGGGCGACGGGGTCGCGGGGCCGGACACCATGGGCGGCGTACCAGCCGGCGTAGGTCTCGACGACCTCGCACAACTCCCCGAGGGTTAGCTGCGTGGGCCAACTCCCGTCGGGGGCCTGCCAGTTGCCGTCCATACGCAGCACGACCTCGTCGCGCGGACGCTCGTACGCGGCCAGCCGCGCCAGGATGTTACCGGCGCCCAGTTCGGTGTCGGAGCAGATGCGGGCCCGCTCCTGCCTACTGATGAGCATGGGTATGGGTCTCCGTCTCGGTACGTGGTCCGGCGTGGGCGGCGGCCAGCTCGAACAGGCCCTGGATACTGCCGGGTTGCCCGACCGGCGGTCCGGCGGACCCGATCGACGTCTGCGCCCCGGCCGCGTCGCCGGGTCGGGCGAGCAACACCGCAGCCGCCAGGCCGCCGGAAGCGGGAAGGTCTGGGGAGTCGGGGACCGAACCCCCGTACACGGCGGCCAGTTCACGGCGCACGGCGGCCACGCGCCCGCCACCCCCCAGCTCCACACCGAGCACCAGAACCCGGTCCAGCTCCGGGTCCTCCAGCAACAGGGCGGCCATGTCGAGGAGTTCGGCCAGCGGGTCGGCGAGGGTGGAGAGGCTGAACATCTGGCCGGTGACCCCGAACTCCCGACTCATGTGCCCCAGCACCGAGTTGGCGGTGGCCTGCATGAACAGCAGCGGGTTGTGGACCCGCCCGGACACCATGCGTGAGCTGGCCAGATCGGCGGTGGTGGTGTCGCCCGCGAGACTGACCAGCGCCACGGCGGTACGGTCCCCGTCCCCGGGGCACACGGTCAGACACCTCGCGGCGACCTCGTAGGCCAGCGGACTGAACGCCGACTCCACAAAGCCGGGCAGCTTCGGCAGCGCGATGTCGTCGCCCCGGCCGGTGCCGTGGGTGGCGGTGGCGGCGGCGAGGACGGCAAGGGAACCTCGTACGACCGCCGAGTCGGTCGTGGTCATGGCCGCTCCAGGACGAGTGCGGTGTTGGCGCCCCCGAAGGCGGCGTTGATGGTGAGGGCGCGGCGCGGGTCGGCGGGACGGGGGCTGTTCGGTACGTAGTCGAGGTCGCACTCCGGGTCGGGGGTGCCGTATCCGGCGGTCGGCGGGAGGACGCCGTCCAGCAGGGCGAGCATCGTGATGACGAACTCCACGACGCCCGCGGCCTCCAGGAGGTGGCCGGTGGTGCTCTTGGTCGAGCTGACCGGTATCGACTCGGCGCGTTTCCCGAGGGCGGCGCGCAGACCACGTGTCTCGGCGCCGTCGTTGTACTTGGTGCCGGTGCCATGGGCGTTGACGTAGTCGAGGGACGCCCCGTCCGGATCCCCGGCCAGCCGCAACGCCTGCCGGGCGGCGCGTGCGAGGCCTGCACCCTCCGGGTGGGGCTGGGCGATGTGGTGGGCGTCGGTGGCGGCGCCCCACCCGACGACGGACGCGAGCGGCCGGGCCCCGCGCCGCCGGGCGTGCTCGGCGGACTCCAGCACGACGGCCGCGACACCGTCGCCGAGCAACAGCCCAGTCCGCTCGGCACTGAACGGACGTACCATCCCGTCCCGCGACAGGGCCCGCCCGGAGTCGAACTTCCCGAAGGTCTCCTCCTCGACGAGATACCCACCCGCACAGACAGCGACATCGACCCGCCCGGACGAGATCAGCCGACACCCATGAATGAGGGCGGCGGCGGAGGCGACACAGGCGTTGGTGAAGGTGAGTCGGGGGCCGTTCAGACCGAGGTGGCCGGCCAGCAACTCGGCGAGCCGAGCAGGCACGGCATCGGCGAGGGGGGAGGCGGTGTCCGTGGGGCTGCGATCCAATTCCGCCGCGTGCAGCGCCCCGACAGGGGCGCGGGGCTGTGACATTTGCGGCTCCGCCGCGTGGGCGCGACCAGCCACGGACGGCCCGCGCCCTACGTACGACCCATCGCTCGGCACGGAATCCCCGGCGCCCCGCCAGTACCGGGTAACACTCCGATGATCCCCGGCAACCCCAAGCAGTACAGCGGCCTCAGCACCCCGACCCAGCCCGGCCATGCGCAGAGCATCATCTCCACACCGCCCGAGCGCATGCCGCAACGCCCACCCCTCCACCGCGGCGACACCGTCGGGCTCGGCAGCCGCGAACGCCGTACGATACGGCCCGGTATCGAACCGGGTCGTCGGCCGAAACGCCGGCACCCCCGCGAACACCCCGCGCCGCAAAGCATCCGCCCCCTCGCCGAAGGCACTGCGCACGCCATACCCGGTGACCGTCACCTCACGACTCACCCCGAACGCCCCCTTCCTGGACGCCCCGCAGATACCCGGTGAGCCGCCGCAGCGAGGTCAGCCCGGCGATGTCCTCGTCGCTGGGCTCGACGACCAGCCCGTACCGCTCCTCCACCACATGGAGCAGCCACACCAACCCCAGGGAATCCAGGACGAGTTCGGCATCCTCGCCGAGATCGTCGGGCAGCCCGGGGAAGACCTTCCGGTCGGACAGCAACTCCCGTACGGAGTCGATGGTGATGTCGGTGCCAGTGGCCCCCGTACTCGTGCTCATGCCTTCGCACCGCGTCGGACGACCTCGGCGACGAGCCCGCCGAGGGTCAGGGTGGCCAGGGGTTCGATGTCGGTGTCCGGGATCTCGACCCCGAACCGCGACTCCAGCCGCAACGTGAGTTCGATCAGGCTCAGGGAGTCGACATCCAGCCCCCCGACGGTCACCGGACTGTCGTCCGTGATGCCGTCACGGCTCATCAGGATGTTCATGTCGTCAATGACCGCGCTCAGAACAAACTCGCGGATCTCGTCTTCCAGGGTAGACGTACTCATGATCAACTTCTCCAGAGAAGGGGGTAGTAAAGCGCCCCGTTTTTAGGGGCGCGAGGAACTGCGCGACAAGCCACAACGAACCCGCAGACAAAGGACAACCTGCGGAAGCGCCTTACCCGGACCCACGCAACAGGGCGGCCTGCCGCACCAACTTCCCGTTGGAAGTACGAGGCAGCGAATCCAACACCCGCACAACCCGAGGCACCTTGAAATCAGCCACCCGCTCCCGACACCACCGCACCAACTCCTCGGCGGAAGGCCGTTCCACCCCCGCCCGCACCGCGACATACGCCTCGGTCACGCCCTCGTGAACCAGCACCGCCTGCTCAACGGCAGGATGCTCGCGAAGTACGTTCTCCACCTCGGTCAGATCCACCTTGAGCCCACCGATGACGACGAGGGAATCGGCCCGCCCCCGCACGAACACCGCACCGGTCACGTCGACTTCGGCCCGGTCCCGGGTGTGCAGCCACCCGTCGGCGTACTGCGTGCCGCCCGAGTCGAAGAGGTACGGCGACTCGTCGAGGGCGACGTCGAGTTCACCGCCGGCCACCCGGACCACCACGCCCGGCGCCGCCCGACCGACGGACGGCCGCAGCGTCCCGCCGACGTCGATGGCGACGATGCCGGTCTCCGTCGTCCCGTACGCCTCGCCGACCCCCACGCCGTACCGCCGCGCGAACCCCGCCGCGACCTGCGGGGGCATGATCTCGCCGCCCGACACCGCGACCCGCAGGTCGGGCAGGGCGCCGGGATCGGTGGCGGCGGCGAGGAGTTCGTAGTGCGTGGGGACGCCGAACACGGCGGTGATCCGGTGTTCGCGCGCGGTCCGCAGGATGTCGCGGGCGGAGACACGGGGCGCGAAGACGACCGAGACACCGGCGGCGAGCGAGTACAGCAGACCGCCGATCAGCCCGAAGCTGTGCGCGGTCGAACTGAGCAGCAGCAGCCGGTCGCCCTTGACCGGCATACCCGGAACCCCGGCGAACCGGTCCACCTCGGTGGCGAGCGAACGGGCCGTCCTGCCGATGACTTTCGGCCGCCCGGTCGAGCCCGAGCTGAACTGGACGAGCCGATGCCCGGTGGTCGCCGGGAGGCCGGTTCTGCGCCGCTCGGTGAGCACCTCGTACTCGGACCGGAAACCGAACGTGGCCCGGACGTTGGAACCGGCGCTGACCATGAACTGCGGCCGGCAGGCACCGCACAGCGCGGCCACCTCGGGCGGCTTGAGCCGGAAGTCGAAGAGCAGCACCTGCGCACCGAGCCGCCACAGGGCGAGCAGCACTTCGATCTGCGTGAAACTCGGCGGAGTCCGCAGCCCCACGGTGGAGCCCGGCCCGATGCCGTAACCGGCGAAGACGGCGGCCTGCTTGATCACCCGCTCACGTAACTCGCCCCGGGTGACGGTCTCCTGTTGATGCGTCAGATACGGCAGCCGGTCTTCGTGCGCGTCGAACAGGCGCCGTACGAGATCGGTGAGGTCCGATCCCGATCCCGAACCCTTGTCTTCGAGTTCGCCCATCGAACCTCAGACCTCCTTGCAGAACTCGCCGATGGGCAGCCCCACATGGCGCTTGTCGGCGGCCAGATAGCCGAGCAACTCGTCCCCGGTCTGCAGCTCGGTGACGTTGAGGACCTTCCCGCCCGGGCCGAGCACCCGTACATGCCAGTCGTCCTGCACGGTCAGGCTGACCAGCCGGCCGTCCTCGGCATGCGTACGGATCTCAAGCAACGGCCGGGATTCGAGCTTCGCCCGCCCGACGACGACCCGCCGGGTCCGCCCGTCGGCGCCGACGGCGAGCAGCGCGCTGCCGGAACCGACCTCGCTGAGGTAGTTCGTACGGTTGTCAGGGCCGAGCGTGTACGAGTGCAGGGCACCGGCGTTGACCCGGAACGGCCTGGTCGGCATGTACGGAAGCGGGTGTGTCTCGCTGCAGCACAGCACGAACCCTGACGAGTAGGAGCCGACGAGGATGCCCTCGTCCTCCTCGAAGTGCGAGCAGGTGTCGACGCAGACCCGGTCACCGAGTCCGACGTGCCGGATGCTCTCCACGGTCAGGGTGGACAGCTCCAGTTGGGGCGTCGTCGCCTCCAACAGCCGGGCCAGCGCGAACACTTCGTCGGCGCTGCGGGGCGTGAAGAGGATGCCGTCCGAGCCGCGCTCCAGCACGTCGAAGACGATCGCCGCCTCCTCCAGACCGTCGACCATCGTCACCAGCTTGCCCTCGGCGGACTCGGCTGCCGCGAGCACGATCTCCAGCGGGATCTTGGTCGGATCGGCGAAGTGGATCACCGTGTACGGCAGCACCATCGCGCCCGCGCAGGACAGTTGGAGGGTGCGGTCGTCCCGTACGTCGATGAAGCCGGAGACCTGCTTGTCAGTGGAGGCGCGGTGATCGGCGGCGAGGGCGTCCAGCTCGTCCTGCGTGCCGAACTTCCGCAGGAGCACGTCGATTCCGCCGCCGGACGGCGAAGCACCGCCCCCGGACGGGGACTTGGCCTCCTTGTCCCCGGCCTTCGCTTCCTTCGCCTCCTTGTCGCCGAGCTTCTTCACGGCAGTAGGCGTCACGGCAGCAGGCGAAGGCCCTCCGGGAACCAGCACCCGCGTCACCGTCGGCGGCAAGGTTCCGAGCAACTCGGCATCCGAGGCCACAACTCCGGCCATCCGGGCGTGGATTGCCGCGTCCACCACCGCCTGGAGCTGCGGACGGGGAACCTCACGCAGGTCGATCCATGCGAACCTCATGCCACTCCTGCCACGATCGTCGAGTAATCGGTCATGTGCATGTCATCCGGAAGTCGATCGCCGGTACCGTCACCGCCGTGCACGACCGCCGACAGCCGCGACACCAGCGCGGCGGGCGCGGGGTGGGAGAAGATCCGGCGCCCGATCGCCAGCCCCCGGCAGCCGGTCGCCATCACGGCGGCGCCGTACTCGACGAGGTCGGAGCCGTCCGGTGGACCGCCGGCCGCGAGGACGGGAATCGGACTGTTGGCGACGACCTCGGCCATCCGCTCGATCGGCAGGGCGACGGAGGTCTTCACCATGTCCGCGCCCAGGTCGGCGGCCACGTTGGCCAGATGGGCGAGAAGGGCCGGATCGCGCGGGTCCTCGATCCGGGGGCCGCGCGGATACACCATCGCGATCAGCGGCATGCCCCACGCGTCGCAGGATCTGGCCACCGCCCCCAGGTCGGCCAGTTGCCGGGCCTCGGTGTCCGAGCCGATGTTCACATGGACGCTGACCGCGTCCGCGCCGAGCGTCAGCGCCTCCTCGACGTCGGCGACCAGCACCTTGGCGTGGACGTCGGCGGAACAGGACGTACTGGCGCTGAGATGCACCACCAGCGCGCAGCTCCTCAGGATGTCCGGCGCGAAGGAGCGGGCCCGTCCCTTGTGGACGATGATCCCGTCGGCGCCGCCGGCCACCAGCGCCCGCAGAAGGTCGTCCCATTTGTCGGCGGGGACGATCGGGCCGTCCGAAACGCTGTGGTCGAGGGGTATGAGCAGATGGCGGTCGTCACCCGCGAGCGAAAGTCTTCTCAAGCGTAATTGCTTGCCCGTTTTCAGCATGGGAATTGTGATTCTCCGTGTCCGAAAATCGATGGTTGTAGAACTTTCAAGTTATGCGGACACGAGCATTCTCGTGTGGCTGGTGGTTGGCAAGGTGTAACCGTCGGTAAATTTTTATACGGCTGGCGGCATGAATATTGACAGCCAACTGACAGGAATCGTTTCTTGTCGAAATTGAATTTCGATGATTAGGGTGACTCCCCTCCCCAATCAGGACCACCCCAGGACCTGGAAGTGACCCCCCATGCCTGAATTACCGACAATGACCGTTTCCCCACAACGGTCGGAAAAGACCGAGGCGCCGAAAGTCGCCGTCGCGAGCCTGGTCGGCACCACGATCGAGTACTACGACTTCGCCGTGTACGGCACCGCCTCCGCACTCGTCCTCGGTCCCGCCTTCTTCCCCTCCGGCAACGCGACCCTCTCGTCCCTGGCCGCGTTCCTCACCTTCTCCGCCGCGTTCCTCTCCCGCCCCCTCGGCGTCGTCCTGTTCGGCACGATCGGTGACCGGCTCGGCCGAAGACAGGCCCTGGTCGTCTCCCTGCTGCTGATGGGCGTGGCCACGGTCGGCGTCGGCCTGCTGCCCACGTACGAGACCGCCGGACTCCTCGCCCCCGTACTGCTGGTGACACTCCGGCTGCTCCAGGGCGTCAGCATGGGCGGCGAGTGGGGCGGGGCGGTGCTGCTCGCCGCCGAACACGCGCCGCCGGGCCGCCGGGCGCTGTACGCGTCCATCCCGAACATCGGCCCCTCGCTCGGCTTCCTGCTCTCCACCGCCGTCATCCTGCCCACCATGAACATCGTGGGCATGGAGGGCTTCACCGACTGGGCCTGGCGCATCCCGTTCCTGCTCAGCACCGTGCTCGTCGTGGTCGGCCTGTGGGTGCGTACGACGGTCTCCGAGTCCCCGGTCTTCAAGGCCAAGGGGCAGACGCCCCAGCCGGACTCCGCGCCCCGCTTCCCACTGGGCACGATCGTCAAGCAGTACCCCGGCCGGCTGCTGCTCGGCACCGGCGCGGCGATCGGCGGCTCGGCCGTCTACTACCTGACGATCGTCTACAGCCTTTCCTACGGCCCACAGGAACTCGGCATCCCCCGGAACACGATGCTGACGGCGGCGAGCATCGGCGCGGCGGCCGGAATCGCGATCACCCTCCCGGTGGCCAGGCTCTCCGACCGGATCGGCCGCCGCCCGCTGATGTTGACCGGGGCCGTCGGGAGCGTGGTCTGGGCGATACCCATGTACGCCTCGCTCAGCTCGCGCGACGGCCTGGTGATCACCGGCGCCTACACGGTCGGCCTGATGTTCCTCGCGCTGATGTTCTCCCCGGTGGCGGCCTTCCTGTCGGAACTGTTCCCGGCCCGGATGCGCTACACCGGCGCCTCGGCCGCCTTCATCCTGGCCAACACCTTCGGCGGCGGTTTCGCCCCGTCGGTCGCCACCTGGCTGAACAGCCACTGGGAATCCCCGCTGGTCCTCGGCTTCTACACGGGCGGCCTCTGCCTGGTGAGCCTCCTGTGTCTGCTGGCGCTGCCGGAGACCCGGGAACACGAGTTCGACGCCTGAGGCCGACAGGGGGCCAGGAGCCAGAGGCCCGTCCAGGGCTCCTGGCCCCCTGTCGGCTCGGCTCTCGGCTCAGTGGGAGGTGAGAGAGGTCTCCGACTCGACCCGGGTGAGCTTCTCGGGATTGCGGACGTAGTACAGGCCCGTGACCCGGGCGTTCTCCACCCGGACCGCCAGCACGCCGTCGATCACCCCGTCCACGCGCAGCACGAGTCCGGGGTTGCCGTTGACGGTCGTGGGCGCACCGGTGAGGACGCCGCCGGCCTTGCCCGCGCTGCCGGCCATGTAGCGGAGCACCTTGTCGACGCCGACGACCGGCTTCAGGGCCGCCGGCCTGAGCCCGCCGCCGTCGCTGACGAAGACGACGTCCGGGGCGAGCACGTCGAGCAGCCCCTTCAGGTCCCCGGTCACGAGCGCCTGCTGGAACGACTCCAGCGCCGCCCGGGTCTCCGCCGGGGAGACCGGTGTGCGCGGCCGGCGGGCGTCGACGTGCTTGCGGGCGCGGTAGGCCAGCTGGCGGGTCGCGGAGGGGGACCTGTCGATCACGGCCGCGATGTCCTCGTATCCGAAGTCGAAGACCTCATGCAGGACGAAGACGGCGCGCTCGGTCGGCGAGAGGGTTTCGAGGACGAACATGAGTGCCAGCGACAGGCTTTCGGCCAGTACGACGTCCTCGGCCACGTCCGGCGCGGTGAGCAGGGGCTCCGGCAGCCAGGGACCGACGTAGGACTCCTTGCGTCTTTTGAGGGTGCGCAGCCGGTTGAGTGCCTGCCGGGTCGTGATCCTCACCAGGTACGCGCGCTGGTCCCGCACCTGTGCGAGGTCGACCTCCGCCCAGCGCAGCCAGGCCTCCTGGAGGACGTCCTCGGCGTCCGCCGCCGAGCCGAGCATCTCGTAGGCGACGGTGAACAGCAGGTCCCGGTGGGCGACGAAGGCCTCGGTCGCGGGGTCGGTGACGTGGTCGTCCATGTCGTGCGCGTACCTCCCTCGGACCGACCCTAGGCCGCGGGCCGGGCGTCGGACGGAGTCGTACGGTCGGTGGTGCCGCCGTGGGACACGCGGGCGGCCGGGCGCGAACCGGCCCTGCGGGCCCCGGACACCAGCTTGTTGAGGGTGAACCGGCAGGCGATCTCTTTGACGCCGGCGCCGGTCCGCCCGCTGATGCCGAGCGCGTTCACCTTGTCGTTCGGGTACGAGAACTGGGTGACGCCCTCCTTCCGGCCGAGGCTGAGGCACTGCCCGGCGAAGAACATCCGGACGGGAGCGGGAGTCTTCCCCGCGATCCGGCGCAGGATCGTGTCGGCGGCGGCCGGGCCCAGCTGTACGGCGGCCTGGCAGCTCATCCGGAACGGGTGGTCCGGCATCACGCCCGCGTCCCCGGCGGCGACGATGCGCTCGTCGTCCACGCTGGTCAGCGTCGTGTCGGTGAGCAGGCGGCCCGCGGAGTCGGTGCGCAGCCCGCTGTGGGCGGCCAGGTCCGGGACCCGGAATCCGGCGGTCCAGATCGTCACCGCGCCGGGCTGTACGCGGCCGTCGTCCAGCCGTACGCCCTCGCCCGTCACCTCGGTCACCTGTGCGCCGGGACCTTCGAGGACGGTCACGCCCAGCCGGGCGAGCCTGCGGGCGACGGGCCGACGGACCCGGGCATGCAGCGAGGGACCCAGCACATCACCGCACACCAGAGTCACCTTGCGGCCCGTTTCCGCCAGCTCGGCGGCGGTCTCAAGGCCGGTCGGACCGGCCCCGACGACGATCACCGGAGCGGACGCGGGCGCCGCGTCGAGCGCCGACCGCAGCCGCTCCGCGCCCTCGAGGTCGGACACCCAGTGAGCGAACTCCGCCGCTCCGGGCACCCCGGGATCGGCGGCGCCGCTGCCCACCGCGTAGACGAGGTAGTCGTACGGGAGCGGGTCGCCGTCCGCCAGCGACACCCGGCGCTCGGCGGCGTCGATCCGGGTCGCGGTGTCGACCACCAGCCGGACGTTCCCGGCCAGCACCTCACCGAAGCCCTCGACCGCGTCGTCGGAGCCGGTCACGAGCTGGTGCAGCCGGATCCGCGAGACGAACTCGGGCCGCGGATTGACCAGGGTCACCGACACACCGTCGCGCCGAGCCAGCCGGTTGGCCGCCGTCACACCTCCGTACCCGCCGCCGACCACGACCACCTCTGCGTTCCCGCTCATCATGTCTCCCTAGTGCTGTGGACTCGGCATGGAGACACCACAGCCGCTCCCGGCGTAACACCCCACGGATGAGACGTGGCGCACACCGGACGCGGCAACGGCGATTCTCAGGGCTCGATGACGAGGCGCTCGATGAGGCCGCCGCGCAGGGCGAACCGGTAGCGCAGGTCGACGGTGCCACCGGGGAAATCGCCTTCGAGGTGCTGCACGGCGACGAAACGGGCCGCGTCCGTCCGCTGGGCGCCGGTGAGTTCGACGGTGTACGTGAACTCGGTCGCGGCCCGGCCCAGCCACCGCTCGATCGCCGCGATGCCCTCGTACGTCCTGCCGTCGTCGGTCACCGTGGCGTCACCGGTGAACGCGGTGATCGCGGCGGCGGTGTCGTGGGCGCGGTGCGCCGCCAGATAGCGGGTGATCGTCTCGGGCAGCGCGCTCGGGGCGATGTCCTGCGGCTGCTTCTGCGACTCGTTCCTGGGCATGGCGCTCCTCGGGGGTGACGGCGGTGACCGCCGTACAGTCACTGCTAGAATAGAAGCAAGTAACTTCGACTTTAGCAGTAACTGTTCAGGGTGCGGCGCCACGAGGCGCCCCGGATTCAGACGCGGCCCGCGCGGTAGACCAGGAGCGCGATCTGCACGCGGTTGTTGAGGCCGAGCCTGGTCAGGATGTGCGAGACGTGCGCCTTCACCGTGGGCAGGCTCATGTGGCAGGCCGCGGCGATCTCCGCGTTGGTCCGGCCCTCGGCGACGGCGAGCGCGACCTCCCGCTCCCGGGCGCCCAGCCGGTCCAGCGCCGCCTCGGCCTTCTCCCGTTCCTCGCGCCGGGTCCGGCCCACCGCCCCGGCCGCGGGGTCGGTGACGGTGTCGATCAGCTGTCTCACGGCGGCCGAGGACAGCACGGGTTCACCCGCCATGACGTTGCGCACGGCCGCCACGATCTGGGCCGGGGGCGTGTGCTTGAGGACGTACCCGGCGGCTCCGGCCCGCAGCGCCTGGAGGACGTAGCTGTCGGTGGTGAAGGTGGTCAGGATCAGCACCTCCGGGGGCCGGGGCCGCTGTCGGAGCGCCGCGGTGGCCGAGAGACCGTCCATCCTCGGCATACGGATGTCCATGAGGACCAGATCCGGGCGGTGCAGGTCCACGAGGCCCTGCACATCGGCGCCGTCGGAGGCCTCCGCCACGACGTCGATGTCGTCGGCGGCGGACAGGATCAGCCGCAGTCCGGCACGTACGAGGGGATCGTCGTCGACGACGAGCAGCCGGGTCGTGCGGGTCACGCTGTCCATGGGAGCCAGACGTCGAGGTGGAAGTCGGTGGGCGTGGTGCGGTGGTGCAGTCGCCCGCCGGCCAGGTCGACCCGTTCCCGCATGCCGATCAGCCCCTGACCGGAGCCCGGCACAGGGTCTCGTACGGAGTCCGTGGTGGGGCGCAGCGGGTTGGTCACCTGGATGCTCAGCCCGTCCCGGGGCCCGCCCGTGACGGTGAGGGACGCCGGGGTGCCGGGGGCGTGCTTGCGGTGGTTGGTGAGGGCTTCCTGCAGCAGCCGGTAGGCCGTGCGGGCGGTGACCGGCGACATCGTGGCCGGGTCGTCGAGCAGCCGGCGCACGCTGAGCCGCGCGCCCGCGGCACGGGACTCCTCGATCAGCAGGGTCACGGCCAGCCGCGTGGGAATCGGCAGGGGCGGTTCGGTGTGCTCGCTCACGACCGGGGCGCGCAGGACCTTCAGTACGTCCTGGAGGTCCTCCAGGGCCTGCGTGGCGCTGTCCCTGATCACACCGACGGCCTGGGCGACCTGTTCCGGTGGGGCGCCCGGGTGGTATTCCAGGGCTCCCGCGTGCATGGACAGCAGCGAGAGACGGTGCGCGAGCACGTCGTGCATCTCCCGGGCGATCTCCTCCCGGGCGTGCCGCTGTGCCCGCTGGGCGCGCGTCGCGGCGTCCGTCTCCGCCCGTACGGCCCGTTCCCGCAGGCCGGCGACCGCCAGCCCCCAGCCCACGGCACCCGCCACGAGGGTGACCGCCGACACCGCGGTCGCGAGGGCGAGGGGGCCGACGGGCGGGGCGACCAGGAGATACACCGGCACCGGTACGAGCGCGGCCCCGGTGATCGACCAGGTCGTACGGGCCGGACATGTCGTGGCGACGGTGAACAGGGCGATCAGCACCGGCACGGCCAGGGGCCAGCAGGTGCTGAGGACGATCAGGGTCGCCGCGACCCCGGCGGGATGCCGCCGGCGCAGACAGAGCGCGGCGCAGGCGAGCAGGGGCACGAGGCTGCCGAGGGAGGCGAACCCCCAGCCGGCGGGCAGCAGCCCGCCGACGAAGCTCTCCGGGGCGCTGCCGGCGAGCTGCGGATAGACGGACAGGCCCGTACGTCGTGCCCTGGCCACGATCAGGGTCAGGGCGGCGGCCGCGGCGACCACGGCCAGGTCCGCGAGCACGGGACGGTCACGCCAGGCCTTTCGCACGTCGATCACGGAAGAGACCGTACCCACGGGTCGCGGCACACGGAAGCCGACGGCTGATTCCCTATACCAAAGTATAGGTGGCACGGGTGCACACCATTCTTTGGTACGGGTGCGACTGCCGCCTTATTGCCGATTTCCCGGACCCCGCCAATTTCTACGGTTGGCGGAATGAAAAGCAAGAAATCCGCAAGAATTTCGACCATGCTGTGCGGTGTCGCGGGTCTGGTGCTCCTGACCGCCGGATGTACCACGCTGCACGGTGTGACGTCTCCGCGTGACGCCCGGGAGACCGCCCCGGAGACCGCCCGGAGGAGCAGCACCGGCCCCGACTGCAGCGTGGCGAAATGCGTCGCCCTCACCTTCGACGGCGGACCGAGTGCCCCCACCCCGAAACTCCTCGACATCCTCAAGGAGAAGAAGGTGCACGCGACTTTCTTCCTCCAGGGAAAAGGACACACGGACACCTACCCCCGGACGGTTCTGCGCATGGCGGAGGAGGGGCACGAAATAGGCAACCACACGTGGTCCCACAAGGTCCTCACGGAACTGAGCGCGAAGGAGGTGGAGGCCGAGCTGAAACCCGTACAGGACGATGTGCGGCGCATCACCGGCCGTGCCCCGGTCCTGATGCGGCCCCCGCAGGGCCGCACCGACGACGACGTCTCCGCCGTCATGCGGAGACTGGGCCTGGCGCAGATCCTCTGGAGCGTCACGGCCAAGGACTACGAGACGACGGACACCGCTCTGATAACCCGCCGCGTACTGGAACAGACGCGCCGCGACGGCATCATCCTGCTGCACGACCGCTACAAGGGGACGATCCCCGCGGTGCCGGGCATCATCGACGCCCTCCACCGGCGCGGCTACACGATCGTGACGGTCTCCCAGCTCCTGGCACCCGCCGTACCGGAACCGGGCGGTGTGTACCGGCCCTGACGGCGACCATCGCCCGCCGGGATCCGGGCAGTGGGTATCACCGTCAGTGGGCGGGGAGGCCCGCCGAGGCGAGCCACTGGGTGGCGATCAGCGCGGCCACGGCCAGTGCTGTGACCCACGCCAGATGCCGGTTCGTCCGCGTCCCGTGCAGTGGTGCCTTCGTCATGTCCTACTCCCTCGCGGCTCGTGTCACCCCGCGCATCTGCCCGGGTCCCGACAGCCCAATCTGCTGCCTCGGAGGGCAGCGCCGCCTCGGCCGAACGGCTGGAACCCATGGACCGAAACCCCCTCTGTACTGGCCGAACGGCGGAGGCGGGGGTTCCACGGCGGACAGCAGACTGATCTCTCGTCAGAAACACGTCTGATCTTTTTCCAACCCGGTGCCACCCCCGTCCGTCTCTAGGCCCGAGTCGTCCGGCGTTCGCGGGACGGCTTCCTTCCGAAGCCTTCCGATTCCGAAGTGTCAGGAGTTCAGGTGGAGTTACGCGCAAGACCAAGGCGTGCGGTCGTGGCGGCGGGGGTCGCTTCCACGGCCCTTCTGCTGGCCGGCGTGCCGGGTGCGGAAGCCCAGGACACGAGCGGCGCCAGTACGGTCAGTACGGCCGAGGCGGGTGCCGGTGAGGCGGCCGGTTCGGGCAAGGCCATGAAGACAGTCACCCTCGTCACCGGTGACCAGGTCATGGTGGACGGTGCCGGGAAGGTCACCGGTGTGGTGCGGGCGGAGGGCCGGGAGCGGGTGCCGTTCTCCGTCCGGGTGGTCGACGGACACACCCGGGTCGTGCCCGGTGACGCCGAACTGCTGCTGGCGCAGGGCAGGTTGGACGCCCGGCTGTTCGACGTGACCCAGCTGGTCGCCGACGGGTACGACGACGCGGGGCGTGCCGACGTACCGCTGATCGTCACGTTCAAGGGCAAGAAGGCGCCCTCGATGTCCCCGTTCACCGGGGCCGGGGCGAAGATCGGCCGGGCGCTGCCGGTGGTCAACGGCAAGGCGATGCGCCCGGTGAAGAAGCGCGGCTCCGAGTTCTGGAACGCCGTCACCGGTGACAACACGGAGGGCGCGGCGGAGTTCACCGCCTCGACCGCCGTCGAGAAGCTGTGGCTGGACGGTCGGCGCAAGGCCAGCCTCGACAAGAGCGTCCCGCAGATCGGCGCGCCGACGGCCTGGGCCGCCGGGTACGACGGCACCGGCACCAAGGTCGCCGTGCTGGACACCGGCGTCGACACCACCCATGCCGACCTCACCGACCAGGTGATCGCCGAGCAGGACTTCACCGGTTCCGCGTCCGGCCCCGCCGACAAGTTCGGGCACGGTACGCATGTGGCGTCGATCACGGCCGGTACGGGCGCCAAGTCCGGCGGCAAGTACAAGGGTGTCGCCCCGGGCGCGAAGATCCTCAACGGCAAGGTGCTCGACGACGACGGCTGGGGCTCCGACTCCGGCATCATCGCGGGCATGGAGTGGGCGGTGGCGCAGGGCGCCGACGTCGTCAACCTCAGCCTCGGCGGTACGGACATGCCGGGCATCGACCCGATGGAGGAGACGGTCAACCGGCTATCCGCCGAGAGCGACACGCTCTTCGTCATCGCGGCGGGCAACGAGGGCGAGTACGGCGAGAGCACCGTGGGCTCGCCGGGCAGCGCGGACGCCGCGCTCACCGTGGGCGCGGTCGACAAGGCCGACGCGCTCGCCGACTTCTCCAGCCGTGGCCCGCGCGTCGGGGACGGCGGGGTCAAGCCCGACCTGACCGCGCCCGGTGCCGCCATCACCGCCGCCGCGGCAGCCGGCAGCAAGCTGGAGGAGTACTACCCCTCCGACGTACCCGGCTACCTCACCCTCGACGGCACCTCCATGGCGACCCCGCATGTCGCGGGCGCCGCCGCGATCCTCGCCCAGCAGCACCCCGACTGGAGCGGCGAGCGCATCAAGGCGGTCCTCACCGGTTCCGCCAAGCCGGGCGCGTACAGCTCCTTCCAGCAGGGCACCGGCCGTACGGATCTGGTGCGGGCGCTGGAGCAGGGCGTCGTCACCGAGCAGAAGCCGCTCGACTTCGGTCTCCAGCAGTGGCCGCACGGCGACGACACCCCGACGACCAAGGAGGTGACGTACCGCAACCTCGGTACGGAGCCGGTCACCCTGGACCTCTCCGTCGACGCGCTCTCGGTGGACGGCAAGCCCGCCGCCGAGGGCATGTTCGAGGTCTCACCGAAGCAGCTCACCGTCCCGGCGGGCGGCGAGGCGAGCGCCTCCGTCACCGCCGACACCCGCGCGGGCACCACCGACGGCTCCTTCGGCGGCTCGGTGCAGGCCACCTCCGCCGACGGGAAGGTCCAGGTGCGGACCGCTGTCGGCGTGGAGCGCGAGGTCGAGTCGTACGACCTGACGATCAAGCACCTCGACGAGAACGGCGAGCCGATCGGCGACGCCGCCACCTCGATCAGCGCCATCCACAGCGACTTCTACGCCGACCTCGCCGACGAGCAGGACGGCGAGCTGACCGTACGGGTGCCCAAGGGCGTCTACACGCTGAACGGGGTGATCCATCCCTCCTACGAATCCGCCGAGCACGCCATCCTGGTCCAGCCGATGATGAACCTGGACAAGGACACCACCGTCACCATCGACGCCCGGCAGGCGCGGCCGGTGAAGGTCACCGTGCCCGACGCGGCGGCCAAGAACACCGAGGCCTCGGTCCTCTTCAGCTACGACCGGGGCGGGGACCTGGGCGCGGCCACCATGGAGTACCTCCTGCCGACCTTCGAGGGCACCACGTTCGGACAGCTCGGACCCGAGCCGACCGCCGACGGCACGTTCGCCGTGTACGCCGGTGACTGGACCCGCGAGGACGACGAGGGCCGGCCCGTCACCTACCACCTGGCCTGGAACCGCACCGGCAGGCTGGACGGCTTCGCCGCCACCGTCGAGCAGAACCAGCTCGCCAAGGTGGACTTCCAGGCGGGCGTCCCCGTCGACGGCAGGGGCGTCCAGATCGAGGTGACGCCGCACACACCCGACGGCGACCTGATCTTCGGCGCCTCCGACCTGCGGGGTGACCTGCCGATACGCACCACCGACTACGTCCTCGACAACGACGTCAAGTGGTCCTTCCGTATGTGGCAGATGTTCGGCGAGGGCCGCGACAGGCACTCCGAGACCTTCCTGATGCGGATGCCGAGAAACTGGGAGGCCGGACGGAGCTACACCGAGCGGTTCAACGTCGGCGTCTTCGGCCCGGTCCTGCCCGCCGCGGGCGACCTCGGACCGGAGCGGGGACTGCCCGGCATCGTGCGGTACGGGAACACCATCAGGGCCTTCCTGCCGCAGTTCGGCGACGGCTCCGGCCACTGGGGCCTCAGCGACTACACCTCGGTGTCGAGCTCGCTCCAGGCGGACGGCAAGGAGATCCCCGACGACTACGGCTACTCGCCGATCGACCTCACCGAATACACGGTTCCCGCCAAGGACAGCGCGTACAAGCTGACCGTGGACGCCTCCCGTGATCCGGCGGTGTACCCGGTCAGCACCCGCGTCCGGTCGGAGTGGACCTTCCGCTCCGCCACCACCCCCGAGGACGGCACGACCGGGCTGCCGCTGTCGGTGATCCGCTTCTCGCCCGACCTGAGCCTGTCCAGCACGGCGAAGGCGGGCCAGCGGTTCTCGGTGCCCTTCACCGTCGAGGGCGCGGCGGCCGGCCAGCGGCCCGCCAAGCTCGCCTTCGAGGTCTCGTACGACGACGGCGCCACCTGGCGGCACGCCAAGGCCGTCGGTACGCACCTGGCGCTGACCCACCCGGCCACGGCGGGCTCCGTCTCGCTGCGCGCCAAGCTGACCGACCGGGCCGGCAACACACTGGTCCAGACGATCGAGCGCGCCTACCTCACGACCAAGTAACGCTTCGGCTCAACTCCCCTGATCCCCGCTCGGGGCGGTGTCGACACCGCCCCGAGCGGGGACAGCCATATGATGCGGCCCCTCGCTCTCGGCCCGGCCGTCGGTGTCCTTGTCGCCCCGCCGGCAGTTGGGCTGTCAGGAGTACGTCGTTCCGTTCGACGCTCCGTCCAACGCACAGCCGGAGAAAGGGAGATGCCGCCATGACGACCGCCCCGCAGGCCCCTATGCCGGTCGGGAGCACGCCGGGTGACGTCACCCGGTATCTGTGCGCCGCGGCCTACATCGACGAGCGGTTCGCCGAGCGGGTCGTCGCGGACGTCCTGGCCGACGAGGCCGGCGCCGTGGCGGCCTCGCCCGGCGTCGACCTGGTCGCGGTGGCCCGCCACTGCCTGGCCGCACAGGAGATCAGACGGGAACGCGACCTGCGGCTGGCCGGGGCCTTAGGGACCGTCGTGCTGCTCGCGCCGGTGTGGCTGGTGTTCAGCACGGTGTTCCTTGCGCTCGCGGCCTTGGCGAGCCGCACCACACGGACCGCCCTCGCCACCCGAGGCCTGCGGCAGCCCGGCAGCGGATCCCTGGTGCGTGCCGGGACCGTGGCCGCGCTGCTGACGGTGCTCGCCTTCTACGCCGCCTCCAACATCCAGGAACGGTCCGAACCCGCCCTCCTGAGCTGGCTGTTCGGCACCTACCTCGGCGGGATCCCGGCCGTGTTCGCGTCCGTCGGCGCCGTCCTGTTCGCCTATGTGACGGTCGTACGGCACGACCTGGGCACCGACCGGCTGCTGCGCACCACCATGACCCGCGAGGAGTTCGCCCGGCAGCCCCTGCCGCCCGTGCCGGCGAAGGAGTGGATCGCGAGCCGGCTGGCGGTCGTCGAGGAGGCACAGGACGGGAACGTCACCGTGTACAGCGGCTACTCCCCGTTCATCGGCTACGCCGAGGCCTCCTCCACCTGGCCGCTCACCGTGCCGCTCCTGCCCGCCGACGACCCGGTCGGCAAGGGCCCACGCCCCGGCTCGCGCTCCGGTGAGCCGGAGCCGTTCACCACCGTCCAACTCGTCGACCACGTACGCGAACAGCTGCGCTCGGTCGCCGCGCGCGGTCGTACGGACGGGACGGTGGACGCCGTCCCGGAGACCCTCCGGTCCCTCACCGTCGAGGACCGGGTCTTCGTGAACGGCACGACCATCGGCGAGGACGACCGGTTCATCACGCCCTCCGAACTGACCCCGGCCACCCGCCTGTCGGCCGAGGCGGTCGAGGAGATCATCCTGAACCCGACCGGCACGGTCCGCCACCATCTCGCGGTCCATGTGCCGCTGTGGGGCGGCGACGTCGTACCGAGCGTGTTCCTGCACTTCTCCGTCGAGGGCCGGACGCTGCATCTGCGCGGCACCAGCCATGTGCTCGGCCCGGTGGCCGCCGACTACCACGTCGTGGACCGGCTGCGGGACCCGCTCAGCCCGGAACGGGAGCGCGCACTGGTGGCGGCGGCCGTCTCCCGTACCTTCGTCGCGTTCCTCGGCGCGCCCTTCCGCGCGTGGGGACGGGCCCGCTTCGAGACCCGTCGCACCCAGCGCATGGTCGACGAACTGACCGCCATGGAACAGGACCCGGTCTTCGACTACGGCGCCCGGCTGAGCGTACGGGCGATGGCGCTGAGCCCCGTCTACCACAACTACTTCCAGGTCGTGGACGCCAGACGGATCACGGCGGCGGTGGAACGCCACACCCTCGTCGCGATCCGGGAGTTCCTCGACGCGCGCGGCTACGACACCACCGACTTCCGCGCCCAGCAGCAGACCATCCTCAACCAGGGCGTCATCCAGCAGGGCGGCACGAGCATCGTCGCCAACCAGGCGATCGGCACGGGGGCCAACGCGACACAGAACCTCCCGCGCCAGACCGGCCCGGCCGCCACGGGCGCCCAGAAGTAGCCAGATGCAGCCACAAGTAGCCACAAGTGGCCTGAGAGAGAAGGGATTCCGCGATGAGCAGCGGCAGCAGCGGTGACGACGGCCGTCCTGTGGTGCCCCAACCGCCCGTCAACAACGGCCTGGTGATCAACGGCGGCACCCACTACGTCGGCAACCAGGCGATCGGAAACCGGGCCCAGGCCTTCTCCGGCTCGGTCGGCTTCCAGCCCCAGGACCCGGCGCAGGCCGCCGCCCGTACGGCCGAACTCCTCGTGCACGTCGAGCGGTTGCTGTCCGAGCACCGCGCGGCGCTGGCCGACCCCGAGGCCACCACCCGGGAACTGCGGCGCCTGCGCGAGGAACTCGACGAGGAGGAGCCGCAGCCGCCGGTACTGCGCCGCGCCCTGGACCGGCTGACCGAGTTCGTCCAGCCGGTGACGCCACTGGTCGTCGCGGTCGGCGAACTCGCCCAGACCGTACGGGGAACACTGGGCGCCTGACACCAACCACCGCGCGGACAGCGGCAGTTGGCGTCAGGCGACTACTGCCCGCTCTACGGCCTCAGAAGATGCCCTGGCCCGGGACCAGGACCCCGCGCGGGTCGTATCTGCGCTTCGCCGCCTTCAACTGCGGCCAGGCAGCGCCGAAGTGGGTGCGCCAGTCCGCGCGGGTGAAGGGGACGCTGCCGACCGGGTACTGGGTGCCGCCCGCCGCAGCGACGGCCTCGTAGGCGGCCCGGTTGGCGGCCAGGAGGCGGTCGACGGTGGCGGTGTCGGCAGGCGGGGTGGCCCG
This sequence comes from Streptomyces sp. NPDC002680, assembly GCF_042889145.1. Taxonomy (NCBI): domain Bacteria; kingdom Bacillati; phylum Actinomycetota; class Actinomycetes; order Kitasatosporales; family Streptomycetaceae; genus Streptomyces; species Streptomyces sp. NPDC002680. Next base: position 118,342 of record NZ_JBIAQP010000017.1, read on the forward strand.
CAGGATCGCGAAGAGGTGTGTCAACTCGTCGCCGGTGGTGGGCAGGAGCGGGGTGGCGAGGCGGTCGCTCGGGATCGGATAGGTGAGGACGAGACCGGCGCCCACGTCGGCCGGGGTGAGGTCGGCCAGCTCCGCCGCGATGAGCGAGTCGGCGGACTCGCCGGGGAGCAGCAGGTTCAGCCACGGGTGGGCGTACGCCCAGATGCCGGCCTCCTTCAGGGCGGCGACGACGGGGGCCAGCCGGTCGACGAAGTCGTAGTAGCCGAGGTCGGAGGCCTGGACGCCGGCCGCGTTGTGGCGCAGGCCGCGCAGCAGGACGGTGTCGTCGGGGGCGGGTCCGACCGGCGGGCCGTAGGCCACGGCCTCCAGGGTGGGGACGCGGAAGGTTCCGTCGGCGTCCGCCGAGATCTGGCCCTCGACGTAGTCGAAGCGGCCGTCCCGGACGAGGACGCGCTGGTCGTCGAGGAAGGTCTCCAGGTCGTCGTACGGCAGCAGATAGTGCCGTACGGTCTCCGGCGCGGGCACCAGCCGGAGGGTGGCGCCGACGACGACGGCGACCTGGCCGAGGCCGGCGAGGACCGCGTGGAACAGGTCGGGGCGCCGGGTCGGTGAGCAGCGTACGAACTCGCCGGCCCCGGTGACGACCTGGAGTTCGGTGACGTTGTCGGTCTGGGCGCCGTACCGCTGGCTCTGGCCGCCGAGACCGCCCACGGACAGGGTGCCGCCGACCGAGAGTTCGATGTAGTCGGTGAAGACGGGCGGGGTGAGGCCGTGGACGAGCGTCGCCTTCGTCACCTCGCTCCATCTCGCGCCGGCGCCGACGGTGACGGTGGTCGCGCCGGGCGACAGGGCGCCGATGGCCGCGAGGGTCGCCGTCTCGATGACCAGACCGTCCTCGACCTGGCCCCCGCCGTTGGTGGCGTGTCCCTGGCCGCGCGGGGCGACCTTCAGCCGGTGCTCGTCGCAGAAGCGGACCATGGCGACGACGTCGTGGACCGACCCGGGGCGCAGGACGGCGCGGGGGCGGCGGTGCACGATGTGGCCGTAGTCGTCGGCGGCGGCCGTGAGCGACGGCTCGTCCATGACGAGGGTCCCGTCCAGCGGGGGGAGCCGGGCGAGGTCAGGGTCGGTGGGGGAGCCGGTGGTGGCCCAGCTCCGGGTGCCGGTGGCGAAGCCGGTCACCACCGCGCCGGTGACCGTGAATCCGCGCAGAACGCTGCGCCGTGACGGTGTGTGGGACATGCGGATCAGTGTAGGGGAGTTCATCATTTGGCCGTGGTATGCCGCCTCGCACAGTGTCGACTCAGGGCGGGGAAAGCCTGCTCTCAGCCGACTGTTACCGGTCATAGTGTCGACAGTTTACGGGAGTTGATGGAGCATCAGCACTGCGCAGAGACGCGCGCCGTCATCTCCTCAGGAGCAGTCATGGACGCGACCTCCCCCGGTATCGACAGAAGGACCCTGCTCGGCCTCCTCCCCCTCACGGGCGCGGCAGCCCTCTTACGGCCGTCCCGCGCCACCGCCGCCACGACGGTCACGAGCACGGTCGCCGGCCAGGAGCTGGCCGGGATCACGGCCAACCCCGCCTTCGTCTTCGCCACCGACCTCGCCGGAACGGCCGGCTCGGGCGAGGCCTCGCCCATCGACGCCGACTACTGGCTCGGCGTCCACGAGGTCACCAACGCCCAGTACCTGGAGTTCGTCACCGACACCGGCCAGGCCACGCCCCCCTACTGGGACGGCGGCACCTACCCGGACGGCAAGGCGGACCACCCCGTACTGACGGTCTCCCTCGACTCCGCCACCGCCTACTGCGCATGGCTCAACAGCCAGGCGGACAGCGAGGGTTGGACCTTCCGGTTGCCGACCGAGGCCGAGTGGGAGTACGCCGCCTCAGGCCCCGACGCGCTCGACTACCCCTGGGGCGACACGGCCGGCACCACCTACGCCGACCTGGTGCTGACCAGCGAATACAACTACATGGCGGTCTGCGCGGCCTATGAACTCGCCGAGCACGGCGACGAGTTGGCCACCTACACCGCCACCGGCTCCGACCTGTACGGGCAGAGCTTCCCGATCTCCGAGATCCTCTCGATCGGCAGCACCGGAACCGTGGCCGGCTGGAACGTCACCGCGAGCCGTACCGGCTTCGTCTACACCGACGTCTACGACGCCCTCACCGACACCGGCGGCTACACCACCCCCGTCACCGCCTACCCCGGCGGGGCGAGCACCACCGGCATCCTGGACCTCTGCGGCAACTGCTGGGAGTGGACCACCTCCGTCATCACCGCCACCCACGGCGGCGAGATGGGGCAGCAGGTCAACGCCATCCGGGGCGGCTCCTGGTACGCCAACCTCAACAGCTGCACAGCCGTCTACCGGGGCGAGGGCCGCGACCCGTCGGGCCGCTACCCGACCGTCGGCTTCCGCGTCGCCGCCACGGTCAGTGCGTGACCGTCAGTGCGTGACCGTCAGTGCGTGACGGTGACGTCGAAGGTGGCGGCACGGGGTACGAACGTCGTGCCGCCGTCCACGGCCGTCGCGAGCGCCGAGACGTACCAGGTGCCCTGGGCCAGCTCGGCCGCCTCCGCCTTGGTGACGCGCAGGGTGTAGGTGCAGCGGGACGTGTCGTCGGCGGTCTTCGCGCAGACCGCGCTGTCCACGTTCCGCAGCTCCGCCTCGGTCGGGTCGAGCTTCGAACTCGCGGGCCAGGCGATGACCTTGACGCCCTTGACGCCCGAGTCGTCGCTCACGTCGGCGGCGAAGGTGAGCGAGCCGGCCTTGCCGTCGGACGGGGCGGTGAAGCGGGCCGAGCCGTTCTCCAGGGTCGGCTCGGTCGGCGCGGAGGCCGACGCCATGGCGAGACCGCCGGCGGCTATACCGCCGATGACGGCGACGCCGAGGAGCGAGGAAAGGACAATGCGCTTCGACGAGTGGGAAGTTTTCGACATGGGAGATCCCCCTGAATTCGGCGGCTCGGCCGCTGTGGTTGATGTGATCGAATCTATGGCCGGGCACACCCCCCGGTCTTCGGGCGGACGGACGATCAGCGCGTGCAACCGGAGATAGAGAGACCGGGAAAGGGATCCCCCTCCAGCGGGAGCCGGGCCGCTCACCTGCGGACCTAGCCTGGTCGAGCCATGAGACGAACAGACATCACCACCGACGACCGGCTCCTCCCGGTCCTGCTGCTCTGCGCCCAGGCCGCGGTCTGGCCCGGCGCGGCGCTCGTACGGGGCACGGTCCCGGCCGCGTCCGCGCTCCTCGTAGCGGCTCTGGTCGCCGGCCCGGTCACGGCCGCGCTCGCCCTGCGCCGTGCCCGCCCGGTGGTCACCCTCGCGCTGGTCGCCGTCGCCTGTGCGCTGGGCGCGGGGGCGCTGCCCACCGGTGCGACGGCGGTGTTCGGCACCGCCGGGGTCGCGCTGGCCCTGTTCACCGTGGCGACCGAACGCGACACGTTCACCACGGTGTTGTGCGTGCTGAGCCTCGCGGTCTGGCAGGCCCTCCAGGACATCACCCTGCACGGCCTCCGCGACCACGACGGCATCGACCTCGCCCTGACCGCCCTCCTGTATGGGTCGGCCTGCGGCGCAGGCTTCTTCGTACGGAGGACCAGGCGCGCCCGCCGGACGGCCGAACTCCTCCTGAAACGCGCCGAGTCCGAGCGCCACCGGCTCCCGGCGGCCGAACGGCGCCGGATGGAACGGGAGTTGCACGACGTCAGCGCCCACCATCTGACCGCGGTGGTCGTCACGGCGGGCGCCGCCCTCGGACTGCGCGAACGCCGGCCCGAACTGGCCGCAGAGGCCCTGGAGTTCGCGGTCGACACGGGCCGTGAGGTCACTCGGGCCCTCGGTGCGGTACGGGCCCCGGCACCTTCGCGCGAAGACCTTCCCTCACCGGAGGAACGGCTCCTGGACCTGGTCGCCGGATTCCGGCGCCTCGACCAGGAGGTCGACTGCGAGATCGACCCCCTGCCGGACGGGGCCGTCGCGGACGCGGCGTACGGCATCGTGCGCGAGGGCCTCACCAACGTGGCCCGGCACGCACCGGGCGCGCACACCCGGGTCCTCGTGCGGTACGGCGACACGCGTACCGACGTCGAGGTCGTCAGCGCGGCCCCGCCCGCAGGTGCGGCGGCACACGGCGCGGGCCTGGGCGGAGGCCGGGGCCAGGGGTTCCTGCGGTCCCGGGCCCGGGAGGCGGGCGGCACCCTGCACAGCGGGCCCACGGCGGAGGGCGGCTGGGAGGTGAGCGCGGTACTGCCCGGCCGTACCGCCGCCCCCGTGGAACGGTCGGTGCCACGCGCCTACCGCGCGGCCCAGCTGATCGCCGCCGTCGGCCTGGTCCTCCAGCCACTGCTCCCGGCGCTGATCTTCCGGGCGGAGACCGCGTCCAGCAGTGGGCGGGTGTCGGCGGGTCTGCTCTTCGCGCTGCTGGCGGCGGCCCAGGCGGTCGCCCTGCTCTGGCTGCGCCGCGCGCCCCGCACCACCCAGGGCACCCTGCTCGGCCTCGCCCTGCTCTGGCCGGCGGCGATGGCGGCCGGCCACTACACGGGCCCGGTCCTCCTGCCACCCACGCTGAGCGCACTCGCGACCTGCGTGGCACTGGCGGCGACCACGGCCCGCAGAACGGCCGAGGGCGTCTCGCCGTCCGAGGACGGGGTGCTCCCGGCGTCGGCGGTGGTGGGCGGCGCTCGCGACTCGGCCGCCGTCGGCGACTCGGCGTCCGGGGACCGGGTGGTCCCGGCCTCGGCGGTGGTGGCCACCGGCGTCACGGCTGCCGTGGCCGTGCTGGTCCGGGGTGTGACGCGTCCGTTCCGGGCGGGGGGCGCTGCCCGCAATTCCGCTGCCGCCGGTGATTCGCCGTCCGAGGACCGGGTGCTCCCGGCGTCGGAGGTGGTGGGCCAGGGGGACAGGGCTGCCGCAGCTGTGCTTGCGCGGGGTGCCGCGCGTCCGTTCCGGGGGGTGGGCGTCGCCCGGGACTCCGCTGCCGCCGGTGGCTTCCCGCCCTGGGATCGGGTGCTCCCGGTACTGGCCGTCTTGGTCCACGGCGTCGCCGTTGCCGTCGCCGTCCTGGACCGGGGTACCGCGCTCCCGTTCTGGGCGGTGGCCTTCGGCGCCGGAGTTGGCGCGATTCTCGTGGTCGCCGCCGCCGTCTGGGCCGGCTCCCTGCGCGGGCGGCGCGACCGGGCCGACCGGGGCGTCCACGACGAACGGCTCGCCGCCTGGACGGAGGAGGCCGTGCGGGACGCGTGGGCCGAACGGCGCCGGATCGCCGCCGGGTTGGAGACGACCGTACTCTCGCGCACCGCCGACATGGTCGCCGAGGCGGAGGCGGGCCGCCTCGACGAGACCGCCGAACGCGCCCGCGAGGCCCTCGCCGCGATGCGCGCCCTCCTCGACACGGTCCGGCAGCCGGGGGAGGAGAGCGACGGAGGCGGGGCGGGACCCGAACTGCGCCCGCAGCCCACCCTCCAGGCCCTCGATCTGCTCGCCCACCAGTGCCGCGCCACCGGCCGCGACGTCGAGATACGCCTCACCGACCGCGTACCGGAACACCTCCCCACCGCCGTCGACCTGGCCGCCTACCACGCCGCCGAGACGCTCCTCGCGGCCGGCGGCGAGGACCCGGCGGTGCTCGAACTCGACGCGGCCGACGGTACGTTGACGCTCACGGCCACCGGTGTCCCGCGCGCCGCCGGTTCCGCCGTACGGGAGCGGCTGGCCGCCCGGGTCGAGGCGCTCGGCGGCACCCTGACCACTGACGGGCCGGGTACGGTCCACCTCCGGCTGCCGTTCGCGCCGGTCGGCGAGGAGAGGGGGCGAGGGGAGCGATGACGCTCAAAGCGCTGGTCGTGGGCACGCCGACCACAGACGGGCCGGGTACGGTCCACCTCCGGCTGCCATTCGCGCCGGCCGACGAGAAGAGGGAGTTGGGGGAGCGATGAGCCTCAAGGTGCTGGTCGTCGACGACCAGGGCATCGTGCGGGCGGGATTCGCCGCCGTGATCGACGCCGAGGAGGACCTGACGGTCGTCGGCGAGGCCGCCGACGGAGCGACAGCGGTGCGGCTCGCCGAGGAGCTGGCTCCCGACGTGATCGTGATGGACGTACGCATGCCCGAACTGGACGGCATCGCCGCCACCCGGATCATCACGGGCCGCGAGAACGCGCCCCGCGTCCTCGTCCTGACCACCTTCGACCTCGACGCGTACGTCTTCGACGCGCTGCGTGCCGGAGCCTCCGGGTTCCTGCTCAAGGACGTCCGCCCGGCCGAACTGCTGGACGGCATACGGGTGGTGGCGACCGGCGAGAGCGTGCTCGCCCCGTCCGCGACCCGCCGCCTCATCGGCCACTACGCCTCCCGCCCGAACACCGGGAACCGCACCGACAGCGGCCCCCGCGAACTGGACAGCCTGACCGAGAGCCAGCGGGGCGTCCTCGCCCTGATCGCCGCCGGACTCAACAACGCGGAGATCGCCGCGGAACTCGGCATCACCGTCGGCACCGTCAAGTCCCATGTGAACGCGCTGCTACGGAAGTTGGGCCTGCGCGACCGAGTCCAGGCGACGATCCTCGCGTACGACCTCGGGCTGGCCCGCCCGAACCCGCCCGGCGCCGCCCACCTCTGACCACCACGGTCATCGACACGATTCAGGAGTTCCCGTGACCGGTACCGGTTCCGATTCCGGCCGTAGTCTTCCCCTCACCTTTCCCCGCCGGGTGCGGCACGCGCTCGGCGACATCGCCGCCCTCGTCTACCTCGGCATCTGCGCCGTCCTGCTCGTGTGGGCGCTCGTCGTGACGATCACCGACAGCACGGACGAGTCCATGGCGCTCGTCATCCCGATGCTCGCCACCGCGCCGGCCAGCTTCGTGCTGTTCTGGCTGCCCGACGCCGCCGCGATGGTCGTCCTTGCCGTGGTCGTCGGGGCCCTGGTCAACGCCACGGTCATCGGCTGGTGCTCCCGCGTACTGCGCCGCGGTCCGGGAAAACCGGACCGCGGCGAGTAGGCGCTGTAGGCGCTGTCGAGGACTCGGAGAGTCAGCTGCCGCTGAGGCTGATGGTGAAGTCCGTGAGCTGGACCGAGTTCGGGAACGTACCGATGAGTGTCGGCGTGCCGGTGAGGATGTCGATGCCGTAGAAGGACGCCCTGCCGCCGTACGGCGTGAGGGCGGCGAAGGCGGTGTTGGCGGTCGTCTTACCGTTGGTGAGGGTGCTGAAGATGTCGTAGCCGGCTTCGAGGTTCGCGTCGAAGCCGAGCAGCCCGGTCGCGACGAGGTTGCCGGCGTTCGGCGGCGACTGGATGGTGATCTGGTCGTTGTAGGTGTCCACGTTGGTGAGCGTGGTGTTGGTGGCGCCGACCAGGTCGTTGTTCGTGTACGCGGCGCCGGTCACCCCGGTGGCGGCCGTGGTCAACGGCGGGATGTTCAGGTTGCTGTCGGCGACCGTGGTGCCGTCGTTCAGGTTGTGCCGCAGGTTCTGGCCGTTGTTGCTGATCACCCGAAGCCGGTCGGCCGCCGGGTTGAAGTCGATGTCGAAGGACGTGCCGTAGAGCGCGACCTGGAGCTGGGAGACCTTGGTGAAGACCACGGGGTTGCTGGTGCCGGGCGGCGGGGGCGTGACCGTGTAGATGCCGCCCTTCTCGCCGAGCGCGTACATGAGACCGTTCTGCACCCGCTGGTCGACCCCGACCAGCCTGGTGTCGCCGCTGAGTCCGGTGACATCCCGGACCCAGTTGAGGGTCCCCGGGTTGTCGGTGTAGAAGCTGGCCATGGTCAGGCCGTCAGCGGTGATCCCGAACGCCAACAGCTTGGGGGTGGCGGTGACGGCGGCGGTGCTGGAGCCGGGCGCGGTCACCATGAGCGCGGTGGCCGCGGACACGACGGCGACCGCGGTCGCGATTCTCTTTCTCGTTCCGGATTTCATGGCTTTCAGCATTGTTACCCTCCCGTTTGAACACAGGTCACTGGTGAACACAGGTCACTGGGCGGCACGAGCCCCGCGAATTCGAAGGTGGTCCCTTTTCCGAAACGGTCCCCCTGGGCATCGGGCACGGTTCTCATTAAGCCGAGGCCACAGCCCCCTCACAAGGGAATCGAGCCACAAGTACGCCCCGATAAGGGAACTTTGCGCACTGTGACAAATACGCCACCCGCACACCCTTCACCGTTTCACCCGGATTGATAAACGGCCGTCCGGTTTTCGTCTGTCGGCCCTCTCACCTTGGGTGACATGCTCACGCTTATGGGGAGCCTCTTCGCCGAACTGGCCCGGCGGGCGTCGACCAACGCCCGCCGCGAGGTCGAGACGTACGTACGTGAGATACCGGAACTCGGGTCCCTGGACACGAGTTCCCGGGCCAGGGCCGAGACCATGGAGTACTCGGTCTGGCTCCGCCGCCGCACGGTCGAACTGGCCCCGGGCAACGACATGCTGACCGACGACGACCTCGGCTACATCGCGTCGATGGGCGAGGTCCGGGCGGGCGCGGGTATGTCGCTGGACTCACGGCAAAGCATTCTGCGCATCCACACCGAGCTGATGCTGCGCGAGATCAACGAGGCGACCGAGGCCCAGCGCGGCGGCGACCTCGACGAACTCATGCGCATCATGGGCTGGTTCGCCCCCCAGGGCGAGCGCGGCATCGGCGCCTACCGACGGGGCTTCGTGACGGTCATGCGCCGCCGTATGCCGTACCTCGAACAAGTCGCCCTGCTGGCAAGGGCGTTGCTGTCCGAGAACGGGGCGGCGGCGGAACTGGCCCAGGTCGCCGACATGGAACTGGCCGAGTCCTACACGGTGTTGGTGATCCGGGTGCCGGACCGCTCGCCCGGCGACCGCGAGTTGGACAACGATATCGAGGCGCTGGTGAAGACGTACCAGGTGCCGATGACGTGGTACCCGGAGCACGACGGAGACGGCACCGGGATCAGCGGTGGTACCGGCAGAGGCGGCGAACTGGTGGCCCTGGTCCCGGATCCGGCCCCCGACGCGCTGCCGGACCTGGCACCGGCTCCTGCGGGACGCCGCCTCGTACCGGACCTCTTACCGGATGTCGTCCCCGACCTCTTACGGGACTTCGCCGACGTCCTCGGCCGCCCCTGCGCCGCCGGCACCGCCACCGCACCGCTGACCGGCCTCGCCGAGGCGTTCGACCGGGCCCGCCGGATCAGCAGGGCGGCCCCGCTGCGGCGGGCGTCGACCCGGCTGAGACCGCACACCCTGGCGGACGTCTTCGTCGAACTCGCCGTCGCCGAGGTGCCGTTCGTCGACGACTGGCTCCGTACGACGGCCCGGCGCCTGGAGTCCGGCCCGGACCTGTTCGTCACCCTCGACGCGTACTACCGCCACGACATGAACCGCGGTCCCGCGGCGGCGGCCCTCAACATCCACCCCCGCACCCTCGACTACCGCCTGCGCCGGGTCCGCGAACTCACCGACACCGACCCCGGCTCGACCCACGGCGTACGGCTGTTCAGCGCGGTCGTCGCCCGTGACCTGTCGGGAGCGTGGCGCTGACCCCCGGTGCAGGAACGGGGGCAGTACTCGGCGACGAGGGCACCAAATGCCGGGCATTTTCCCTCACTTGCGGCCGAGCGACCCCGAATTGCCCGAAAGGTGCACCGCTTTACGATCCTCACGCCCTCCCCCTTCCAGTCTTCAGAAGGAACTCATGCGTAAATTGGCGTCAGTTGTCGTCAGCACTGTGGTGGCATTCGCCGGTATGGCGGCGGTGGCCGGCACCCCCGCCCAGGCGGCGGGCGAAAAGGAGTACGTCGCCCTGGGTGACTCGTACGCCTCCGGGGTCGGCGCGGGGTACTACGACACCGCCAGCGGCGACTGCAAGCGCAGCCAGCTCAACTACCCGGCCCAGTCGGCCGCCGCGCACTCCGAGTACACGCTCAAGGACGTCACCTGCAGCGGCGCCACCATCGCGGACGTACGCGCCAACCAGCTGTCCGCCGTGACCAGCGGCACCGACCTGGTCACGCTCACGGTGGGCGGCAACGACGCCCAGTTCTCCACCGTCGTCCAGAACTGCCTGCTGGAGTCGGACAGTTACTGCAAGACGGCCACGGACTGGATGTCGTACTACGCCAAGAACCAGCTGGTGACGGAGCTGGCCACGCTGTACAAGGACATCAAGGCCAAGGCGCCGGGCGCCGAGATCGTCGTCGTCGGCTACCCGCAGGCGCTCTCCCTGACCGGGACCTGCCCGGTGATCGACCTCAGCACCGCCAAGCGCACCTACATGAACGCCTTCGCCGACGCGCTGGCCGAGGGCGCCAAGGCCGCGACGGCCCAGGAGTCGGTCACGTTCGTCGACGTCCGCGACACGTTCAAGGGCCACGGCGCGTGCGGCACCGACCCGTGGATCAACAACCTGAGCAGCGGAACGACCGAGGTCTTCCACCCCAACCTGACGGGTTACATCTACTACGCCGACCAGCTCAACAAGGCCCTGGACTCCTGACCTGGGCCTCGCCGGGCGGCCCGGGGCGAAGCCGCTCCCGGGTCACCGTGCGACGCGCCGGACCTCGACATGGCCGAGGTCCGGGGCGTACGTGCGTCGAGTCGGCGCAAGGCGTTCCGGGTGCTGCCCGACGACCTGCCGCTCTGACACCGGCTGCGAGGCCGCACGGACGGCGGGCACAGTCGACGCGGCGTGAGTACTCCAGCGGTGCGGCCCCCGCCGGAGACCCCGTGCCGCCCGGCAACACCCACGCCGACCGGGACGACGTACTCCCGCACCGGCACCGTGACGAGACCGTTCGCCGCGACGAGACCGTTCGCCGTGACAAGGCCGTTCGCCGTGACGAGGCCGTTCGCCGTGACGAGGCCGCTGTCCTCGGCACCACGGTCACCGCGACCGGCGGCGAAGACGACCAGCCGCAGCACCAGGAAGCGGCCGAGGCCGGCGAGGCCCGAGGCGCCGAGGTAGACGAGCTGCTCGGTCAGCGCCGAGGGCGACGACTGGACCAGGTGCAGCAGGAGCATCGCCGCGCAGGTCACCGCGTACGCCACCGCCGCCGAACCCGCCGACTGCCAGTGCTCGCGCAGGCCGGCGCTGCGGCCCGCCCCGAAGGTGAAGCGGGCGTGCAGCTCGGTGCACAGGACGGTGGAGGCGACGGTGACCACCGCGTTCGCCAGTCCCCAGGGCATCGAGACGGCCAGCAGCGTCACGGCGAAGCTGGAGAGGACCCCGATCCCGCCGCCGCACACCACGAACCGGACGAAGGAGGCGAACGGACCGGGAGCGGCCGGAGCCGCCGGGGTCCGGGGCGCGTTCTCCATGGCTGGCTCCATCCGGTTCGTGCGGGCGGTCGCGATGCCGCCGCTTTAGCTTGCTTGACTTACTCAAGTATATGGAATTGCTTGAGTTACGCAAGTAGTAGGTGGGGTGGCGGCACCAGGTGTTGCGCGGATCACGCGAGGAGGCCGCCGCCCGCGGGTGCGGACGGCGGCCTCCTTGAGGGGGGTGCCTGTGCGGACGTATGCCCGCGTCTGTCGCCTAGGCCTTGACCGCCGCCGTCTCCGGGGTCCCGGCCGGGCTGTCGGCCACGGCCTCCTGCGCCGGGTCACGGCGACGCGGGATGAAGGAGGCGAGGAGGAAGGCCAGCAGGGCGGCTCCGGCGCCGATGGCCATGATGACCTTGAAGGCGTTCTCCGCGGGCAGTGCGGTGCCGCCGAAGTCGGTGGTCATCTGGGCGAGGATCACACCGGCGAGGGCGCTGGCGAACGAGGTGCCCAGGGACCGCATCAGGGTGTTGAGGCTGTTGGCCGCGCCCGTCTGGGTCGGGTCGACAGCGCCCATGATCAGGGCCGGCAGCGCGCCGTAGGTGAAGCCGATACCGGCGCCGATGACGCAGGACACCAGGACCAGGTGCCAGACCTCGGACATCAGGAGGAGGTTCAGGCCGTAGCCGCCGGCCACGATCAGCGCGCCGATCATCAGGGTGACCTTCGGGCCCTTGGCCTTGGTGACCTTCGCGGACACCGCCGACATCACCATCATGACCAGACCCTGCGGAGCCAGCACCAGGCCGACGGTCAGCATGGACTTGCCCAGGCCGTAGCCGGTCTGCTCGGGCAGCTGGAGCAGCTGCGGCAGGACCAGGGACATCGCGAACATCGAGAAGCCGAGCGCGATCGAGGCGAGGTTGGTGAACAGCACCTGCGGGCGGACGGTCGTACGCAGGTCCACCAGCGGCTGCGGGCTGCGCAGCTCCCACCAGCCCCAGGCCAGCAGGATCAGTACGGACGCGGTACCCAGGCCGAGCGTGGTGCCGCTGGTCCAGCCCCAGTCGCCGCCCTTGGAGACGGCCAGCAGCAGGGACATGAGCCCGGCGGACAGACCCACCGTGCCGACCAGGTCGAACCGGCCGCCGGTGCGCACCTTCGACTCCGGCACGATCAGCAGCACGAGAACGAGGGCGAGGGCGCCCAGCGCGGCGGAGACCCAGAAGAGGAGGTGCCAGTCCCAGCGGTCCGCGATGAAGGCGGCCGTGGGCAGACCGAGGGCACCGCCGACACCGAGCGAGGCGCTCATCAGCGCGGTGGAGCCGGCCAGACGGTCGGCGGGCAGCGCGTCACGCATGATGCTGATGCCGAGCGGGACGACCGCGGCGGACAGGCCCTGGAGGGCGCGCCCGATGATCATCGGGACGAGGGAGTCGGCCATCGCGCAGATCAGCGAGCCGGACACCAGCAGCACGATGCTGACCAGCAGCATCCGGCGCTTGCCGAACATGTCTCCGAGCCTGCCCACCACCGGGGTGGCCACGGAGGCCGCAAGCAGGGTGGCGGTGACCGCCCAGGCGGTGTCGGACGCCGGGGCGTCCAGGAGCTTCGGCAGCTCGGGCACGATCGGGATGACCAGGGTCTGCATCAGCGAGACGACGATCCCGGCCAGGGCCAGCACCGCCACCACGGCGTTCGGCCGCGGCGGGGCGGATGTCCCCGCTCCGGCGGGACGGGTAAGGGCGTCGGACATGGCTTCGGGCCTCCGTTGGGAAGAATCAAATTACTTGACTTACGCAAGCATAAGAAGGGTTGCTTGACTTACGCAAGTTAAATCGAGGGGGTTGAGCGTGGGTTAGATCACAGTGAGCCGTGCTCGGCCCGATCTGCTTCCTCGCACTGGAGCGGCAGCTCGGCGACCACCCCGAAGCCGCCCTCGCGTCGAGGCCCGGCACGGAAGTGCCCGCCGACGGAGTGCGCCCGCTCCCGCATCCCGATGAGGCCGTAACCACCGCTCGGGGAGGGGGAGTTGGGCGGAGTGCCGGCGCCGGCACCGGGCCGCTTCCCCGGTCCGTCGTCGGTGACGGCCAGGACGACGGACGCCGAGCAGTAAGTGAGCCGCACCTCGGCGGACCGCGCGGCGGCATGCTTGGTGACGTTGGTCAGGGCCTCCTGCGCTATCCGGTACGCCGTGACGTCCGCGCCGGCCGACAGTGGCCGCGGCTCCCCCTCGACGGTGACGGCGACCTTGAGTCCCGCGTGCTCGAAGGAGGCGGCGAGTTCCGGCAGCCGGGCGAGACCGGGAGTGGGTTCCGTGGGCAGGTCCGGCCGGTCCCTGTCGTCGGACTGTCTCAACAGGCCGACGGTGGCCTTGAGTTCACGCAGGGCGGAGGCGGTGGTGCCGGTGAGGTCGGCGACGATCCGCGCCGCCTCGTCGGGCCGGTCGGGCAGCCGGCCGGCCACGGCACCGGCCTGGAGATTGGCAAGGACCAGATGGTGGGCGACCACGTCGTGCAGATCACGGGCGATCCGCATCCGCTCCTCGGCGACCCGGCGCAGCGCCTCCTCCTCCCGGGTGCGTTCCGCGTGCTCGGCGCGGGCCTGGACCGCCTCCAGGTAGGCCCCGCGCAGCCGGGTCACGGTGCCGAGGGAGGTCGGGAGCAGCAGCCAGGCGGCGGGACCGCCCAGCTTGAGGATCAGCGGTTCACCGGCGGGGCCGACGAAGAGCCCCGTGCCGACCAGCAGGACGATCCCGCCGAGGGTGAAGAGGTTGGCGGTCCTGCGGTCGGTGCGCAGGGCCAGCGAGTGGAGCGCGACCATGAGCGGCCCGAGCAGCAGGACGGAGAGCACGTGGCCGATCCCGGCCATCGCCGTGGCGCACAGGACGGTCACCACCACGGTGGTGCGGGGCAGGCAGCGGTGCCACAGCAGCGCCACGCAGGAGACGCCGGTCAGCAGCGCGCCGGGACCCCAGGGCAGTTCCGGGCCGCCGGGGAGCGTGAAGACACTGCCGGGAAAGGAGCAGGCGAAGACCGCGACGGCGACGGCCGCGTCCGTGCGGCCGGGGCGGTCCACGGGGGCGGGATGCCCTGTGGGGCTGGGGCTGGGGACCGGATTCGGGCTGGGGCGGCTGCGCAGCTGCCGCTGCAGGCTGCTGATCATGGGGGAGCGGTTCCTGTCCGGTGGCGGGCGGGCTGGCAGCAGTGCGGGTGTTTCATTGCTTGACTTAGGCAAACATAATAGAGTTACTTAAGTCAAGCAACCTTTTGGATGGGGCTGCGAGAGACCCTCGGGGAGCCCTCGGCCTCGCGGGATCAACGATTCCGTGAACGGCCCGCCATCACGAGGGAGCGCCCTCCCCGGCCGCCGGTGTAGCCGGCTCCACCGTCAGCCGGGAATGTTGGGCTCGTACGGGTGGCGCTCCCAGGCGGAGGAACCGTTCGGATACACGTACGAGGGCCGGCCCACGTTGCCGCTCGTGCGGAAGGGGTTGCCGTTGTCGTCGAGGCGCAGGATTCCGTGCTGTGCGCCGCTGGACCACTCCAGCTCCAGGTACCAGCCCACGTAGTACGCCCGTGCGTCCGCGAAGATGTAGAAGACCTCGGGATCCGACTCGCTCACCTTGTACGGGAAGCCGCGCTGACCCGACCTGGGGGAGACCAGGGGCCGCCCGTCGTCGAGGTTCACGTCGAAGGCCTTCGTGTCGACGCCGCCGCCACAGCCGTCGTGCATCTGGTAGTCGTTCCAGGCGAGCGGCTCGCTCTTGTCCACCACCCGCACATGCAGGTTCTCCAGGACGACGGTGGCCTCACCGGTCCCCTGGATGGTCAGCGCGATCATCTGCTGCCCGGCGGTGACCGCGCCGAGCGCGGTGTTCCAGCCGCGCGCGTCCGGCTCGTTCGGCGGCGGAGGCACCTGGTCGGGCTCCCGGTCGATCAGGATGTGCGGGCCGCACGGGTCTGCCCACTTGTACGGGTTGACGGTGACGATCGGCGCGGTCGCCCCGTCCTCGACGGCGTCGTCCTGCGCCCCCGCCCCTGCCCCGGCCTCGGCGCTCCGGGAGGCGGAGACGGAGGGCGAGGAGGAAACCGTAGGACTGCCGCTGGAAGAGGCGGACGGCGAGGCCGACGCGCTCTTCGTTCCGGTCGGCGCGGAGGCGGTGGGACTGCTGTCGACCCCGGGGGCCGCGACCCCCACGGACCGCTTCCCGCTCCGGTCGTCGTCTTCCTTGCCGGGTACGAGGTTCACCACGAGCGTGGCGGCGACGGCAGCCGCGACCACGGCGGCCCCTGCGAGGACGACGGTACGCCGACGCCGAGCCGTGGGGGCCCCGGCGGCCCCGGTCACGGGCCCGGGTACCTCGGTCGCCCCGACGGTCAAGTCCGCTGCCGGCGGTTGCTGTTCCTCATCGGCGGACGAGGCGGATGAGGCAGACGCGGCGGACACCGCAGGCACGACAACCGTGGCAGGCGAGGCAGGTGTCGCAGGCGCGGCAGCCTCGGGTTCCGCCGCCGGAGCCGTGGCGGCGCTCGCCTTCTGCTGGCCCCGCATGGCATCCGCGAGGATCCACCGCCGGTGCAGCTCCACCAGTTCCTCGGGCGTCGCCTTGCACAGCCGGGCGAACCGCTCCACGGGCGCGTAGTCCGCCGGTACGGCGTCCCCGTTGACGTACCGGTGAAGCGTGGACGCACTCATGTGCAGCCGCTTCCCGAGCACGCCGTAACTCAGCCCGGACCGTTCCTTCAACCGGCCCAGCAGTTCCGGGAACTCATCCCCCGTCACCGTTCCTCCCTCTTCCCGTGTCCCGGACCGCCGTTCCAGGCGGGTGTTGTTCCCCCAGGTCAGAGGGGGTTTTGGCGTTCCAGCGTCCCGGATGCCCCGGCGTTTGTGGCGGCTGGGACGGATCACCGGACAAGCTCTGGCCATCCAAGCACGCCGCTTCCGGAACCCGGTCAAGTGGCCTGCGTACAAACCCTTCTTGTAGCGAAATCGGGGAATCACATGTCCGCACGTACCGCCCGCACCCGTCTGCTCGCCGCCGCCGCACTCACGGTCGCCACTCTGACGATGACGGCCTGCAGCAGCGCCGAGGGCACCCGCGACGAGGGAGCCCCGTCCGCCTCCTCCACCGCCACCGAGTCCGCCTCCTCGTCCACGACGAGCGGGGGGACGACCACGGGGGCGGGACAGGCGAGCGACAAGGGCTCGACGGGCACCACCGGCACCACTGGTTCGACCGGTACCAGCGGCTCCACCGGCACCTCGGGCTCCTCGGGCACCTCTGGTTCCACGGGCTCCACGGGTTCGTCGGGCTCCACGGGCTCGAACGGCTCGGGCTCGAACGACTCGGACGACTCCGAGTCCAACCTGTCCCCCTGCACCCCCGCCACCACCAGGACGACCGCCACGGTGGTCAACCGTCCCCTGAACCACGTCCTCCTCACCGTCACCAACACCGGCGCCGGGAACTGCGACCTCGCGTACTACCCGGCGGTGCGGTTCGGTGAGGCGCAGTCCGTGCCGCCGGTCATCGAGGACTCCCAGCCGCAGGCCGTGGTCACGCTGGCCCCGGGGGAGTCGGGCTACGCGGCCGTCGTCGTCTCGGCGGCGGACGGCAGTGGCAGGGACGGCTACACGGCCAAGACCCTGGAGGTCTACTTCAATTCGGACAGCACGACCCCGGCCCGCCCGTCCCTGCCCGCCAAGGGCGTGTACGTCGACAGCTCGATCACCGTCACGTACTGGCAGTCGGACATGGCCGACGCCCTCTCCTGGTGACATCCCGGTGACGTCCCTGTCAGGGATACGCGGGCACGGCGCTGATCCTCGGCGCCGGTACCGCGTCGCCCAGGGCCCGCAGTCTCGTCCGGAGTTCCGAGGCCGCCGTCGGGTCGGTCCGGACGAGGAGGCGCAGGGCGTGTTCCCAGACCGTGCGAGCCGAGCCGGGGTCGCCGACGGCGAGGTAGGTGTCGCCGAGGTGGCGCAGCGTGCCGGCCTCGCTGAAGGTGTCGCCGATCTCCCGGTACAGCCGCAGCGCGCACTGGAAGCAGGCGATGGCCCGCTGGTGTTCGCCCAGGTGGTGCCGGGCGATACCGAGACTGTCCCAGGTGCCGGCCTTGCCGTAGCGGGTGCCCTGGGTCCCGTCGAGCCCGGCCAGGGCCTCCTCGAAGTGGACGGTGGCCCGGCGGTGGTCGCCGCGCAGGACGTGGGTCCAGCCCAGGGCGTGCTGCGCACTGGTCGCCGCCGCGTGGTCGCCGACGGCCCGGTACAGGGTGAGGGCGCGGCCGGCCGCGTCGAGGGCGCCGTCGTAGTCGCCGAGCCGGTCCAGGAGCCAGGCGTGGCTGCGGTGGGCGTGGGCGAGGCCGGGCCGGTCGCCGAGTTCGGTGCACAGGGCGAGGGACCGCGCGATGTGGGCGCGGGCGTCGTCGTACCGTTCCAGCCGGGCCGAGGCACGGGCCAGCCCGCGGTGCAGATGGGCCCGGGCGGTGCGGTCACCGTCCCGGACGGCCGCGTCGAGGCCGGCCCGGTGCAGGGCCACGGACTCGTGGCTGTGCCCCTGACGGTCCATGAACCGCTCCAGCGTCCAGGCCAGGGACCAGACATGGCCGTCGTACCCCTGTTCGGCGGCGAGGGCGGCGACGGCGTGCAGCACCTGGCGTTCGGCCGTGTACCAGCGCAGTGCCTGCCCGTCGTCGGCGAGCGACTCGGGGCGGGCGCCCGGTGCGGCGGCGGGCAGCGGACTGGTCCGCCACAGCGGGGAGTAGAGGAGGCCGGCGGCGTGCGCGGTGTGGAGGTAGTGGTCGAGGAGTCGGCGTACGGCGGCCTCGCGGGCCTCTGCCGTCTCGTCCTGGCCGACGCGTTCCATCGCGTAGGTGCGCAGCAGGTCGTGGCAGATGTAGCGGCCGGGGGCGCGCTCGGTGAGGAGGTGGGAGCGGGTGAGTTCGGCCAGCAGACAGCGCGCCGCCTCCGGTCCGACGTCCGCGACGGCCGCCGCGGCCGGCACGGTGACGTCCGGGCCCGGATGCAGGGACAGCAGCCGCAGCAGCTGTGCGGCGCCGGGGCTCAGCGCACGGTACGACCAGGAGAGCACCGCTCGTACGTCCCCGGCCGGGTCCGTGTCCGTGAAGGCGTCCAAACTGCCCTGGGCGGTGCGGAGTTCGTCCGCGACGGCGGTGAGCGGGAAGTCGGGGTTCGTGGCGGCCCGGGTGGCGACCACGGCCAGGGCCAGCGGGAGTCCCGCGCACCGGGCGACGATCTCGTCGACGGCGGCGGGGTCGCTCAGGACACGTTCGGCGCCGAGCCGGCGGGCGAGTGACTCGCGGGCCTCGGCGGCGGGCAGCCGGTCCAGGGCCAGGGGGCGGGCGGCTTCGGCGGTGACCAGGCCGAGGAGCCGGTCGCGGCTGGTGACGACGACCAGACAGCCGGGGCTGCCCGGCAGCAGCGGGCGGACCTGTTCGGCGTCGCGCGCGTTGTCGAGCAGGATCAGCACCCGGCGCCGCGCCAACAGACTGCGGTACAGCCCTGTTTGGGCGTTCGCCCCGGCCGGTATGCGCTGCCCGGGCACCCCGAGCGCCTCCAGGAACCCGCGCAGGGCCTGCCCCGGGTCCGTCGCCGCCCCGCCCGGATCGAAGCCGCGCAGATTGACGTACAACTGCCCGTCCGGGAAGCGGTGGGCGATCCGGTGGGCCCAGCGCACAGCGAGCGTGGTCTTGCCGATGCCGCCCATGCCGCTGATCACGGCGATCCGCAGCCCGGGTGCCGGATCCGCCGACAGCCCGGTCACCTGGGCGAGTTCGGCCCTGCGGCCCGCGAACGTGGCGAGATCCGCGGGGAGTTGGGCGGGCCGTACGAAGGGATCGGGGGCGGACTGTACGAGGGGACCGGCGCCGTTGCCCGCCGAGGGCTCCCCGTGTCGCGGCCCGCTCTCCTCCAGCGCGGGGACGGCGGTGAGCCGGCCGGCCGCCACGGGCCGTACGCGCTCCTTGTGCGTCGTACGGGCCGTGCCGTTCGTGCCGTTGTCGGTCCGGGGCGTTCCGTTCGCGCGGGCCATGACCGGCGTGCCCGTCGCGCCCTTCGTACGGGGGCTGGTCGCGGGTGTGTCCAGCCGCAGCACATCCCGTTGTGCGGCCCGTAGTTCGGGGCCGGGGGCCACGCCCAGCTCGGAGTCGAGCGTGACCCGTACGCGCTGCCAGGTGTCCAGGGCCTCCGCGCGCTGCCCGGTGGCCGCCAACGCCCGTACGAGACGGGCCTGGAGGGACTCGTCGAGCGGATGGTCGGCGGCGGTGCGGTGGAGCACGCCGAGCAGCTGACCGGAGGCACCGGCCGCCCGTGTCACGTCGGCGGCCTCCTTCACCACCGTCAGATACTCGCGTTCGAGCGCCTCGATCGCGGGATGCGACCGGGCCTCGGCCGGAATCCCCGTGGCAATGGCCCCGGTTCGCAGGGCCAGCGCCTCAAGGAACATCGAAACGGCGGCAGTTGAGCCGGAGTCCGTGGAGCCGTCGCCCTTGGTCGCCCGCGCTCGGCGCACCAACTCCCGGAAGCGCAACAGGTCCAGGGTGTCGGACGACGCGTTGAGGCGATAGCCACCGATGTCCCGGACCAGCCAGCCGCCCGTCGCGCGCATCGCCAACTCCGGTTCCAGCAACCGGCGCAGCACCCCGATGTGCCGGTACACGGCGTTGGCGGGCCGGCCCGGGGGCGACTCGCCCCACAGCGCCCGCACCGTCTCCTCCATGGTCACGGGCTGTCCCGCGTGCGCCATCAGCAGGGCGAGCAACAGCCGTTGCTGTGCGGCCCCCAACCGCACCTCCCCGCCGTCGCGCCACACCCGCACCGGTCCCAGTACCGAGAACCGCATCGTCACCGTCGTAACTCCCGCTGTAGCCCCGCACGTACGCCCCCGATTTCGCCCCGCCGTCCGTACTCCCCACTCTCCGTCAGACGGCGGGCAGCCCGTCCATCCAGCCCAGCACCAGCGAGTTGAACTCGGCCGGCCGCTCCTGGAAGAGCCAGTGGCCGACCCCCTCCAGCACCACCGAGGCGCTGTACGGATGCCCGCTCAGCTTCTCCTCCCAGTCCCCGTCGATCCCCTTGGCCTTCAGTGAGCTCGCGGCCGACAGCGACAGCACCGGGCATGCCCTGCGCGCCAGGAACGTCTCGACGCCGGGCCGGGAGGTCAGCGGGGTCGCCGCCTCGTCGAACAGACCGTGGAAGACGTCCCGTACGGTCATCGGGTCCATGCCGAGGATGCGTCGGCGGTGCCAGGATCGCAGGGCCTCCGCCTCGGGTCCGGACGCGCTGTTGTTCTCCAGCCCGCCGATGACCGCCGCGGCGGTGCCGACCGGGTCCGGGACGCGGAAGGCGGCGGCGAGCTGCGGCGCGAAGCCCTCCTCGAAGCCGTAGCCGGGGTCGACGGCGACCACGGCCCGTACCAGCGACGGGTGTTCGACCGCGAGCACCGAGGCGACGACCGCGCCCAGCGAGTGCCCGACCACGACCACCGGGCCGGAGTCGATGCTGTCGAGCAGCTCCGCGAGGTCGGCGGCGAAGTCGCGCGGGCGCTGCCCGCCCGTGAGCCCCGAGGAACGGCCGTGCCCCCGCAGGTCCGGCGCGATCACCCGGTGCCGCGCCGAGAACGCGTCGATCTGCGCGGACCAGTCGTGCGAGTCGCAGGTCGCGCCGTGCACCAGCAGCAGCGTCTCGCCGCGCGCGTCGGCGGCGGGCCCCTCGTCGGTGTGGAACAGCCGGTTACCGTTGATCATGGTGTACGTCATGGAACTTGCTCCCCGTGTACGGGTGTTGGCGATGTCGGCGGGAGCGTAGGCAGGGGGGAGTGGACGAAGTGTGCCTGGCTTGTGAGCGGGGGAGCGCAGCGCGCGGCAGGCCTTGAACACCTCAGTGATCACTGCTTCGGCACCTCACGACCTCGGCACCTCGCCACCTCGCGCATCGATCTTCCTCCGCACCTCGGCCGCCCATACGGGGTCGAAGTCCCGCATGGCCTCCCGCGCGGCCCGCCAGGTGCTCAGGGCCGCCGCCCGGTCGCCGGCCGCGAGATGGGCGTCGCCGAGCCGGTCGAGCACACAGGCCACGTTGAACAGGTCACCGGCCTCCCGGAACAGGGCCAGGGCCCGCTGGTGACAGGTCACCGACCGCCGGTGCTCGCCGAGTTGGGTGTGGACGTGGCCGAGGGTGTCCCAGGTGTAGCCCTCGGGGAGACGGGCGCCGAGTTCCTGGAACAGGGCGAGGGCCTGGTGGGCGTGGACGAGGGCGTTGCGGCAGTCGCCGAGACAGGCCTCGCCCCAGGCGGTCGCCACCAGGACGTACGCCTGCCCCCGGCGATGGCCGGACGCCCGGTAGATGCCGAGGGTGGGCGCGAGTTCGTCGAGCCCTTCCTTGAACCGTTCCTGCCGGGTCAGCAGCAGCCACAGCGACAACTGGACCTGCGCCAGCCCGTGTCCGTCTCCGACCTCCTCGAACACCCCCTGCGCACACCGCAGTTGCTCCTCTGCCTCGGCGTAGTGCCGCAGCATCACGCAGGCCCGGCCGAGCCCGCGATGGGCATGCCCGAGGGCGACCGGATCGTCCAGGCGACGGGCGGCGGGCAGGGCGGCGCGTTGCAGGTCGAGGTACTCGTGCCAGTGCCCGAGCCGTTCGTGGAACCGCTCCAGACACCAGGCCAGCTGCCAGACATGGCCGTCGAGCCCGTGCTCCAGGGCCTGCTTGAACACCCCGAGCAGGAGCGGCCGTTCGGTGCGGAACCAGGCACAGGCGGCGGTCTCGTCGGCGAGCGCCTGGGCCCGTACGGACTCTTGGGACGCCTCCGCCGGTGTGATGACGGCCGTCGGAGGGTCGTAGAGCAGCGCGGCGGCGTGGGCGGTGTGCAGACAGTGATCGAGCAACCGCCGCACGGCGCCCCGCTGTTGCTCAGCGCTCTCGTCTGCGTGGACGAGTTCGGTGGCGTAGGCGTGCAGCAGGTCGTGGAAGACGTACCGGCCGGGGGCCCGCTCGGTGAGGAGGTGGGCGTCGGCGAGTTCGGCGAGCAGCGAGCGGGCCCGTCCGACGGCCAGATCCGCGAGGGCGGCGGCCGTGTGGACGGTGAGGTCGGGCCCCGGATGCAGGGCCAGCAGCCGGAAGAGCCGGGCGGCCTCGGCCCCGAGCGCGTCGTACGACCAGGAGAAGACCGCCCGTACGTCGGTCGCGGTGTCGGCGCCGGCGTCGCGGAAGCCGTCAAGTGACCTGTGCGAGCCCCGCAGTTGGTCGGCGAGTGCGGAGAGGGGGAAGGAGGGGTGGACGACGGCACGGGCGGCGACGACCGCCAGCGCGAGGGGCAGCCGTGCGGTGAGCGCGACGATCTCCGCGACGGCCTCGGGCTCGGCGGCCACCCGGTCGGCGCCGATCCGCGCGGCCAGCGCGTTGCGGGCGTCGTCGGACGTGACGAGATCCAGGGTGAGGGGCCGGGCGCCGTCGGCGGAGGCGAGCCCGCCGAGCCGATTCCGGCTGGTGACAAGGACCAGACACCCGGCGGCACCGGGCAGCAGGGGCCGCACCTGCGCGGCGTCACGGGCGTTGTCGAGCACGACCAGCATGCGGCGCCCCGCCAACAGACTGCGGTACAGGGCGGCCTGCGCATCGAGGCTCTCGGGCACCCGCGCGGCCGGCACGCCGAGGGCGTCCAGGAATCCCCGTACGGCGTTCTGCGGCGGCGTGGGCGACACCCCGGCGGCGAAGCCGCGCAGATCGACGTACAACTGCCCGTCCGGGAACCGGTCGGCGACCTCGTGCGCCAGATGCACGGCCAGCGCGGTCTTGCCGACACCGGCTGTGCCGCCGATCGTGCAGATGACGGGGGCGGAGGAGGGACGAGGCCCGTCGACGTCCTCCAGAAGCACGCGCAGCCGCTCCAGTTCGACGTGCCGTCCGACGAAGGCGGGGAGGGCGGAGGGGAGTTGGGCGGGTGGGACGGGTGGGGTGGTGAGGGGAAGGGGAGTTGGGGGCGCTGGGGGCGCTGGGGGACTTACGGCGGAGGGCGCCGGCCTGTCGGTCACCGGTGGCCGGGCGGCGGTGAGTTCGGGCCCGGGATCGACGCCCAGCTCGTCGGCGAGCCGGGCGGCGGTGGCGCGGAACACCGCGAGGGCCCGGTCGGGGCGCCCGGTCGCGGAGAGGGCGCGCATGAACAGAGCCTGTATCCCCTCGTCGAGCGGACACCGAGCCGCACTGGAGGCCAGGACGGTCAGTACCCGGTCGGCCAGCCCACAGTCGAGCGCGAGCGTGGCGGCTTCGCGCACGACGGAGTCGTACTCGCGCTCCAGTTCGACAAAGAGAGGATGGGTGACCGCCGGAGCCGAAGCCCCGGCAGCTCCCGCGCCGTCCCCGCCCCGCAGGGAGAGCGCCTCGACGAAGATGTCGACGGCGCCCGCGGAACCACCCAAGTCCCTGGCCTGCCCCACGAGTTGCCGAAAGACGAGCAGGTCGACGGATTCAGTCGGCACCGTGAGCCGATAGCCCCCGCCCCCGCGCAACAGCAGCCCGCCCTCGGCCCGCAGGGGCAGCCCCGGCTCCAACAGCCGCCGCAGCTCGCCCACATGCCGGTGCACCATGTTCACGGCATGCCCGGGCGGCCGGTCCGCCCACAACGCGTCGACGATGTCCGGCAGTTGCACGGGGGATCCGGCACGCGCGAGCAGCAGCGCGAGCAGGGTCCGACGCCCAGGAGGCCCCGGATCGACCTCGACCCCATCCCGCCAGACCCGCACTTCCCCAAGAACCCTGAACCGCAGAGGAACCGGCTCTTCTGGCACCCTTCACCTCCACCCCCGACCGGATTCTCATGCTAGGCATCGGCGGGGACGGGACTCACGGGGTGGGACATTTCGGGCGCGGCGCGATCGGGAGGGCGCGGCCTGCTCTTCCCCGAGGGTTCGCGCTTTCGTAGAGTCCGATCATTCGAGACGGTCCCTGGGGGTCGTGTGGCTGTTCCTGCGGCTCGGAGCCGGGTCCGACGCGTGATCCGCGGCGTGGGCTCGTTCTTGAAGGAACTCCTGGTGGAGCTCGTAGGCGAGGCAGTGCTGACAGTGGTCGCCTGCCTTGTCCTGCTGGGTCTGGCTCTGGCGTTTGTCTGGGGATGGGGGCGTAGCCCGCTCGTCACCGGGGGCGCGGGTGGCGCCTTGCTGGTCTTCCTCGGCTATGGCGGCTGGGAGCTGCTTCGTCCTGCCAGGCCAAGGCGGCGCGGACGACTGGCGGGTGCGGCGGCCGCCACGTTTGGTGTGGCTGCCCTGCTCGTCGCCTACGGGTGGTCCTGCGGTTGCTTCTGAACGATCAGACGGCACGACCGCTTGGACCCCACCATCTCGTCGATCTGACGTGATCTGAGCCGACCCCGCTTCGTCTCCAGATCGTTCTGAGATCCTGGAGTCCGATCGAGAGGGGCCGCAGGTATGGAGTGGAAGACCCACGGAGAGCGACAGATCTACACCAACAAGTGGGTGAATCTGTGTCTGGTCGACGTTCAGCAGCCTGACGGGCGCAGGTGGGAGTACCACGTCGTTCGCCTACGGCACCTGGCCGTGGCCGCCGTGGTCAACGACCGCCAGGAGGTGCTGATGATGTGGCGGCACCGCTTCATCACCGACTCCTGGGCCTGGGAGTTGCCCATGGGCCTGGTCGAGGAAGGCGAGTCCCCGGAGGAGGCGGCGGCTCGTGAAGTCCTGGAGGAGACGGGTTGGCGCCCCGGTCCCATCAAGCCGCTGATCTACGCCGAGCCGGCCAACGGGATCACCGACTCGCAGCACCACGTCTTCCGCGCGGACGGCGCGACGTACGACGGACCGCCCACGGAGAAGAACGAGTCCGACCGCATCGAGTGGATCCCACTCAGTGAGGTACGCGGAATGATCGACCGCCACGAGATCGTGAGCAGCGGATCCCTCGTCGGCCTCCTCTACGTACTCATGGACGAAGCGATCCGCTGACCGGTGGGAGGAGTTCCCGTAGCCGTGCCTCGAAGGCCAGGGCTACGGGCTCCCGCCTGTGCGGGGCCAACTGCTCGTAGAACTCCCTGAGATGGCCCGACACCCGCTCGGAAGACACCGCCGAAGCGGGTTCCAGCGCTTGTGTGGCCGTGTGGCACGCCTGGGCAAGCTTGCCTTGGTCCAGTTGCGTACGAGCAAGCCAGAACGCGTGAAACGCCCGGCCTCGCTGGTTGGTGCTGTTCTCCCGCCGCAGAGCATCCGCGATCAAGGGCTCTGCGGTCGCGGCCTCCCCGAGTCTGCCGTGAGCAATGCCGGTGTCCACTATGAGCTTCAGCTCGTCGAAGTAGGTCACCCAGGACGGGTCGGGGTCGTTCGCCTGGATCTGCTCGAAGTGGCGGTGCGCTTCTCCGATCGCCCGGTGTGTGGAGTCCCGGTTGCCGAGGGTGGCATGGGCGAAGGCCTCGCGCATGGACAGCATCGACATGACGCGCGGCGTGGTGCCGAGAGCTGGGCGGGCCTGGTCCTGAGCGGCGGTCACGAGTGCGAGAGAGTCCCCCGGCTTGTCCTGGTACGTGGCCTGCAAGCTCATACAGGCCAGGACGTTGGCCATGAACTGACGGTCGTTGATCTCCTTGGCCAGTTGCAGTGCCTCGGTGAAGTACGCGCGTGCCTGGTTGTACTGGCGGGCGTCGAAGTAGGTCCAGCCGGTGAGGCGCGCCAACTCGGCGGCGATTCCGTACAGGCCGTTTTGGATGGACGGCGGTCGGCTCTCCTTCAACAGGCCCACGACATGCCGGAGCTGACCGACGATGGCCGGCCTCAGAGCCTCGCCACCGTGCCCATGGTCCCGTCGGACGACGTGGACCTCGGCCTCCACGCGCTCATCCTGCACACCAAGGAGTACGCCAGGCTCTGCGAGCAGTACGCGGGCCGCTTCCTGCACCACAACCCCAAGCCGGGTGGAGGCGCCCGTGACCCGGAGATGGTCGCCGCCTCGGCACGCGCCATGAAGGCGGCGGGGTTCATGGTCTTCGACGACCTGTGGACCGTGAACGGCGTGAATCTCGCGCAGTGCGATTCGGACTGCGGCCGACCGTACGGTCAGGCATAGCACACGACAACAGCGACGCGGTCGGCCCGAACTCGTGGCCGGCCGCGCTCGCCTGGAAGGAGAAGAGACGTTGCCCGGCTCAACCCCTGAACTGCCGATCGTGGTGCTCGACGCCCTCATGCCCACGACTCAGCGCATGGTCATCAACCGCCGAGGCTCCACGGTCTGGGAGGTGGAGAGCCACCGAGGCCACTACGCCGTGAAACTCGGCTATCCGATCGAGGCCACGGCCGACTGGCCTGCCCAGCCCTGGACTGCGCTCGCGCCCGCGCGGGAAGGCGCCGTTCTGCTTCGCCTCGGCGTCGAGGGGATCGCGTACGGCGAATGGGAGCACGGCACATGCAACTTCCAGCCGTGGCACGAGGGGCCGGACCTGTACCGGCTGTGGGAGCGCTGCCGTACGAAAGGCTCGTCCATCGCACCGGACACCAGCGTGGCACTGGAATGCGTCCAGGCGCTGGCCGAACTCCACGCCAAAGGCTGGGCACATGGTGATGTGCAGCCCGCCCACTTCATCATCGGGCCGCAACGAACACACCTCATCGACCTCGCCCTTGCCCACGGCGGACACGTCCCCGAGGGCTACGACTTCCCTTTCCGCGGCTGCCTCGTCCACTACGAGGCACCGGAGATCGCGCGCAGCGTGCTCGACACCGGGGAAGCCGAACCGACCCAGGAAGCCGACATCTACGCACTCGGCGCGTCCCTGCTCATGTCCGCCACAGGCTGGCGGGCGGTCGAGTATGCGGATGACGCCCCGCGCCCCGTACAAAGAGAAGCCGTGGCCAACGGCCGACGACGGCCTGTGAAAGTGCCCGGTGAACTAGGCGAGTTGGTCGACGCGATGCTCAGCCACGCGCCCGAGGATCGCCCCACCATCCACGAGGTGGGTAAGTCTTTGAGCTGACCTCGAAGCGGCAAGGATGGCCGTGCGAACGAACCGCGAAGGCCGTGGTTGAAGACGGTTCCGTGTGCGTCGAAGTCACGAGCTGATGCCAGGGGGAGGCCTTGCGAACGGCGGGGCCAGTGGCTTATGCGCACACGGCCGTCCGCGCGGCCTTACCCGCCGCCCACCCTCGGGAGCTTCCGACGTGACCGAACCGTCCGCCGCACACGACGCTGCCGTCACCGACCGAGGCCGCCTCGCCGGAAGCGCCTACAGCAGCGACCGGGACCTGGCCGCCCGCCAATCGCTCTACCAGTGGCAGACGCCCCGTTACGACCTGCCGGGCATCGTCGCCGAGAAACTGAGCGGCGTGCGCGTACGCGGGCGCGTGGTCGATGTCGGCTGCGGCAACGGCAAGTTCATCCAGCGGCTCCGCGAGGACCGGCCCGATCTGTCCCTGCTCGGCCTGGACATCGCCCCCGGTATCCTCGCCACTGTCCCCGGCCCGGTCGCCGTGGCCGACGCCCTCCACCTGCCGTTGGCCGCGCAGAGCGTCGACGCCGCCCTGGCGCTGCACATGCTCTACCACGTCCCCGACATCGCCCAGGCGGTACGGGAGTTGGCCCGGGTCGTTGCCCGTGACGGGCTGGTGGTCGCCTCTACCAACAGCGACCGGGACAAGGCCGAACTCGACGACCTGTGGCAGCGCGCTGCGGGTGACGTTCTCGGCACCGGACGCGGCCCGGCGCGCATCTCGCTCAGCGCCCGCTTCTCCCTGGAAAAGGCCCCGTCCTTGCTGGGGGAGGAGTTCGGCCGGGTGGAGACGGTCGAACTGCCCGGCACCATCACGGTCCACGATCCCGAACCGGTGATCGCGCACATGGCTTCCTACCGGGCGTGGGCGGACCAGCACGACGTGCCTTTCGAGGCGACGATCGAGCGGGCCCGCGCCATCGTCAGCGACCACATTGCTCAGCATGGGGTCTTCGAGGTCACGTGCCTGGGAGGCGTCCTCGTCTGCCGCCGCTGAGCGCCGACTCCGTTATCGGCGACGCCCGTCAACGAGCCGGGTTTTCGGTTGCGGTGAGGCGGCCGCAGCTTGGGAAGCTGCGATCGGGCGGCCCCGATTCGGTTTTGACCTGTGGGAGTGACTTTGGGACGGCCTCTTTGGCCACTGAACACTGCCGAGAGGACGAAGCCCCCACGCCGATCCATACGGACCCGGTGGCTCAGTGTGACCGCGAGTGGGCGGTTGTGGTGAAACCAGCCGATCGGTGGTTGCACCGTCTCGTTCGGAGCCATCAGATTGCACACGGTGCTGCGCTGCCTTCGCCCACCCATGTGAAGAAAACCGCAGCAGCGGCCGTGCAGGCCCCGGTCACGGGATCAGGAAAGCCGCCCGGCCTCGTGAAGCGCGTCGAAAGCCATCCCGTCGACGGCCGAGACCCGATTCCGGTCGGCGTAGCGGAACCATGCCTTCTCGGCGATCTCTCTCGACGGGGTCAGCTCACCGCGGTGATCGGCGGTGTAGCAGATCATCCGGAAGGGGCCGTGATCCGAATGGCCCTCGCCGATCTCGAAAGTGCCGAAGTGCACCATGGAGCCGGGGTCGATCGCCGCCCGCAGTTCCTCGTCGATCTCCCGCACCAGGGTCTCGCCGTCGGACTCGCCCGGCTCACGATGACCGCCCGGGAAGTAGAAGCGGTCTCTGCCGTGGCTGCGCGTCACCAACACCCGGTCGTCGCGAACCAGGATCCACGCCACTTTCTCCGGCACACCGTCGCCATTCGCCATGGCTCGGGACCGTATCGGAGGGCATCGTCCGCGTCGGCACCGTCCGCACGCTGGGCTTGGGAAGCTTGGGTTCTCCAGGGCCGTTGGCAGCGTGAGGAGGCTCCGCCGCCCTGGCGCCCTCCACCACTGATTGGATCCTCGTGCTGGACACGGGCGGGGCGGCACTCACGGTGTAGGGCATTTCGGGCGCGGCGTGGCGCGCCATTTCTGCCTGGGCGGTACGGCTCGCGCGGCCTCTCGTCTACGGAGAGATGCCCGCACTCGCCCCAAAGATGTGAGCGGGCAGGCGGAAACCCGTAGCCTGGGACCAGCAGCAGTACGCGGCCCGATGCACGCGGAAGGGATGCCGATGACCACAGCTCCGGGCGGTGCGCCTCACCCGCCGCGTCCGTCGTCGCATCCTCTGCGGACCATCAGCGACATCCGGGAGTCTCTGCCTGAGGACCAGCGTCGGCACTTCGATGCCGAGCTCGCCGATACGGAGATCGAGGCTCTGCCCGAGATGCTGCACCGCTGGGTGGCGCTGAGCAACGACGGCTTCGAGGAATTCCTGCTTTCCCGGCCGTTCGAGGGTCTGGAGTTCGGCGCCCGCTCCTACGATGCGCAGACGGACGCCGAGTGATCTACCTGTTCGACACCAATGTCGTCGCCGAACTCACGACCCGGGCGAAGCCCGATCCTCGCGTCCTGGCCTGGTTCCGGTCCACGGCCCGGCCCAACCGCTTCCTGAGCGTGATCACCGTCGCCGAGATCGAGGCCGGTGTTGCCGCGGCCCCGGATCCCGTGAGGCAAGCCCGCTACGCACAAGCCCTCGCTGCGGTACGGCACGAATTCCGTGACCGCATCGCACCGATCGGCGAACCGGAAGCGGCCGCCTACCTCGCCATCCACAAGACGCTCAAGGTCGCCGGCACCAGCATTGACCCACCGGACGCCCTGATCGCCGCCACCGCCCTGGCCAACGGCTGGACGGTGGCCACACGCAATATCAAGCACATGGCCCGGACCGGGGCTCTGGTGGTCAATCCGTGGGAGCAGCACCTGTAGGTGGCCGCGGTGCCGGTGCCGTAATTGCGCTGCCACCGCAGAGGCCCTCCCGTTCGCCGGACGGAAGCGCCCCTGACTGATATTTCTCCGCGCCCCGACTGGATTCGAACCTGCGACCCCCGCTTCAAGAGAGCGGGTATCGCACCCGAGACCCCGGTCATCACGACACCACCACCCCCGCCGACTCCACCACCCCCGCAATAACCCCCAACGCATCCCGCTCCCCGAACTCCCCCCGCAACTCCCCCGCCCGCGTCAGATACCCCGTCTCCCCCAGCACCCTCAACACCGCCTTCCGCACATCCCCCGCCGACGGGTCGCCGCTCCGCAGGTCGATGCCCACCCCGCTCCACTCCACCCGTGCCCCGATCTCCGGCTTGTCCTCGCCGTCGCCGCCCACTACCAGTGGGACCCCGTGTTGGAGGGCCTGGTGGACGCCGCCGTAGCCGCCGTTCGTTACCAGGACGGAGGCGTGTGGGAGGAGGAGGTCGAAGGGGACGTAGCCGGCCAGGCGGGCGTTCGGTGGGACGGGGGCCGCCGTCTCGATCTCCGTGGGGCCCTCCGGGCGGCCTGTCGCGGCGACGACCAGGACGTCCTCGTCGGCCAGGGCCTCCAGGGTGGGGCGGATCAGGCGGCCGAGGTCGCGGTTGTCGAACGAGCCCTGGGTCACCACTACGACCGGTCGGTCCGCGTTCTGTACGTCCGTCCACCACTCCGGGAGTTCCTCCGTGCCGTGGGGCTCGCGGGCCAGTGGGCCGATGAAGCGGAAGGACGGCGGGGCGTCGCCGCGCGGGTACTCGAAGCCCGGGACGGTCAGTTGGAGGTAGTGGTCCGGGACGGTCACCAGACAGTCGAGGATGAAACCGGGGAGTTGGACGCCGCTCTCCCCGAAGTTCTCCTCGATGTGGCTTTGGGCCCCCGCCATCATTTGCTTGACCTGCTCGTTCATTTCCCTGTGGCGCTGCTTCGCGTCCTCTCCCGTCAGGGGTGGCACGGCCAGCCCTATGGGCGGGGCGTCCTCGCTGAGCAGGGTCGGCATCGTGATGCCGAGGCTGACGGTCACCGGTCGGCGGCCGGGGGGTGCCGACAGGGCCAGTGCGGCCGTTCCCAGGAACAGGGGGTCGCTGATGACCACCGATGCCGGGAAGCGGCGGTCCAGGAGGTTCTTCAGGGCGCCGTACTGCGCCGCCGTCGGGTCGCCGAAGATGTACTTCATGTCGTAGTCGATCTGCGCCGGGCCCGCCGGGATGGCGGCGCGCTCGGGGAAGTACAGCTCCAGTTTCCGGTCGTCGAAGTCCGCGGCGGACGGCAGC
The DNA here is from genome assembly GCF_042889145.1 of Streptomyces sp. NPDC002680. Classification (NCBI taxonomy): domain Bacteria; kingdom Bacillati; phylum Actinomycetota; class Actinomycetes; order Kitasatosporales; family Streptomycetaceae; genus Streptomyces; species Streptomyces sp. NPDC002680. Next base: position 149,715 of record NZ_JBIAQP010000017.1, read on the forward strand.
GACACGTGAAGGGCCCCGACTGCCTTGACCTGTTCGGCGAAGCGGCTTCCGGTGAGGACGACGACCTCGTGTCCCCGCCGCACCAGGTCGGCGGCGACGGTGAGGACGGGCTGAACATGGCCGTGGAAGGGCGTTGCGGTGGCGATGACGAGTGTCACGGACGGCTCCCTGCGCGCTCGGTGGACGGTTGACCCTGGTCGGTGCCACGGGAGCGTAGGGATCTTGTGTGCAGAAGCAGTGCGTCCCCGTCCTCGCGTTGCTCTCCTGCCCGCGTCGTGATTCTCAAAGTTCCTTAAGAAACGGCCCAGTTGATTCACAGGCAGGTTGCTCATGGTTAAACAATGAGCCAAGTCACCGTAAAGAGTGGGTCGGTGAGCGCGTCGTGAACCAGTCGCTGCTCGTCGCCGTCGATCTCGTCGCGATCGCCGTCCTCGCCTTCGGGGTCTACTTCCCGCGCCATCATCGTCGGGACCTGATCGCCGCCTTCCTCGGCGTGAACGTCGGGGTCCTTTCGGTTGCGATGACGCTCAGCTCCGCATCGGTGGGGATCGGGCTGGGGATGGGGCTGTTCGGGGTTCTGTCGATCATCCGGCTGCGGTCGTACGAGATCGCCCAGCACGAGATCGCCTACTACTTCTCCGCCCTTGCTCTTGGTCTGCTCGCCGGGCTTCCTGCCAGGCTGAACGTGTTGACGGTCGCCCTGATGGGGCTGATCGTCCTCACGATGTACGTCGGCGACCACCCCCGGCTCTTCGGGCGGCACCGGCAGCTCAGCCTGCGGCTCGACTCCGCGTACACCGACTATGAGGCCCTGCGGGCGCATCTGGAGGTGCTGCTCGGCGGGCGCGTGGTGAACATGTCGGTCAAGGGTGTCGACCTCGTCAACGACACCACCCAGGTCGATGTGCGCTACCTCGTCGGCGAGGGCTCGCAGGCGCCCCGGGAGGCCGGAACCACCCCCGCCCGACAGGGAGTCGGGGCGTGACCGCGCCCGCCTCCTCCCTCGACCTCGGCCCGATGGTCGGTGCCCTGCGCCCGATCGACCTCGACGAACTCGTGGAGCGGGCCTCGCTGTTGACCCGGCTCGACCGGAAGTACATGCTTCCGGTCCGTGAACTACCCCTGTTTGTGGGTGGGTTGGGCTCCAGTGCGCAGGTTCTGGAGATGGGCGGTGCTCGGGACTTCGGGTATCGGTCGGTGTACTTCGACACCCCCGAGTTGGACGGCTATCTGCGGACCGCGCGTCGCCGTCGGCGCCGGTACAAGCTGCGCGTCCGTACGTATCTCGACTCCGGGGACCACTCCGGGGACCACTACTTCGAGGTCAAGACGAGCGGCCCGCGCGGTACGACCGTCAAGCAGCGCATTCCGTACGACGGTGACCTGTGGCGTCTGTCCCCGGAGGCGCGGGCGTACGCCGACGACGTGCTCGCCGGGGCCGGGATCGACTCCGGCGGCTTCCGGTTCGTCCCGACGCTGGTCACCTCGTACCGGCGTACGACCCTGTTCCTGTCCGCGAGCGACAGCAGGGTGACCGTCGACACCGGGCTGACCTGGGCGCTGCCCGACGGGACCGGGCTGCGTACGCCGGAACGGGCCGTCGTCGAGACCAAGTCGGGGCGGGCCGGGTCGGAGGCGGACCGGCTGCTGTGGTCGCTGAAGCATCGGCCCGTCCCGCTCTCCAAGTACGGCACCGGGCTTGCCGCGCTGCGGCCCGAACTGCCCGCACACCGGTGGCTGCCCGTTCTGCGGCGGCACTTCCCCAACTCTCCGACCGATCCCACCGATCCGACCGATCCGACCGATCCGACCGATCCGACCGATCCGACCGCACTTCACGGGAGCGCAGCATGAGCGCCTACAACAGGAGCGCGTACAGCAGGAGCACGTACAAACTGGCGGGTCTGCTCGCCTCGGTGGGACTTGCCGCTGCCGCGCTCGCCGGGTGCTCGTCGTCGGACGGCGACAACTCGGGTTCCTCGGGGGCCAGTTCGGGATCCGGGTCGGCTGCCGCCGCTGCAGTCGACGGGTCCCAGAAGGCCGCCGCCGTGCTCGCCGACAACCAGGACGTCCACGCGGAGGCGGGCGACACGGATGTGGACGTGGACGCGTCCGGGGTCGTGGGCGTCGAGTTGACGGGTGGCTCCGCCTCCTCCGGCGGGGCCGGCGTCAAGGTCGACGGGGCCACCGTCACCATCACAGCCGAGGGCACCTACCGGCTCAGCGGGAGTCTCGACGACGGGCAGGTCGTGGTCACCGCCCCCGAGGCCAAGGTCACGCTGATCCTCGACGGCGCGAGGATCGCCAACTCCAAGGGCGCCGCTATCGACGTCACCGACGCCGACGAGGTCGTGGTCGTCCTCGCCGACGGCAGCGCCAACACGCTGAGCGACACGGACACGTACGCCGAGGACGCGACGGCCAACGCCGCCCTGCACAGTGCCGCCGACCTGACCATCGGCGGCGGCGGCTCGCTCACCGTCAAGGGCAACGGCAACGACGGGATCACCAGCACCGACGGTCTGGTGATCCAGGGCGGCACCCTCACCGTCGACGCCGCCGACGACGGCATCCGGGGCAAGGACTACGTGGTGGTGAACGGCGGCACGGTCACCGTCACCGCCAAGGGCGACGGGCTCAAGGCCGACAACACCGAGGACGCCGACCGGGGTTACATCGCCGTCGGCGGTGGCACCGTGAAGGTGACCAGCGCGGGCGACGGCATCGACGCGGCCACCGACCTCGTCACCACCGGCGGGAAGGTCACCGTCACCAGCGAGGCCTCCGATGACTCCTCGGCCCACGGGATCAAGTCCGGTGTCATCACCGTCCTGGAGGGCGGCACCGTCGACGTCACCTCCTCCGCCGACGCCCTGCACGGCGACGGGGCCGTCCACCTCGGCGGCACCGCCGCCACCCTCGCCGCCGGTGACGACGGAGTGCACGCGGAGGGCGATCTCGTCATCAGCGCGGGCACGGTGAAGGTGACACGGGCGAACGAGGGTCTGGAGGGCAAGGACATCCTCGTCAGCGGCGGCTCGACCGACGTCACGTCGAGTGACGACGGCGTCAACGCGTCCGGCAGCGAGGCCACTTCGAGCGAGGAAGGTGACCAGGGTGGCTTCGGGGGCGGCGGCGGTCCTGGCGGCGGAGGCGGCGGCGAGGGGGTAGGTGACTTCACCGTCACGGTGACCGGCGGCAGCCTGGTCATCGACTCCGAGGGCGACGGCTTCGACTCCAACGGCACCGCCGAGATCACCGGCGGGACGGTCGTCGTCAACGGGCCCGAGCGCAACGGCAACGGCGCCCTCGACGTCAACGGCAGCTTCACCGTCAGCGGCGGCACCCTGCTCGCCGCCGGCAGCGCGGGCATGGTCGTCACCCCCGACGACGAGTCCGAGCAGGGCTGGCTCTCGGCGACCCTCGACTCGGCCGTCGAGGCCGGCACGACCGTGCACATCGTCGACTCCGACGGCAAGGTCGTGGCGTCGTACGTCACTTTGAAGGCCGCCCAGAACATCGTGTACTCCGGAGCGGGCGTCAAGAACGGCGAGGAGTACACGGTCCACGCCGGTGGCAGTGCCTCGGGCACCGACACCGGCGGTCTGGCCGAGTCGGGTGAGCTGGGCTCCGCCGAGAAGATCGCCACGGTCACGGCGGGGGAGGCCCCGGAAGGCGGCGGTGGCTTCGGGGGTGGCGGCGGAGGAGGCGGAGGAGGCGGTGGCGGCCGCCCCTGACCGTTGCTGAAGGTATTTCAGTTACTTCAGTTACTTCAGTTACTGAAGGTACTGAAGGTTTACGAGAACAGCAGACGCCAGGTCAGCGGCCCGGGCGTGCCGTCGGCGTCGCCGCGCAGCTGCTTCTGGGACTTCTGGAAGTCCCGGACGTTCAGCCGGTCCGCCTCGCCCCAGGACTTGCCCGGGCCGACCTTGTAGTGGTCGCCGAAGCCGCGCTTCACCAACTGCTTGCCGAGCTGGAGGACGTACGCGTTCGAGGCCCCGGCGACGAAGTACTTGCGTCCCGGGAACGCGGGGACCGCCGGCTTGGCCGGGGTGCTCGTCGCCGGGGTGTCGTCGTCCAGGTCCAGTTCGGCCTTCGCGTACTTGACGATCCTGGCGAAGTCGATCGCGCCCGGGTCGCCGTGGACGTTCTCGGGCACGTGCATGTGCCCGCACACGCCCTTGAAGGCGGTCCACTGCGCGGCGGTCAGCCGCTGGCCGCCCGCACCGTACGAAGTGGGGTACGCGGGCCACGACTTGGGGCCGGACAGCGGTACGCCGTGCTCCTCGTGCATCCAGGCCAGGAAGCGGGCGACGCCCTGGAGGGCCCAGTCGGGCGCGTCGGGCCAGTAGATGTGCGCCGTACCGGACTTCTGCCACTTCGCGTGGGTCTTCGGGTCGCAGGTGCCGACCAGTTCGACCTGGCACACGTTGAGGGTGTTCGTCTCGACGCCGCCGCGCAGGTTGACCAGGGCTCTGGAGGACGTCTCTATGTCGAAGTGCTGGTACCACTTCAGCTTCTTGGCGGTCAGGTCGGGGACCGCGGTCAGGTTCGGCGCGGAGGAGCCGCCGTCGTACCCGGGCAGGGTGGGACCCTCCGTGGTGTGCAGGACGACGACGTCGACCTGCATCGGGTCACCGCCGAAGTCGTCCTGGTACCAGTTCGCCCGGCTCGCGCCGGGGAATCGCTGCGGTCCCGTCTTGGTGCTCATCACAGACTCCTGAGTCGCTCGTGTCCTGGCTAGGTCCACACATTCTTGGAGAACGGACACGGTAGAACATCGACTCATGAACTGATCTCAAGACCCCGCTCTACAACCGGGGTTAGAGGTCCGGACTACGACCGGGGAACTACGGCTCGAACCACCGCCTGCTCTGCGTAGTCGAAGGGCTACGGAGCAGCCGGTCGTGGACGAGCGTGTTCCCATGCCGGCCGAGCGCCCCTCGTGATCCGCGATACGCCTCGGCAGGGAGGTCTTCATTCCGTGGGTCTGGGTACCCGGCGCTGTGCGGGAGAAAAACCGCGAACGATGTGAAAAGTTCAAACAGTGCAAACAGCTTGAATCACTCGAATGGAATGTATGAGGAGGACAGCATGAGCACGGTGAAGGAAGCAGTGGACGTGGACGTCTCCGTCCACACCGCCTACAACCAGTGGACCCAGTTCGAGGAGTTCCCGAAGTTCATGGAGGGCGTCGAGGAGGTGCGGCAGCTCGACGACCGGCACAACCACTGGACGACCAAGATCGGCGGGGTGCGGCGCGAGTTCGACACCGAGATCGTCGACCAGCTGCCGGACGACCGGATCACCTGGCGGTCCGTCGGCGGCGACACCGAGCAGCGCGGCTCGGTCCGGTTCGAGCGCCTGGACGACACGCACACCCGCGTGGAGCTGACGATGGACGTCGAGCCCAGCGGTATGGCCGAGAAGGGCGCGGACGCGCTCGGCATGATCGACCGCCGGGTCAAGGGAGACATGCGCCGCTTCAAGGACTACATCGAGGAGCGCGGCGGAGAGACGGGCGCCTGGCGGGGCCGCATCCGGCCCGGGGAGTCCGGCGACCCCGGTACGCCCGGAACGCCCGGCCCGTCCGGCAGCCCCGGCGACATGCCCGGCGCCCCCGGTCCCGGTACCCGCGGTCCCGGCACCTTCGGCGGCCCTGGTCCGATCCTCTGACAGCGGAGGCCCACCCCTCCACGCCGGTGGCGCCATGAGCGGCGCCCACCGGCCGGGGGACCGTGGTGCGGCAGACGGGAAACGACGGGGAACAGGGTGTCCGAGGCGACTCGCTCCCCGCCCACGGCAGTACACAGACCGAACCTGAGTGAAGTCGCCGTCAGTGGGTGCGACTCGCCGTTGGTGTGGCACTCGCCGTGTCATGAAGTGGACACGCAGGGCGACTTGGGCGGTCCGGCACCGGGCCGGGAGCGGGATCTGGCGGCTCGCACGTGGCAACGCCCGTCGGGGCCGCTCCGATGCCACCCTGCGGTTACTGGCCGCCGCCGTCCCCGAAGGGCAGCGGCGAGGACGGGGTGAGCGACGAGTTCCGTCGGCGAGTTGCGGAAGTCACTGGGAAGCGGCCTCGCCTGCCTTGCCCTCGGCCGCGTCGGGCGGTGTGCGGCGGCGGTGGCTGGTGTCGCACCAGGGGAAGGCGCGGCTGCGGCGGCAGGTGCAGACCGCCACCGTGAAGCGGTCGGAGACCGTCGACTCGCCGTCCTCGTCCACCACTTCGACCGGTCCCTCGATGAGCAGGGGCCCGTCCCGCTGCACGCGGACGCGGACTCGGCGGGGGCGTTCAGGCGTGTTCGGCACGGATCACCACCAGCTCCTCCGTCGTCCCGTCGGCCGTCAGGCCCTGCTCGCGCAGCCAGGTGAGCCGTGACCGCAGCACACGGCCGAAGGGCAGCAGGGCCCGGTCGACGACCTTCGCGCGGAGCCCGGCCCGCTTCAGCCGGGTCAGCGTCGCGTCGATGCCGCACAGATGGGAGTGCACGATCAGGAGCGCCCCCGTCGGCCGCAGCACCGTCGGCGCGGTGTCGCAGATGCGGTCGATCAGCAGGCGGCCGTCCCGTCCGGCGTCCCAGGCCCTGGCGGGGCCCCGGGCCGGCACGGTGCCCGGCGCGGGTACGTAGGGCGGGTTGGTGACCACCAGATCGAACCGGCGGCCCGGTACGGCTGCCGCCAGGTCGCCGTGGCGCACCCGCAGGGTCTCGCCGTTCAGCAGGGCGTTCAGCCGGGTGGTGGCCAGCGCCCGCCAGGAGATGTCGACGGCGGTGACCCGGCCGCCGAGCCGGGCCGCCTCCACCGCGAGCAGACCGCTTCCGGTGGCCAGATCCAGTACGTCCGTCTCCGCCGTGATGCGCTCGCGGCCCATCGCCCGCCGGAGCAGCCGGGTGTCGGTCTGCGGGGCGTACACGCCCCGGGGGACCCAGCAGCGGAGGCCGGGAGCGGCGGTGAGGGCTTCGGTCGTCATGCTGCCTTCCTCAGCCACGCGAGCCACGTGTCCGCGACGGCTCGGGGATTTCCTGGGGGTGCGGTTGACGACGAGTGCTCGCACGTTCGCTCCGGTGTCGGGGGACTGGCGGCCCGCTGCACGCACACGAGTCACGGCAGCACCTCCCGAGTACCCCCTGGCAGCAGACGTAACGAGAGAAGGGTTACGGGAGGCTGCCCTTCTCGCACACCCGCTGGGCGACCTCGCGGAGCTTCACGTTGTTCACCTGTGAGGAGTGGCGCAGCATGTCGAACGCCTCCTTCTCGGTGACGTGGTCGCGCCCCATCAGAATGCCCATGGCCTCGCCGATGACATGGCGCGTGGCGACGGCCTGTTCCATCTGGGCGTGGGTGCGGGCACTGGCGAAGGCGACCGCGGCGTGCGAGGCCAGCAGCCAGCCGACCAGCTCACTGGTCTCGGTGAACGCGCCGGGCTCGCGGGAGTAGAGGTTCAGCGCGCCCAGGTCCTCGTCCTCGGTGAACAGCAGGAAGCCCATCATGCTGCCCACACCGAGCGCGCGGGCCTGCGGGGCGTAGGCGGGCCAGCGCTGGTGCTCGACGGTGAGGTCGGAGATGCGGAAGACGCGCTCCCCCTGCGAAGTACGGGCGGCGTCGTAGCACGGCCCCTCGCTCAGCCGCTGTTGCAGCAGGTCGCTGTCCACGACCAGCCGGTGCGTGGGAGCGAGGGTCTCCACCTTCGCGTCGCGCAGCACGAGAATGCCGGCCGCGTCGCACCCGTCCACCAGCTCGGTGGCCGACGCGGTGATCCGGTCGAGCGTTGCCTCCACCGATTCCTGTGCCAGGAGGTCCCGTGCCATCGCCGCCATCTGCTGCGCGAACCGGCCCCAGTCCACGTCCACTGCGTCCTCCCGCGTTCCGCGCCACCTGGACATCTCTCCTTGCGGACACATCTCCTACCCAGCTTTTCACGCGACGTGCACAACCACGTCGGTGAACCGTCTCACCGCCCGCCGCCATTTCCCGTGTGTGTGGGACCCCGGACGTAGGGCACTCGCAGAAAAGGCGGTCACAGAAACCGCCGTGCACGATGCACGGAAAAGGATGTACGGAAAAAGGAGGAGCGGCGGGAATTCTCGCCGTCCTCTGTTTACCGGAGGAGTTGTTTTCGCGTGACCGGGAATATGTGGAATTACGGTTCGACCGCGGGCCGTCAGGCGGGCGTCGACCTGATCGGGTACAAGGTCGAGGCCACGGACGGCAGCATCGGAAAGGTAGACAAGCACTCCGACGACGCCGATGCCGCGTACCTGGTGGTGGACACCGGTGTGTGGATCTTCGGCAAGGAGGTCCTGCTCCCGGCGAGCACGGTCGTGGGTATCGACCCGAACGAGCGGAAGATCTTCGTCGGTCTCACCAAGCAGGAGATCAAGGACGCCCCGGAGTTCGACCGCGAGAAGCACCTCGGCAACCAGGGTTACCACGACGAGCTGGGCACCCACTACGGCAGGGGTACGCCGTTCGGCGGCCCGCACGCCTGACCGGAGCCCGCTCCGAGCATCGCGGCCCCGGGACTCGTCAGGAGTCCCGGGGCTCTCACGTAGGTGGCGGTCAGTCCACCGGGTGACCAGGGGTGATGCCACGCGCGTCCCTGAGCGACAGCAGAGTGGCGCGATCGCCCACGAAGTTCTCCGCCGCCTCCGGAGCCAGGAGGAAACCGACGTGGTCGCCGCCGTCGATCCGGCTCTCCACGCGGCCGACGAACCAGACGGGCGCCTCGTCGAGGACCGGCGACCCGGCCGGTCCCGGATGCCATGCGACGTCGGTGAACTTGTCGGTGCGGTCGCCGGTCTCGCCGCCGAAGAGCCGGGCCAGCCGCTCCTGGTCGCGGCGCAGACCATGGACCGTGAGCCGCTCGGCGCGCACGGCCACCCGGTACGTCCGGTTGGCCCTGGACAGCCAGACCACGAACCGGGCGGGCCGAATCGAGCACTGGGAGGCGAATCCGACCAGGCAGCCCGCTAGCTCACCGCCGGCCTCCACGGTCACGACGTACAAGGGACAGTCGATCAGGTCGGTGAACGGATCGAGATCGGTCACGCCCGCCGGGTTCCCCGAAAGAGCCTGGTCATGCCGGCGCCCGACTTTTCGCGACGGCGCAGGTGAGTGGTCCGATCGCGGGTACTCGGTGCCCATGCGCCCCCCACCGAAAGAGCCGCCCCTGCCGTCCGCCCGCGGCCCTGTCTCGGCGGCGGTCGGCGAATACGTACGGAACAGGGGGCCGCTCCCGGACGAAAAGACGGTTTTCGACGCCACCCCGTTCGGAGAAGATCTGCAGCTGGCCCTTTATATGTGCTACGAGCTGCATTACCGGGGATTCGCGGACGTCGATGCCGACCGTGAATGGGACCCCGACCTGCTCAGGGTCAGAGCCGCTGCCGAAAAGGTTTTTCTCGGGGCCTTGCGCGACGAGGTGCCCGCGCGCGAACGCGCCGACGAGGCATTGGCCGAACTGCTCGTCGAACCCGTCGACGGCAGTGGCGTCAGCCACTTCCTGCGGAGTGAGGGCGAGCTGTGGCAGGTGCGTGAGTACGCCGCCCAGCGGTCGCTCTACCACCTCAAGGAGGCCGACCCGCACGCCTGGGTGCTGCCCCGGCTGTGGGGGAGGGCGAAGGCGGGAATGGCGGCCGTGGAGTTCGACGAGTTCGGCGGCGGCCGCGCGGACCGCGTGCACGCCCGTCTGTTCGCCGACCTCATGGCGGACCTCGGCCTGGACACCTCGTACGGGCACTATCTCGACGCGTCCGGCGCCGAAGCCCTCGCCACCGTGAACGTGATGTCCCTGTTCGGCCTGCACCGCGCCCTGCGAGGGGCCCTGGTGGGACATTTCGCCGCCGTCGAGATCACCTCGTCCCCGGGGTCACGGCGCCTCGCCGAGGCCATGCGGCGCACCGGCGCGGGACCGGCCGCCGAGCACTTCTACGACGAGCACGTCGAGGCCGACGCCGTGCACGAACAGGTCGTCCGCCACGAGGTCGTCGCGGGCCTCCTTGAGGAGGAGCCCCACCTGGAAGGCGACGTCGCCTTCGGGGCGGACGCCACCACGTACCTGGAGGACCGCCTGGCCGAGCGTCTCCTCGGCGCGTGGCGGACCGGGGAGTCGTCGCTGCGCATACCGTGGGCCGAGCGGAAACTGCTGCCCGCCCTGCGTGAACTGCCCACACCCTGACCGGGATCGGGGACGAGCTGTGGGCGGCGGTCACCCCAGTCGGCGCAGATCCTCCAGATAGCGCAGGACCGCCGCCACCCGCCGGTCCACCTGGTCGGTGGGTGACAGGTCGAGCTTGGCGAAGATGCTGCGGATGTGTTTGTGGACGGCTCCCTCGGTGACGACGAGCCGTTCGGCGATGGCGGTGTTGCCGAGGCCCTCGGCCATCAGGGCGAGCACGTCCCGTTCGCGGGGGCTGAGCCGGTCGAGGCGGGTGTCCTGGCGGGAGCGGGTGAAGAGCTGGGCGACGACCTCGGGGTCGATGGCGGTGCCGCCGGACGCCACCCGGTGCAGGGCGTCGAGGAACTCCTCGACCCGGCCGACGCGTTCCTTGAGGAGGTAGCCGAGTCCGCCCACGCCGCCGCCCAACAACTCGGTGGCGAAGCTCTGTTCGACGTACGCGGACAGTACGAGGACGGCCAGGTCGGGCCGGCGGCGCCGGGCCTCGACCGCCGCGACGATCCCCTCGTCGGTGTGGGTCGGCGGCATCCGTACGTCGAGGATCGCGACGTCCGGCTTGTGCGCGTCGATGGCGGCCAGCGCCTCGTCGGGGGTGCCCGCGGTGGCCACCACGTCGAGCCCCTCGGCGCGCAGCAGCAGGGCGAGGCCCTCGCGCAACAGGGCGTCGTCCTCGGCGATCACGATCCGCATACCGGTATCCGTACGGTCATGCTCCACAGGGAAGATCCACCTTCAGGGTCGTCGGGCCGCCGGGCGGGCTGGCCAGGGAGAGGGTGCCGTCGTGCGCGGCGATCCGGCCGCGGATGCCGGTGAGTCCGGAGCCGCCGTCCTCGTCGGCGCCGCCCCGGCCGTCGTCCTCGACGCACAGGACGAGACGGCCGCCCCGGCTGTACGCGGTGACGGTGGCGTGGGTGGCGCCGCTGTGCTTCGCGATGTTGGTCAGGGCCTCGGCGACGACGAAGTAGGCGGTGGCCTCGACGGAGGCGGCGCAGCGAGCGGGCACGTCGACGTCGACCCGGCAGGGCACCGCGCAGTTCGCGGCCAGCCCGGAGAGCGCCCCGGCGAGACCGCGGTCGGCGAGCACCGGCGGCAGGATGCTCCGGGAGACGGTACGCAGCTCCGCCAGGGCCTGTTCGGCGGCGGACTGGGCGCGTTCGAGGAGTTCGTCGGCGCCGGCCGGGTCACGGGCCACCATCCGGCGGGCGGCGCCGAGCAGGACGGTCACGGAGACGATCCGGTTCTGCGTGCCGTCGTGCAACGACCGCTCGATCCGGCGCAGTTCGGTGGCGTGGGCGTCGAGCGCGGCGGCGCGGGTCGCGGTGAGTTCGACGATACGGAGGGACAGATCCGTCTCCGGTCCGGCCGCGAGGAGTTCACGCCCGGGGCGCGCCTGGAGCCGGGCCATGCCCGGACCGAGCCCCAGGATGATGAAGACCCAGCCCAGGCCCAGCATGGCCACGGCGAGGGCGTCCGGCCAGGAGTGCGCGTTGCCGTAACCGACGGACGTGGCCGTGGCGTTGCCCGGCATGAACGTCCAGTACAGCGGGAAGAGGGTGTCGCGCACGGCGACGAGCGGCAGCAGCACGCCGAGCACCCCCAGCACCAGCCCCAGGCTCGCGTGCCGCACCAGCCAGCGCAGCTCCCGCCGGGTGGTGGGGTCGACGAGGGCGGGCCGCAGCCGCGTCGGCGGAGTCTCGGGCGCGACGACCTCGGGCCCGCGCCGCCCCAGCCGCGCCCGCTCCCGCCCGGCGAGGCGGTGCAGGGCGCGCAGCAGCGCGGGCACCATGAGCAGCCCGACGCCGACCACACTGGTCACGGCGGTGACGGCGAGCCAGAGCAGCAGAAGCAGGGCGGGGAGTGCGGTACCGAGCCCGGACGCCAACTCCCCGATCGCGGCACGCGCGGCACGCAGACTCCGTACGACGGTCTCCCTGAGCCCCGAGTCCTCGAACTCCGCGCTCCGGTCACCGGCCGTGGTGTCTCGCGATACGGCCATGCGCCCTCCCTTCGTTGCGAAGGACCTTATGGCGTAGGCCCGTTGGCCGTCGGTCCAGGGGCCGGAAAGTACAGCCTGCTGTACCCCGAACCGGGCGGGCTGCGGGATCGGCCCGAGGGGGTCCCGATCCATAGCGTCGGTGACGACAGCGGACCTCGGGAGGAACCCATGACGAACCCCATGACGAACACCGACCCCCACCCCCTTCACCAGCGGCGCGACACCGCCCCCACCCGCGCGGACATCGCCCGCAGCCTGCTCTGGATCCTGGTTGTGCTCAGTGCGGTCGCCAACATGGCGGCCTCGTTCAGTGGCGCGCACACCTGGGTGAACCTGTCCTGCGGCGCGGTCACCGTGCTCGCCGGCGGCACCCTTGTCGTACGCAGCCTGCGGGGCCGTCGATGAGCCCCGTGTTCGCCCGGACCCGCCGCCCCGCGGCCACCGGGTACGACGCGTCGGCGCCGGCCATCGTCCTGGACCGGGTCGGCAAGGAGTACGCGGGTGGCGTACGCGCCCTCGACGAGGTGTCGCTGACCGTGCGGCGCGGCACGTTCCTCGCGGTGATGGGCCCCTCGGGATCCGGCAAGAGCACGCTGATGCACTGCGCCGCCGGGCTCGACTCCCCGACCTCGGGCAGCGTCCGGATCGACGGTCACGAGATCGCCGGACTGAACGAGACCCGCCGTACCGAACTGCGCCGGGAGCGCGTCGGGTTCGTGTTCCAGGCGTACAACCTGATCCCCTCGCTCAGCATCGAGGACAACATCACGCTGCCGCTGCGCCTGGCGGGCCGTACGCCGGACCGGGACTGGCTGCGGACGCTGGTGGAGCGGGTCGGGCTCGGCGACCGGCTCGCCCACCGTCCGGCCGAGCTGTCCGGCGGTCAGCAGCAACGGGCCGCCGTCGTACGGGCGTTGGTGGCCAGACCGGCCGTCGTGTTCGCCGACGAGCCGACCGGGGCGCTCGATCTGCGCAGTGCCCATGAAGTCCTGGACCTGCTGCGGGACTTGGTCGACGACCTGGGCCAGACGGTCGTGATGGTCACCCACGACCCGGCCGCCGCCGCCCGTGCGCACCACGTGCTGGTGATGGCCGACGGCCGGGTCGTCGAGGCCCTCGACGCGCCGACCGCCCCCGAACTGGCCCGCCGTCTAGTCGAGTTGGGAGAGGTCTGACCCATGAAAGCCATGAATGCCATGACTGGCATGCTCGGTCTCGCCGTACAGATGGTCCGGCACCGGATCTCCGCGCTGATCGCCGTGGCGTGCGCGGTCCTCGGCGGCGCGGCCCTGATCACCGGAACCGGCGTCCTCGCCGAGTCCGGCCTGCGCTCCCACCTCCCGGCGGGCCGGCTCGCCGGTGCGGACGTGATCGTCGCCGCCGACCAGGAGTTCCATCCGCCGGGAGACCTGCCCCTGGCGCTCCCGGAGCGTCGTACCGTCCCGGCCCAACTGGTCGGCGACCTGGCGGAGTTGCCGGGTGTCACCGACGCCGTCGGCGACCTCGGCTTCCCCGCCGCGCTCATCGACGCCCACGGGCGGGTCGTACCGGCGGGGGATCCCCGGGTCGCCGGACACGGCTGGTCCTCGGTGAAGCTGCTGGAGGGCGCGCGGGTGGAGGGTGCAGGGCCGGCCGGTGCCGACGAGATCGCCGTCGACAGCGCCACGGCCACGGCGGCGGGCGTCGAGCTGGGAGACAGCGTCCAGGTGATGACGAACGCCCGCCCGGCCACCGGGTACCGAGTCTCGGCGATCATCGACGCACCGGACACCGACGCCGGCGTCTTCTTCACCGACACGACGGCCGTACGGCTGGCGGGGCGGGGTGGTGGGGGGAGCGGCGCCGGCGCGAGCGGTACCGGAGACGGCGCCACCACCGCCCCCAGCGAAGGCACCAGCACCACCAGCCCCCGCGCCGGAACCGTCGATCTCATCGCCCTGCGCACTGCCCCCGGCGCCGAGGAAAAGGTCGCCGCCGAAGTCCGAACCAAGTTGAAGGGCACCGGACTTGAGGTGGTCACCGGTGGTGATCGTGGGGATCTCGTCTCGCCCGGGGCGGGTGCGTCCCGTTCCCTCCTGATACTCCTCGCCGGGTCGCTCTCCGGGATCGTCCTGCTGATCACCGGGTTCGTGATGGCGAGCGCGCTGGCCGTGTCCATCGCCGGGCAGCGTCGGGAGCTGGCGCTGATGCGGGCCGTGGGAGCAACTCCCCGGCAGATAAGGCGACTTGCCGCCGTCCAGTCGAGCGTCGTCGCGGCCGTGGCCCTCGTACCCGGTGTGGCGCTCGGCTATCTGCTGGCCGGACAGTTCCGTCAACTACTGGCGGACCGGGGGGTCGTACCCGCCGAACTCCCGCTCACCTTCAGCCCGTTGCCCGCCCTCGCGACGATCCTTCTGCTGGGCCTGGTCGTGCAGGTCTCGGCCCGGGGCTCGGCGTGGCGTACCTCGCGGATGCCGGCCACCGAGGCCGTCGCCGAGTCGCGCAGCGAGCCGCGTGAGCCCTCGCGGATCCGGACGCGCGTCGGCGTTCTCGTCATCGTCGCCGCGACCGCCATGTCGGCCCTGCCGCTGTTCTCCCGTACGGTCCTCGGCGCCACCGCCACCTCCCTGGCGGGCATTTTCGGCGCGATCGGCCTGGCCATGGCCGGTCCGGCGCTCGTGCGGGGCATCGGCGACACGGCGGCCCGGCTGACGCGCTCCGGGGCCTCCGCGCCGACCTGGCTGGCGATGGCCAACGTCCGCGCCTACGCCCTGCGCAACGCGGGGATCGTCAGCACGCTGGCCATGGCGGTCGTGTTCGTGCTGACGTACACCCTGACCCAGACCACCGTGCTGGCCGCCACCGCCGACGACACCCGCACCGGCACCCTCGCCCAACAGAGCCTGAGCGCACCGGGACTGGGTGGACTGCCCGGCGGCACGCTCGCCGACGTACGCGGGACCAGCGGTGTGCGTGCGGCGGCTCCCGTGAGCTACACCGGTGTGGTGTGGACGTACGACCTGTTCGGCGATCCGCAGACCGAGTCCGGCTCCGCGATGATCCTCACGCCGGACGCGGCGGACGTCCTGGACCTCGGTGTACGGGACGGGAGTCTGAGCCGGCTCACCGGGGCGACCGTCGCCGTCAGCAGCGATGCCGCCCGTTCGCGGGACGCGGCAGTGGGGCGGCGGGTGAGTCTCGTGCTCGGTGACGGCGCGAAGGCCGACGCCGAGGTGGTCGCCGTCTACGACCGGGGCCTCGGCTTCGGCGACGTGGTCCTCTCGCACGACCTGGCCGCCGGTCACACCACGACCGGGCTCGACCAGAGCATCCTGGTCCGTACGGACGGTACGGCGGACGCCCGGCAGGCCGTGGCCGCCTTCGCCGCGTCCCGCCCGGGGCTCGCGGTCGAGGACACCGACCCGGTCTCCTCCGGCAAGGGGCTGGCGGACGCGCCGCCGGAGGTGTGGATCAACCTGGCCCTGATCGTGGTCCTGCTGGTCTATCTGCTGCTCAGCATCGCCAACAAGCTCGTCGCCGCGACCGCCCAGCGCCGGGTCGAACTGGGCGCCCTGCGTCTCAACGGCACGACGCCCCGCCAGATCCGCGCGATGATGCGCCGCGAGGCGGCGGTGACCGCGGCCACCGCGCTCACCACGGCCCTGCTGCTGTCCGCCGTACCCCTCGCCCTCCTGGGCCAGGGCTTCCTCGGCCGCCCCTGGCCGGCGGGCCCGGTGTGGCTGCTGCCCGCGCTCGCCCTGACGGTGACCGCCACGGCGTTCCTCACCATCGAACTCCCCACCCGCCACGCCCTGCGCACCCCGCCCGCGGACGCGCTCCGCGCACAGTGAGCGGATCACCCGGTCAGTGCCGCCGGCCCTGCGCGGTCTCCACGCGGGCCTGCGCGCGGCCCTTGTACAGGGCGCTTCCCGCCCCGAGGGAGACGACCGCCATGCCGATGCTGGTCGCGATGCCCTTCGCGCTGTCGTCGATGAGCGGCGCGGCCAGGGCCACGACGAGGTTGAACAGGAAGAGGAACCACAGGACGGGGCGGGAGGAGAGCAGCGCCTTCACGGGAGACAGCCTTTCGGGGAGCGGTGGGCTCCCGGTGGGAGCCGCTGACCTGGTGAGATCGACGATCCCGCAAACGGCACGACGCCACGAGGGAGCGTCCTCCCCGATCGATGGTGTAGCAGGCTCCACTCCCGCTCCCGTACGGCGAGCGCTCTACTCGTCCGACGCGTCGGACGAGTCCGGTGCGTCGAACCAGCCGCGCCGCTGCGCCTCCGCCCCCGCCGCGAAGCGGGTCTCGGCGGAGAGTTCGTCCATGAACTCGCTGATGCGGCGGCGCACGGTACGCGGGGTCAGTGCCAGCCTCCGGGCGATGGCCTCGTCCTTGAAGCCCTGCCGCATCAGCGCGACGATCTCGTGGCGCTGCCGTTCCCGGTCGCTGCCGCTGGGCGAGGGGGAGTTGGTCAGCGGGCGGGCCTCGCGCCACAGGAGCTCGAAGTAGTGGCGCAGCGCCTCCACGGCGACGGGCGAGGTCAGATGGAGGGCCACGCTCGACCCGGTCGGGGTGAGGGCCAGCAGGGCCTGCGAGCCGTCCGTGATCTTCAGCTTCATCGGCAGTCGGGGCAGGAGTCGTATCTCCTCGCCCGCTGCCGCACAGTGTTCGACGATCTCGGTGCCCACGGGGTCGGTCAGGAAGCCCGTCTCGTAGATGCTCCGGTGCCGTACGCCCCGAGCGATCGACGCGTCCGTCGGCGGCTGCGCCGAACTCGCCTTCAGCGGAAGGTCGTACTGGAAGGTCTCCAGTGTCAGATGCTCCTGGACGGCCGCCGTGCCGATCGTGTTGGACAGGGCGGCGATGTCGTCGGAGTCGGTGAGCACCTGCGCGAGCCGGTGCGAGGAGGTGTCCTGGGCCTGCCGGTCGGCGAGTTGGCGGATGCGCAGCACCTCGCGCTGGGCGCGGGCGACGACGTCGTACTGGGCGTCCAGCTCGTGCTTCTTGTGGACCAGGGCGGCCTCCACGGCCGGCACCGGCGCCGCCGCCCGCAGCAGCGGTGGATCGTGGGGCAGTACATGGGCGAGACCCAGGGCCAGCAGCGGGGCCGAACTCCCGCCCCGCGCCTGGTGCGGCGGGTCGGCCTCCTGGAGCGGGGTGGGCCCGTCCGCCTCCGCGAGGGCGCGGTAGCTGTCGGCGATCTCGGTACTCGTCAGCGCCGCGAGCGTGTCGACGGCCCGGGTCAGCAGCTCCGCGGCCGCGCCGACGGGTGTGGCTGAGATGTCGGCCGGAATGTCAATGGGTGCCGCGGCTGTCAATGGCCGGTTGTCCACTTTCTTCCTCCCCGTTCTGTGTTCGAGCGCCACACTCTCCCAAAGGTCCGTTACAACTCCCGTGAACTGACCGGAACTTGTGCGGAAAATTGCCGTCTTCGAGGTGTCCGCGCAGGTCGGAGGGGTTGCTGAGGAGGCGCCCGGGGTGCCGTGGGCCGGGGGGACGGGGGAGGCCGCGACGCGGATCCGGAGGTGCGGAACGCGGGATTCTGGCCGCTTGTGTCCAGTCGGCCACAACTGACCCTGGCAATCGGACCGGGCGCCAAGTGAACTCGGTGGTGGAGCGACTGCAGAGAGCTACGTGCGGCCATACGACGGGGGAGTCGGAGCATGACCAGCAGTTCTGCGCTTTTTCCAGTTCGAGAACCACCTGAAGACGGGGCCGCGCCGCGCACCGGACGATTACCGGTCGCGGCGCTCGTGCCCGCCGACTCCCCGCGTGCCGGGGACATCGATCTCGCCTACGCCAGATCACTGGCGGAGGTACGGGACCTGCCG
This sequence comes from Streptomyces sp. NPDC002680, assembly GCF_042889145.1. NCBI lineage: Bacteria > Bacillati > Actinomycetota > Actinomycetes > Kitasatosporales > Streptomycetaceae > Streptomyces > Streptomyces sp. NPDC002680. Next base: position 167,705 of record NZ_JBIAQP010000017.1, read on the forward strand.
CCGATCCTGGTGTGCCGGCGCACCCTGCGTGTCATCGACGGTATGCACCGGCTGACGGCGGCGACCCTGGCCGGCCGCGCGGACATCGACGTCCGCTACTTCGACGGCGACGAGAAGCAGGCGTTCGTCGAGGCCGTCCAGGCCAATCTGCACCGTGGGCGGCGGCTGAACCAGCGGGAGCGGCTGGCGGCGGCCCGGCGCATCCTGGCCACCTACCCGAGGTGGTCCAACCGGGCGGTCGCCCAGGCCGCGGGGCTGTCCACGAAGACGGTGGCGGCCGTCAGACGCCGTGCAACCGGGGAGGAGCCCCAGTCGAACACCCGGGTCGGCCGTGACGGCCGGGCCCGCCCGGTGGACCCCACCGTCGGCCGCAGACGTGCCGCCGCCTATCTGCGCGAACACCCGGACGCCTCGCTGCGCCAGATCGCGGGCGCCGCCGGAATCTCCGTCGGGACCGCCCGCGATGTCCGGGCCCGGGTGCAGCGGGGCGAGGATCCCGTCGGCCGCAGAGCGGTCGCCGCAGCCGCCGTACGGGACGAGCCCGTGGCGCTGACCGCCGTAGAGCGGAACGGGCACCTCCGGGAGCCTGCCCGGCCCCGCACCCCGACGGGTCCGCCCCCGGGCAAGGACCCGCTCGCCGTCCTGGCCCGTGATCCCACCCTGCGGTTCTCCGCGTCCGGGCGGCAGCTGCTGCGGCTGCTCGACAACCGGGCCCTTCTGGGGGCCGGGGGCGACGCCCTGCTGGCCGCCGTACCGCCGCACAGCCGGGCCGCCCTGACCCTCGCGGTCCACGAACACATCGACATCTGGCTGGCCTTCGTCGACGTACTCGACCGGGCTGGCTGATCCGCCGCTCTACAGGGGGTGGCCGGCGTCCTCAGGACGCCGGCCACCCCCTTTTCCGTGTCTCTTCCCGCCGTAATACGTCGGTCAAGAGGCCCCCACGCCCGCCGGATTCCGGTCTTGAACGCGAGGTTCCTCCGCCTACGTTCCCAGCAACATCAGGAGGTGGACATGGCTCAGAACCAAGCGACTCAGAACCAAGAGAACGATCACGCTCTCTCACTGGTCGACGACAGGCCCGTACCGGCGGAGACCGCGGACTGGCTCGGGCGGGTCGACGAGATCGCCCCGGTCATCGAGAAGTGGCGGGAGGAGGGCGAGCGCCAGCGCTTCTCCCCGGTGCCGGTGTTCGAGGCACTGCGGGACGCGGGCTTCCCCCGGATGCTGGTCTCCCACGACCTCGGCGGCTCCCAGGTCTCCCTGGAGACGGGGTCGCAGGCACTCCAGGCACTCTCCCGGCTCGACCCGGCGGTCGCCTGGCAGATGGGCGTGCAGGCCGCCATCGGCCGGCTGTCGGACTACCTTCCCGAGCCGGTCGCGCGTGAACTCTTCCGGGACCAGGACGGGTTGGTGATCGGCTCCGTCAACCCCACGGGGCTCGCCGAGGCCGTCGACGGCGGCTACCGTCTCTCCGGGCGCTGGGGCTTCGCCAGCGGATCGGCGCACGCCACCTGGCTGGTGTGCGCGGCCCGGATCACCGACGGCGGCACACCCCGGCTCACGGAACAGGGCCCGGAGATCCGGATGCTGTTCGTGCCCCGGCACGCCGTACGGATGCTGGACAACTGGCGCACCCTCGGGCTGCGCGGCACCGGCAGCGAGGACTACGAGGTCGAGGACGTCTTCGTCGCCGACGCGTACACGGTCGCCCAGCGGGACATGTTCCTCGCCCCGCCCGCCCGTCCCTCGCGCGGATACGGCATCAGCTACTACGACTTCGGGCTGTTCGGCTCGTCCTCGACCGTGCTGGGCGCCGCCCGGGGCGCGCTGTACGAGTTCCAGCGGCTCGCCGTCGCGAAGAGGCCGATGGCCGGTACGACCACCCTGGCCGCGAGCCACACCGTGCAGGAGCGGTACGCCCGCGCCGAGGCGCAGGTCCGGGCCTCCCGGCTGCTCCTCGCGGACGCCGCCTGGCACGCGGAACGGCTCGGCGAGGTCGGCGGGGACGCGCTCAGCGCGACCGTACGGCTGGCGGCGGCGACCGTGGCCGAGCAGTGCTGCCAGGCCATCGACAGCCTGTTCACCGTCGCCGGTACGTCCTCGCTGTACGCGAGCAGCCTGCTCGAACGCTACTTCCGTGACGCGCACTCGGCCGCGAAGCACATCACCCTGTCGCCGACCAACGTCGAGATGACCGGCCAGTACCTGCTCGGCGGCGGTCTGAGCATGCGCCGCTAGCAGCCACCTGAACCTGTCGTGAATCTGTCGGAATCTGTCGTGAATCGTCATCTGCCCGGAAGGACAACCATGCCGACCATGAAGGCCCTCCAGCTCGTCGCCCCGCGCCAGACCCAGGTCGCGGAGGTGCCGCGTCCCTCGGCGCCGGCCGACGGCGTGCTGCTGCGCACCCGTTGCGTGTCGATCTGCTCGACGGACATCTCCTTCTTCGAAGGGCACCTGTTCCCCTCCGAGTACCCGATCGTCCTCGGCCACGAGTACCTCGGTGAAGTCGTCGAGAAGGGGCCGGAGTTCACCCGCCCCGACATCGCGATCGGCGACCGGATCGTCTACTGGGGACAGACCGACTTCGGCGGCTTCGCCGAGTACCGCACGCTGCGCCCGATCTTCTCCGGGGAGGTCAAGGAGGACGTGTTCTGGGCCGACCGGAACTTCTCCGACGATCTGCGGGCCGCCGCCGTCAAGGTCCCCGACGCCCTCGACGACCTCCAGGCGTCGTTCATCGAACCCACCACCGGCGCCCTGCGCTCGATCCTGGCCAACCCGCCGAAGATCGGCGACCGGGTCCTCATCATGGGCACGGGCCCGATCGGCGTCATCGCGGGCAGCGTCATCAGGCGCATGTTCGCCCCCAACCAGGTGGTGTCCGTGGACGCCAACCCGGTGCGCAACCAGCATGCCGGGGAGCACTTCTCGGAGCGGGCGTATCTGCCGGAGGAGCTGATCGCCGAGGTTCCGGAGAACACGTTCGACTACGTCTTCGACGCGTTGCCGACCGTCAAGGTCGACGACGAGGAGAAGGATCCACGGCGGGTGGCCATGCGGCGGCTGAAGCCCAAGGGGCGGTATGTGCTGTACGGGGCCTCGCAGGAGATGCAGAAGTTCGACACGTGGCTGATGCTCGCGAAGGGGATCAATATCAGCGCGTCGCCGTTCGATGTCACGGCGTTCCCGATGCATCACTCCGCCAATGTGATTCAGGTGGCGATGCAGATGTTGTTGTCGGGGATTGTCGATGGGCGGCGGTTGCTGTCGACGGTGCATCGGTTCGAGGACTATGAGGGGCTCGTCGAGATCTTCAAGAACTATCGGAGCACGACTGATCTGAAGACGATCGTCGATTTTCGGGCCGCGTAGGTCGTTCTTCGGCTGCGGGCCGGTGGGGGCTGGTCGCGCAGTTCCCCGCGCCCCTTTGGGGCGCGGCCAGTCCCCCCCTTGAGAAGGGATGCAGGGAAATGGAACCGGACGCCGATTTTGTCGTCGTTGCTAATCGTCTTCCCGTTTATTTGGACTCGGGGGGCTGGCGGCGCAGCCCGGGTGGGCTTGTCACCGCTCTGGAACCCGTGTTGCGGGGGCGGCGGGGGGCCTGGGTGGGGTGGGCGGGGACTGCCGGCAACACGCCCGCCGCCTTTCGGCACGAAGGGGTGCGGTTGCACCCGGTGCCTCTCGACGCCGACGAACACCGGGATTACTACGAGGGTTTCTCCAACGCCACGTTGTGGCCGTTGTTCCATGACGCGGTGGCGGCGCCCGAGTTCGACCGGCGGTGGTGGCAGAGCTATCACCGGGTCAACCGGCGGTTCGCCGAGTACACGGCGGACATCGCCGGGCCCGGGGCCACCGTGTGGGTCCAGGACTACCAACTGATGCTGGTCCCGGCCCTGTTGCGGGCCCTGCGGCCCGATCTGCGGATCGGCTTCTTCCTGCACATCCCCTTTCCGCCCCCCGAACTCTTCCTCCAACTGCCCTGGCGCACCGAGATCGTGGAGGGCCTGCTCGGCGCGGACCTCGTGGGCTGCCAACTGCCCGGCGGCGCACAGAACTTCCTGCGGCTGGTGCGGCGACTGCACGGCGTCGGCGACGTCGGCGGTCCGCACCGTACGCCGGTGCTGGGCACCGTACGACTGCCCGAACGGGACGTACACGTCGGCGCGTTCCCCATCTCGGTGGACGCGGCCGGCCTCGACACCCTGGCCCGCGGCGAGGCCGTGCGGGAACGGGCCCGGCGGATCCGCCGTCAACTGGGCGACGGCAGAAGGATCATGCTGGGCATCGACCGGCTCGACTACACCAAGGGCATCGAGCAGCGGCTGCGGGCCTTCGAGGGGCTCCTGGCCGAGGGCAGGGTCACCGCGCGGGACACCGTCCTCGTCCAGATCGCCACGCCCAGCCGGGAGCGCGTCGAGCACTACCGGCGTCAGCGTACGAGGATCGAGGCACAGGTCGGCCGTATCAACGGAACGTTCGGGACGGTCGGCCGGGTGCCGGTCCACTATCTGCACACCACCGTGGACCGTACCGAACTCGCGGCCCTCTACCGGGCCGCCGACGTGATGCTGGTGACGCCCCTGCGCGACGGGATGAACCTGGTCGCCAAGGAGTTCGTCGCCGCCCGTCCGGACCTCGGCGGGGCGCTGGTGCTCAGCGAGTTCGCGGGCGCCGCGCACGAACTCACCCGGGCGCTCCTGGTCAACCCGCACCATCTCGCCGGACTCCAGGACGTCATGGCCACGGCCCTGCACCTGGACGAGGCCCAACGCAGGCTCCGTATGGGGGAGTTGCACCGGCACGTCCGCGAACGGGACGTCCACCACTGGGCCCGGTCCTTCCTCGACGTCCTGGCCGGTGCCGACTTCGGCAGCGGCGAACTGGCCGCATGACCAACCCACTTCGCTCAAGGAGGGTCGTATCCCATGCCCACCGATACCCATACCGACACCGACACCGACACCCGAGAGCTCGACTTCACCAGTGCCATGGCCCGGGTCCCGGGGCCCGTCGTCGTCACCACCACGGTCGACGAGGCCGGCCGCCGCTGGGGATTCACCGCGAGTTCCTTCGTCTCCCTGTCCCTGGCCCCGCCGCTGGTGACGGTCAGCCTGGACAAGAAGGCCAGCACGCACTCCGCCTTCACCGCCGCCGGGCACTTCATGGTCAACGTGCTCGCCCACGACCAGTCCGACATCGCCCGGCGCTTCGCGACCTCCGGTGTCGACCGGTTCGCCGCCGGTGACACCGTCCCGCTCGAACGGGGGCTGCCCGGCATCCCCGAGGCGGCGGTCCGGCTCGTGTGCCGGCTGCACGACGTCGTCGACGGCGGTGACCACAGCATGCTCATCGGCCATGTGCTGGACTGCGTCACCGACGTGGACCGGGATGCGCTGGTGTACGTCGACCGGGCCTTCGTCCGCCCGGTGCAGTGACGTACCAGGCCGGTGCCTCAGGCCTTCGTGGCCGTCACTTGCTTCGTCCGCCACGTGGTCTTCTTCGCCTTGTTCCCGCAGGCGTCCATCGAGCACCAGCGCCGGTTGCCCGGGCGTGACGTGTCGAGGAACCAGGCCGCGCAGGCCGGACCGGCGCAGGCGCGGACCCGCTCCAGCGCGGGGGACGTCGCCAGGGTGAGCGCGTCGCGGGCGATGTCGGAGAGCACCGCGCCGACCGGGTCCGCGGCGGTGTGGACGAGCCTGCCGCGGTCGTCGAGCACCGGCACCGGCGGCGCGGCGGAGGCCGCCCGGTTCAGCAGCGTACGGACCTCGACAGGGCATGCGGCGGGGCCGCCGCCGTCGCGGGCCGTCGTCAGGAGCGTGTGGACGGCCTCCCGCACCTCCCGCGCCTGACGCAGCACGGCCCGCGACGGAACCGGGACGACGGTGTCCTCGGCGTACGGGCCCAGCTGGACGACCCAGGCGGTCAGCGCCTCGGGGGTGTCCAGTTCCTCGGTGACACCGTCCAGGCCGCGCAGCCTCAGGGTCCGCATGAAGTCCAGAGAGATCCGTCCGGAGCCGCTGCGGAATCGGGGGGCCGGCGGTGCGGGAGTTGCAGCCATACGAATCAGCCTACTGCGGAACCGGTTTTACTGGTACGTTGATGGAACCGGTTAAAGCGGTTCCTCATGGTGGCGTCGCCACCGTCCCCTTCCGTTGCTTCTTTCCTCCCTTCCTGGTCGAGGTGTGTCGTGGCTTCTGCCGTTCCCTCCCCTGCGCCGCCGGTGCTGAGCCGGCCGCTGATCCTGCTGCTCTCCGTCGCCTGCGGCGTCGCGGTGGCCAACATCTACTTCCCGCAGGCGATCAGTCCGCTGATCGCCGACGACCTGAACGTGAGCCCCGCCTCCGCGGCCGTGGTCGTCACGTGCGCCCAACTCGGTTACGCCGCGGGCCTCTTCCTGCTCGTCCCCCTCGGCGACCGGCTCCGCCACCGCGGGCTGGTCACCACCCTGCTGCTGGTGACCAGCGTGGGCCTCGTGCTGGCCGGCGCGGCCGACTCGCTGCCTGTCCTCGCCGTCGCCAGTGCCCTGGTCGGTCTGACCACGGTCGTCCCGCAGATCCTCATCCCCATGGCGGCCGGTCTGACCGCCCCGGAACGCCGAGGCGCCGTCACCGGCACCCTGCTCTCCGGGCTGATCGGCGGCATCCTGCTGGCCCGCACCTTCTCCGGCACCCTCGGCGAATGGCTCGGCTGGCGCGCCCCCTACCTGGTCGCCGCGGGCCTGGTCCTGATCCTCACCCTCGCGCTGGCCGTCGCCCTCCCGCACACCACGCCGAGCACCGACCAGCGCTACCCGGCGCTGATCGCGGCTTCCCTGCACCTGCTGCGCACCGAACCGCTGCTGCGCCGCTCCTGCCAGTACCAGGTCCTGGTGTTCGCCGCGTTCAGCGCCGCCTGGACCGCCCTCGCCCTCTACATCACGGGCCCGCACTACGACCTGGGCACCCCGGCCGTCGGCGTCATCGCCCTGGTCGGCGCGGCCAGCATGTTCGCCACGCCCGTCGCGGGCCGGCGCGTCGACCGGCTCGGACCCGACCCCGTGAACCTGGTGTGCATGGTGGGCGCCATCGCCGCGGGGGCGCTGCTCCTGACCGGTCATCTCGGCGGCGCCGTCGGTCTGGTGGGCCTGGGCGCGGGGATGCTGCTGCTCGACGTGGCCATGCAGTCCGGTCAGGTCGCCAACCAGGCCCGTATCTTCGCGCTGCGCCCGGAGGCCCGCTCGCGCCTCAACACCGCGTACATGACCTGCGCGTTCCTGGGCGGCAGCGCCGGATCGTGGCTGGGCGTCCGGGCGTACTCCGCATTCGGCTGGAACGGCGTGTGCGGCCTGGTGGCCCTGCTGGCGGGCCTCGCCCTGCTCCGCCACGTCCTGCGGGACCGGCAGCCCACGGCCGCCGCGCAGACGACGCCGACCCCCGCCCCCACCGGGGACAGCGGAATCCCCGCGACCCGCTGAACCACCCGCAACTCCCGCCAACGCACCGCACATCGAACCCCCATCGCAGCACACAGCACACACGGCAAGGAATGGAGTCGTCATGACCGAGAACCGCCGCCTGAGGAGCACGACCTGGGGTGTGGCCTTCGACCGGAGCCGAGAGGCGGTCGCGAAGTGAGCGAGGTCAACAGCGAGAACCAGTGGGACTACGTGATCGTCGGCGCCGGCTCGGCCGGATGCGTGCTCGCCGACCGGCTCAGCGCGGACGGCACGGCACAGGTGCTGCTCATCGAGGCCGGCACCGGAACGCCGGAGACCCGCCCCGAAGTGCAGGTGCCGATCCTGTTCCCCCGCCTCTTCGGCGGCGACCTGGACTGGGACTTCGCCACCGCGCCGCAGCCCGGCCTGGCCGACCGGACCATACCGATCCCGCGCGGAAAGGCGGTCGGCGGCTCCTCGGTGATCAACGCACAGCTGTGGACGCGCGGCCACCGCGCGGACTACGACGGCTGGGCCGAGGCCGGCCTCGACGGCTGGGACCACGACACCCTCCAGCCCTACTTCGAGCGCGCCGAGCAGCGGATCAGCCTGGCGGGCATGCGCTACCCGCTGCCGGTGACCCCGGCGTTCACCAACGCGTGCGCCCGCCTCGGGTACGTCCCCGCCGCCGAGGTCCAGGAGGGCTACGCCCTGGCCCGCGCGACCCACCGCGACGGCCTGCGCCACAGCTCGGCCGACGCCTACCTCACACCGGCCCGCGAACGTCCGAACCTCACCGTCCTTGCGGACACCCTGGTACGCCGGGTGGTGTTCGAGGGCACCCGGGCGATCGGCGTCGAGATCGAGGGCGGGGGAGGCGCGCGCACAGAGACCGTCCTCCGCGCCCGGCGCGAGGTCGTCCTCTCCGCCGGATCCGTGGGCAGCCCCCACCTGTTGCTGCTGTCGGGCGTGGGCCCGGCCGAGGAGCTGTCCCGGCACGGCGTGCCCGTCGTACGGGATCTCCCGTCCGTCGGCCGGGACCTGACCGACCATCTGCTCGTCCCGCTGGCCTTCGAGGCGATGGGCTTCTGGTCGCCCGGCTCGGGGGCGTCGGCCGAGCAGATTGACCAGTATCTGCGCGACCGCCACGGCACCCTGGACTCGATCATCTCCGAGGCCCTGCTGTTCCTGCGGACGCGCGAGGAGCTCGACGCCCCGGACATCGAGGTCGTCCACCTGGTGCTTCCCTTGGGCGAGCACCAGCGGACCGCCGAGCACGGCATGGCCCTGGGCGTGATCCTCCTGCGTCCGCGCAGCCGGGGCGCGATCACGCTCCGCAGCGCCGATCCGCACGACGCCCCGGTCATCGACCCGCGCTATCTGTCGGACCCGGACGGCGCCGACCTGGCGACCCTGGTGGCGGGGGTCCGTGCCGCCCAACGCGTCCTGCGGCAGCCGGACTTCGCCGAGTGGCTCGGCAAGCCGCTCACCGACGGAGCGCTGTCCGAGGACTTCGAGGACATCGCCGCCTACGTCCGTGCCACGGGCGGCAGCATCCACCACCTCGTCAGCACCTGCCGGATGGGCACGGACGAACAGTCGGTCGTCGACCCGACGTTCGCGGTCCGGGGCCTGACGGGCCTGCGGGTCGTGGACGCCTCGGCCATGCCGAGCATCGTACGAGCCCACACGCACGCCCCCGTGACGATGCTCGCCGAACGGGCGGCGGACGTCCTCCTCCAGCAGGAAGTTCTTCTTCCGCAACGCTGACCGACCGACGGGAACCCGGACGCCGATCTTTCCCTCTTCCTCTGCCGGAAGCCATGAACACCGAGCAACAGTCCGGCAAACCAGGGGGAAGCCGTCTATGTCGTCGCGAATACCTTTCTTCAGACCCTGGGCCGTGGCGGCCGTGGCGGTAGGCGGATTCCTCCTCGCACTGGAGTTCGCCGCACGTCGCCACGGCCTGCCGGGGCCGATCACCAACCAGGCGCGGGAGGTCGTGTTCGCCCCCAAGTCAGGGCCTCTGCTGTACGCCAGCATGGCGCTGATGATGGTGGTGCTCACCCGGCGGCAGCGGTTCGTCGCGGCCGGCGCGGCGGTCGGCATCGACGTCGTCTTCGCGCTGGTGCGGTGGGCGGCCGGGGCGGGTACGGGCGGTGGGCACTGCTTCGGGAACGGCGCGCTGTGGGTGATCCTCGGCTGTGGGGTCGTAGCCGTCACGCGCCGCACCGGCCGGGAACGGGCCCTGCTGCTCAAGGGCGTAGGCCTCGCCCTGCTGCTGGTCGCCGGGCGCAAGGCGGGCGACACCTGGCTGCTGATCACGGCGAAGACCCGCCCGATGGTGCTCGACCAGTACGTGGCGACCGCCGATCGCGCGCTGGGCGACCCGGCGTGGGTCGTGGGCCGGATCGTCCGGGCCACCGGTCCCATCGGCGCCCATGTCCTCGACTGGGTCTACATCCAGCTCGCGGTGGCCGCTGTCCTCGTCGCGCTGTACCAGCTGCGCCACGTCGCGGCCGAGCGCCGCTTCCCCCGCCATCACGTGGTGCGCACCTTTCTCGCGATAGGCGTCCTCGGCCCCGGCATCTACATGATCTTCCCCGTGGTCGGCCCGGTCTTCGCCTACGGCACCGGCGCCTTCGGCACGGGCGGCGGGCACTGGGCGGTGGCCGACCTGTGGCCCAACACGCTCCCGCCGCACACCGTCCCGCAGCCGATGCCGTACGACGGGATCACGCCCCGCAACTGCATGCCGAGCCTGCACACGGCGTGGGCCACCGCCATCTTCGTCCACTCGCGCCAAGGGCCGCGGTTCCTGCGGTTCGCGGGCACGTTCTGGCTGATTGCCACGCTCACCGCGACGCTGGGCTTCGGCTACCACTACGGCGCGGATCTCGTGGCCGGTGTGGTGTTCGCGCTCACGGTCGAGGGCGCCCTGCGCGCGCACGCACGCGGCTGGGACCGAACCGGAATCCAACTGGTCGCCCACGGCACGGCGGTCTTCGCGCTGCTCCTGGTGTCGTACCGCTATCTGTCGCTGGAGCTGGCCGGGCAGCCGTGGATCTTCGGCCCCCTGATCCTCCTGGCGATGATCTCGGTCGTCGACGCCTATCTGCGCACGACCGAAGAGTGGGAAAGGAAGCCCGCGCCGCCCCGGCAAACGGAATCGCAAACGGAACCGCAACCGGAACCGCGGCGGGACGGGGAACGGCGACTCGAACCGGTCTGAGCCGCATCGCACCGCTTCCACACGCGGACACGATCTCTGTACGAGTTCTGCACGAATTGGCGCGCGAACAACTGTGCGCATGTCATCATCGCCGGGCAGGAAAAGTGATCACCCGGGGGAACCATCCGATCCGTCCTGCCATGTGGTGCTGCCCCGGGCCCGAGGAAGGATGCCGCCCCGCATGGGCAGACCCGTTCCCCCGCGTTCCCGAGTCCGGGCGCCGCACCGGCTGCTGCTGCCGGTCACCGCCGCCGGGGCCGCGCTCGTCGTCGGTACCGTGCAGCCCCCGTCCGCGCCCGAGGCCCGGCCGGACGCGGTGCCGGTCGCGGCCGTGAGCTGTGCCGACGGGGTGTGGAAGGCGGACTACTACGCCAACACCACCCTCACCGGCACACCCCGCAAGTCCCTGTGCGACAAGGCCGTCAGCGAGAACTGGGGCAAGGGCCACCCCGCCGGAATATCGCTCCCCAACGACCGCTTCGGCGTCCGCTGGACGATGCGCAGGAACTTCGGCGGAGGCGGGCCCTTCCTGCTGAGGACCGCCGCCCAGGACGGCATCCGGGTCTGGGTCGACGGCAAGCGGTACGTCAACCTGTGGCGCGACTACGCCTCCACGCAGCGCGCGAGCGTCAAGGTGACCGTGCCCGCCGGGACGCACACCGTGCGGGTCGACTACGTGGCCATCACGGGTTCGGCCAATGTCTCCGCAGGGCTCGCCCCGACCACCCCGGACAAGGTGGCCCCGCTGGCCCCCGGTTCGGCCAAGGCGGTGCCCGGCGACGCCAAGGCGACCGTCAGCTGGGCCCGCAACGCCGAGGCGGATCTGGCCGGTTACCGGGTCTACCGCTCCACCAGCACCCCGGTGAAGATCGACACCGCCCACAGGGTCAGCGGCTCCGCCCTGCTGACCGGCAACTCGTTCAACTCGACCGGGCTGCGCAACGGCACCAAGTACTGGTTCGCCGTCACCGCCGTGGACCGCGCGGGCAACCAGTCCCGCGCCTCGGCCAACGCCTCCGCAGTCCCGGCCGACAAGACCCCGCCGCGCGCCCCCGACCTCCTGGGCGCCGACGGCTACGGCGACATCGACCTCAACGACAACGGCGTACCCGACGCGGGCGACGACCTCGGCGAGAACTACCTCAGCTGGGGCCCGAGTTGGGACGACGACTACAGCACCACGGACGCCTTCGCCGGCTACCACGTCTACCGCGCGACCGCCCCCGCCGGTCCCTGGAGCAGAATCCGGAGCGCCAACGCCGCAGTTGTCCAGGAGAACGCGTACGCCGACAAGGACGCCCCGATCGGCATCACCGCGTACTACCGGGTGACGGCCGTCGACACCGCCGGCAACGAGTCCGCCCCGGCCACCACCGAGCCCGGTGAGTCCGCCTCGACCGTCGCCTCCGCGCTCCGCCCCGACACGGGGCTGTACCCGCCGCAGCGTCCTACCGGGCTCATGGGCTCGTCGAGCGAGGACAAGGCCGTGCTGGACTGGACCGCCAACCCGTTCGGCAGCCCCGTGCACGGCCTGACCGCCGGCTACCAGGTGCAGTCCTCCTCCTCGGCCTCCGGCCCCTGGGACCTGCTCGTCGGCGCCGACACCCCCCGCACCCTGCCGTGGTTCACCGACACCGGCCTGCCCGCGGGCGGCACCCGCCACTACCGGGTGCGTGCCGTCGGCAAGGTCATCGACGGCGGCACATCGCGCACGTACTCGGCCTGGACCGAGCCGGTCTCCGTCAGCCGCCCGCTGCCGCCGGACACCACCGCGCCCCAGGCGCCCACCGCGCCCGAGGTCACCGCACCCGTCGGCGGCACCACAGCCACCCTGACCTGGACCACCACCGGCTGGCCCGGCTACGAGCAGGACTTCGCCGGCTACCAGATCACCCGGAGCACGAGCGCCGACGGCCCGTTCACCGACAGCGGGAGCGCCCGCACACCCCAGTGCGCGGCCCTGCCGGACGCCGGTGAGCTGGTCCGCTGCACTCTCACCGACAGCCCGATCGCCGCCGACGCCAGCCCGTACTACCGGGTCGTCTCCGTCGACCGGCTGGGCAACCGCTCCACCGGCACCGTCGTGCGGCTCCAGCGGCTGGCCCCGCCCGCGCCCAAGCCGCCCGCGCCCACCGGACTTACCGCCACCCGTGACCCCGCCACCGCCGGCATCCTGCTCGACTGGAACGACTCCCCGCCGTCCGAGGTCTACAGCTACTACCTGTTCCGCACGACCTACGGCGGCGTGTGCGACATGGGCACCTGGACCTTCGAGACGGTCAACTCCTACTACCTGGACACCGATCCGTACCGCAAGTCCCGCTACTGCCTGCGGGTGCGCGGCTTCGAGGGCAACTACAGCGACTGGATCTGGGTCGACGTGCCCGACTCGAACGACGGGCCGCTGCCCGGCGCCCCGCAGGTCCCGGAGATGCCGGCCGCGGCTGCCACCGTCGACGGCATCCGGCTGACCTGGCCGCTCAACGACCCCGCCGCGGCGAGCTACGAGGTCTGGCGGCGCACCGAGACGGACGCCGTGTACATCAAGGCTGTCGACGGCCTCACCGCCACGGCCGCCCCGGAGTGGACCGACACCGGCGCACCGGCCGGCGTCCCCGCCTGCTACCAGGTCATCGCCGTGAGCGCGGCGGGCGTCCGCTCGAACTTCTCCGAGAACACCTGCGCGGTACGCCCGTACGCCGAGGACGTCACGCGTCCCGCCCGGCCCGCGGACCTCACGGGACGGCGGACCGGTGACCTGACGGTGGTGCTGTCCTGGCAGCCGGTGCCCGACGCCACCGGGTACCTCGTCTACCGGTACTGGAACGACGCGGCCCACCCCGGCATCCGGATCCAGAACCAGCCGGTGACCGCCGCCACCGTGACCGACACCGACGCGATGGTCGACTACTCCAACGGCTACTACGCGGTGGTGGCGGTGAACGCGGCCGGCGTCCGCTCCGAGGCGAAGGTGCTGCCCTGGATCGGCGAGGGCTTCGGCAACTCCATGACCCTGGCCGCGAGCGGCTCGGCGGCCGGTGTGCTGCTCACCTGGGCGTGGGCCTGCCAGTGGGACTTCTGCCCGGAACCGTCCTCGGTCGCGATCCAGCGCTGGAACACCACCACCCAGGTCTGGGACGAACTGACCTCGACCCTCCCCGGCACGGCGGTCTCCTATCTGGACACGGAGGCACCGGCCGGAGCCACCTCCTACTACCGGGTCCAGGTCTACGGCCAGGACAGCGACATCCCCGAACAGATCGGCCACGGGGCGGTTCCGGGCACCCGCCCGGCGGCATAAGGGCACCGCGCCCGGCAACCTTCTCCTCCTCGGCGGCCACTACCGATCGATCCACGAGCCGGTCCACGAGTCGGCTCGTGGATCGACCCGTACGTGGCGCGTCCAAGGAGATCCAGCGCATGAGCGACATCAAGGAGCCCGGCCGCACGGACCGGGCGGCCGGCACCCGGCGGCGACCGCGCGGCCGGCACCGCAAACGCTGGACCGTGACGGGTCTGCTGATCGGGGTGCCGGCGGTGGTGGGGCCGTATCTGCTGCTCTCCCAGCCGGAGTCCGAGGCCGCGACGATCGACTCCACCGGCTACTACCGGCTGGTGTCGGTCAGCAGCGGCAAGGTGCTGGAGGTCGCGGACGGTTCCACCGCCGACGGCGCGGCGGTCGTCCAGCGCGTCGACGACGGCGGCACGAACCAGCAGTGGCGGCTGAAGTCCACCAGCGGCGGCTACTACGAACTGGTCAACCGCAACAGTGGCAAGGCGCTGGAGGTCAGGGGCGCCTCGAAGGCGGACAAGGCCGCGGTCGACCAGTCGGCCGGCTCCGGGGCCACGCACCAGCAGTGGAAGATCACCGACCTGACCGGCGGCGCCGTCAAGGTCGTCAACCGCAACAGTGGCAAGGTGCTGGACGTCAGGGGGCGTTCGACCGCCGACGGTGCCGGGATCATCCAGTACAGGGCGAACGGCGGCGGCAACCAGCAGTGGAAGCTGGCGGCGGTTCCCGGTACGGGTGCGGGTACGGCGAGCCCGTCGGCGTCGGCCACGACTTCCGCCTCCGCCTCTGCCTCCGCCTCACCTTCCGCGTCTGCCTCCGCCTCCCCCGTTGCCTCGCCTTCCGCTTCCGCGAGTACGGGCACGAGCGCGACGCTCGCCCAGAAGCTCAGCGTCTCGAAGGTGACGCTCCCGGCGGCCTTCGGCTACCAGGAGCCCGGCTACAACCAGCTCCGGGAGTGGACCCGCGTCGACACCCAGGCAGCCCCCGACGGTTCGGTACGGGTGGCCTGGCCGGCGTCCGACGGCGTCCATGTGACCTCGTTGTCGCCTGCCCTGGCACGGCAGGGCACCGACACCGTGGTCCCGGACACGAAGGAGGTCAGCGGACTCGTCGCCCACGACGACGGCTTCGCGCTGCTGACCAGGGTCCCGGACAGCAACAAGTGGGGCGACACGGCCGCCGCCCTGATCCGCTACAAGGACGGCTCCGCCCTCTTCAGCAAGAAGCTGACCGGCACCGCGAGCAACGACACCTCGCCGGTGCTCGACGGCGCGCTGAAGTGGAACGGCGGCAAGTACGGCGCCTACTTCGTCGTGCACGGCGCGGGCGGCTTCGCGGACGGCCACTACGGCGACAAGCTGGCCTACGTCGACGACACCGGGGCCGTGAAGTCCGGCGGCTGGGACTGGGGTTGCAGCCACAACGAGGGCATCGCCCTGGCCCCGGCGGCCTCCGGCGACTTCCCGTCCCTCTGCTTCGACGACTGGCGCTCGGGACTGTTCGTCAGCACCGGGATCAGCGCTCCGGACGACGCCCCCGTCGTCCAGCGCGAGCAGTGCTGGGCGGGCTACTGCGGCGGCGCGTACCCCGGCAACTCCGGTGACCTGGTGAAGACGTCCACCGGCGGATACGCCACGGCCTTCGCCTCCCGTGGAGCGGCCTCGGCGGTCAAGAACACGGCGGACAGCAGCGGCCGAGGCTGGACGGTCACCCCGAAGACCGACACCCACCAGGTGGCGCTCGCGTTCCTGAAGGACGCCTCGACACCGGGCAGCGTGGTGGCGCTGACGAACGACCCCGGTACCGATCACCGCAACGTCCGCATCACCCCGTACGGCAGGAACCTGCTGGTCTCGTGGGAGAGCGTCGCCGACGCCACCTGCAAGGACGGCACGTGCACGGGGAAGTTCACCGGTACCCACCTGCGGGTCGTCGACGCCACAGGGAAGCCGGTCTCGGCGGACGAGGTCGTGGACGCCCGTGTGGCCGGAGACATCGCCACGCTCCCCGACGGCAGCCTCACCTGGGCCTTCGTGTCCGCCACGCCCGACTACGGCTCCGCGATGTCCGGCAGCTCCCCGACCACCACGACCCTGTCGATCGCGCACCTCACCGACTGAACCGCACGGCAGACCGGCGTCCCGTCCGCCATCAGCGGACGGGACGCCGCCGGGCGCGCCGGGACACCCGCGCACCGAAGAAGGCCAGGTCGGCGACGAGGACCACGATGCCGATGACCAGGAGAAAACCCAGGCCGTCGGCCGCCGCACCGATGATTCCCAGTACGACGGCCACCAGGACCAGCAGCAGAAAGAGCGCCATCACCCCGGACCACCTCAGCGGCGGGCGAGCTGGCGCTCGCCCCCGGCTCCCGGCCGGTACGTCATGCCGTAGTGCCGGAAGATCTGCTCCTCCTGCTCGGCGGGCAGCACGTCGTCCGTCCCGATCGACGGGGCTTTCCGGACCCGCCCCTTGTCGTAGGAGACCCGGACGTAGCCCGGTCCGAGGACCACGTCGTCGAGGGGGACGAAGACCAGCCGGTGGCGGGTGGGCAGCCCGGTCCGGACGGTGGCCATGGCCGGTTCGTCGGTGGCCGTGTCCACGTAGACCGCTTCGAGCATGCCGATCCGGCGCTGTTTCACATCGACCACGTCCTGGTTGCGCCACTCGCGGATGTCGGCTGAACGGATCATGCCCTGCTCCCTGTCTGTGCGGACTCCGGCGGGTGGTGAACCCATTTCGTCATCGTATGACCGAAACGCACCATCGGCAGCGAGTGCTTCCGCAGGCGGTACGGCATCCTCCAGGTACCCCGCCGAGTTCGTGCTACTTCGCTGCGGGGCGATTTCCGCCGGGGGTCGCCTGCGCGGACCGGCTGGTCTCCAGCCAGGACCGAGCGGGTTCCGCCGCGCGAGCGGTGTCCACGGTGAGGTCGAGACGGGTCCCGCCGTCCGGGCCCGCGGGATAGCTGCGCTGCTCGGTCGTGTCGAAGCAGTGGCGGAGGATCTCCGCGACCCGACGGGCGACCTCGGGGGATGCAGCGACGACCCGGACCTCGGCGTGCCCGTCCGAAGGTGTGTGCATGGCCTGCATGGCGACCTCGGGGTTCGGTGTCCCCGTACGGGAGGGGGCCGGATACCTCACTCTACTGCCGGGGGGTACCGCGAGAGCGCGGCAGACCTGACCGTTGCCGGTCCCCCTTCGGCGTACGGTCCGTCGGGTCTGTCCGCGGAGTACGCTGGAAAGACCGAGGACACTTCGCGCACCGGCTGCCATGCCGGTGTCGTTTTCGGCGATCGAATACGCCGGGCCGGTCATGACCGGCCCGGGGCAGGGTCTGCGTGATGACCGCGACCGTTTCCCACCCTCGGACAGCCGACGTCGACGACCGGTTCGCCTCGTCCTCGCCTTCCCTTCGTCTGTCACTGGCTCCCGCCGGTCCCGCGCCGGCTCTGCTGGACGGCGCCTGGTGGCCCCGCTCCCGCGACCTCGGCGCGGAACTCCCCGCCCTGACCGCCGTACTGGATCCGCTGTGGGGGCGGATCACCCGGATCACGGTGAATCCCGTCCACTGGCCGGTCGTTCCGCGCAAGGTGCCCGTCGGCGGGCGCGTGGTGAAGGTGGGCTGGTTCCTGGCGGAACAGGACCCGCACGAACTGCTGTTGCTCTCGTACCGCAGGGGCCGCTGGAACCTCCTGGTGATCCCGCCGCAGACGCCCGCCGACCAGGCAGCCTGGCTGATGGCCGCGGCGAGCGATCCACTGGGCACGTCGACCGCGAGCCGGTTGATGGAGGAGTCGGCGCGTCAGCCGACCGGAAGGTGAGAACCGTGGAGACATTCCTGACCGTGATCGTGACCATCGCGATGATCGCCGTGGGGGTGCTCCTCATCCACCGGCTCAACGCGCAGCACGACGACCGCATCGCCTCCTTCCACTACGGCCGCCCCGGGATGCCCGCAGCGGGACCGACTCCGTCGGCTCCGCGGAAGGCCCGCGAGTGGCTCCGCCTCCGGCGCCACACCCACAGGAGGGCGGGGTGAATCCCGCCGGATGACCTTTCAGGAGTCCTGCCCGAGCGGCGGTACGGCGTCCCGCGTCATCACGCGGTACATGCCGATCGAGCCGTGGGCGGCGGTGTCGGCGAAGCCGAACCCCTCGTAGAGGAGGCGGGCGGGGCCGTCCGCGATGAGAGAGACGTACGCGGTGGCGGGTGCCCGGCGCTCCAGTTCCGCCGTGAGCGCGGCCATGATGCGTCTGCCGAGACCCCGCCCCTGGTGGGCGGGGTGCACGCAGACGTCGACGATCTGGAACGCCGTACCGCCGTCGCCGATGATCCGTCCCATGCCGATGGGCTCCCCCTCGTGGTGGAGGACCACGCCGTGCCAGGTGTTGGGCAGGGCGAGCGTCACCGCTTCGGGGGCCTTGTCCGAGAGGCCGGCGTCGGTCCGCAGACGGCGGAAGACCTCGACGGAGGGGACGCCGGCACTCAGGGAGTAAGGGTTAGTTGTCCTCGTCATGCATTACATACTGCATGACTCGGCCCGGCCTTCCTGACGTGCAGCACACTGCCGTCCAGGGGCAGTGGTGTCTGGGCCACCAGGGTGAGGCCGGCGTCCGCGAACAGCCTGTCGTAGTGGGCGGCCTGGCGTTCGCGGCCGCCGACGTTGCACATCATGTGGAGGTCCCAGGCCGTCGCCAGTGAGACCGAGCCGTCGGAGGGCAGTACGCGTTCGACGACGAGCAGGTCGGCGTGGTCCGGCATCGCGTGGGCGCAGTGGCGCAGGATCTCGCGGCAGCGGTCGTCGTCCCAGTCGTGCAGGACGCGGGCCAGGACGTAGACGTCACCGCCCGCCGGTACGTCCGCGAAGTCGCCGGTCAGGAAGGCGCATCGGCTGTCGTGGCCGGCCTGCGCAAGGCGGTGGCGGGCTGCTTCGACCGCGTGCGGGCGCTCCAGCAGGATCCCGTTCAGGTGTGCGTGCGCGGCGAGGATACGGCCGAGCAACTCCCCGTTGCCGCCCGCGATGTCGACCACCGTGGCCCCGGCGGGCGCCTCGGCCGCCGCGACGAGCGCCGGATGCGTGGGCAGCGGGTCGAACATGGCGGATCCGGCGGCCATGGACTGGTCGAAGAGTTCCGCGAGGTGGGGGTCGCGGGCGAAGTGGTCGAAGTGGTTCTCGCCGAAGAGGTGCTCGAAGGCGACCTCTCCCGTGCGCACGGTGTGCCCGAGCCCGGCGAAGGACTCGTAGAACGGGCCGCCGTACATCAGCGCCAGTGCCCGCATGGAGCCTGGGGTGCCGGTCCGCAGCAGTGCGCCCGACCCGGTGAGGCGGAAACCGTCGCGGGCTTCCGTCACCACCCCCAGCATCGCGAGATAGCGCAGCAGCGTCGACAGGTTCCGAGGCCTCGCGCCGACCTTTCGTGCCAGTTCCTCGACCTCGACCCCTCGCTCGACGTCCATGGCGTCGGGCACCCGGAGCTGGGTGAACGTGGCCAGCGCCTGGGTCGTCCACGCCCCGGTCAGCAGGCGCAGGAGCGTTTCGGCGGGTTGGCGGGCGCGGTGCTCGTCCAGGTGGGCGGCGAGTACGTCGCGGTGGTCGCCGGGGACGTACAGCTCCACGCGCCGGTAGCCGACCTTGGCCTCGGCGGGCGCGCCGAAGTAGAAGACGGTGCCGTTCTCGTGCGGGTTGTAGCCGCCGCCGTCCGGGGCGGCCCCGTACCGTGCGAAGGTCGCGCACAGGCCGCGCAGCACCAGCGGGTCGGGCGAGGCGACGTCGAAGGCGACGTGCGTCTCGTGCTGCCGCTCACGCTCGTGCGCCGCGATCGTGTCCAGGTCCGAGCCCGGCGGCACGGTCAGCGCGAACACCTCGACCATGCGGTGCGCCCCGTCCGTGCCGGTCACGGCGGGGCGCAGGATGCCGACGTCCAGCTCGGCCGCCCGGCGCCGATGCCGTACGGCCAGTCGGTCCCGTACGACGACACTCGGCTGCGCCGGCAGGGCCGCGACGAGCCCGCAGTCGGTGAGCATGGCGCCCAACTCGGCCTCGTCCGACGGGAAGACGAGCAGCGCGGCATGGGAGAAGCGGCAGTGCTCGACGAGCGTCCGCAGCTCGGGGCCGTCGAGCCCGGGGAACAGGAGCGGGAGCAGGGCGGGGGTGTCCTGCTCCTTGACGAAGTCGACCGTCGCGAGCAGGCGCGACGTGTCGCCCGACAACGTCGTGATCATTGCGGGGATCCTCATTATTCATAGACGTAAGGGAAAAGGGGAAAAGGAAAAGGGTCGGGAAGTGGGTCGGGAAAGGGGTCGGAAAAAGGGTGGGAAATGGGGCGGGAAAAGGGGCCTCAGACGCCGACGTAGTGCTCGGCGAACCAGTCCTGGGCGCTGCGCGAAGTCCGCAGCGACGTCATGCGGGAGCGCCGCAGGGAGTTGTCGAACAGTGACGTTTCGTCCGAGGCGCCGGACGGGCCGTGCAGCAGCCGGATCATCCAGTGCGAGAACTCCTGCGCACGCCAGATGTACGGCAGACAGCGCGCGGAGTAGGCGTCGATCCCCTTGGAGTCGTGGCGGAGGAGGTCGTCGGCCAGGGCCTCGGCGAGGATCTCCGCCTCCAGGACCGCGAGGTTGGCGCCCTTCGCGGCGGAGGGGCTGACGAGGGCGGCGGCGTCGCCCACCAGGAACAGCGAGCCGTGCCGCAGGGGTTCGAGTACGTCGGACTCCAGGTCGACGACGGCCCGCTGGACGACGCGGCCCCGGTGCAGCGGGCCGTACTCCGTGGCCCGCATCCGCAGGTCCAGCTCGTCCCAGATCCGTTCCTCGGGCCAGGCGTCGGCCGCGGTACCGCGCTCGCACTGCGCGTAGTAACGGGTGATCTCGCTCGTGCGTGCCATGTGCCCGGCGAAGCCCCGCTCGTGCACCGCGTAGCCGACGGCGTCCAGGCTCGGCGGCGCCTCGGCGAGCAGACCGAGCCAGGTCACGCCGTGGTCGCGGTGGTGCCGGCGCACCGAGCCGGGCGGCAGTGAGCGCCGGGCCGCGCCGTGTCGTCCGTCGCACCCGGCCACGTACCGCGCGCTCCAACGGCCGGGCCGGCCGTCCGCCTCGCGTACGGTCACCGAAGGCCGGTCGGTGTCGGTGTCGAGGACGGCCATCGCCTCGGTGCTGAAGCCGACCCGTCCACCGGCGGCCAGGAACCGCGTCAACAGATCGGTGACCAGCAGCTGTTGGGGGTAGACAGTGTGCCGTTCACCGTGCCCGAGCCCGCTGTAGTCCAGCCGGAACCTGCCGTCGGCGGTGCGGAACTCGCAGGTGCTGTGGGCCTGGCCGTGCCGGTGCAGCCCCTCGGCCAGCCCGTGCCGCTCCAGGATCCGGACGGTGTTGGCGGCCAGGAACCCGGCACGCGCCCGCGTCTGGACGTGCGCGCGCTCGGCACGCTCCAGGACGACGCAGTCGATGCCGCTGTCCTGGAGGAGGTTGCCGAGCACGAGCCCGGCGGGTCCGGCGCCGAGGATGACCACGTCGGTGTCGGTCGCCCGCCGGGTCTGGCTTTCTGTCATGAGACGGGATATTAGGTCCAGTTACGTCATCGACTGGACAGAAATCACCCGAACGGGAAGACCCGTAGCAGTGAGGTGGGGCGTGGGGGCCCGGGGGGGGCGCCCCCCCCCGGCCCCCCCCCCCGGCAGGGGGGGGGGGGGGGGGGGGTTGGGGGGGGGGGGGGGGGGGGTTGGGGGGGGGGGCCGT
>NZ_JBIAQP010000017.1:189395-281416 GCF_042889145.1 Streptomyces sp. NPDC002680
CGGGGTTGGGTTTTCTTAATTTTGAGGTTTTTTTGGGACCTTTAACTAATGCGAGTGCAAACAAACCCCCCCACGGGAACCACGGTTGCCTTTGGGGGGGGGGGGGGGGCGGGGGGGGGCCCCCCCCCCGGGGCCCCACGCCCGTTCATCGTGTGGTGTGGCTCAGTTGTCGTCGCGGATGCTGGTCGCTATGCCGTTGCTGATCACGACCTCGGCGCTGAAGCCCTTCTTGGCGGCCTTCTCCAGCTGGGCCTCGGTGCACTCGACGCCACCCTCGCCGCCCGGACCCGTGTTGATGGCATCGCAGATGTCGTCGTAGCCGATGATCTTGGTGTCCTCGGCGGTGAAGAACTGCTGTTCGGTGCCCTTCGAGTCGGAGACGGTGTACTTGCCCGGCGCCAGGTAGGAGACGTTGCCGAACCAGGTTCCGCTGACGCCCTTGCCGGCGTTGAGGCCCTCGACGACGGTCCCGGAGGAGTCGGAATCGGAGGACCCGGAATCGGAGGAGTCCGAGTCGGAACTGCCGGGCGGGGTGGCCTGGGTGCCCTGGGAGGTGTCGGAGCCCGACGCCGAGTCCGTTCCGGTCGTGGCGGACGAGCTGGGCGAGCTGGATGCGGTGGGTGAGCTGGAGGTGCTGGGTGAGCTGGCCGAGCCGGACGAGTTGTCGTCCGTGCCGCTCTGGCAGGCGGTCATCAGCAGGCCGGCGGTGAGCGCGGCGGTGGCGAAGACGGTCCTGCGCAGGGGGCGGTTCATTACGGGTGGTTCCTTCCGAGAGGTGCAATTAGCTTGTGAATTGGGTGAATTGGAATTGGGTGAATCAGGAAAGCCGCGGTCAGCCCCGGGCCACCGCGATGGCTCCCGAGAGCCGCTCGCCCGCCTCGTAGATCATGTACGGGACGCCGCCGTCGGTACCGAACGAAGGCGCCGCGGCGCGCCCGTCCTCGGGGGCCGCGCTGTGCGAGTTGTAGAAGACACCGAGGTGGGAGCGCTTGGCGAAGTCGTTGCCGACCTCGGTGATCATGATGTCGCCGCCGCTGGACTTGTCCTTGTTGTAGACGACGTACGTGCTGTCGTTCCGGTGGAGCAGATGCGGGCCGCCGACGTTGACGGCGCCGACGTCGGTGTGCCGGATCAGCGCCTGCTGATCGTAGGTCCAGGTGCGGCCGTCGGCGGACCAACCCCAGTGGATGTCACGGTGGTTGGTGGTGTTGTTCAGCATGAAGAGCATCACGTAGCGGGCGTCGCGCGCGGGCAGGTCGTGGCGGAAGACCCGGGCGTACGACGTCTCCGTGGTGCCCGCCGGGAGCATGGACTTCGACAGCACGACCTTGTCGTACGTGAAGTGGATCCCGTCGGCCGAACGGGCCAGGCGGGTCGTGTGGTTCTCGCCGTGGAAGTACAGCCAGAACTCCTTCTCGTCCGCGTTCCACAGCACGTGGGGCGACGAGACATGGCTGACGGAGTAGTGCGGTGACCACTTGTTGGAGACGATCGGGTTCGCCGGGTACTCCGTGAACGGCCCCTCCAGCGAGTCGCCGTACGCCAGGCAGATCCCGCCGGGCGGGTCGTGCGGCGCGTAGTACAGGTAGTAACGGCCGAGCGGGGAGGCGATCTTGTCGTAAACCCCTCTGATGCAGGGGAAGATGATCTCGTTGGTGGGGTTGTACTTCAGCTGAGACGCTGTCAGAAGCGTGCGTTTGTAGGTGTAGTTGGGGAATCCGCCGGGTGCTGCGGCAGCGGGCTGGGCACCCAGCGTCGTACCGACGGTGAGCGCGGCTCCGGTGGCGGCGCCGGCGCGCAGGAAGAGGCGCCGGCCGGGGTGGTGGTCGTGCATGGGGGGCTCCAAAGACGGGCTGGGGGACTCAGAGGTGGTCAGAGGTGTCAGAGGTGTTCAGAGGTAGGTGGCGGCGGTGACGCACAGGCCGCCGAGGGCGACCGCCCACACGTACGGCAGCGTGCGCACCATCACCTGTTGCGGAGTGACGCCCGCGTACTGGGCGCTCCACACGGTCTGGGTGCTGGTGGGGTCGGCGACGCCGAAGACCTGGTTGTACGAGGTGGCCATGCCGAGGACGGCGATGGCGGGGTAGATGTTCGCGGCGATGAGGACACCGGCGATGCCCGCGCCGAGCCCGAACACGTTGAGCGGGCCCCGGTAGAGGCACAGCGGCACGAGCAGCGTGAAGACGAGGACGAACAGCACCGGGTTCTGCGGGCTGACGGACTTGATCAGCGGTTCGAGCGCCTCCACGGCACCCGGCAGCTTCACGGCCGTGAGCAGGATGCCGATGGCGATGAACAGGACGAGCGGCGGGGCCGCCACCTCGAAGCCGCCGTAGAGCGTGCGCAGCAGCCGCTTGTTCATCTCACCGGGCCGGGTGGTCGTGACCAGCGCGTACAGCACGCCCGCCAACAGGGAAGGGATGATGGCGAGTTCGAGGCCCAGGGCGAGAACGAGCGGGACGGCGGGGGCGAGCAGCGCGTACCAGGGCGCGTCGCCCAGCTCCTGACGCCGTGAACGAGGCTTCGCACCTGAGGAGTCGGGGGAGTCGACGGACTTGAGCGACCAGGCGTGTTCCGTGCCGCGCCGACGTGTCTCGACGAGGACGAACGCGAGGGCCGCGACCAGTGCGAACGGGAACAGCTTCACCATGAAGCCGCGCACGGTCGGCACCGGCAGGTCCAGCGCGGTGGAGAAGAACTGCCACAGCGGAAGCTCGAAGGGGATGCCCACGGCGATGCCCATCAGCACCGTGCCGGCGGCCGTCACCTTGGGCACGCCGACGGCGATCATCGCGGGGATGCCGATGATCCCGGCGAGCATGGCAGCGGGCGCCGAGCCGGTCACCGTACCGACGAGCGCGGACACGGCGAGGACGCCGAGGGCGACGACGGTCGGGCGGTCGCCGCCGAACTCGACGATCTTGCGGACGAGGGTGCCCGCGATCCCGGTCTCGTCGAGGAGCTTGCCCAGCCAGGAGCCCAGGATGATCGCGATCATCGTGGCCGCAAGGGTCGGCGCGCCCTCCTGGAGAACCGTGTCCAGCACGCTGTTCTCGCCGGTGAGGGGCGCCCCGGCGAGGAAGGCGATGACGACGGCGAGCAGCACCAGTGCGAAGGCGGTGGGGAGTCTGCGGGTGAGCATCAGGCTGACACCGGCGGCCATGACGAGGAGGATGACGACGCCCATGGTCAGTTCTCTCTTCTCGGAGCGGGGCTTCTCGGAGCTGGAGTCCCGGGCCGGGTGAGCGCCGTGCGCAGCGCGGCGGTGAGGAGCAGGGGGCTGCGGCCGAGCCCGCAGACGGTTCGGGCGTAGGCGTGGGCGGCGACCTCTTCGGCACCGGCGACATGACCGGTCACGCGGTAGCGGCCGAGCCGCAGCACGGTGTGGCCGAGCGCCTGCTTCAGCGCGGCCTTCGCCGGGCCGTGGTGGAGGTGCGCGTGCACGGCCTCGTGGGCGAGCGCGGCGGCCCGCACCGAGCCCGGCGGATACCAGGCACGCCAGCCACGCGCGTCGACCAACTCCTCGGCGAGCGCGAGCGTGTCGGTGTACAGCTCTACGGTCGGGGGCCGTGATGTGTAGCGGGCGAGCAGCATCCGCTCCAGGCCGTCGGCTCGTTCGACCACGCGCGCGGTTGAGGGGACGGGAGCGAGACGGGACCCGAACTCGTCGGCCGTACGGGCCCATTGGCGGAGCAGTTCGGGGTCGCGCCCCTCGTGGGTGGGTGTGGCGGCCAGCAGCCGGACGCCCCATTCGATGTCGTCCACGGCGGTGAGTTCGGTGAGTTCGGTGGCCGTCATGACCGCACCTCCAGCACCGCGACCACCGGCTCGTCGCCCGCGCGCGCCCGCAACTCGCTCTGGGCGAGCGCGAGCAGCGGCTGTGGATCGAGGACGCCGGACAGGTCGGCGATCCGGGAGCCGAGCAGCAGTCGCAGCGCGGGAGCGCGTACCCCGCCGTCGCCGTACGACGTCGACTCGCCGACCAGCCGGGCGAGCACCTCGGGGGCGCCGGCCACGGTGGTGGTCTCCACGTGGGCGTCGGCGGCGTGGTGGCGTACGACGCCGTCCATGTCGACGATCCGTACGGACCGGAGAGTCGGTCGCAGTCGGCGGTGCGTCTCCGTCCCGTAGACGGTGTGCGCGGCCGTGCCCGCCAGGACCTGGACCGCCGCCGGGTCGGCCTTGAGACTGGCCGCCGCCGCACTCAGCCGCTCGGTGTCGTCGGCGCGGTGGGCCCGGTCCTGGGTGCGCAGTTCGGTGGCGCCGGTGGCGACCGCGCGCACGGTGTGGGTCTGCGGATCGACGGTGACCTCGACCTCGACGCCCTCGGCGGCGGCACCCTGGGCGACGACCGCCCGCTCCGCCTCGGCGCGGACAGCGAGGATCTGCTCCTGCGAGGCACCGGGCACGATCCGCTCGACCTGTTCCCGTACGAGCGCGAGGGCGACGCCGATGGGGCTGATCACCTCGTTGTGCCGGGCGATCCGGCCCTCCACGCCACTGCCGAGGGCGAGGTGCGGGGTGACGGACGCGGCCCCGCCACCCCCGCCGACGACCACGGCCGTGTCCTTGTCGAGGCGGTAGTCGCGGATCATGGCGTCCACGACCTTCCGTACCTGGGCGACGCCCGTGTCGAGGATGAGGGTGGCCGCCGTCGCGACATCCGTGCCGAGCACGGCGGCCAGCGGCGCGATCGCGGCCCGCGCGGTCTCCGGGTCGCAGTGCGCGAAGTCGCCCTCGGGGACCCGGCCGAGGGCGTTGGCGGCGCACGTCATGGTGACGGCGAACCGTCCGCCCGCCGCGTCGAGCACGGCGTAGTCGTCGGGGTCGCCGTCCATGGGCCGGACGGTGGCCACCGTGGCGTCACGCAGTTCGGCGGGGGAGGCGAAGCAGGCGTACGGCAGCCCCGCGATGTGGGCGCTGCGCGGTCCGACGCCGGTGATTCGACCGGCTCCGATCCGCACCATGGAACCGCCGCCCACGCCGACCGTGCGTACGTCGAGGGCGTTCAGGTAGGACGTCTTGCCGAGGATGGTGGCGTGCCGGACGGCGACTTTGCCGCGCCGTACGACGCTGATGTCGGTCGACGTGCCCCCGGTCTCCAGGAACACACCCTCGCTCACCCGCTCCCGCATCAGCGCGCCCGCGACTCCGGCGGCCGGTCCCGACAGGACGGTCAGGAGCGGCCGCCGGCGCATCTCGTCGAGGGACATCACACCGCCGTCGCAGCGCATCACCATCAGGGGCGCGGTCACACCGGCCTTGGTGATGGAGGCGTCGACGAGGTCGGCGGTGGCCAGCATGCGGGGCAGGATCGCCGCGTTGACCACGGCGGTACGGGTGCGCTTGTGCAGCCCGTACAGCGAGGTGATCTCGTGCGCGGCGGTCATCGGCAGCCCGTACGGCCGTGCCGCGTCCAGGACGGCCCGCTCGCCCTCGGGCCGGTCGACGCTGAACGGCTGGCTGGCGACGAGGACTTGGGCGCCTCCGCCGGGCAGCTGCTCGTCCTTCAGCTGCTCGACGGCGCGGCGGACGGCCGCAGTGTCGCTGGGGTCGGCGACATGCGCGTATACGAGCGGAAGCCGTTTGCCGGGGGCGAGTTCGAGCTTGCCGAAGGAGGCGAGGCGGCGGGTGAACACCGCCGAGGGGCCGGTCCCGATGCCGATCAGTCCGACGGTCGCCACGTCACCCTCCAGGAGGGCGTTGGTGGCCTGGGTGGTCCCGTGCGCGAGGAAGGAGACGTCGGCCGGGGCACGGCCGGTCTGCTCCATGAGCCGGTCGAGCGCCTCGACGATGCCGTGCGCGACACCGTCCGCGTGGTGGTGGCTGGTGGGGACCTTGACCTGGCCCAGGAGTTCGAGGGTCGCGGCGTCCACGGCCACGGCGTCGGTGAAGGTTCCGCCCACGTCGATGCCGACGCGTATGCGGGATGTGTTCATGTCATGGCTGAAGTCAGGGTTGTGGGCAGAGTTCATGTCGGGGCACCTCCTTGTACCGTCGTACCGTCCGTGTGCAGGGGAGTTCAGTAGCCGCGTACGTCCGGCCAGTGGCGCTGCACTCCGTCGCGGTCGAGGAGCCGAGCGAAGTCCTCGAACCGTTTCTCCTCGGCCTGCACCTGCTGCGGCTCGATGTCCTCGGCCACACAGTGCGCGGCCAGGGCGCCGGCGACCTCGCCGATGTTCCACTCCACCGGGTGGAGCCGGTAGCAGCCGTTGGTGATGTGGGTGGTGCCGATGTTCTTGCCGGCGGGCAGCAGATTGCGCACCCGGCGCGGTACGAGCGCCCCGAGCGGGATCTCGAACGGCACGGACCCGATGTCGACGTAGTTGTCGCCGCCGGTCGAGGGATGCAGGTCGATGCGATACCCGCCGACGCCGACGGAGTCCCGGTACCGGGTGCCGCCGTACGGCCCGACGATGTCGATCGCGACATCATGCTCGGTGACCGTGGTGACGGCCTTGATACGGCGGGACTCGCGCACGTACGCCGACTTGGCCAGCCCGTCCGCCGTGCCGGTCACGTCCGGACGGATCCGCAGGCCGGGGAAGCCGGTGCCGCCGTCCGCGCGCGGGGCCTCGGTCTGCAGCCAGTACAGCAGCGAGAGCGACAACTGCCGTGCCTCGCGCAGCGCTTCGGCCTGCTGCTCTCCGATGTACGGCTTCAACCAGTAGTCGTTGAGCGGCCAGTTGACGAGGGTGATGTCGGAGTCGAAGGCACCGGGCGTGTGCAGCTTGCGCGCGAGGATGCGCCGAAAGCCCCACAGCTCCTTGTCGCCGGCGTCGGCGCTCTGGTCGGCCGAGACGGCGAGCGGGTCGAGTTCCGGGTTCGGTACGAAGGTGCGCGGCACCGGCTCCAGCGTGCGCGGGTCGGGTGCCTCGAAGCCGAGCAGCGGGCCGGGCCAGAACGCGGGCCGGTACGCACGCCAGAAGTCGAAGTCGTCCGGGCGGTCGATCGTGTGGTCCTGGCCCTCGTGGTGGGAGAGCGCGAAGCAGACCGTGATGCCCTGCTGGTTGTCCGGCTGGGCCTCGTCGGGAGCGTGCAGTTCGTCGAACTCGGCCTGCGATTCGGCCCCGTTGGCGTGCTCGACGCCCGCGAGGTGCAGCAACTCACCGGTCTCGGTGGCGTCCAGGACGTACCGCGCGGAGAGGGTACGAAGTGTCCCGTCCCGCAGATCCTCCAGGGTGACGGCTCGTAAGAAGTCCCCGTCCGCCTCGGCTGCGACCGGCCGGTGTTCGGTGAGTACGGTCAGCCGACCCGCCGCACGATGGGGCGCGAGCATGCCCTCCAGGACGGCGAGGGCGACCCTCGGCTCATGGCAGAGCTTGCTGACGCGGCCCGCGCCCGGGTTGAGGTCGGTGAGCGCCAGCGCCTCGGCGCGCAGCGGGTACCAGTGGCGGTAGTACCGGCGGATCTCCTCGCGCAGTCGCCGGTACGAGGCGGTCGTACCGAACCGCTCCACCCACGGATGCTCGTCGGGCGGCACGGCCTGGCTGGTGAGCTGGCCGCCGATCCAGTCCGTCTCCTCGGTGAGCACGACGCTGCGTCCGGCCCGGCAGGCGGCGAGCGCGGCGGCCACACCACCGAGGCCACCGCCCACGACGAGGATGTCCGCTTCGGGTATCACGCTGCTCCTAGCTGCTGCTTCACGGGCGGGGTGGTGGGGAGGGGAGGGGGGCTGTGCGGACCGTACTCAGGGACGGGCGGGCGGGGGCGGTCCGGTCGTAGGCCCCGCCCGGAAGACACAACTGACGAGCGGCTCCCGAGCCCCGTCGTCCTCCCCGGCGACGAGCGCGGCCAGCAGCCGTACCGCCGCCGCGCCCAACTGCGGCCGGGGGATGTCGAATCCGGTCGGTACGGGCTCGCTCGCCAGATCCGAGGGTGGGCTGCCGAGCAGGGCGAGGGACACGTCCGCCGGGCAGTCGAGGCCCGCCTCGCGCACGGCGGAGAGCAGGCTCCGCCAGGCCGCCCCGGTGTCGGTCTCCTCCGCGACGAAGGCCGTCACCCCTTCGTCGGCCCAGGCGCGCAGCCGCTCGGCCGTGAGGTCGCGCTGCGGATCGGCGGACCGGAAGACGGCGGCGGGCCCGGCGGGCAGACCGGCGACCTCCAGCCCTTCCAGGAAGCCGCGTTGACGATCCGCCGAGGCGGGCGCGTCGTCGTCCTCCCGGACGAGGACGATCCGCCGATGCCCCAACTCGGCGAGATGGCCCACGACTTCACGGGTGGCGTGGACATAGTCCGCACCCACCCAAGCGACACCCTCCAACTCCTCGCGGCGGCCTAGGTGGACGACCGGGAAGCCGTCCTCGACCAGCCGCTTCAGCTCCGCCCGGGGAGTGTGGCGCCCCATGAACAGACAGCCGTCGGCGAGCCGGACCCGCCCCAGCGCGTCGGGAACCGAGGCCCCCGCACCACCACTGCTGGACCCGGTGAACAGCACCAGGTCGTAGCCGAGCGCCGCCGCCTCGCACTCCACACCGACCAGGAAGGGGTAGTACGAGTGCCGCACATCGGTGGGGAACGTGGCGGTGAAGCTGAAGACGCCGAGGAGGTTGTTGCGGGCGGCGGCCAGTCGCCGGGCGGCCGGGTCGGGCACGTAACCGAGGCTGCGGGCCGCCTCCAGGACGCGTCGGCGGGTCTCCTCGGAGATGAGGGGGCCCTTGCCGTCGGGCTTCGGGGAGAGCACCAGGGACACGGTCGCCTGCGACACACCCGCGAGCCGGGCCACCTCGGCCTGGCGGGGCCGCGCGGTACGTCCGGCGGGCGCGGGTGTGCGGCCGGGCCGCTTCCTGGGTGCCACAGAGGCTCCTCTCCTCCGAAGTGGCCTCTCTCCTCCGAGGCGCTGGTTAATGCGTATTACCTAATGCGTATTAATGGAGACTGTACCTCCCTGCCCGGCGGGTCAAGTCCCGGGAAGGAAGTGCGCTGGAACAGAAAAGGAACAGAGAGGTACTGGTCAGGCCTCAGGCCGGGCCCAGGTGGGAACGCGACGGGGCCGCGACGGGACCGCGGAGCGCAGCAGTCGGACCAGCCGGATGCGGCGCGGGACGCGGTCCCGGACGGTCTCCTCGACCGCTTCGCAGTCCGCCCACGCGGCGTCGGCGGTCGCGGCGTCAGGTCTGCGGCCCGCGTACGCGACCTCGTTGACCAGGGTGGCCAGGGCCGGCAGGCGCCCGCCCACGGCGCCGCCCACGTGCTCCGCGCCGAAGTCGGCGACCTCCTGTGCCGTGTGGGCTCCCGTGGCGGGCAGGCCGATCTCCGTGAGGCGTTCGATGATCTGCTGCCAGGCACCCAGGACCCTGCGCCGCGCGTCCGGGTCGCCGCGCCGTCTGCTGCGTCTGCGGTACGGCAGCCACAGCGCGTACAGCACGTATGCCGTGGCGAGGAGGAGCAGCGTGAGCGGGACGGTGAGCCAGAGGGGCGGACCCGAGCCGGGCCCGTTCCCGGCGGCGGGGGTCGCCGCGTCCGGCGTACGCGGGGACGGGGACGCCGACGGCCGCGCCGGTTCGGTGGTCTTCGGGTCCGTGTTCCGAGGGTTCTCGGGCCGCTGCGCCGACACGCCGACGGAACCGCCCTGGGTGGCCTCGCCGGGCGTCGGGTGGAACGGCACCCAGCCGACACCGGCGAACTCCACCTCCGGCCAGGCCAGTACGTCCCGTCCCCGCACCTGCCAGGTGCCGGAGCCGGTCTGCGTACCCGGGCGGAACCCCACGGCCACCCGGGTGGGCAGGCCCAGGGTGCGCGCCAGTACCGCGAAGGAGGCGGCGAACTGCTCTGACGTACCGCGCCCGCCGTCCGCCAGGAAGAACTCCAGGCTGCGGTAGGTGTGGCCGGGAAGCGCCCCCGGGTCGAGCCGGTAGGCGGTGCGCAGCCAGTCGGCGAGCCGCACGGCCTGTTCGTACGGGTGGGTGCTGCCCTGGGTCGCCCGTTCGGCGATCGTCCGGAACGACCGCACCGAGCTGATCGGCTGCCCGGCCGCGTCGACGGCGGGGAGAGCCGCCCGGGCCGGGTCGTCGGCGGCGGTCGCGTACCGCAGCAACTCGGCGTCGTACACGGGGAGGTGCGAGGTCGCGGTGTAGGTGAAGCCGGGCGGGACGGCCTCGCCCGTGGAGAGGACTCCGCTGTCCGGGTCGACGGACAGGGCGGTGCCCCCGGGCGTGCTCACCGACGTGGGCCGGTCGGCGGCGGGGAGCCAGATGCCGGGCAACGACTGCACGGTGACGTGTTGTTCGAGGGTTTTGGTACGGCCCGGGTCGACGTTCTTCTCCGCCGGGACCCGGCCGCCTGTACGGGTCAGCCCGGCGCCGCTCGTCCAGGTCGTGCCGTCGTAGCGGTCGAGGACCGCCAGCCGGTAGTTCCCGGGGGCCGCGCCCGAGGTCCGTACGGTGAACACCTTCTCGTCGCCGTTGCGCATCCAGGCCGCGACCTGGTCCAGCGGGCTGGTGGCCTGCGGCCGTACGGTCGGCGGCGTGACCGTCTCCGCGAGGTCGGCGGGGGCACCGAGACCGGGCAGGTGCGGACCCAGCAACCCCACGACGAGAGCGGGCACGGCAACGACCGGCAGCCGGACCGCGATGGCGCGCAGCGGCAGCCGGCTGCGTGAACGCACCAGTACCAGCAGGGCGGTTGCCCCGGCCAGCGCACCCGCGGCCGGGTAGGCGGACCCCGGCCCGTCCGCGCCGAGCACCAGCGGGAAGCCGAGGGCGAGGACCGCCGGGAGGGCCGGGAGCAGCGGGGCGCGGGTACGCAGGGCGAGTTCCGCGGAGACGGCGGCGGCCGTCCACACGACGGCGTGCGGCAGCACCAGCAGCCCGGGTTCGCCGGGCGCGGGCAGGATGGTGGAGAGCAGCGCGTGCGGGGCGTCGAGCAGCGCGGACCACGCGGCCCGCAGCGCGGGCCCGCCGGGCAGCCCGCCGCTCACCGCGCGGAACAGCGTCGCACTGACGACGACGGCCCAGGCGACGCCGGTCAGCAGCACGGACGGCCAGAGCGGCGTGGTCGCTGTCGGGCCTGCCCGCCGCCCGAGCAGCCCCGACAGCACGGCCGACAGGACGACCGGCGCGAACACGGCCACCGCCAGCACCGGAAGCAGCTCGGACGCGGGGAAGACCCGCGCGAATCCGTACCCGGCGGCGCCGACCATGGCCACCACGGGCACCAACGACCAGAGCCGCCGGGCGCGCTCCGCCTGCTCCGGGGTGGGGCTCGTCGTCGGGGCCGGGGCCGGTACGGCGCTTTGGCCCGGGGTGTCACGGGCGGCGGCGAGGGTGCTCATCGCGCGGCCTCCCGGCGCCGGTCGGCGATCAGGTTCTCCGGCGGCGTGACGTGCAGTTGGGGCGCGTCGGCCTTGTGCATGGCCGGGGGTGGTGCGTCCCGGACGGCGGTGACGGTGCTCATCGGGCGGCCTCTCGGCGCCAGCCGGTCACCAGGTTCTCCAGTGATGTGACGCGCAGTTGCGGTACGTCGGGGCCGGACGTCTCGTGCGTGGTCGGGGTCTCCGCGCCGACGTACACCACGGTCACGCGGTCGAAGCGGTGGCGTACTCGGGTCACGGCACCGAGACCCCGGGTGTCGCCGGTGCCGGTGCCGGTGACGACGATCAGGGTTCCGCCTCCGCGGTGGTGCTCCAGGCCGTCGAAGGCGGCGGTCATGGACGTCAGGTCTGCGGGGCGTACGACGGCCAGCGCGTCCAGGAGCGCCTCGGCGTCGTCGCCCGAGCCCTCGGTGCGCAGGAGCGGGCCGGCCGCGCCGACCAGGTGGACGGGGAAGTGGGAGCGGGCGGCCGCGCATGCGACTGAGGCCGCGCAGTCCACGGCCAGCTCGAAGTCGTCCTCCGAGGAGTGGGCGCGCCGTCGGGTGTCGAGCACGACCGTGGTGTGCGGGAGGGAGACATCCACCATCTGGCGGACCATCAGCGTGCCGGTGCGGGCCGTCGACCGCCAGTGGACCCGGCGCAGGTCGTCGCCGAGCACGTACTCGCGCAGCGCGTGGAAGGTGAGCGAGCCGTCGTCGGCGGTGTCCGAGGCCGGCCCCTCCACATGGTGCGCCCGCCCGGACGGCAGCACGGGCAGCGGGCGGATCCGGGGCCGTACGAGCAGCGTGTCCGAGCCACCGTACGGGCGCATACGGCGGGCCAGCCCGAGAGGGTCGGTGCGTTCCAGCCGCAGCGGTCCCACCGGGACGCGGCCACGGCGGGCCGTGGGCAGGGCGTACCGCAGTTCGTGGGACGTGCCCGGGCGCAGCGGCGGCACGTCGACGGCGATGTCCCGGTCACCGCACCGGTCGAGGGCGCGCAGGCCCCGCCGGGTGCGGTCGCCCGTGTTGGTGAGCGTGACGACGGCCTCGGCGGTGTCCCCCCGGACCACCCGGCTCGGCGCGGTCCGCCGCTCGGCGTCCAGCACGGGCGCGGGCAGCGCCCACAGGACGGCCACGGCGACGGCCAGCAGGCAGGTGACACCCAGCGCCGCTGCCTCGCCGTACCCGAGCGCGTACCCGGTGGTGGTCAGCACGGCGCCCCCGGCCAGCGTGCCCCGTCCGGTGGCCGACAGCATCAGACGTGTGCCCCGCTGTCCAGCCGTACGGTGGCCAGTACCTCGTCGATCACGTCCGTGCCGGTGTGGCCGCTCAGTTCGGCCTCCGGGGTGAGGATCAGCCGGTGCGCGAGGACGGGCCC
This sequence comes from Streptomyces sp. NPDC002680, assembly GCF_042889145.1. Classification (NCBI taxonomy): domain Bacteria; kingdom Bacillati; phylum Actinomycetota; class Actinomycetes; order Kitasatosporales; family Streptomycetaceae; genus Streptomyces; species Streptomyces sp. NPDC002680. The sequence continues at coordinate 202,069 of NZ_JBIAQP010000017.1, forward strand.
GGCCAGTGCCTTGACGTCCTCGGGGAAGGCGTACGGCCGGGACTGCGAGGCCGCCCGGACCCGGACCGCGCGCAGCAGCGCGACGGAGCCGCGCGGCGAGGCGCCGAGCCGTACGTCGGGGAGGGTGCGGGTCGCCGCCACCACCCGCACCAGGTAGTCGTACAGCGCGTCGGCCACCTGCACTTCGCTGGCGGACGCGATGAGTTCGGCGATCTCGTGGGCGGTGGTGACGGGGGTCAGCGACTCGGGGGTGGGGGCTGTACCGGTCGGGGTTCCGGTTCCGGTCAGGATCGCGACCTCGGAGGCGTGGTCGGGGTAGCCGACGGTGATCCGCATCAGGAAGCGGTCGAGCTGGGCCTCGGGCAGCGGGTAGGTGCCGCCCATGTCGACCGGGTTCTGGGTGGCGAGCACCATGAACGGGCGGGGCACCGGGTGCGCGGTGCCGTCGGCGGTGACCCGGCGCTCCTCCATCACCTCAAGGAGGGCGGACTGGGTCTTGGGGGAGGCGCGGTTGATCTCGTCGCCGAGCACGATGTTGGCGAAGACCGGGCCGGGGAGGAACTCGAACGTGCCGGTGTTCTGGCGGTAGACGGTGACGCCGGTGATGTCGGAGGGCAGCAGGTCCGGGGTGAACTGCACCCGCGCGAAGTCGGCCTCGATGGAGGCCGCGAGGCAGCGGGCGAGGGTGGTCTTACCGGTGCCTGGCACATCCTCGATGAGGAGATGCCCTTCGGCGAACAGGCAGGTCAGGGCGAGTTCTATGGTGTCGCGCTTGCCCTTGACGACTCGCTCTACGTTGTCGGCCAGGGCGTGGAAGCACTTGGCGAGGCGGGCGGTGCTGTCGGTGGGGGGAGAGGTCATTCGCAGTCCCAGACGTCGGGGTTGAAGCGGGAGTCGACGAAGATGTCGGCGGTGTAGCCGGTGTAGTCCATGTCTTCTTTGGGGTCGTGGTAGGTGAGGTAGGCCCAGATGTTGCTGGTCGCACCGGTGTACTTGTGTGTCACCTGCTGGCCGTGCCTGTAGCAGTGGACGGTGACCTGGGGGCTCGTCATGCCGTCGATGTGTCCCACCCGGCTGCCGATTGCGCCGCTGGGCTCGGTGCGGATCCCGAGGGAGGCGGTGTCGTTGTCGTTGTGCACGATGTTCATCTGCTGGGCGGGCGGGGTCAGGTCGATCCAGCCGGGTGCCGCCGTGCCCGAGCCGGCGGCGTTGCTCGCCAGCACCGCCACCTGGCTGACGGTCCTGTTCTTCAGCCCCGTGTACGTGTGACTCGGCTCGGTGGTCTCCACCGGCCCCCCGGGCCCGTTGACCGTGTACGTCACCGAGCCGCCCGCGCTCTGCGGCGGCTGCCACGTCACCGTGCCGCCGTGTCCGCCCTGGGCCGGTGTGAAGGTGAGCTGCTCCGGCGCCCCCGGCGCGATGCACGGCCGCGCGAATGCCGAGGGCGCCGACTCCCTGCCCGGCCTGCCCCCGTCGTACTCCGCGACCACGGTGAAGCTGTACTGCTCCTCGCACGACCCGCCCTCGACCTCGAAGGCGAACGGGCCGTCGGGGCCGATCTCGGCCGGGGTCACGGTCTGGTCGGGCGTCGCCCCCTTGAGGACATAGCGCTGCGGGGTCGCGCCCAGCGCCTCGGCGAAGGTGATCCGGATGGCGCCCGACAGCGACTCCGACTGCGGCGCCCCCGGAGCCCCGGGCTCCTGGACCGGCGGGGACGACGGCGCGGGCCCTGTCTCCGTCGGACCGGGCTCACTCGGTGCTGTCGGTCCGGACGTGCCGTTCGACGGCGTGACGGTCGCGCCCGGGGCCGTCACCGTCACACCCGGAGCGGGCGCACCGGGCACCCCGGGCGGAAGCTGTGCGGCGGGGACGGCCGTCGGGACGCTGTCCTCGACCGGCCTCTCCCCGGGCTTGCGCGCCGACGGCACATCCGTCTCGTACTTGCCGATGTGCCTGACCTCGCCGTCCGCGTCGATCACCGCGGCGGCGGGACCGTTCTGGTCGTTCACCCACAACAGGCCGTCGTGGACGAAGAGTTCGAGCTCACCCGGCCCGTCGGTGATCCGTACCGGTGCGGCGGGCGCGGAGAGGGAGGTGTCGTACACCAGCAGCCTGCCGGTGGACTCGTCCGGTACGTAGACCCGCTTGCCGAGGAGCTGGGGTGCCCCGAGTTCCTGGCCCTGTACGGGCACGCGGGCGCGCAGGGTGTGCCTGCTGCGGACGTCGACGACCACCAGGTCCCCGCTGCCGGTGTCCAGCACCGGCACCACGGAACCGTCGGTGCCCGCCGGTACCTGGAGGTCAGCGGTCGCGTCGCCGAGTTCGAAGGTGCCCTGTACCCCCCTGACCGTCAGCACCTTCATCGCGGCGGCGGTCCTGTCGGTCACCACGGGGCGGCCGTCGGCCACGGTCAGCGCCAGATCGTGGCCCGCGTCGGCGACCGTGACCGCCGCGCTCTTCCTGCCCTTGACGAACGGCACCACCGTGCCCTGGTCCGGCAGCGGCACCCACAGCGTGCCCTGCCCGTCCACCACGGCGGCTCCCGGCCTCCCGCCCAGTGCCACGGGCGGGCCGTCGGGTGTCGTCAGCGCCGGGTCGATCCGCTGGACGGTGCCCTTCGAGGGGTCGAGGACATACGCGTACGCGCCGCCGGAGACCAGTTGCAGCCCGGCCGTGCCGTAGTCCGCCGACTGTTCGGCGGTCAGCTGGGCGGCGTCGATCCGTACGACCAGGCCGGTCCGCTCGTCCAGTACGAGGGTCGTGTCGCCGTTCCGCGCGACCGAGACCGGGTGGCCCGCCATCCCGGCCGGCAGAACGGCCTTGCCGTCCACCGCGCCGGTCAGCCCGTGGGCGTGGGCGACCTCGCCCCTCTCGCCGGCGGCCAGCCAGGCGCCGATGTCGGCGAGGGCGGGCCGGGTGTCGGCCGTACCGGCTCCGACGGCGAGCGAGGTGGCGATGAGCGCGCCGACCGCGCCGATCGCCAGGTAGCCGGTGACGCGGTTGCCGGTCGGCCGCAGTCTTGCCAGGGCAGCCGTGACCAGCGTCGAAGAACGTTGTCGGACCCCCGGCCCCGCGGATACCCCCGACATCTCGTGCTCCCTGGTGAGACGCGCAACTCCTCCTGGGGGCAGGGTAGTTGACAGAGGTGTGGCTGTCAGGGGACGACTCAAGACACGGACGATTCAAGACACGGGTGGCTCGATACACGGACGAGCAGCCGGAGTTCCCCCGATCGGACCCCGGCTGCCCGCATTTCCCGTGGTTCGGCCCTCAGTAGGCGGTGGTCCCGCTGCTCGCCCGGTCGAACTGCAGGTAGAACTTGGTGCCGTTGTTGACGTCGGTGGCCGCGAGTCCCCACGTCCCGGCGGCGATCCAGCGCTTCGCGTTGCAGTACTCGTCGCCGCTCGTGGGGTCGAAGCAGGTCTGCACGTAGGTGCCGCTGTTCGGCTTCACGTTGATGTCGGCGCAGTTGGACGTGGTGTAGGCGTAGGCCGGGTACGCGGGCCAACTGTGGTAGACGTCCGTGGAGTAGCTCTTGGCGCTGCCGTAACAGGACTGGGCCGCGGCGCCGGCCGTGGTGGCGGTGGCGGCGGTCAGACCGCCCGCCGCGAGTACGACGGTCGCCAGGATTCCGGCAGTACGTGAACGGATGTGCATGGTTCCCCTTGTGGTCGACTGTGCGCGGTGGCCCGGGCGCGGTCCGGTCCTCGTGGCCGGCCGATACCCCCGTGTCGGCGGGACCGGAGAGCCGGTGCCGTGCCCGAGCCGTGCCGACGCTGGCAGGACGGTCCGGCGCCTGGCAACGAATCGGCGTCCGGTGGGATGCTGGGACGCCGAGACACGTGGTGGCCTTGTACTTCGGGGGCCTGCTGGGACGCCGGTGGGACGGGGCAGTGGCACGGCATGACGGTTGGGGCCAAGGGGGCAAGACGAAATGGGATCGCAGCCCGTGGAGTTCGACGAGTTCGCGGCCTGTCTGCGGGCGCTCAAGGAACGGGCGGGTCTGAGTTACGAGGCGCTGGCCGGGAAGACCGGGATCAGCGGATCCAGCCTGCACCGGTACTGCTCCGGCTCGTACGTCCCGCTGGACTACGGGTCGGCGCACCGCTTCGCCACGGCCTGCGGGGCGTCACCGGAGGAACTGCGCCGATTACACCGGCTCTGGGCCCTGGCGGACGCGGCGCGGGATCCGGGTCGCGGCACGGACCCGGATCGGGGACGCGACGGCCAGACCGACGGCCGTCGTGCCGATCGGGGTGCCGGTCGTCGTGCCGACCGGGGTGCCGGTCGGGCTGCCGACCGGGGCGTGGACCGGGGCGTCGATCAAGACGTCGCCCAGGACGGGCCCCATGGATCGGCCCCAGCCCCGGCCCTGTCCCCGGCCCTGGACCCAGCCGCGGAGTCGGACCCGGCCGCCGCACCCGCCCCGGCCTCGGCCGCCGTACCCGCCGCAGCCTCAACCCCAGCCGCAGCCCCGACCGTCGTACCCGCAGCCCCACGCCCGCCCTGGCACCGCAGGAGATCGTCCGCTCTCGTCGTGATCGTGCTGGCCCTGGCGCTGGGGGCGACGGCATGGGGGCTCACGGCCGGGTCCGGCAGCGGTTCCTCCGACGACGGGCGGCCGCTGTTCTCGGCGGCGTGCGCCGGGCCGGTGGCCATGGGGCAGCGCGGTGTCTGCGTACGGGAGGTGCAGCGGCTGCTCGCCCGGGCCGGGGCCGAGCTGGACGTCGACGGCGAGTTCGGGCCGCAGACCCTGCGCCGGGTGACCGCCTTCCAGGTGTTGTCCCGTGTCGGTGCCACCGGGGTGGTCGGCGACGAGACGAAGAAGGCGCTCTACGCCGGGAAGACCAGCATGGACACCTGGCCGGCCGAGAAGGTGCGCCGACGGATCCGCGAGGTGTTCCAGGAAGCGCCGGACCGGGCGGTCGCCATCGCGGACTGCCAGTCGTTCCTCGATCCGCTGCACGTCCTGTCGAACACCGACGCCACTCGGAACTGGGGCGTTTTCCAGATCTCCGACGCCACGCTGCGCGGACTCGGCGGCACACCTCGCGACGCGCTGGACCCGGAGTGGAACATCCAGGCGGCCCACACGCTGTGGAGCCGCGCGCGGAACTTCGGGGACTGGCCGAACTGCGACCGGGCGGCCTCTCCCGCCCCTTCCGCCCCGTCCACCTCTCCCGCGGCCACCGGGCCGGCCCTGGTGCGGGCGGTGCACGGCCGGTCGGCGACACCGTCGCCGGACACCCCCGTGCCCTCGACGTCCACGGCCGTCAACTGCCCTCAGCCGGGGCAGCGGTTCAAGATGGCCACCCACGACCGGGTGTTCCTGGTCGGCCCGGGCAGCCGCCTGTACTACATCCCCGACGAGACCGTCTACTTGAACCTCTGGGACGACTATCGCGGGGTCGTCACTCTCGGCGGCAGCGTCTTCGCGGACTGCGGATGGGACGAGGCCCTCGAACTGGCCGACGCGTTCATGGCCAGGACGAGCAGCAGCCTGCGGGCCTACATCTGGGACGCCTGGTACGGCTACCGCTGGATCGAGGACTGGACCGTCTTCAACAAGTACGGGTTCTCGCCCGCGAAGATCCAGATGCGGTCCTCGCTGTCCCCCATCAGCGACGACACCAGGTGGCGGTGAGCCGGGGGTTCAGCGCACCGGGAAGCCGAAGGCGTAGCCCTCCTGCTTGAGCTGGGGGAGGATCCGGCGCAGGGCCTCGACGGTCTCGGAGCGGTCGCCTCCCGCGTCGTGGAAGAGGAGCGTCGGCCCGTTGGGCAGCTCCCGCTCGACGGTCGCGACGATGGCGTCCGTGCCCGGCAGTTCGAAGTCCTTGGTGTCCACGTTCCAGCCCAGCGGGCGCATACCGTGGGAGGCGGCCAGCTTGCGGCTGTACGGGGTGAAGGCCCCGCCGGGCGCCCGGTAGTACATCGGCCGTACGCCCCCGGAGGCCTCGGTGATCATGCGTTCGGCGTCGAGGATCTGCTGCGACTGGTAGGCCTCGGACTTCTTGTCCATCGTGGTGTCGTGCGACACCGAGTGGTCGCACAGGCGGTGCCCGGCCGCGACGACCTGCTTCACGAGGTCCGGGTGCGCCTGCGCCTGCGTCCCCACCATGCAGAACGTGGCCTTCACCCCGTACTCCCGCAGTACGTCGAGGACTTGGGGCGTCCACTCGGGGTCGGGGCCGTCGTCGATGGTGATGTTGACGCCGCGCGCACCCGCGTCCGAGGCGTGCGCGATGGTCACCGCGACCGGCTTGACGGCGGTGGCCGGCTTGGCCGAGGTCACCTTCGGCGACGCGCCGCCGACGGCTCCGGCCTGCGCGGTCCACATCGAGGCACCGGTGGCGAGCAGCGTCACCCCGAGCGCCGCGCCGAGCACCTTGCCGTACCAGCCACGCCCGCCGCTGTGCCGTGCCATGTCCGCCCCGCTTCCCGCAGTCCCGCGCCGAATTCCTTGGTCACTCCGCGACCAACTGGCAGGACGAGGAACGGAGCCCGGAGGATGCGTCCGTTACCGATCAAGGACAATCCCGGGGTGGTTTCCGGACAACGGAGGACGGGGAACGGGCTTCGCGCCGTCAGCGCGGGGTCCGGGCGGCGTCGTCACCGGGCGGGGGAGCGGCGGGAGTTGCCCCCGGCGGCAGATCCGGCGCGTCCGTGCGGCTGCCGTGGGGAACCGGGCCCGGGACATAGGGGAGGGGGACGTGACCGGCGGGGAACGGGGGATGCGCGGCCGGGAACTGGGGGTACGAGGCCGGGAACTGGGGGTACGCGGCGGAGAAGGGCAGCGGCAGCGGCGGCGGGACCGGTACCGGTGCGGGGACGGTTCGGGTCGGCGTACGGCGGCGCGCCAGCCACAGGACGGCCGCCGTGTACAGGGCGATGCCGGTCAGGTCGACGGCCACGAGCTGCCAGGGCGCGTCCGCGGCGGTGTCGTCGGTCTTGAGGCCGTCGACGATCGCGGCCGAGACGCCGAAGGCCAGGAGGTTGTTCACGGCGTGCAGCCCGATCGCCGCCTCCAGCCCGCCCGTACGTACGGTGAGCCAGCCCGCGACGATCGCGAACACGGTCAGGTCGGCGAAGCCCCACGGGGTGCCCCAGCCGTGGGCGGCGGCGAACAGGACGGCCTGGGGCACGAGCGCCCACCAGGGGGAGCGCAGGAAGCCGCCGACCGCCTGGGTGAGCCAGCCCCGGAAGACGTACTCCTCGGCGGCGGCCTGTAGCGGCACCAGGACGACCAGCATGGCGAGGGCCGGTCCGAAGACCTCCCAGCCCGCCCACCGCGTCGGCTCGGCGTCGTCCATGGGCAGCAGGAACATGGCCCCGGTGGTCACGGCGAGGATCGGGAGGGCCGCCAGTACGCACAGCCCCAGCCAGCGCCACCGCAGTCCGCCCGTCACGGACGAGACCGTGCCCGCCGGGCGGCGGCCGATCCAGCGCACCGCGAGCAGCACGACGGGCAGGGCGGAGGCGATCGCCAGCAGGTCGAGGGCGGTGCCTGTCACGGGGCCAAACTCGACGGTCCCGTCCGGGCCTTCGGGATACCTCTTGGCCGCACCCAGGGCGTCGACGACTCCGTAGAGGAGCCCGGCCACGACCACACACGCCACGACCACGAACCCGGTGCCCAGCAGGGGCCGCCACCATCGATGACGTACCGAGGCGCGTGCCATGCGGTGGTAGGGGAGGAGTTCGGGGAGGGGGTTCGTCATAGGGACAGCCTCTCCGTGGGTGCGTGCCCCCACATCCACCGTCGGCACGAACGGTGCCTCTGTCGGAGGGTAGAGGTGGGCGGAGAGAGGGTCCTGGGCCGGGTCCGCGCACAGGACCTGGCACCTGGGTCCCGTGTCGGCCGTAGCACCAGGGCCCTACGCTCGTGCCGAGATGGAGACGACGATACGCAACTGGCTGCTCCCCGCGCTGCTCGGGACCGCACAGATCGCCTGGCTGTGGCCCGGAGCCGGCCTGGCCGGCGCGGAGGTGCCCGGGGCGGCGGCACTTGTCGCCGTACTGGGCGCGGTGGTCGCCGAGACGGCCGCGCTGGGCCGACGCCGGCAGACGCCCGTCCGGGCCCTGGCCTGGTCCCTCGGCGCCCTCTTCGTGGGCCAACTGGCCTGGCAGGACGGCTACTTCGGGCTGGGTGCGCCGATCGCGCTGTACTCGGTCGCGGTCCGCTGCCCGGTACCCGTGACCGTACGCGCGCTCGCCGCGGTCGTGGGCTTCGAGTGGCTCTTCTCCTTCGTCCACCTCGGGTTCCGGCCCGCGCTCGCCGCGGAGTGGGCGCTCGGCGCGCTCGTGTACGCCGTCTGTGCGGGCCTCGGTGAGGCGCGGCGGCAGTGGCTCAAGGGGCGGTCGCTCGCGGCCGGCCGGCTGGCCGGCGCGGAGGAGACCCGGCGGCGGGCGGGCGACACCGAACGGCAGCGTCTGGCCCGCGAGTTGCACGACGTGAGCGCCCATCACCTCACCTCCGTCGTCATCACGGCCGACGCCGCACGCCGACTCGGCGACAGCAGGCCCGAGTTGACGGCCGAGGCGCTGGCCTTTGCCGAACGCACCGGCACCGAGACCCTGACGGCACTGCGCCGGCTCGTGGGCCTGCTGCGCGACGCGGACCGCCCCGACCCCCGCCCGATGACCGCCCGTATCGAGGAACTCATCGCCGGATTCGGCCGGTTGGGCCGCCCGATCGACGCCGTGCTCCCCGCCGACCTGGCCGGTCCGGCGGCCGAGGCGGTCCACGGGATCGTCCGCGAGGCCCTGACGAACGCCCTGCGGTACGCCCCGGGTTCGGCGGCGCACGTGAGCGTCGTACGCGGGGAGGGCGTACTGGAACTCACCGTCGACAACGCGCCCCCGCGCGGCGCGGTACCGGACGGCGTCGGCGGCCTCGGTTCGGGACGTGGCGTCGCGGGGATGAGGGAGCGGGCGGCGGCCGTGGGCGGGGAACTGACGGCCGGCCCCGCCCCCGGCGGTGGCTGGCGGGTGCGGGCCACACTGCCCGACGTCACGGGACCGTGGGGCGCACCCGAGGGCGCGGGCGGGCGCGACGTGCTGCGGGAACAGCGACTGGCCGACCCCGCACTGGTGCTGACGGCGACGCTCCTCCCCCTGGTGTTCGCCCTGGTCACGGTGGAGGAGTGGACGGCCACGAGCCTGCGCGCCACCCTCCCGGACCTGCTCCTCGTGGCCGCGCTGCTGACCGCGCACGCGGTGCCGCTGTTGTGGCGGCGACGCGCTCCGTGGCCGGCGTTCCTCGGTGTGCTGGCCACATCGTGGCTGTGGCCGGTGGCGGTCGCCGGGGCCGGACTGCCGTCACGGGTGTCGGAGTTCTTCGCCGGCGGAGCGCTCGCGGAACTGCTCGCGGTGTACGCCGTCGCGGTCTACGGCCGGGGAGCCGCCCGTACCTGGCCCGCGTGGTGCGCGGCGGCGGTCTCGCTCGCCGGGACCCTGGTCGCGACGGCGGGCGCGGACGGCAGGCTGATGGACGAGACCTCGATATGGCCCGTCGCCCTGGTGATGTTCATCCCGCTGACCGTGCTGCTCGCCGCCGTGTTCGCCGCCCTGTGGGGCGCCGGACTCGCCGTACGGCGCCGCCGCCTGCGCATCCTCGCCTGGGACGACCACGCGCTGGCCGGCACCCTGTGGCACGCCGAACGGGCCGCGGACGCCGAACGGCACCGCCTGGCGGCGAAGTTGCACGACGCCGTCCTGCACCCCACGACGGCACTGGTCGAACAGGCCCGGCAGGGACACCTGGAGGAGGTGGCCGCCGGTGCCCGCTCGGCCCTGGCCGCCATGCGCGAACTTCTCCACAGCCTGGGGAAACCGGAGGAGGATCCCGGGCCGGTGCTCGCACCGGCGCCCACGGCGGCGGACCTCGACACGCTGTGCCGGTCGATGCGCGCGGCCGGCCGGGACGTGACGCTGCGGGGCCTGCCGGGGGCTGCGCGGAACCTGCCGCCCTCCGTGACCCGGTCGGCGTACCGGATCGTCGAGGCGGCGCTCGACGCGGGCGGCCGGGGCCCGGCACGGGTCACGCTGCGCCGACGGCGGGACACCCTGCGCGTCACGGTGTCGGGCGTACCACCGGCCGCGACCGGCCCCGTGGCCGAACGCCTGAAGGCGCGGATGGGGACGGGAACAGGAAGCGTCACCTTCGAACAGGCAGGTTTCGAACAGACAGGTACGGTAACGGTGTTGCTGTCGACGCGCCCGAGTCCGCGGGAGCCCGTCCAGGAGGTGTTCCCGTCATCACCACCCGCGTGATGGTCGTCGACGACCAGGCGGTGGTCCGCGCAGGATTCGCCGCCATCGTGGACGCCGAACCCGACCTGACAGTGGTCGCCGAGGCCGGCGACGGGGCGTCGGCGGTGGAACTCGCCGCGACCACGGCACCCGACCTGGTCCTGATGGACATCCGCATGCCCGGCATGGACGGCCTCACCGCGACCCGCCTCATCACCGCGCGGGAGCCCTGCCCCCGCGTCCTGGTCCTGACCACCTTCGACCTGGACGCCTATGTGTACGAGGCGTTGCGCGCCGGGGCCTCCGGATTCCTCCTCAAGGACGCCCTTCCCGAGGACCTGCTGGCCGCGATCCGCGTGGTCGCCACCGGCGAGGGCATCCTGGCCCCGACCGTGACCCGCCGCCTCATCGACACCTTCGCCCAGGGCGCCCCGCAACCGCCGTCGGTGACGGGCGAGTTGTCCTCCCTCACACCCCGCGAGAACGAGGTCCTGCTGCACATCGCGTCGGGCCTGACGAACGCGGAGATCGCCTCCGCGCTCGGAGTGACCACGGGCACGGTGAAGACCCACGTGAACGCCCTGCTGACCAAACTGGGGCTGAGGGACCGGGTACAGGCGACGATCCTGGCGTACGAGTGCGGGTTGGTGAGGCCGCGGGGGAGGGCTTGAGGTAGGGGGGCGCAGGGGGTTGCGGCGGTTTTCCTCGCCCCCGCCGCCCCTACCCGTTCCCATCCCTGGGGGCTGCCGCCCCCAGACCCCCCTTTGTCCTCAAACGCCGGACGGGCTGGATGTGGTGCCGGCCGGGGCTTGATCTTTCAGCGCGAGCCCAGGCATTTCAGCCCGTCCGGCGTTTGAGGACGAGGCCGTTCAGGCCGACAGCGGGGGTCTGGGGGCGGCAGCCCCCAGGGATGGGAACGGGTAGGGGCGGCGGGGGCGAGGAGGCCGGGCGTGCACCGATGTTGACCGTGGCCGACCCCCCCCTTGTGATCGTCGCCACAGAGACGGCGAGTGCCGAGCGGACAGGGCTGGTTGTGGAACTTTCCCTGCGTGACCGGATACGCGCCGGCGATCCGGAAGCCTTCGCCGAACTGTTCGGCGCGCATGCCCGGGCCGTCTACGGTCATGCCGCCCGCCTGTCGGCGGACCGGGGCACCGCCGAGGACGTGGTGTCCCTGACCTTCCTGGAGGCCTGGCGGCTCAGGGAGAAGCTGAGACCCGAGGCCGCGCCCCCGGACGAGGGCGCCGACGTGCCCGAAGGCGACGGGCTGCGCCCCTGGCTGTACGGCATCGCCACCAACGTCCTGCGCAACACGCGCCGCGCCGCCCGCCGGCACAGCGCCGCGCTCGCCCGGCTCCCCGACCGCCCGGCGGACCGCGACACCCTGCCCGACTTCGCCGACGACGTCGTCGGCCGTATGGAACGGGCCGAGCGGCTCGCCGCCGCGCAGACCGCGCTCGGCCGACTGCGCAGAGCCGAGCGTGAGGTGTTCGCCCTGTGCGTGTGGTCGGGACTGAGCTACGCGGCCGCGGGCGAGGCCCTCGGCGTGCCGGCGAGCACCGTACGGTCACGGCTCGCCCGCGCGAGGCAGCGGCTACGGACGTTGTCGGAGGCGGAGTTGGCCCGGCGCACGTCCGCGGATGTTCCGCCTCAGCCTCAGTCTCAGCCCCAGCGGAAAAGGCCGGGACTCGACCCGCGCACCGGACAGGTACCGGGTGGCCGTCGCCGAACGGCCCGGTCGACGACTCAGGAGAAGCACCGATGAACCCCGAAGAGCACGAGGAACTGGCCAGGCTGCTGCCGAGCCCGGGCGAGCCGGTCCTGACGAACGACCGCCACGACCTGCTGAAGGACCATCTGATGAGAGAACTCACCGAGCCGACCGCCCCGGAACTCCCGGAGCTCCCGGAATTCTCGGAACTTTCGTACGTCGCGACGACACCCGCCCGACGAGCGCGCACCCCCCGCCGCCGGTTCGCCGCCATCGCCGTACCCCTCGCCACGGCGGCAGCGATCGCCGCCGCGGTACTCGCGGGCGCCGTCGGGTCGGAGAAGGCCACGACCGACGCGGACGCGGTCGACCTCCTCAACCGCATAGCCGAGGTCGCCGCCGCGAAGGAGTCCGTGCCCGTCAGGGACGACCAGTACGTCTATGTCCGCACCCAGGGCGCCATGAAGTTCGCGGAGAAGGACATCCGGGTCCTGCGCGAGGCGAGTTGGACCGCCGTCGACGGCGAGCGCGAGGGACTGCGCCGGGTCACGGTGCTGGAGGGTCCGCCGTCCCGGCCCCGGGACCCGTTCTCCTCGTACTCCAAGGGTACGCACGACACGAGGCTGAGCCCCGACCCGAACGTCACCACGTTCCGTGAGCTTCAGGCGCTGCCCACCGACCCCGATGCGCTCCTGAAGAAGATCTACGCCGGCACGAAGGGGGAGGGCCAGACCAGGGAGAGCGCGGCCCTGGAGACGATCGGCGACCTGCTGCCCGACGCCACGCTCCTGCCCGAACTGGACGCCGCGCTCTACCGCGCGGCCGCGAAGATCCCGGGCGTCTCGGTCGTCGACGACGCCAAGGACTACACCGGCCGCTCCGGCGTCGGCCTGACGTTCGAGGAGCGCGACGGCCACACGGTCTGGGTCTTCGACAGGAACTCCCTCGACTTCCTGGGCTCGACGGACGAGGCACTGCTGGATGTCGGGGTCGTGGACGGGGCAGGCGAGATGCCGGCTCAATAGCCTCTGACCTGGCCTGACCGGCCGCTGGGTACGGGTGTGACCAGCGGCCGGTCCGTTCGGCGCGTCCTGCCGCCGCTTCCTGCCGCCGCTTCCCCGCTCCGGGACGCCCGTTACACGGCGGCGCGGAGCGGGGCCGTCGGCTCGGTCTTCTCGGCCGGTGCGAGGGTCAGTGCGCGTACCTGCGGGAGCGCAAGGGGGAGTACGGCGGCGGTCGTGATCAGCGCGGCGGCGGCCGCGAGCGTCGTACGCAGGCCGAGGAGTTCGGCGGCCGGGCCGGCGAGCAGATAGGCGACGGGAACGGGCAGGGTCTGGCCGAGTGCCGAGTACGACAGGGTCCGGCCGAGCCGGTCGCCGGGGATGCGTTCCTGGAGGAGCGAGGCCCACGCGACCATGGCGACCTCCAGCCCCGCTCCGGCCACCAGCATGGCGGTCACCAGCACGGGCAGGGGTATGCGCGCCGCTATCGCCGCGAGGGGCAGGGCCAGGGCGCCCGTTCCGGCGCACACGGTGACCCCGGCCCCGGACGGCCGCCACGCCAGGGCGAGCGCGGCCCCGGCGATCAGCCCGGCGGTGAACGCGGACACCACGACACCCCACGGCCCGGCGCCGCCCAGCACCCGCTCCCCGTACAGCGGGCCCAGCAGTTGGTAGCCGGCCAGCCACGCGGGCCCGATCAGCGCGGCCTGGCACACCATCACCGCCAGCCAGCGCCGGCCCGTCACCTCGCGCCAGCCCTCGCGGAGATCGGCGGTGAAGCGTGTGCGGGGCCGCGTCGTCCGGGGCAGTGGGCCGGCCCGGGTGAACAGGAACGCCGACGCGGCGAAGGTGACCGCGTCCCAGCCGATCGCCCAGGCCGGACCGGCCGCGGCGATCAGGACACCGCCCAGCGCGGGGCTCGCCGCCTTCCCGGTGTTCTGTCCGAACTTCAGCAGCGCGTTGGCGGTGTGCCACTGTCCCGCGGGTACGACCTCGGCGACGGCACCGTCCGCCGCCGGGGCGAAGAACGCTCCCGCCGCCCCGCACACCCCGGCCATCACCGCCAGCTGCCACACCCGGGCCGCGCCGGACACCAACAGGACGACGGCCGCCACCTCGGCGAACGCGCACACCAGGTTCGACCACACCATGACCCGGGCCCGGTCCAGCCGGTCGGCGACGACACCGCCGACCGGCAGGGCCGCGATCTGCGGGACGACACCGGCGGCGAGCACCAGGCCCAGGGCACGCGGGCCGCCGCCGATCTGCAGTGCCGCGAACGCGAGGGCGAGAGGAGCGACGGCCGAGCCCGTCCACGACAGCAGCCGGGCGGCGAAGTGCAGCCGGAAGCGGCGATGGGCAAGAGGCGCGCAGGCTCCGGCGAGCCGGACCCGCCATCCGATCCGCAGGACCGGCCTCACCTCCGCCGAGTCCGGCGGAAGCGTCCCGACCAGTTCCCCACTCCGCCCTGAGCCCACGGAATCCCAACGACGCCGACCATCGGGAGGATCGCTGCGACTCCAGGACAGCTGCCCGGCCCGGCCCGACCGCACCACGCCGACCCGAGGGCTCCTCCCGCCTCAGACGGGGACCCCCTCACGTTGCGGTTCCGCCTCGGCGAGGCGGGTCGAGCGGGTCCGGGTGCCGAAGACGGCCAGGACGATCGCGCCGACCAGCCACGTGCCGGCGATGAAGTAGAAGACGCTCTGGTAGCCGTGGCCGTTGTAGAGCGCCGCGACGATCAGGGGGCCGGCGGCGTTCGACAGCCGGCCCAGGCCGTACGAGACGCTCGTGCCCAGGGAGCGGCTGCGGGTGTCGAACAGTTCGGGGGAGTAGGCGTAGGCGAGGGCCGTGTAGCCGCGTTCGAAGAGGTTCACCAGGAAGCCGAACACGATGATGAGGGCCGGGTCGAAGGTGAGCCCGTACAGCAGGCCGCAGCCCGCGATGACCGTGCCGAACGCGACCAGGCACCACTTGCGTTCGAACCGGTCGGTGACCAGGGACGCCAGATAGCAGCCGAGCGGCGCGCCGACCGTGGTCAGGGCCACGTAGAAGACGGACTTCTCGACGCTGAAGCCCTCTTTGGCCAGCAGGGTGGGTGCCCAGCTGGAGTAGCCGAAGAAGCCGATGGTCTGCGTCATCCACAGCACGGTGAGGAGCAGGGTCGGGTACAGGTACTTCTTCTGGAGGAGCAGGCGGAGCGGCGCCTTCGCCGACGGGGTTTCGGGGACCGGGGGCGCGGGCTCGGGAAGGGGGCCGTGTTCCGCGGCGACGCTCGCCTCGATCTCCCTCAGGACCGCGTCCGCCTTGGCGTGCTCGCCCCTGCTCTCCAGCCAGCGCGGTGACTCCTTGAGGTGCCGGGTGAGCAGCACGAGCAGGATGCCCAGCGATCCCCAGATGTAGACCAGCCGCCACGACCAGTCGTTGAGCGGGACGACCGCGCTGGCGATGAGGTTGGTGACGGGGGTGCCGCAGATGCCGATGACGATGGCGTACGCCTGGAACTTGCCGCGGATCGCCGACGGATACATCTCGTTGATGTAGACGACGCCCACGACGGTCATCGCCGACAGCCCCGCCGAGGTCAGGACGCGGAACACACCGAGGGACACGAGGTCCCAGGAGAAGGCCGCCGCGAACGAGAAGACGCCGAAGAACAGCGTCGTCCAGAGCAGGGCCCGCTTGCGGCCCCAGCGGTCGGAGAGGGACCCGGCGACGATCGCCCCGACGAACATGCCGACGAACGAGAGCGAGGTGACGTAGGCGATCTGGTCGACCGTGATGCCCCACAGCTTGATCAGTTTCGGGGCGGTGGTGGCGAAGCTGTTGATGTCCGCGAACTCGAAGAAATAGGCGAACGCGACGGCGAGCAGGGTGACCTTGTGGAACCGGGAGACCGGCAGCCGGTCCAGCCGGTTCAGCGCGTTCGCGTGAGCCGTGCCAGAAGGTGTTGTGTCAGAGGTTGTCATGTCAGAAGTCCTCGCCGGGCCAGTACAGGCCCATCGGGTTGGCGACCAGGAGCTTGTGCCGCTGCTCTTCGGTGACCGCGATGTGCGGCAGGTGGTCGACGAGGAGGCCGTCGTCCGGCATGTGGGTGGTCAGGTTGGGGTGGGGCCAGTCGGTGCCCCACAGGACCCGGTCGGGGAACTCCTCGACGACGCGGCGGGCGAAGGGGACGACGTCGGTGTAGGCGTGCCGTTCGCCGTCCAGGGCCGGGGGGCCGGTCACGCTGAGGCGCTCGGGGCAACTCACCTTCACCCAGACGTCGTTGGCGTCGACGAAGCGCAGGAACCGGCTGAACTGCGGCCCGTCCACCGGCTGGGCAACGTCCGGCCGACCCATGTGGTCCACGACCAGGGGCACGGGCAACTCCCCGAAGAATCCCTCCAGTTCGGGCAGATCGACGCTCTCGAAGTACAGGACGACGTGCCAGCCCAGCGGGGCGACCTTCCTCGCGATCGTGCGCAGGTCGTCCTCGGGCGAGGCGTCGACCAGCCGCCGTACGAAGTTGAACCGCACCCCGCGTACGCCCGCCGCGTCGAGTTCGCGCAGCTCGCCCTCGCCGATGTCCGGGCGGACGGTCGCGATGCCGCGTGCTCTGCCGTCGGCCGCCCGGACGGCGTCGACCATGGCGCTGTTGTCCGCGCCGTGGCAGGTGGCCTGCACGATGACGTTCCGGGCGACGCCCAAGTGGTCGCGCAGCGCGAACAGTTCGTCCTTCCCGCCGTCGCAGGGCGTGTACTTCCGCTCCGGCGCGAAGGGGAACTCGGCCTGCGGGCCGAAGACATGACAGTGCGCGTCGACGGTCCCGGGCGGGAGCTGGAGGGTCGGCTTGGACGGATTCCCGTACCAGTCAAGCCAGTTGGGGCTCTTGGGGGAGATCCGTGATTCACCTGTGTGTCGGTTCACCGCCACGCCTCCAGGGCCGGCGGGGCGGTCGTGCAGTGACCGTGACAGTCAATGATCATTACGGCGTCCTTCTCAGGCTGTGCTGGGTGCCGTGCAGCCTGACCCCGCCCCGCACCCGCGGGGGAGAGGACCGAACGCAGAACTAACCTCCCCTTAACACTCCGGCGGGCGTGTGGCCGGTGTGGTCTACATTCGGCTGCGAACCGTGGCCGAGGAGGAGGTGGACGGGGTGCAGATACTGCTGGCCGAGGACGACGACGGCGTGGCCGCGGCGCTCGTCGAGGTCCTGTACGACCACGGTCACGTCACCAGACGCGTCCGCTACGGCAGGGACGTACTGACCTACCACCGCAGCTCCGACCTGCTCCTTCTCGACCTGGGCCTGCCCGACACCGACGGTCTCGACGTGCTGCGCACCCTGCGGGCCGTGAGCGACATGCCGGTCGTGGTCCTCACCGCGCGCGGCGACGAACGCTCGGTCGTACGAGGGCTGCGGCTCGGCGCCGACGACTACCTCGTCAAGCCGGTCCGTCTCGCCGAGCTGCTCGCCCGCATCGACGCCGTCACCCGGCGGCGCCCGGCCAAGGGCGCCTCCGCCGTACGGACCGTCCGCGCCGGCGATGTCGAGGTGGACCTCGACGCACGCCGGGTCCGGGTCGGCGAGGCCGAGGTCGAGCTGACCGCCAAGGAGTTCGCCATCCTCGCCGTACTGGCCGGACGCGCGGGCACCGCGGTCAGCCGCGAGCAGCTCCTCGACGAGGTGTGGGGCGACGCCTCCCACACCGTGTCCCGCTCCCTGGACGTCCACCTCACCCAGGTCCGCGCGAAACTCCGCCGCCCCGACCTGCTCACCACGATCCGGGGCTTCGGCTACCGCTTCGGGGACGACGGGAACTGAGGGCCGAGGCGTGCGCACCCGAGTCCAGGCCGCGCTACTACTCTTCGTCGTGATCGCGGTGGCCGCGTTCGCCGTACCGCTGCTGCTGTTCACCGCGTCCGACCGCACCCAGCAGCTGGTCCTCGCCCGCAGCGCCGACCTCGACCGCTTCGCTTCCCTCATGGACCAGGCCGCGGCGACCGGCGACACGTCGGCCGTCGCCGCAGAGGCGCGCCGCTACACCCAGCTGTACGGCGAACCCCTCGTCGTGATCGACACCCACCGCAGCCCGGTCGTCCAGACCGGCGGTATGCGGGCCGCCGATCCCGCCGTGGCCCGGCTGCTCGACGCGGCGCTGCGCAACCAGGCCGAGCATCCCGGGGGCGCGCTGCGCCCCTGGTCACGGGGGTCCCGGATGTTCGCCGAGCCGGCCGGCACGGGCACGCAGGTCTCCGGGGCGGTCGTCCTGCGGGCCTCGGTGGGCACCGCGGCGGACGACATCACCCGCCGCTGGGCACTCGTCCTCGCCGGTACGGCCCTGGTCGCCGTCGCCTGTACGGTCCTGGCCCGGGCGGCGACAGGATGGGTGGTCAGTCCACTGCGCCGCCTCGACCGGGCGGTCGGGCAGCTCGCGGCGGGCCTCCCCCCGGAACAGACCCGGACCGGCGGCCCGCCCGAACTGCGCCAGCTCGCGACCGGCTTCAACCGGATGGCCCGTACGGTCACGGCGGCCCTGGAACAGCAGCGCAGGCTGGTAGCCGACACGTCCCACCAGATGCGCAACCCCATGGCGGCACTACGCCTGCGCGTAGACGCCCTGCACACCCACCTCCCCGCGTCCGCCGACCGCACATACACCGGGGTCACCACCGAGCTGGACCGCCTGGAGACCCTCCTCGACGACATGCTGGCCCTCGCCACCGCCGAACACCGGGCCGGCGAACTGACGGTGACCGACGGCTCGGACGCGAGCTGCGACGCGGCGGCGGTGGCGGCCACCCAGTACGGCCTGTGGGAGCCGGTGGCCCACGGCGCCGGAGCCCACCTGACCCTTCGGACGACCCCGTCCCCGGCCTTGGCAGCCTGCACGGACCGAGAACTCGCCCAGATCACGGACATCCTGCTGGACAACGCGATCAAGTACGCGGGGCCGGGCGCCGAGATCACCCTGAGCTGTATGACGGAGGGCCCGGTCACAGTCCTCACGGTGACGGACGACGGCCCCGGCCTCGGCACGGAGGAACTGTCCCTGGCCACCACAAGATTCTGGCGCTCGTCCCGCCAACACCACAACGGCACAACGGGCACGGGCCTGGGCCTGCCCATCGCCGAACAGTTGCTGGAGGGACGGGGCGGCCGACTGGAACTGGGGGCGGCGGGGACACGGGGCTTGCGGGCGCGGGCGGTTGTGCCGCGGGCGCTGACGGATGGGCCGGCCGGTGTCCGTGCCGCCGGCGCCGACGCCGGTGGCTGCGACGGGGGTGAGTGGTGAACGGGGGCGTCGGGGCTGGTCGGTGGGAGACGGGGCGGGCCGTTGCCGGTTCCGGCACGGGCTCCGGTTCCGGTTCCGGCACCGGCACCGGCTTCGGCTCCGGCACCGGCTTCGGCACCGGCTCGGGCACGGGCTTCGGCACCGGCACCGGCTCGGGCACGGGCTTCGGCACCGGCACCGGCACCGGCTTCGGTTCTGGCTCCGGCTTCGGCTCTGACACGGGCTCTGGCTTCGGTTCCTGTTCCGGCTTCGGCTCCGGTTCTTGCTTCGGCCAGGTCGGCCGTGCCGCGTGCGGTGACCGACGGGGGTACGCGGTGAGCGGCGGCTCCGGCGCTCACCGATCGTCGGTCGGGTGGTGCGCCTCCGGTCCCGGCATCGGCACCGCTCCCGCTCCCGGCACCGCTCCCGCTCCCGGCACCGCTCCCGCTCCCGGCACCGCTCCCGCTCCCGGCACCGCTCCCGCTCCCGGCACCGCTTCCGGTCCCGGTCCCGGTCTAGGCACCACTCCCGCTCCCGGTCTCGGCACCCGCACCAGCACCGGCACCCGCACCCGCACCCGCTTCGGCTCGGGCCTCCGCAGAACCGCCGTCCTGGGGAACCCGCACGGCGGTGTGCGATGACCCGTCCCCGTCCCCGTCCCCGCCCTCGCCCCGTCGACCGCCGTACCCTCCTCCACGCCGCCCTCGGCACGGCAGCCGTCGCCGTGCTCGGTGGCGCGCTGACGGGGGACGTCTCACGGCAGCGTCCCGGGCCGAGTGGGGTTCTGCGGTTCGCGACCGGTGAACCCACGGCGTTCTACGAGGCGTTCGGCCGCCTCCTCGCGGCGGAGCTCGAAACGGCGTACCCCCGCCTGCGCTGTCGCGTCCGTACCACCGCGGGCAGTGTCGCCAACATCGAGCTGCTGCGCGACCGTCGCGCGGATCTCGCCCTGGTCCTCACCGACACCGCGCGGGCGGCCCAGGGCACCGCCCTCTTCCACCGCCCGGTGCCCCTGCGGGCGATCGGCCGGGTGTACGAGACCTACCTCCAGTTCGTCGTCCGCGCCGACTCGCCCGTGCGCGCGGTGTCCGACCTGGCCGGGCACACCGTCTCCCTCGGCGCGATCGGATCCGGCGCGGCCGTGCTCGGCGAACGGATCCTGCACGCCGCGGGCCTTTCCCCCGGCGCAGACGTCCCCGTACGGCACCTCCCGCTGGCCGACGCGGCCGACGCGATGCGGGCGGGTTCGGTCGATGCGCTGCTGGTCGCGGGCGGTGTACCCCTGCCCGTCCTCTCCGGCCTCGACGAACGCCCCGGCCTGCGGTTCCTGCCGCTGGCCGGTCTGCTGCCCGGGCTCGGTGGGCGTGACGGCCTGGCCGGTTCGGGCCTGGAGGAGGTGTCCCTGCCGCAGAGCGCGTACCGGACAGCGGGCGGAGTCGCGACCATCGGCGTGTCCAACCTGCTGGTGTGCCGCCCCGACCTGCCCCGCGCCGTCGCCGACGCGCTGACCCGCCTGCTGGTCCTCCGCGCCACCGCCCTCGTCCCCGACAACGCCGTCGGCACCCAGTTCCTCGACGTCGGCAGCCTGATCGGCACGGGCGGCATCCCCCTGCACCCCGGTGCGGTCGCGGCGTACCGCTCACTGCACGGCTGACCATGCCCGCGCCCGCACGAACGACTCCCCGGCTCAGCTCACCACACGCACGGCAGCTCCACCTCGATCACGGTCGGGCCCCCGACGGGGCCGGTCACCGTCACCGTCCCGGCCAGCGCGGCGACCCTGCGGCGTACCCCCAGCAGACACGGACCGTCGGCCTCGTCCGTAACCCCCCTCCCCTCGTCCCGTACGACGACCCTCAACCGGGCGCCGACCCGCGCGAGCCGGACCGAGGCCCGCCGGGTTCCGCCGCGCCGGGCGGCGTTCGCCAGTGTCTCGGCCACGACGAAGTACGCGGCAGCCTCGACCGCGGCCGGCACCCGCGGCCAGGCCCCTGGCCCGTCCTCCAGGCCGTCCGCACACATGGTGACGTCGAGTCCGCTGTTCGCGGCGAGTGCCCGCACCGCGCCGACCAGCCCCCGGTCGGTGAGGATCGGCGGATGGATGCCGCGCACGATGTGCCGCAGTTCCGCCAGCGCCTCCTGGGCCTGCTCCTGCGCGTCCTCCAGCAGCCGGTGCGCGACCTGTGGATCGCGGTCGTACGCACGTTGCGCGAGGCCGATCCGCAGGGACAGCGAGACCAGCCGGGCCTGGGTGCCGTCGTGCAGGTCCCGTTCGATACGGCGCAGTTCGGCACTGTGCGCCGCGACGGCCCCCGCCCGGGTCGCGGCCGGCTCGACGAGTACCGGCTCGACGAGTACCGGCTCGATGAGCCGCGCCTTCGGTCGGACGGTCTTGAGCTTGAGCAGGGCTCTGCTGAGGACGACGGTCCTGGTCCTGGTCACGAGCTCGTTCCCTTCGGCGCCGGGGGCGGGGTCAGGTCGGGGTCGGGGTCGGGGTCGGTGGGGATCCTCCGCCGGGCGATCGCGGGGAGCCCGTGCGCGCGATGTCTCAGGCCTTCGCCCGGCCGGCCTCTGCGGCCTCCGCGGCCTTCGCCGCGCCATCGGCGGTCGGCCCCTCCTGCGCGGTGGTGCGCCGGGCCGGAATGAAGGAAGCGACGGCGAAGGCGAGGACGGCCGAGCCCGCGCCGATGGCCATGACGACCCTGAAGCCGTTCTCGGCGGGCAGCGGATAGCCGCCGAAGTCGGTGGTCATCCGGGCGAGGACGACACCGGCGAGGGCCCCGGCGAAGGACGTACCGAGCGACCGCATCAGCGTGTTGAGGCTGTTGGCGGCGGCCGTCTCCGAGGCGGGTACGGCGTCCATGATGAGGGCGGGCATGGCCCCGTAGGCGAAGCCGATGCCCGCGCCGATGGTGCAGGCGATCAGCGTGATGTGCCAGACCTCGGACATCAGCACGAGGCTCAGGCTGTAGCCGCAGGCGACGATGACGGCGCCGCACATCAGCGTGGTCTTCGGGCCCTTGGCCCTGGTGAGGCGTGCCGACACGGCGGACATCGTCATCATCACCAGGCCCTGCGGCGCCAGGACCAGACCGACGGCCAGCATGGACCTGCCGAGGCCGTAGCCGGTGGCCTCGGGCAGCTGGAGCACCTGCGGCAGCACCAGGGACATCGCGAACATCGAGAAACCGAACGCCACCGAGGCGAGGTTGGTGAACAGCACCTGACGGCGGGCGGTGGTCCGCAGGTCGACCAGCGGCTGGTCGGTGCGCAGCTCGTAGAAGCCCCAGGTCGGCAGGACGAGGACCGCGGCGGTGAACAGACCGAGCGTGGCGGGACTGGCCCAGCCCCAGTCGCCGCCCTTGGAGACGGCCAGCAGCAGGGAGACCAGACCGGCCGCCAGCCCGAGGGAGCCGACCAGGTCGAAGCGTCCGCCGGTGCGGACCGTGGACTCGGGCACGACGACCGTGACGAGTACGGCGGCGACGGTACCGAGCGTGGCGGAGGCCCAGAAGAGCAGATGCCAGTCGAACCGGTCGGCGAGAAAGGCGGCGGCGGGCAGGCCGAGGGCACTGCCGATGCCCAGCGAGGCGCTCATCAGCGCGGTCGACGCGGCGAGCCGCTCGGCCGGCAGTACGTCCCGCATGACGCTGATGCCGAGCGGGACGACGGCGGCGGCCAGACCCTGAAGGGCACGGCCGACGATCATCGGGACCAGGGAGTCGCTGAGGGCGCACACGACCGCACCGGTCACCAGCAGGGCGAGACTGACCAGCAGCATGCGGCGCTTGCCGTACATGTCGCCGAGCCGGCCGGCGACCGGGGTGGCGACGGCGGCGGCGAGCAGCGTGGCGGTGACCGCCCAGGCGGTGTTCGACGCCGACGCGTCGAGCAGCCTGGGCAGCGAGGGGAGGATCGGGATGACCAGGGTCTGCATCAGCGAGACGACGATCCCGGCGAAGGCCAGCACCGCCACCACCAACCCGGCGACATCGGCGCCCGCTTCGCTGGTCTCGCCGGCCGGCTCGGACTTCATCGTGGCCATGGGGAACTCGCTTTCTGGAACCGCTGGTTTCGCGGGAGTCGAGGGGGCGGACGGTCCGGCCGTCAGGCGGCGGACCAGCCCTCGTCGACGGGCAGGACGGTGCCGTTGATGTGGGCGGCGGCGTCGGAGGCGAGGAACACGATGGCGGCGGCCTGCTCCTCGGCGGTGGCGATACGGCCGATGCCACCGAACCGGGGAGCGAGGACGTTGTCGCCGTGGGTCTCGGGCCGGGCGGCGACCGAGAAGTCGGGCCCGGTGCCGCCGGGGGCGATGGCGTTGGTACGGACGCCGACGCCGACGTAGGTCACGGCGAGCGACCTGACCAGGCCGAGGACGCCGTGCTTGGCGGCGGTGCAGGCGGCCCCGGCGATGCTGCCGCGCAGCCCGGCCTCGGCCGCCGTGAAGACGATCGAGCCGTGCCCCTCGGCCATCATGTGCGGCAGCACGGCGCGGGTCAGCAGGAACGGCGCCGTCAGATTGACCTCGATGACGCGGTACCACTCGGCGTCGTCGGTCTCGCTGACGACCGACATCCGGTCCAGGATCGCGGCGCTGTGCACGAGGACGTCCACGCCGCCGAAGGCCTCGACGGCGGTGTCGACGACCCGGTGCACGATCTGCTGGTCACTGAGGTCGCCGACGACCGCGAGGGCTGTGCCGCCCACGTCCGCGACGGCCTTGACGGTGTCTTCGGCACCCGCCCGTCTCACATCCGCGACCAGCACGTACGCGCCCTCTCGCGCGAACCGTACGGCCGCGGCCCGGCCGGCGCCGGACCCGGCACCGGTGACGATGACGCTGTGCCCTTCAAGACCGGTGCTCATGGTGGGTGCTCCTTCTCGGCCGGTTGTGTCTGCCTCGGACCCGGCGGTGGGGCAGGGGTTGTCCCGGCCGCCGGGCCCGAAGGAAGCGCCGTTCCCCGTCCCCACGGGACGCGGCGCGGTGGGGGCACCCCCGCTCAGGGCGCCCCCGGTCAGAGGGGGTGGGCTATCAAGAAATATCGACAGATATCAGGTGATATCAGGGGTGTTACGGTCGGCGGCCGAGCCTGATCTGGTCCGTCCCGTGGCCGATGTGGGCGACGACGAGCCCGGCGGCCGACACCTCGGCGTACTCGGCGGTGTGGTAGCGGAAGCTCTGCCCGGAGTTCGCGCCCTGTCGTGCCTCGACCGTCCACCGCAGCTCGTGGAAGAAGAACCAGTCGTCGAAGTGCCGCTGGACGACCTCGATCGAGCGGACGGAGTACGCGTCGTAGAAGGCGTCGAGGTGGGCCCGCAGATCGTCCTTGGTGTGCATCTCGGGCAGGGTCCCGGAGTGCGACACGTAGTCACGCACGCCCCCCTGGATCTCGGGGTGCGCCTTCTCGACGATCGCGTCTACATCGCCCTTGCGGTACGCGTCGAGCAGGGTCCCGTGCAGTTCGGCCACGGCATAGCGGCAGGCCAGCACCCCGTCGGCTGCGTCTCCCGGCATGCTCTCCTGCTGGGTCCTGCCCCAGAACAGCTCGCCGGTGATGCCCTCGGAGCCCATCGTCGGGAAGATGACGACGACCGGCCGCTCGCTCTCCTCACCGGTCGTCTTGAGGCGCCCGCGCCCCCGGCCGCTGACGAACGTGTACCAGGAGGCGTTGATCTCGGCCACGGGGCGGATCGCCACCACGGCGGCGTAGCGGTGCATGCCGCGGTAGGACGCGGCGATTTCCTCGAACGTGGTGACGATGCGCTGGGTCGGGAGTTCCTTGCCCTCCTCGACCGAGGGACTGACGGTGTACGCGTAGGGGCCGCTCGGCGCCAGCGTCGCCAGGATGTCGTCGATGATGTCGACGTACTCGGCATGGACGTGCTTCCACGCGGTCTCCGAGGTCTGCACCTGCAGATCCGACACTACGAGCAGGTCCTCGACCTTGGCCCGATCCTTCATGATCTTCCTTTCTGGGGGGCGGGAAGCCCCGAAGGTGTGGGGGGAGTGGGGGGTGTTGGGGAGTGGGGGAGGCTCATGCGGGGAGCCGCACGCCCCCGGAGCAGGGCAGAGGTCCGCTACGGCGGTGAACTCCCCAGTGGGAAACAGAGGTTGATGGCGGATCAGGTCCGCGGGCCCATCGAGTCGTTGACGTCGTTGACGTCGTTGACGTCGATGGGTCGGTCGCCGGCGTCGTGGACGTCGCGCCGGCTCAGGCCGAGGGCGAGCCGCTACGGCTCGTTCGGCGCCGGGTGGGGGGTCGTGCCGTACCTCCGTGCTGGTGTGCAGGTCGTTCTGGTGTGCCGGTCGTGCTGTGAGGCGGATGTGCGCCCCTGTCGGACATCCTGGTGGAGTAGTCCACTTGGCCGCAGGGCACGAGCGCTTCCCGGGGGGAATCCCTCACGAACGCCGGAGGAGCCCGGTGAGACGGCCCTCCATCACGGCCAGGGCCAGGTCCAGCCGTGAGCGGCAGCCCGTCTTCGCGAACACCTGGGTGAGGTTGTTCTCGACGGTCTTCTCACTCACCTGGAGTTCCCTGCCGATCTGCCGGTTGGTCAGTCCCCGCCCGACCAGGGCGGTGATGCGCCCTTCCAGGCCGGACAGGCCGACCGAGCCGTCACGATCGTCGTCGTCGCAGGCCGGAGCCGTGCCGGACGCCCGCATCGACTCCGTGATCGCCGTCCGGTGGAGGCCGTCGCCGAGGCTCCGGGCGATGTCGTGGGCCTCCTGGTGCCAGGGACGCGGGTCGTCGGCCAGGAACGCGACGGTCATGCACGCCCGCAGCAGCTCGCTCCGGCCGCCGTGCTCGCGCAGGAGGTCCACGGCCGTGTGCGCGCTGACGAGGTCACGCTCGGCGAAGGCGCGGACGATGAGCGAGGCGGCTTGGAGCCCGGTACCGCCGAGCCGGGCGTACCACTCCTCCGACCGCGCACGCAGCCGGGGCAGTAGCACCTGACGCCCGCCGTTCCCCCATTGCGCGAACGCGAGCCGGACAAGCAGCCAGTCGACACCCACCGAGCTTCCCTCGGCGGCCTCTTCCACCGGCTCCTCGCAGAAGGCCCACCCCAGTTCCCGGCAACGCTCCCACTGCCCGGTCCGGTAGGCGAGCCCCATACCGGCCCAGGTGCGCAGAGCGGGAAACGGACAGTCGCCCCCCGCAAGCCCCAGCCACGCGGCACTCCGCTCGAAGTCGCCCACGGTCGAGTGCACCTCCGCGGCGATCAGCCGGACGGCATGATGGACGGGGGTCCGATACGGCCCCGCCAACTCGAGCGCACGGGCTCCGGACGGAATCCCGGCCCAGTCCCCGTCCCGATAGTCCCGCACGATCCGCGCGTACGCGGCCAGCGGCCCGGTGACCGGTTCACCGTAGCCCGCCACCCCGACCACCTGCCGGAAGAGCCCGACCGGATCGAACCGGTCGGCACTCGTCCCCTCCGTGCCGGGCGGGCCGTCCCCGGGTGTCCAGCCAGGGCGGAGACAGGAGAAGACGTCCCCGACCTCACGAGCCCGGAGCGGCACCCGCCCCCTGAACCAGCGGTCGGCGAACTCCAGCGCGGGGCTTGCCGGTTCACCGCCGCTCGGTTCGCGGGCTGCCGGGTCGGACCGGTCGTGGTCGGCCTCGCTTGCCTGGAGCGGCTCTCGTCCGGTGGGCGAGTGGTCGGTGAACTCGGGGGCAGGGCTTGCCGGTTCACGGTCGGTCGGTTGGCGGGCTGCCGGGTCGGACCGGTCGTGGTCGGCCTCGCTTGTCTGGAGCGGCTCTCGTCCGGTGGGCGAGTGGTTGGTGAACTCGGGGGCGGGGCTTGCCGGTTCACCGCCGCTCGGTTCGCGGGCTGTCGGGTCGGACCGGTCGTGGTCGGCCTCGCTCGCCTGGAGCGGCTCCCGTCCGGTGGACCAGCGGTTGGCGAACTCCAGCGCGGGGCTTGCTGGTTCATCGGCCGCCCGTTCGCCGCCCGCAGGTTTGTCGGCTGTCGGTTCGTGGCCCGCCGGTTGGCTGTCTGCGGGTTCATCGGCCGCCCGTTCGCCGCTCATCGGTCCACCGGCTGCCGGATCGTCGGCCGCCGCTCCACCGACCGCCGCTCCACCCGCCGCCCGGCCGTCGCCGTCGGCCAGCCCCTCGCGCACCCCCTCCGCCACCGGGCGCCCGGTGTGTACGGCGGCCAGCGCGGCGTACGCCGCCAACTCCGCACGTCGGCGACCGCCACCGCCACCGCCACCGTCGGAGTCGGCGCGCACCGCCTCCGCCACCGCTGCGGCGAGCCCCTCGTAGTCGCCGATCCGCGTCAGCAGCGGCAACAGCGTGTCCAGGACGCGCGAGTGCGCCTGGTCACCCGGCTCGCAGTGCCGCAGGGCGGCCCGGTACCAGCGGGCGGCCATGGTGGAGCAGGCCGGGAGCACCCGTGCGGCCTCGCGCTCCAGGAGCGGTACGACGGAGGGGGTGACCGGCAGTGCCGAGCCGGCGAGCGCGATGTGCTCGGCCGTGACCATCGGGTCCTGCGACGGCTCGCGCCCGCCGCGCAGCAGGTGTTCGGCGAGCGCGCGATGCACCTCGGCCGCCTCGCCCCGGGCCGTGCCGGGCAGTACGGCGGGAACCAACGCCGGGCAGGGAACGCGCAGGACCCCGTACTCGTCGCAGACCAGTGCTCCGACGGCGACGAGACGGTCCACGGTGTGGCCGCAGGCGGCGAGTTCGTGGCCGGTGGCCGCCGCGAAGTCCGGCAGGTCGTCCATGGCGAAGCGGCCGGCCGAGGCGGTCAGCGCGAGCACCTGGCTCCCGATGCCACCGCACTCCGCGACCCGCCGCACCAGAGGGTGGTCGACGGGCAGCGCCAATCCGGTCGCGGGATCGCTCAGACACAGGTGCCCCTGGAACCGGACGAGGCGCCCGTCGAGGCGGAGCGCCTCGAAGGTGTCCAGGACGGTGCCCGGGTTTCCGGCGAGCGGACCCAGCGCGGAGCGCAGCGCGAGTACCAGGGCCGCGTCCAGCGGCTCGCGGGCGGCGTCGGCCAGCAGGGCATCGATCCGGTGCTCCGGCAGCGGACCGAGGTCGACGACCCGATCCGCGAAGCCGCTCAGCGAACCCGACCCAGACCCCCACCCCACCCCCGCCCCCACCCCAGTCGGCCAAGCCCCCCACCCATCCTCCCGATACGTCGCCACCACCGTGCAGCCGACGCGATGGGCGGCGGCCACGATGAGCGCCGGATCGGGAGCCGCGTGCACGTCGTCGATCAGCACGGCGCCGGGCGCACTCCCGCTCACGTGCCCGAAAAGCCGTACCAGTTCGGCGAAGAGGGTGGACCGCGCACGGGCGGACCCGTAACTCTCCGGCCTGCACAGCCGGTTCACCGCCGCCATCGCATCGGCCGGCGGCGAATCCCCGAGGTCGGGAAAGGCGTTCCGGAACCCTTTCAGTACCGCACGCGCGCCGAACAGGTCCCACCGCGGAATTGCGGCGGCGGAACAGTGAATCCGTACGATGCCTGGGCCACGGGAACGCCACGTGCGGTGGATTTCCTTCAGCAGGGTTGTTTTCCCCATGCCGGGCTGTCCGCGGACAACGAGCAGCAGAGCGCGTCCGGACACCTCGTCGACGGCCGACAACTCGGCGTCTCTGCCGGACACGGCCCCACTCCCTGTCGTCACCACCGGTAGGACGCGGCCGGTTAGCATCTGGTTGACCCCGGTTGCTCAGCGAGGATTCATGCACACAGCGCATAGCGTCCCGCCCTACGAACGCGTCGCCCTCGAAACGGTCGCGGCGGTCCATACGTCCGGAACCCCGAATCTCGTCGTGGTGAGCGGGCCCTCCGCGCTCGAACTCGGTTCCGTTCTCGATGAGTTGTCGGCACGTGACAGGAATTTCCGGGAGAAGGCCGTCGGCCCGCCCCCGGAAATGGTGCGCATTTCCTTCGAGGATTCTTCACCGAAAATTCCCATGGTCGACAGGTTGCTCCGGCGCGTCGCCGCAGGCGAGAAACGCCCGATGATCCTGGTGCTCAGACATCTCCAGCACCTGTCCCCGGACGAGCTGTTCTCGCTGGAACACGTGATCCGGCAGCTGGACGGAACGAACACGCGCTGCGTGTGCACCGTCACGCTGCCCGTGCCGCGGGCCTCCCGCGCCGCGTTCGCGGCGGTGGCCGGCCGGCTGCGGGAGGACGGTCTGGTCCACCACGTGAACCTGCGCCCGCTGTCACCGCGCCGGCTCGGCGCCATGATCACCGCCGAGCTGGAGGCCAGGGCCGAGCCGGCGCTGGTCGCCTGGCTGTGGGCCATGACCCGGGGCTGGCCCGCTGCGGCTCGCGCGGTGCTGCGGACCGCCCGGGACCAGGGCCATGTCCGGGTGGTCGACCGGCACGCCCATCTCGTGAGCGGCGGCTCCTGCGCGTGCCCGTCCACCATCGGCGAACTGGTGCTGCCCGTCCGTGAGACGGACGGCCGCGCCTGGGAGGTCGCCAAGGCCGTGGCCGTACTGGGCCCGCTCGGCGAGGCCGTGCCCCGGCTGGTGGCCGAGGCACTGTCGGTCACCTCGGTCACCGAGCAGGAAGCCCGTGACCTGCTCGCGCGGCTGGCCGACGCCGGCGTACTGCGCTACCGCCGGTCGGACTCCGCCTGGGAGTACCGGCTGCCACTGGCCGGGGCCGCCGTCGGGGCGTCGCTCGGCCCCTACGAGCGCCGGAGCCTGGCCCGGATCGCCGTGTCCGCGCTGTGGCGGGGCACCGGGCGCTGCGCCGACCCCGGCTACCTCCCCGAGCAGCTCGCCGCCGCCGGACGGCTGGTGGACCCCGAGCGGGCCAGGGCCGAACTGCTGGCCGCCGCCGAGCGGTTGGCACGCCACAACGGCGACGCGTACGACGACCACCGCGCCGTACGGTGGCTGCGCGCCGCCGCCGAGCTGACCGCGGACCCGGTGGAGCGGCCCCGCCTGCTGCTGGAGCACGCCAAGATCTGCCTGGCGCAGGGCAGGCCCGAGGAGGGGCTGAACTCCTTGCGGCTCGTCCTGCGGGCCCATCGCGCCACCCTGCGCCCGGACCAGCTCCTCGACGCCTGCTTCGCACACCTGGCCGCCCTGTACCGGGCGGGCGAGCTCGCCACGCTGGAGAGGATCGCGGCCGACGGCACGCTCCAGGACCACGACTCGGCCGGACAGCTGGAGCGTGCCCTCACCCGCGGATGCGCTCTGTTGCTGCTCGGCCGCTGGCGTGAGGTCCGCGACGTGCTGGGGGCGGTCCGGCGCCACGACGAGAGCGGTCTGGCCGAATGGAGGGCCGAATTCCTCGTCGCGACGGCGGAGTTGTGGCTGGGCAGCACGGACGGGACGGACCGCAGCACGGCCACCCTGCCCGCCCGCCACCGTGCGGGAGGCGTCACGGCCGCCGAGGTGCACTCGCGGGTCGGCGAGCTGCTGACACTGGGCGAGATCCGCCGGGCCGAACAACTGCTCGCCGACACGGGACGTACCCCGGGACAGCTGGGCCTGCCCAGCCGGATGCTGGTCGCCCTCCACCGGGGGCGTCCACGGGAGGCGATGGACCTGGCCCGCCGGAGCGCGGTCACCGGCGTGCACACCTGCGACGCCGTCCAGAGCGCGATGTACCACCACGCGGCGGTCCAGCTGGTCTGCGGCGGCAGACTCACCCGGGCCCGCGAACTCCTCGCCCTGGCCCGTGCCAGACAGCCGATGCTGCCCCATCTCCTCGATTCCGCACAGGCGTTGTGCGACCTGGTCAGGGGAGAGACCGGACAGGCCCGGTCGCTGCTGCGGGCGGCCGTGTCCCGCGCCGAGTCGGACGGTGTGGTGGCGGGCACCGACCTGCTGTGGCTGCGGGTGGCCGACGTCGCGACGCACATCGGCAGGCCCGAGGTCCTGACGGAGTGCCTGGCGAAGGCCGAGGTGGTCGCCCGCAGGCTGGGCACCGAACGGGCCGAGATGACCCGCCTCGTCCTGCACGCGGCCGTGCACAGGGACCAGGGCGCCGCACGGGCCGCGAGACACCTGGCCCAGCAGCGGCAGCAGCTCCAGGAGGAGTGTGCCGTACTGGCCCACCTGATCCGCTACGGCATGGGCGATCCTGCGATGGTGCGGGACACGTACGCCATGCTCGGCGAACTGGACGCGCTGATGCCCCGCTTCTGGCTGCGCCCCCTCATGCGCACGTACGGGGTGGCGGTGCCGGGGCGGCAGGCCACCGCGGAGGAGAACGAGCGGCTGCTCGCCGTACTCGTCTCCGAGGGCCTGACCAACAAGGAGATGGCCAGGATCCTCCGCACCAGCGAGAAGAGCGTCGAGGGACGGCTGTCGAGGCTGTTCTCCCACACGGGCCACGGCTCACGGGTCGAACTGGCGATGGCGATGCTCACCGGCCGCCTCCACCTCTGACCACGGCTACGGCTATGGCTACTGCGCATGCAGTAGAGGCGTACCGGCGGCCGAACGAAGACGGACGGGGGCCGCGCGGACAGCCTGGAAGGGTTCCCGAGTTCGGATGTGGAGACCCTCCTGTGGCTGTCTTTCTCGATCGACTGGGCCGGCTGGCCTTCCGGCGCCGCTGGCGCGTCCTGTTGTTGTGGGTGGTGGCGCTCGTCGCCGCCGGAACGGCGTCGGCGCTGGCGCCCGCCGCACCGGACGGCTCCTACTCGATGCCGGGTACGGAGTCGCAGCGGGCGTTCGACCTCATCGAGCAGCGCTTCCCGGGCGTGAGCGTCGGGAGCAGCGCCGAGGGCGCGAGCGCGAAGATCGTGTTCGTGGCGCCGGACGGCCAGAAGCTCACCTACGAGGCGAACCGTGCGGTCGTCGACGAGGTCGTGGGCCGGGTCGCCAAGGTCGACTAGGTCGTCCGCGCCGCCGACCCGTTCGAGGCGGACGCGGTCAGCGAGGACGGGTCGACGGCGTACGCGTCGGTCACGTTCGAGGTGAAGGCCAAGGACGTCAGCGACACCGCGAAGCAGGACCTGGAGCAGGCCGTCGAGGCGGGCCGGGACGCGGGCCTGACGGTCGAGGTCGGCGGTTCCGTCCTGGCGACCCAGCCCTCGGGCGGTGCGACCGAGCTGGTCGGCGTCGTGGTGGCGGCCGTCGTCCTGCTGCTCACGTTCGGTTCGCTGGCGGCGGCCGGGCTGCCGCTGCTGACCGCGCTGATCGGCGTCGGGATCGGCACCGCGACCATCCTCGCCCTGAGCAGCGCGCTGGGCCTGTCCAGCGCCACCAGCACACTCGCGCTGATGCTCGGCCTGGCGGTCGGGATCGACTACGCGATGTTCATCGTCTCCCGCTACCGCGAGGAACGCGCCCGTGGCCTCGCACCGGAGGACGCGGCGGGCGTGGCCGTGGGCACGGCCGGATCGTCGGTGGTGTTCGCGGGCCTGACCGTCGTGATCGGCCTGGCCGGGCTGTCGGTCGTGGGCATCCCGACCCTGACCCAGATGGGACTGGCCGCGGCCGGCACGGTGGCCCTGTCGGTGCTGGTCGCGGTGACCCTGATCCCGGCCATGCTCGGGATCTTTCCCCGCGCTGTCCTGGCGCGCTCGGTACGCTCCGGCGCGCTTGAGGGGAACGGGCCGAACATGGGCACCCGGTGGGCCCGTCTGATCGTCCGCCGCCCCCTGCCGGTACTCCTGGTGGCGGTCGCGGCCCTGGGCGTGATCGCCCTCCCCGCGGCGCAGCTCCACCTGGGCACGGCGGGCGACGAGTCCAAGCCGACCTCGACGACCGAGCGCCGCGCGTACGACGACCTGGCCAAGGGCTTCGGCCCCGGCTTCAACGGCCCGCTGACCATCGTCGTGGACGCCAGTACGGCCGACGACCCCAAGGCCGCCGTGGCCGCGACCGCCAAGGAGATCGCCGGGACAGCGGGGATCGTGTCGGTCTCGGCGCCGAGCTTCAACAAGGCCGGAGACACCGCGATCTTCTCCGCCACCCCGGCCACCGCACCCACCGACGAGCGGACCGTCGACCTGATCCACACCCTGCGCGACGACCGCCCGGCCATCGAGAAGGCGACCGACGCGACGTTCATGGTCAGCGGGAGTACGGCGGGCAACATCGACAGCGACCAGAAGGTCCAGGGCGCCCTGGTGCCGTACCTCGGGCTCGTGGTGGGCCTGGCGTTCCTGCTGCTCCTGATCGTGTTCCGCTCGGTGCTGGTGCCGCTCAAGGCGGCCCTGGGATTCCTGCTGTCGGTGCTCGCGGCCCTGGGCGCGGTCGTCGCCGTCTTCCAGTGGGGTTGGCTCGCCGGGCTGCTGGGCGTGGACCAGACCGGCCCGATCATGAACACCATGCCGATCGTCATGGTCGGCATCGTCTTCGGCCTCGCCATGGACTACGAGGTCTTCCTCGTCACCCGCATCAGGGAAGCCCACCTCCAGGGCGAACGCCCCGGCCAGGCCATCGTCTCCGGCTTCCGCCACAGCGCCCGCGTGGTCGTCGCCGCCGCGGTGATCATGATCTCGGTGTTCTCCGGCTTCATCGGCGTCAGCGAGACCCTCATCAAGATGATCGGCTTCGGCATGGCCATCGCGGTGCTGTTCGACGCGTTCGTCGTACGGATGACCATCGTCCCGGCAGTCCTGGCCCTGCTGGGCGAACGCGCCTGGACGATGCCTCACTGGCTGGAACGACTCGTCCCCCAGGTGGACGTGGAGGGCCACGCCCTGACCCACGATGCGGTTACCAAGGCTCAATCGATCGACGAAGCGGAGCGAGTGGATCTCCCGGCCCGCTGAGCGGCGCGCCCCTTAGGGGCGCGGGGAACTGCGCGACAAGCCCCCACCGGCCCGCAGCCGACGAACCACCCACCCGGCGGAGCGCTCACCGCTCCGCCGGGCACTCGCCGCTCGGGCACCATGGTCAGCACACCCGACAGGAAGCACCAGGACGCAAGATGACAACCGCCTGGCAGCGCCACCCCCGCGATCACCCCCGTACGGTCGACACCACGATCACCCTGCTCCTCTTCGCCGCCGCCTTCCCAGGCAGCATGTACGGCGTCTCCGACATGACCACCCCCACCCAGTGGTGGCCGTGCATCCTGCTGGCCGCCCCCTCCTGCGCCGCGCTCCTGTGGCGCCGCACCCACCCCCTCCCCGTCACCGCCGTCGCGATCGCGTGCGCCGCCGGCATGGCCCTGGCCGGCTACGTGATGACCGCCCTGCTCCTCGCCCCCCTCATGGTCGCGCTGTACTCCCTCGCCGGACACACCGAACGCACCACCACCCGGAACGTCACCCTCACCGCGGTGATCCTCGTAGCCGGATCCGCCCTGATCGCTGAGCCCGCCACGGACTCCCTGGCCCTCAACGTGATCGGCCCCGTCGCCTGGCTGCTGCTGCCCGCCGCCCTGGGCACCACCGCCCGCTTCCGCAGGGCCTACCTGGAGTCGGTGCACGCCCGCGCCGAATACGCCGAACGGACCCGGGAGGAGGAGGCCAGGCATCGCGTCGCCGAGGAACGCATGCGCATCGCCCGCGAACTCCACGACGTGACGGCACACCACCTCGCCCTGGCCAACGCCCAGGCGACCACCGCCGCCCTGCTCATCCGCAGCCACCCCGCCCAGGCCGAGCAGATGGTCAACGCCCTCGGCGACACCACCTCCGCGGCCCTGCGCGAGATGAAGGCCACCGTCGGACTCCTGCGCCGGAGCGGCGCCGACGAGGACTCTCTCCAGCCCGCCCCGAGCCTCGCCCAGCTCCCCGGCCTGATCGCCGCACACACGGCCGCCGGACTCACCGTCACCCTCACCACCCACGGACAGCCGCAGCCGCTCTCCCCGGGAGCGGACCTCACCGCGTACCGCATCGTGCAGGAGGCACTGTCCAACGTGGCCGAGCACGCCCACACCAGCACAGCGGAAGTGGACCTCACGTACCACCACGACCGCCTGTCCATCACGGTCACGGACCAGGGCCCCGGCACCACCCCCGCCCCCGAGACCACAGCCTCCACCGACAGCGGCTACGGCCTCATCGGCATGCGCGAACGAGCCCTGTCCATCGGCGGACGACTCCACGCCGGACACCGCCCCACCGGCGGCTTCGAGGTCAGCACCGAACTCCCCCTCCACCCCTACGCGACCGCCGAGGACAGCACCCCATGACCATCCGCGTCCTGCTCGCCGACGACCAGGCCCTGCTGCGCGAGACCTTCCGCATCCTCGTCGACTCCCGCCCCGACATGGAGGTGGTCGGTGAGGCGGCGGACGGCGACGAGGCGATCGCCCTCACCCGTACCCACCACCCGGACATCGTCGTCATGGACATCCGCATGCCCGGCACGGACGGCCTCGCCGCCACGGCGAAGATCTGCGCGGACCCCACCCTGTCGAGCACCCGCGTCCTCATCCTCACCACCTTCGAGACCGAGGAACACGTCGCCAGGGCCCTGCACGCCGGAGCCAGCGGCTTCCTGGGCAAGGACGTCGGCGCCGAGGGCCTGGTCGCAGGCATCCGCACGATCGCCGCAGGCGACGCCCTCCTCTCGCCCCAGGCCACCCGCAACCTCATCACCCGCTTCCTCACCGCCCCTCAGCCAGGCACCCACCCCGCAGCTCAGAAGAACCTGGCCGACCTCACCGACCGCGAACGCGAGGTGATGGCCCTGGCCGCCGACGGACTCACCAACGCGGACATCGCCGCGCGGCTCTACCTCAGCCCTCTGACCGTACGCACCCACATCCACCACGCCATGGCCAAACTCCAGGCCCGCGACCGCGCCCAACTCGTCGTCATCGCCTACCAGACGGGCCTCGTCCACCCGAACCCGCCGAGACCCTGACCTCGGGGTAGGTCCCGCCGGGTCACTACTGCGTATGCAGCAGGCGCGTATCGGCTGCCGCACGAAGACGGCGGAGGGCTGTGCCGACAGGCTGGAAGGGTTCCCCGAGCACGGATGTGGAGATCCTTCTGTGGCTGCCTCTCTCGATCGCCCGGGTCCACCGGCTTCCTTCGCCCGGTTCGTCCTGTGCGGCGGCGGTGTCGGAGTCGCCGCCGGCCCGGCCGTGGCACTGCTCGCAGGGCTGATGCCCTGGGCGGTGGCCAACGCACTGGTCACCATCGCCGCCACGCTCCTGTGCACAGAGATCCACGCACGTTTCACCTTCGGGACCGGCAGGCGCGCCGGATGGCGTCGGCACTGGCAGTCCGCAGGATCGGCGTCGGTCGCCTACGGCGTGACCTGCACAGCGATGCTCGTACTCCACGCGGTGCGGCCGTCGGCCGGGGCATGGAGCGAGCAGGCCGTCTACCTCGGCGCTTCCGGGATCGCCGGAATCGGGCGCTTTCTGGTGCTGCGCCTGTTCGTCTTCACCGACGGCCGTAACCGGACAGCGGTGCGGCCGCACGGTCCGGCGCGGCCACGCGAGGGTCAGAATCGGCCGCCGCCGGCGTGGAGCGTCTGGCCGGTGATCCAGCGACCGCTGTCCGAGACGAGGAAGGCCACGACGTCGGCGATGTCCCCGGGTTCGCCGAGGCGGCCGAGCGGGGTCAGCGCGACCATCCCGGCGATCACGTCGGCGGGGACTCCGGCGCTGTCGAAGGACTCGGTGCGGGTGGCGCCGGGGAGCACACTGTTCACCGTGATGCCCCGCGAGCCGAGTTCCTGCGCGGCGGCACGGACCAGTTGGTCACCGGCCGCCTTGCTGGCCGAGTAGACACCGCTGTCGGCGCTGGGGGTCACGGCCGCCTGGCTGGAGATGACGACGATCCGGCCGTTGTCGCGCAGTCGCCCGGCGGCCTCGCGAAGCGCTGTGAAGGTGGCCCGCGTGTTGGTCGCGAAGACCCGGTCGAAGTCCTCGTCGGTCGCCTTCGCGAGCGGGGAGAAATGGACGGTGCCGACGTTGCTCACCAGGATGTCCAGCCCGCCGTAGGTTTCCTCCGCGGCGTCGAACAGCGCGCGCGTCTGGGCCGGATCGCTCACGTCCGCCCGTACCGCCACGGCCCGACCGCCGCTCGCCTCGATCGTGGAGACGACCTTGGCGGCCGCTTCGCGGTCGGATCGATAGTTGACGATCACGCTGCCGCCGTCCGCGCCCAGCCGTTCGGCGATGGCGCGCCCGATCCCGCGCGAGCTTCCGGTGACAAGCACGACTGACATTGATCCTCCAGTGGTGGGGTTCCAGGAAGTGGCCGCGCCTTATGACGAGGTCGGCCTCGGCGAGGAACTCGCGTGGCCACGTGCGTCGGTCGCGGTGTCGCCGGTCCAACTGCCCAGCAGGCTGAGGGCTTCGGCGGACGGCGACGCGGGTTCGGGGGTGTAGACGACCAGCGTCTGGTCGGGGGCGCCGGACACGTCGAGGACCTCGTAGTCGAGCGCGAGGTCGCCGACCAGCGGGTGGTGGAAGCGCTCGGTGCCCATGCTGTGGCAGACGACGTCCGGGTTGCCCCACAGGTGACGGAACCGGGGGCTGCGCAGCGACAGTTCGCCTATCAGATCTGTCAGCTGCGGATCGTGGGGGTTGCGTCCGGCGTACCAGTGCAGGTGGGCGATGCAGCTGCCGGCGGACCTCTCCCAGTCGACGAACAGCTCCGGGGCGTGCGCGTCGAGGAAGACGTAACGGGCCAGGTTGCGGTCGCGGTGCGGGAGTGCTTCGAAGTCGGTGAAAAGGGCGCGGGCCATCCTGTTGGCGGCCAGGATGTCCATGCGGCGGCCCTGGATCATCGCGGGCACATGGCCGAGCGTGTCCAGGAGCCGGTGGAGGCCCGGGCGCACACGCTGGGGGCCCAGGGGACGGCGCCGCTGCGCGGGGGACGCCGGTTTCGCCAGCGCGAAGAGGTGGGCCCGCTCGGTGTCGTCAAGTTGCAGGGCGCGGGAGACCGCGTCCAGGACGGTCTCGGAGACCTGCCCGGCCCGGCCGCGCTCCAGGCGCGTGTAGTACTCGACGCTGACACCGGCGAGCCGGGCGACCTCCTCGCGGCGCAGTCCCGGCACCCGGCGTGCGCCGCCGTCGGGGACAACTCCGGCCTGCTGGGGGGTGATCCGGGCCCTGCGGGTGGTCAGGAACTCGCGGATCCCGGTGCTCGGCTCCATGCCCTCCACGCTACGGGCGCCGACCCGGCCCGCACCCGGCGAAAGGGACCCTGGCAGTACCCCCTTCCAGCTCTCCGGGGACCGTCGTCAAGGGCTGTGCGGGAGGCGGTCGGCAGCGCGTCGCGGTGGGACACGAAGACCTCCGTGCGATGCAGAGCTGCCGACTGCACACTGCACCGCACGGAGGTCTTAGCCACGCTCAGGTCCGATCACCCCGTCTGGCCGCCGCTGCCACGGTAGGCACTCAGCGGAACCCTGGCGAGGATGCCGTCCAACTCCCCGCTCCGCCCGTCGGACCAGGCGACGTACGCGTAACGCCGGTCGAGCGTGATGGTCGACCAGCGGTCCCCGGGAGGCCCGTTGACACCGGCGGGCTGAGTGGTCGCGTTGACCCGCAGCGCGCGGCTGAACGTACGGCCGTGGTCGAAGGAGACGACGGAGAAGGCGTCGAGCGTGGTGGTGCGCCACATGACGCCCAGTTGCCCGCCCGGCCCGAACTCCATCCAGGGCCGCTGCGCGGCGGAGGCGGCGATCACCGCCGGTCCGGTCCAGGACCGTCCGGCGTCACCGGTGACGTACACCTCAAGGTTGGATTCCCGGGGGACCATGACGGCGAAGCGGCCCTTGCGCGTCGGGTCGGCCGACACCCAGGGCACCGGGTCAGCGGCCGCGCCCAGGGCGGGAACGGGTACGAGCGCGCCGGTGCCGGCCGGGACCGGCGTACCGGCGCTGTCGGTGACCGGACGGTCCACCCAGGTCTTTCCGTCGTCACGCGTGACATGGAGCGTCACCGTGCCCTCCTGGGTGGGGGACGCCAGGATCCCGTCGTGCACGGCGAATTCACGGCCCGGGTATCCGCAGGCCGGCGGCATGGCGGGAGAGACCACGATGCACGGCATGGGGCCGGGGATCACCGCGGGATCCGACCAGGTCGCGCCGCTGTTCGCGCTGACGGAGACGGCGCTGGGGTACTCCCACACGGCGCCGGCGACCGCGTAGACCTTGCCGGTGGCGGAATCCACCCTGAGCTTGGGCGCACCACCGAGCAGCAGAGGCGTC
This sequence comes from Streptomyces sp. NPDC002680, assembly GCF_042889145.1. Lineage (NCBI taxonomy): Bacteria > Bacillati > Actinomycetota > Actinomycetes > Kitasatosporales > Streptomycetaceae > Streptomyces > Streptomyces sp. NPDC002680. The sequence continues at coordinate 241,373 of NZ_JBIAQP010000017.1, forward strand.
TCGACGGGACCGATCCACGTACGACCGCCGTCGACCGACCGGGAGACAACGTTGTGGTTGGTGTACGTGGTCGCGGGATCGGGGCCGATCTGGTTGTTGGAGATGTAGAAGACACCCTTGGCGTCCGTGGTCACGATGGGCTCGCCGCACTGGGGACGGTCACCGAGCGGCCAGGTCGACCGCTGCCAGGTCTTCCCCCGGTCCTGCGAGAAGGCGACGAAGCACTCCCCGACGGGTTCCAGCGCCGGACGGTTGGGGAAGACCGTCGCCACATAGACCAGGTTCCTGGGATTCCGTGGATTGACGGCCACGACCGGCTGCCCCTCCCGGGTCCCGGGCAGATCGGTGACATCCAGTTCGAGGATCGATTCGAGTCCAAGGGTCTCTTCGCCGGCGGGAGCGGATTGCGAGGCCGTGCGCGTCTCGGCGAGGGCGGCGGGAGCACCGGCCAGCAGAACCAGCGCGGACAGTGCGGACAGTAACGCGGCCCACTTCGGCCGGGGCGATACGGGGGTTCTCACGTGGCGAGCCTCTCTGATCTCCGTGCGTGTACGGGACTTGGAGGTCGGCGCTCCGCAAGACGCGAGGCGCCTTCGACCCCCTGACCCTGCCAGCCGCCCCGCACCGACGGCCTCATACGGACGCAGGCCGCGGACTACTGCGTTCGCAGTGCCCAGAGGCGGCCGTTCCGCAGTCACCGGCCCTCCGGATGTCCTGGTTCGGTCACGCGACAGCGATCAAGCGGTCTCACTGGAAACCACATGCGGCACTGGGTGCTCTCCTCTGACAGAACCGGAGCGCACCACACCCCGCACGCCACACCCCATGAACCATGAAGACAGGAGCACCTCATGGCAGCGAACACCCCCCGACGAAACGCCCTGTTGGCCTGTGCGGCCCTGGTCGTCGGTGCCCTCGCCCTCACGGCCTGCGGAGGCAACGCGACGACGGACGGCTCCAGTTCGCGGTCGAAGGCCCAACTGTCCCTGGCCGCCGACTCGTTGACCACGAAGACCGCTCAGGGGGGAACCGCCTCGGCCAAGGCGGCCGGTCTCGACTACGTCGCGCTGGGCAGTTCGTTCGCCGCGGGCCCGAGCATTCCGCCGCTCCAGTCGAGCAGCGGGGCGGCGGCGTGCAGCCGGTCGGCCGACAACTACGCCGGCATCGTGGCCCGCGACACCGGGGCGAAGCTGACGGACGTCACCTGCAGCGGCGCCACGACGGCGAACATCCTCACCACCAAGCAGGGTTCGCAGCCGCCGCAGATCAACGCCGTGAACAGCGGGACCGACCTGGTCACGATCACCATCGGCGGCAACGACGTCAACTACCTGGGCAGCGCGGTCACTTACTCCTGCCAGAACAGCGGCGGGGCGAACTGCGGCACCGTGAGCCAGGCCGCGATCAACACCGCCCTCGGATCGGTGGGCCAGAAGATCGAGAACGTCGTGAACGCCGTCAAGGCCAGGGCCCCGCAGGCACGCATCCTCCTGGTGAGCTACTCCACCCTCCTGCCCGACACCGGCGGCTGCACCGGCGTACCGCTCACCGCCGACCAGCGGACCTTCGAGCGCACCGTCGCCGCCCGCCTCGCGCAGGCCTACATCGACACGGCGAACCGCACCGGCGCGACCCTGGTCCGCTTCGCCACCGCCAGCCACGGCCACGACGCGTGCGCGGCCACCCCGTGGGTGGAGAAGTACAAGCCGGCCTCGGGCCGCACCACGTACCACCCGAACGAGGCCGGCATGAAGGCGGCGGCGTCGTTGGTGAAGTCCGCGCTGGGGTGAGGTTCGCACAGCGTACGGCGAGCGAACGGTACCGGCTCGCAACCCTGGAACCATCCCAGCCGTATCGGCGTGCAGGTATCGGGAGTGGCCGGGACGCTGTCCCGGATCGGGGCAGGCATGGACGGGCCGACGGATGGATGCGAGTACGGACCACATGGACGAAATCCACGACGACGTAGCGGAGTTCGCGTTTCTGCTGACGTGTCTGAAGGAGCGCACGGACCGCAGCTACGCGGCGCTGGCACGGCGTCTGGACATGAATGCCTCCACGCTGCACCGCTACTGCGCCGGAGGGACGGTCCCCCTGGACTACGCGGGAATCGAGCGGTTCGCCGGACTCTGCGGAGCCTCTCCCGAGGAACGCGTGGAGTTGCACCGCCGGTGGATCCTGGCGGTCGCGGCACGGCAGCGATCCCGCCCTTCCGACGCCCTGCGGACACCGACGCCCCACGACACCACGGGCGGTACGGCACCGGCCGTATCGACGAGCGACAACACCCCGGCGGACAAGCCACCCGAGCCCACCTCGCCTGCCGCCCGGCACCCGGGGCCCACCTCGCCTGCCGCCCGGCACCCGGGGCCCACCTCGCCTGCCGCCCGGCACCCAGGGCCTACCTCACCTGCCGCCCCGCGACCCCACGCCGGGCGCCTCCTGCGACGGCCCGCGCGAGCGATCGCACTGGCGGCCTCGTTCGCCGTCGCGCTCGTCGGCCTCACCGCGTCCGCTGCCGGACCTCCCGCCGGCGGCGGCCCGCAGGAGAACCGGGCGAGCGCCGGCACGGTCACGGTCGCACCGCCGGCCCCGCTCACCTGGACGGCCAACTCCCATATCTGGCAAAGCGAATGCGCCCACGACTACGTCATCGCCAAGCCGCCGCGGCAGGTCCCGCCACCGCCGACCCCGCAGGACGCCGCCGCGTGGGCCGTGTCGCAAGGGGCGGTGCACGGTCGCACCACCGATCTGCGGATCTCGGTGCAGGGACGCGGCGCTGCCGCCGTCGTCCTGGAGGCACTGCACGTGCGCGTGGTCGACCGCACCGTCCCCGCCGCCCCCCTGGGCACCGCCTACTCCATGTACGAAGGCTGCGGTGCCATCCTCGTCCCCCGTCACTTCTCCGTGGACCTCGACGCGCGACGACCCCTGGCCCGTTCGATGCCCGGCAACGAGCAGGACAGACCGACCCCCGCGATCGACTTCCCGTACCAGGTGTCCCTGCGGGAGCCGGAGGTCCTGCTGCTCTCCGCGCGCACCGAGTCCTGCACCTGCGACTGGTACCTCGAACTCGACTGGTCCTCACAGGGCCGGACCGGCACGATGCGCATCGACGACCACGGCCACGCGTTCCGCACCACCAGCATCAAGGGGCTACCCCTCTACTGGTACCGAGACCCCGGCGGCTGGGTCCCCATGACCTGACCGGCCCCTGCCCCCGTCACTTCGACATGATGAAATCCAGGGCGAAACCGGGAGCGGTCGTCCAGTAGGTGACCCGCTGGAAGTCATTGGCGTACAACGTCTCGACGGGCATGGGGACATCGATCGGCTTGCCCACGCTGCTGCCGGCCTTACGCCCCTGGAGGCCGAGGGTGATGCTCTTCGCCTCGTACTCGTCCATGGGGCCGTTGACGAGCAGACCGGCATACGCCTCCTCACCCGGAGCGAGGGTGACGGGCACCCCCGGGTTCGGGTCGCTCTCCTCGATCACGCGGGCCGTGGTCCGGCCGGCGCCGAGCCGCACGAGAGGGTAGCGGTAGACGTTGCACTTCTTGCCGCCGGTGTTCTGGACGGTGAGGAGGAGATGCCTGGCGTCCTCGCTGTCCGCGGGCTCCTTCACGGCGGACACCCCGAGGACCTCCTGAGAGCAGGCGGCGACAGTGCGGTGCGTCACCACGTCCGTGGCCTTCCCACTGATCGCCTGCGGCCCCGTGGCGGAAGCCTGTGCCGCCACCGCCACACCACCCCCAAGAGCCAGAACGAGCCCCGCGGCCACGGCCACACGACGACTCACAAGAGACTTCACGTTCATATGCGTGTTCCATTTCTGATCGGTACGAGGTCGCCCGCACCCGCGGCCCGACCGCTTCAGCCGGTGCGACGCCCAGAGCATCGGATGTCTCATGGACGTGGGACAACAGCCGCTCCCCAACCCGCAACGGTGGAACGATCCCACCCCGATGACCTGCGGAAACAAGGGAGCCTGGGATGCCTGTCAGGGATGGGACGCCCGGACGATGTTTGACGCGGCCGCTCGGGGTCACGCGGCTTGTGGGCCCAGGGAGGCCCGGCGACACCGAAGGTGACAGCCGGCAGAAGGAGTGTCATGACAGAGATCCGCCCCGCCACCACAACCGACTCGGGCGCTCCGGTGGAGAGCGACGAACACTCACTGACCGTCGGACCTGGGGGACCGGTCCTTCTTCAGGACGCCTACCTGATCGAGCAGATGGCGCAGTTCAACCGGGAGCGAATTCCCGAGCGCCAGCCGCATGCGAAAGGGAGCGGCGCATTCGGTCGTTTCGAAGTGAGCCACGACGTGAGCGCCTACACCAAGGCGGCCGTGTTCCAGCCGGGCACGCGCACCGACCTGGTCATACGGTTCTCGACCGTGGCGGGGGAACGCGGCAGCCCGGACACCTGGCGCGACCCGCGTGGTTTCGCGGTGAAGCTCTACACCAGCGAAGGCAATTACGACATGGTCGGCAACAACACGCCGGTCTTCTTCATAAAGGATCCGATGAAATTCCAGCATTTCATCCGGTCCCAGAAACGCCGCGCGGACAACAACCTGCGCGACCACGACATGCAATGGGACTTCTGGACGCTCTCCCCGGAATCCGCCCACCAGGTCACCTGGCTGATGGGAGACCGCGGAATTCCGCGGACGTGGCGTCACATGAACGGGTACTCGTCGCACACGTACATGTGGATCAACGCCGACGGCGAGCGGTTCTGGGTGAAGTACCACTTCAAGACCGACCAGGGCATCGAGTTCTTCACCCAGCACGAGGCCGACCAGATGGCCGCCGTCGACACGGACTACCACACGCGTGACCTCTTCGAACACATCCGTGACGGGGAATACCCCAGCTGGACCCTCCATGTGCAGGTCATGCCGTACGAGGACGCCGCGGACTACCGCTTCAACCCGTTCGACCTCACCAAGGTGTGGCCGCACGGCGACTACCCGCTCATCCCGGTCGGCCGTATGACGCTCGACCGCAACCCGACGGACAACCACGCCGAGATCGAGCAGGCGGCCTTCCAGCCGAACAACCTGGTCCCCGGCATCGGGCCGAGCCCGGACAGGATGCTGCTGGCCCGCCTGTTCTCGTACGGGGACGCGCATCGCCACCGGATCGGCGCCAACTACCAGCAGCTTCCCGTCAACGCGCCCGTCGTCGACGTCCACTCCTACTCCAAGGACGGCGCGATGGCCTACCGCAGGACGACGGACCCCGTCTACGCCCCGAACTCCAAGGGCGGTCCGGCCGCCGACACGGCCCGTTACGGAACCCCGCCCAGCTGGGCAGCGGACGGCGAGATCACTCGTTCCGCGTACGTGTCCCATCCGGAGGACGACGACTGGGGGCAGCCGGGAACCCTGATACGCGAGGTCATGGACGACGAGGCCCGTGACCGCCTGGTCGACAACGTCGTCGGCCATCTCCTCAACGGGGTGAGCGAGCCCGTCCTCGAACGCGCGTTCGCGTACTGGTCGAACATCGACGAAACGACCGGCAAGCGCATCGCCGACGGCGTGCGAGCGAAGTCCCACGAAAAGGACCCGAAGACGGCGGAACAGGGCAACCCCGCGCGCCGCGCCATGCAGCACAAGGCATAGAACCCGTCAGCTGCGTCCGCGTCGAGCGACACAGCCCACGACCCGGAACCCGAGCGAGGGGAACCCCATGAAAACCCCCGGTGACGACGACACACCTCCGGTCGACGAGGAGACGCGTGAACGGTCCGCAGAGGAGCGGAACGTCATCACACCCACACCCCGAGACGTCCGGGACAAGGCCGAGGACGACGACGAGCCCGATCTCCCGACCGGAGACGATTCCTGACCGATCCTTTCCCGGTAAGGGGTGCCGTTAGTTCACAGGGCTGCTGCCCGGGGCGATGCCATGAGCGCCGTCGAGCGCCGGAGCGCAGTCGACGGCGAGTGCTCGCACTCCCTGCCGGGGGAGCGGCCCGGCCGAGGTCACGGGAGGCTCCCCTTCTCGCCCAGCCGCCGGGCGACTTCACGCAGCCTCCTTCTCGGTGACCTGGTGCCGGCCCACGCCCCCGCGCGCTGTCGTGCGCGCTTCGCGTCCTCGCCCGGTCGTACGCCGATCACCCTGACCACCGCCGTGAGTCGTGAGTAGGGCGGGCCCCACTGAGATTCATCGCACCGGTGTCGTCGCCGGGGCGCGCAGGCACCGTTGCCGACCGTGGTTGTCCGGTCCGGCGAGCCCTCCGCCGTAGTTCTTGCCTGTCCTGGTCTGCACCATCAGCACGCCCAGCCCCTTCGCCACCTGGAGCGCGGGCGCGCCGTCGTGCCCGCGACCGCGACCGGGGACCAGCGAACACCCTTCACCTGCGCGGACGTTGGCGCGCCGACAGACCAACTGCCCCTGGTTGCACGTGTCCTGTTGCCCGAAAGGGACGGAAGTTGTGCGAATGCTGTGCGAGGAGGTGACAAGGTGATCGGATGTGTTGCATTTGGTGCGTCGGGGGAGCCCGGAGCCCGTGGGGTTCTCGGGGCACTGACCATGAGGAGGAACAGAAGTGATCCGTGTCTCGCGCGTGACGGCCGCCGTGGCGGCGGCCCTCGCGCTGGCGCTGGCGGCGCCGGGAGCCGCGCTCGCGGCGCCCGAACCGGAGCCCGGGCGGCCGTCCGCTCCCGCGTCTCCGGGACTTCCCGAAGGCTGGCTGACCACCGGCTCCGGGAAGTCGGCAGCGCTGGTGTGGCGCTCGCCCGAGAAGGTGCCGGTGGGCGATGCCCAGGTCGAGTTCCGCAGCGGGGACCGCCTGTTGGGCATCCCCAGACCCGCCGCGGACGGGCGCACCTTCCGGCTGCCGCTCGACGGGGTGCGCCTCGGAAGGACGGACGAGCTGCGGGTCGAGGCCGCGGGCCGCCGTCTGGACGCGGCCGGAGCGAACGACGCGGCCCGCGAGCACCGCAGAGCTGACAGCTCGTCAAGTCCGTCCCGCCTGCCCCAGCCGGCGACCGTGAACAAGGTCGACCCCGGCGTGCCCGGCTCGTTCCGTACGACCAGCGGTGAGTACTCCCTGCCATCGGTCCAACTCCCCGGCTACGACACCGAGGTGGAGATGAAGGCCGTGGTGGTCGCGCCGCAGGGCGCCACCGGCAGCCGCCCGCTGGCACTGTTCCTCCACGGGCGCCACGTGACCTGCTTCAAAGGCGACGACGCGACCCTGGAGTGGCCGTGCCCGGCCGACTACGAGTCGGTGCCGAGCTACCGCGGTTACCTGCACGACCAGCAACTCCTGGCCTCCCAGGGCTATGTGACGGTCTCGATCTCGGCCAACTCCGTCAACGCCCAGGACTGGCAGGCCGACGACGCCGGCGCCCAGGCCCGCTCCTCGCTGATACGGCTGCACCTGGCCCACTGGGCGGACTGGGCCGCCGACCCGTCCACGGCCCCCGAGGTCGTACGACGGGCGCCCCGCGCCGACCTGGGCCGGGTGCTCCTGGTGGGCCACTCCCGTGGCGGTGAGGGCGCCGACCGGGCCGCGCTGGACAGCCTCACCCCGCCGCCCGCCGACCAGGACGGCTACCACGGCGGAACCCGCTGGACGATACGCGGAACCGTCCTCATAGGCGCCACGATCTTCGGCCAGAACCCCGCACCCGACGTGCCGTCCGTGTCGATCCTGCCGGGCTGCGACGGAGACGTCATCGACCTCCAGGGCGAGCTCTACGTCGACGCCACCCGAGGGGTCAGCCGCGGCAGGGCCCTGCACAGCGCGGTCTACATGACGGGCGCGAACCACAACTACTTCAACAGCGAGTGGACCCCCGGCCAGGCCACGGCACCGGCCGACGACGACTTCTCCTACGGCGGCGACGAGCACGACCCGCTGTGCTCGCCGGGCACCGCCACCCGGCTCACCGCCGAGCAGCAGCAGAAGGCGGGCTCGACGTACATAGCCGCCGCGGCCCGGCTGTTCGTCGCCGGTGACGACCGGGCCCGCCCGCTGCTCGACGGGTCCCCCGTGCGTGCCGCCTCCGCCGGACCCGCCCGCGTCCTCACCCACGCCGTCGGCGCCGCCCGCTCGGGGGTGTTCCTCCCCGCTCCCTCCGCCACGGTCGGCGGCGGCCGGCTGTGCGCCCAGGTGGACCCGGACCCGAACGTCTCCTGCCTGGACCCCGCCCTCCTGACCGCTTCCCCGCACTTCGCCCAGTGGCGCAGGGTGACCCCCGGCAAGGAGCCGGACCGGTACGCGCTGGCCATGAACTGGAGCCGCCCCGGCACCGCCACCGAGCTCAGCCCCGCCCGCCCGGTCTCCCTGTCCGGCGCGACATCGCTGAGCCTGCGCGTGATCGTCCCGCCGAACACCACCGGCACCGAGCTGGACATCGCCCTCACCGACACCTCCGGCAGGCGGGCGGACCTCGGCCGGGTCCGCGTCGACGGCGTGCCGGGCACCTCCCGCACCTCCTCCTACTGGGCACGTGAGGTCCGCGTACCCCTGTCCGCCGCCACCCGGGAGCGCATCGACCTGGGCCACGTCAGAACCCTGCACCTGACCCCGCGTACCGAGTCCGGTACGGCATGGCTGGTGGACGCCTCCGGCTGGCGCCCCGGCACCCCCGTCGTCGAGCCCGCGCGGCTGGCGCGCGTCGACGTCGGCCACCTGACCGTCGTGGAAGGCGACTCCGGCACGCGCACCTACCAGGTGCCGGTACAGGTCTCCGGGTCGGGCGTCGGCGAGGTCAGGCTGTTCGTGGCCGAGCCGGGCAGCGACCACCCGGTCGCGCGTACGGTGAAGGTCCGGGCGGGCACCCGCGTCGACGTGCCGGTGCAGATCGAGGGCAACACCCGCTACAGCTACGACGATCTCCACCGGGTGGCCGTCAGGGCCGTACGCGGCGCGGTGGTCGGCTCCTACCTGGGCGGCGTCACCGCGCAGAACGACGACCCCCAGCCCACGGTGACCATGACACCGGTCGCGGACCAGGTCACCGAGGGCCAACCGCTGGTCTGGCGGATCACCCTCTCCGCCGCCGCCGACGTGGCCACGTGGACGGACCTGCAACTGCTCCCCGTCTCCGACGGCACCGAACTGTCCACCGAGGACGTCCCCGCGACGTGGTTGGACGAACAGTTCGGGGCCTCGCCGGATCCCGAGCGCCCCCTGTCCGCGACACAGCCGGACGGCACGCTGCTCATGTCCGAAGTGCCCGCGGGCAGCCTGACCATCGACCTGTCCGTGCCCACAGTCACCGATCACCTGACCGAGGACACGGAGTCGCTACGGCTGCGCCTGTGGACCTACGACACGAACGGGGAGGCGATCGAGGGCCCGGAATTCACCGGCACGGTACGGGGGTAAGCGGGCCGCCCGGCCCCTGTCGGCCGGGCGGCCATCCCGTTTCGCGCGAGGTGGGCGACCTTCGGTTTATCCACCGGAAACACGCAAGAAATGTCGATAACGACTGAGTCAAGGTGATGTAGGAGTGAAGTGAGTATCGGATAGTGTGCGTGAAGTACTTGAAACAGACATCAGTTCGTTTGGCGTACATGTGTGCGCAACGGGCGGGGGAGTCCCACGGTGCGGAGGGGGCTCGTGCCGTGAGGCATGAGTCGGTGCGCTGTCGGGAGCGGGCAAGGGGGCCCAGGTTCTCAGTGATGTCTCACGAGCATCTGCGCATGCCCTGGGGGGCCTTCTGTGAGATCTCTGTCCATTGTCATTCCCGCGCTCAACGAGGCTGAGAACCTGCCGACGGTGATGGAGTCCATCCCGCGTCGTGAACTCGCCGAAGCGGGCTGGACGGTCGAAGTCATCGTGGTCGACAACGCCTCGACCGACGCCACCGCGGAGGTGGCCAGGTCGCTGGGCGCCACGGTGGTCTCGCAGCCGATGCGGGGGTACGGCAACGCCTACCAGGCGGGGTTCGACGCGGCGCGCGGAGAGGCCATCGCCACGGGTGACGCCGACTGCACGTACCCGTTCGACGCCCTGCCGCATCTGCTGCACATCATGGACGCGCGGAAAGTCGAGTTCATGACCACGAACCGGCTCGGCGTCGAGAACCGGCACGCCATGAAGCCGTCCCACACGGTCGCGAACCACGCACTCAGCGCCCTCAGCCGGACCCTGTTCCGCAACGGCCTGCGCGACTCGCAGTCAGGCATGTGGATCTTCCAGCGTCATGTGTGGCAGGCGATAGACGTCCGCTCGCCGGGCATGGCCTTCTCGCAGGAGATCAAGAACGCGGCCACCCGGGCCGGCTTCCGCTGCCTGGAGGTGCCCATCGAGTACCGGGTCCGCGGCGGTGAGGTCAAGCTGAACGCGCTGCCCGACGGGGTCGCCAACCTGCGCCAGCTGTTCCAGCACAAGCTCCGCGACAACCGACTCCGCGGCACTCCTACGCGCATGGTCCCGCTGGCGGAGATGGCCCGGGCCACCGCCGCCGCCGAGCGGGCCGCCCATGCCGCCGAGCGGGCCGCGACAGCCGTGGAGGAACTCAACGGCAAGACGCGACTGGTATCCGAACTGGGTTCTGGTAATTCCGGTAAGGGGGACCACCTCAGCGGACACAGGACGCTCCAGAGCATGCCGACACCGCGTGCCGCCGAAGAGGTACCTCTGGAAATGGCGTGAGCACACCGCCGTCCGAAGACGGGCCGCAGCGGCGGGCTACGGGGGAGCAGCATGCCCCGCAGCCCGCCGGCGGCGGCCATGCCCGCCGGGCGCCGAGCCGTCAACGGCCCCGGACGCCCGACGGCACCGGATCCCACCCGCCGTCGGCGGCACGGCCCGGCGGCGGACGCGGGCCGCTGCGGCGGGTGCTCGCTCCGGTTCTCGTCGTGCTGGTCGTGCTGGGACTGTGCGGTGCCGCCTGGACCGTCCCCCAGGTGCGGTCCGTGCTGCGGGACTCCTTCACCGAGCGTCAGCAGGCCTACTTGGAGCTGTACTTCGGCAGGGAGCCGTTCTTCGACGGCGACGAACTCGTCGTACCGGTGGAACTCGTCGAGCACGGCGACACCGGCGGCCGGCACCCCGTCCGGGCGTGGGTCCTGGATGCCAAGGGCCGTCGCCTGGCGGCCGAGACGGAAACGGTCACCACCAAGCCGGGCGCCCTGATCGGTACCGATGTCCGGCTGCGTCTGGAGGACGGCGAGCAACGCGACGCGGACCTGGTCGAGGTGACCCTGCCGGGGCACCCGCAGCGGCTCCGAGCGCACCTGCGGTGACGGTCCCCCGACCGGCCGCCAGTTCACCGACCAGCCGGCCACTTCCAGGAGCCGCAGCCCACCCCACGGGAAGCCTCATGCGCACCATCGTCCAGATCACCCCCTACTACCCCCCGCACCTGGGTGGGCTCGAGCGCGTCGTCTCCAACCTGGCGCGGGAACAGGCCAAGCGGCACGACGTACGAGTCCTGACCACCGCCCTCGGCTTCCCCGACGCGCCGCGCGTCGCCCGGGAGGAGGGAGTCGTGGTGCACCGGCACCGAGCCGTGGAGGTGGCACACACCGCCGTCGCCCCGGGCCTGGCCGCGCACCTGGCCCGGCTGCCCCGCGACGCCGTGGTCCACCTGCACTGCGCGCACGCGCTGCTGCCGGAGATGGTCGCCCTCGCCGCCCGACTGCGAGGTACCCCCTTCCTGCTGCACTTCCACCTCGACGTGGACGCCTCCGGTCCGCTGGGCGCCCTCCTTCCGCACTACAAGGAGCACGTCTTCGGCCGCGTCCTGCGGTCCGCGGCCGGTGTCATCGCGCTGACCGACACCCAGGCGGCCTTCCTCACCGGCACATACCGGGTGCCCGCGGACCGCGTCCACATCGTGCCCAACGGCGTGGCCGAGGCGTATTTCATGCCGGTCCGTACGCCCGCGCCCGGACCTCTGAAGCTGCTGTACGTCGGCCGGCTCGGCGTCCAGAAGAACGTGGCCCGGCTGCTGGACGCCCTGCACCTGACACGGGAGGACGTACACCTGCGGATCGTCGGCGACGGCGAGCTGCGGGGCCGCCTCCAGGACCAGGCCGACCGGCTGGGCCTGCGCAACGTCGAGTTCAGCGGCGGGCTCCTCGGCGGGGACCTCGTCAAGGCGTACGCCGACGCGGACGCCTTCGTGCTGCCGTCGGACAAGGAGGGGATGCCGCTGGTCGTGCTGGAGGCGATGGCGGCCGCGCTGCCGGTCGTCGCCACCGACGTACCCGGCACCCGGGAACTGGTCGGGGACACCGGCCTGCTGGCCGCGCCCGAACCGGCCGCCCTCGCCGAGGCGATCGACGCCCTCGCCGCCGACCACCCGCTCAGGACCCGGCTGGCCCACGCCAGCGCCGAACGCTCCCGCGACTACTCGTGGGAGACCGTTGCCCGGCTGGTCGAGGACGTCTACGTCAAGGCGGGTCTGTGACGACGAAGGAGACCCTGGCCCTGCGCATCCGCGAGCCCGCCCCCCACCAGCCGTCCGACCCGGCCGACCTGTCCGCCCCGTCCGACGAACGGCCCGCCTGGCGCAGCCGTGTGGCCCGCGGCCCCCTGTTCCACCGGCGATTCGCCGTTCTGCTCAGCCTCGCCCCCGCGACCGTCGTCGAGCTGCTGCCCCAGTCACCCGCCGCGCTGCGCACCCTGGCCGGGCTGTGGCTGCTGTTCGGCGTCCCCGTGCTGCTGTGGCGGGGCGTCGCCGCGCGCATCGTGACCACCGGAACCGCCACGCTGCTGCTCTCGGTCGGTTTCACGGTGATGACGGACATCGTGGTCGCGCTCGCCGTGAACACGGCGCTGCCGCCGCTCGGCGTCGAACGCCCGCTGACCCGGCTCGTTCTGACGATCGCCACCGCCGCCGCCCTCGTCGTGCTCGGCGTGCTCGCACCGGAGCCGCGACGGCCCGAGCGGCCACCAGGAAGAGGCCTGTTCGCCACACGGGGCGTCAGACCGGTCGCCGCCGTCGGCGGGATCGCCCTCGTCCTCGCCGTGGCCGGGCCGATCCGGCTCAACAACGGCCTGGGAGGCGCCGTCAGCACGGTCGCCATGGTCGTCGTCGCGGCACTGATCGCCCTTCTCCTGCTGCGCCGGGGCCGCTACCCGGTGCCCGTCCTGGAGTTCGGCCTGTACTGCGCGTCGGCCGCGCTGCTGCTGCTCACCTCGCTGCGCGGGCAGTACATCACCGGCCACGACATCCAGAAGGAGTTCCTGTACTTCCGGCTCGCCCTCGGCGGTGAGCACTGGGACATCAGCACGTACACCGACCCGTACAACGCCTGTCTGAGCATCACCCTGCTGCCGGTGAGCGTCTTCCAGCTCACCGCGCTCTCCGAGACCGTGATCTTCAAGGTCGTCCTGCCGCTGCTGTTCGCGCTCACTCCGGTGCTGGTGCACCGTGCGGTGCGCAACGTGGCCCCGCGCGTGGTCGCGCTGATGTCGGCGGTGTACTTCATCGTCTTCCCGACGTTCTTCACCGACATGCCCTATCTCGGACGCCAGGAGATCGCCTTCCTGCTGCTGGGCTGCGCCATGGTCGTGCTCACCGACTCACGCGGACCGCTTCGGCTCCGCCGGATCGTGTTCGTGGTGCTGCTGGCCGGCATCGTGCTGTCGCACTACTCCACCACCTACGTCGTCGTCGGCACCCTGGCGATCTCCTTCCTCCTCGACAAGGCGTGGCGGCTCGCGTCCCGGCGGGGTCGGGAACGATGGCGGCGCAAGCGGCGCGAGGACCGGATGCGCTCGTTCCTCACCTGGTGGGTGGTGGCGGTGCCGGCCGTGCTCGCCCTGGTGTGGGCGGGCCCGCTCACCCACACCGGGGGCCAGACCCAGCGCACCCTCCACGCGGTGGCGTCGGCCGTGCTCGGCGGCGAGTCGGAGTCCGGCTCGTCGGACACCGCCTACAGCATCTTCGGCGGCGCCAAGGTGCCCGCCACCGAGCGGCTGAAGCAGTACAAGGCGGAGCTGCTGAAGCAGACAGCGGCGGAGCGGGCGAGCGGGGACTACCTGCCGCTGAAGGAGATCGAGGGCCTGTCCACACCCGTGGTCCCGGTCCCGGACATGAAGCTCACCGCCGCCGGACGGGTGCTCGACGGGCTCGGCATCAGCGTGCCCGGGCTCAACGGCGGACTGCGGCAGGCCGCCGCGCTGTTCTTCCAGGTGATGGCGATGGCCGGGTTCGCGGTCGCGCTGTGGGCGCGCCGGTCCGCGTTCCATCCCGTGCGCGACCAGGTGACGATCGCCGCCGGCGCCTGGTGCATGGTCGCCGTCTTCACCCTCGTACCGCAGCTGTCCGTGGACTACAGCCTGCTGCGCGCCTTCCAGCAGGGGCTGTTCTTCTTCGCGCCCTTCCTCGCCACGGCCACCCTGTGGGCACTGCGCTGGGCCGGCCGCCGCACGGTGCCCCTGGCCTGTGCGCTGCTGGCCGCGCTGCTGCTCGATCTGTCCGGGGTGGTGCCGAAGGTGCTGGGCGGCTATCCGGCGCAGCTGCAGCTGTCCGGCTCCGGCCAGTACTACGCCATCTACTACCCCCACGCCGAGGAGCGCAGGGCGGCGCTCTGGCTCGACGCGCGCATGGGCGACGAGGGCGGCGGACTCGTGCAGACCGACCGGTTCAGCTACAGCCGGCTGCAGGCGCTGCTGACCCGTCCGACGCTCGCCGACGTGTACCCCGCCGCCCTGCGCACGGATTCCTATGTGCTGCTCGGCACCACGCCCACCCGCACCGGCGAGGTGACCGTGTTCTACGGGGGCGACCTGATCACGTACCGGTACCCGATGGACGTCCTGGACTCCCGGGACCTGATCTACAGCAACGGGGGAGCGGTGATCTACCGATGAGCGCACGACCGCTGAGGATCCTGCTGGTCAGCCACTACTACCCGCCGCACGTCGGCGGCATCGAGAACGTGGTGCGGTGCGAGGCCCAGGGCCTCGCCGCGCAGGGCGTCGACGTGACCGTCCTCACGAGCGGCGGCCGCTCCTCCGTCACCGTCGAGGAAGGCGTACGAGTGGTGCGGGTCGCCGCGTGGAACGGCACCGAACGCCGGGCCGGGGTGCCCTTTCCGCTGTTCTCGCCCCGGCTCCTGACGGCCGCGCTGCGGCTGGCGCGCCGGGCCGACGCCGTGCACATCCACGACTGCCTGTACCTGAGCTCCTGGGCCGCGGGCCTCGCCGCGCGGCTCACCCGCACCCCCTACGTCCTCACCCAGCACGTGGCCGTCGTCGAGCACCCCTCGGGTCTGGTCCAGGCCGTCCAGCGCACGGTGTACGGCGTGGCCGGCCGCGCCCTGCTGCGCGGCGCCCGGGCGGTGTTCACCCTCAACGCCTCGGTCGCCCGGTTCGTACGGGCCCACGGCGCCCCGGAGCACCGGGCCCACCACCTGGCCAACGGCGTGGACACCGACCGCTTCCGGCCGGCCGCCTCCGCCGCCGAACGCACGCTCGCCCGTGAGCGGTTCGGCCTGCCCCCCGACCGGGTCCTGGTCCTGTTCGCGGGCCGGCTCGTCCCCAAGAAGGGGTACGACCTGCTCCTCGCCGCCCACACCCCCGACGCGGGATACGACCTGGTCCTCTCCGGGGGCGGCGACGCCTCCGCCCTCGCGGGCCGCCCCGGCGTCCATCATCTGGGCGCCCTGTCGCAGCAGGCCGTCGCCGACGCCTATCGCGCCTGCGACGTCTTCGCGCTCCCCTCGACCGCCGAAGGCTTCCCCCTCACCGTGCAGGAGGCGATGGCGTCCGGGCTGCCCGTCGTCACCACCGACGACCCCGGTTACGCCCCCTACCACCTGGACCGCGACCGGGTGTCCCTGCTGCCGCGCGAGGTGCCCGCGCTGGCCGCCGAACTGCGCGCCCTGGCGGCGGACCCGGAGCGCCGGACCAGGATGGGCGAGTACTCCCGCACCTATGCGGAGAAGGCGTTCGCCTGGGACGACCACGTACGGACCCTGCGGGACCACTACCGCGGCCCCGGTGAGCGCCGATGACGGACGTCACCGCCTCCGTCCCGGTCGCACGCGGAGGCGCACGCGGGCGCGGGCGGCACCGCAGCCCGGGCGACCGCATCTACCGCAGCTCCTTCTTCCTGCTCGTCTCCACCGTCGTCACGGCCGGTCTGAGCTTCGTGTTCTGGGTCGTCGTCGCCCGTTTCTACACCGCCTCCCAGGTCGGCCTCGCCACCTCGCTGATCTCCGCGACCTCGCTCCTGGCCACGTTCAGCCTGCTGGGGCTCAACAACACGCTGATCCGGTTCCCGGCCGAGCGGGAGGCGCGCAACGCGCAGATCAGCCAAGCCATGCTGCTGGTCGCCGTCGTGGGATGCGGGGCGGGCGGGATCTACCTGCTCGGGCTGCCGCTGTACGGCGCCAAGCTGGAGTTCGTCCGCGACGACTGGGTGTCGGCCGCCGCCTTCGCCGCCTTCTGCGGCTGCGCGGCCACGAGCATGCTGGTGAAGTCGGTCTTCAACGCGGCGCGCATCCCCGAGTACAACGTCCTGATCGACGGACTGACCCAGGGCGCCGCCAAGGTCGCCGTCCCGGCCGTCCTCACCGGACTCGGCGTCTTCGGCATCGTGGCCTCGGCGGGCGTGGGCTACGCGGTGACGGTGGCCGTCGCCCTGCTGGTGCTCAGGCGCCGCCTCGGCTTCCGGGCCGATCTGCGCACCCGCGGCACCCGGCTGCGCGAGAAGTTCCGCTTCTCGGTGGCCAGTCACGTCTCCAACCTGGTCAACCTGGCGCCGGTGCTGGCGACCCCGCTGATCGTGCTGAACCACCTGGGCGCGGCCCAGGCCGGCTACTACTTCGTGGCATTCCAGATCGCGGCCATGCTGAACGCCGTCTCCACCGCCGTCGGCGAGGCCGTCTTCACCGAGGTCTCGCACGAGGAGGCCCGGTTCCGCGAACTGATGCTGCGTTCGGCGCGGATCATCGCGGCCGTACAGGTGCCCGCCGCCGCGGCGGTGGTCGTCGGCGGGGGACTGCTGCTGCGGATGTTCGGCGCGGGGTACGCGGAGCACGCGCGTCCCCTGCTGACCGTCCTGGCGATCGCCGCCCTGCCCGTCGCACTGAACACCTGGGCCTGTTTCGCCCTGAAACTGGCCCAGCGCATGCGCCACCTGATCGCCGCCAACACCGTCATGGCCACCCTGTCGATCGGCCTGAGCGCGGCCTTCGCCGACCGCGGACTGGTCTGGGTCGGTTATGCATGGGCCGCGGGCAACGCCGTGGCCGGCGTGTTCGCCACGGTGAGCCTGGTACGGGGGCAGGCGATGTCGCCGAACACCGCCTCCCCCTCGGCGGCCCCCGCGACGGCAGCGGGCGGTGCGGCGCCCGGCGAGTTCAGTAGCCGCCCCTACTTCGATCCCTATGCGGCCGACGATCCCTATGCGGCGGACGATCCCTATGCGGTCGACGCCGCCCCCTACCCGTCCCACCCGACCGGGCCGTCCTTGCCCCGCTCCCGTTCCGAGAGGCCAGCCCCTTGAACATCGTGGTGATCAACGCGTACGTCCGTGAGAACGCGGGTGACGCGGCGCTGCTCTCCGTCTGCCTCCGCCACGTACAGGAGGCCTTCCCCGATGCCGACGTCGTGATCGCGGGGATGGAGGACGCGGCCGTGCACCCGGAATTCGAGGGCGTGCGGAACATCGGCTCCATCCGCCGCCATGTTGCCGACGGCACCGTCGCACTGCCCCGCCGCCTCCTGCGCAAGGCGCTGCTGGGCGTCGCCGGCGTCGCCGCCGTGACGCTGCCCCGCCCCCTCGCCCGCGTGGTGCGGCGAGTGCTGCCCGCCGAGGCCCGGCGTGAGGCCGAAGCCGTGGCCGGGGCGGACCTGGTGGTGTCCATGGGCGGCGGCTACGTCCTGGCCCGCCCCGGCCTCGACGGCTACCAGAACGTCTTCTTCGTCCTGCTCCCGGCGCTGCTCGCCCAGAGGGCCGGTGTCCCGGTCGTCTGGGCCCCGCAGTCCTTCGGCCCGTTCCCGGCCGCCGCCCAGCGCCGGCTGGTCGGCCGGGTCATGCGCCGTTCCGCCGCGGTGCTCGCGCGTGAGGACGTCAGCGTGGGCGAGCTGCTGGCGTGCGGTGTCCCGGCGGACCGCGTCGAGCGTGCGGTGGACGCCGGCTTCGCCTTCGAACCCGAGCGGCGGATCGACTGGCGGGCCCGGATCGGCGTCGGCCCGGACGAGCGGCTGGTCGGCGTCACCGCCCGCCGCTGGCTGGCCCCCGCGGCCCAGGAGCGCTACGAACGAGAACTCGCCCGTACCATCGACGCCGTCCAGGCCACCGGCGCCCGCGTGGTGCTCATCCCCCAGGTCAGCACCGACTACCTCGGCGACGACGACCGTATCTGCGAGCGCAGGATCGCCGGACACTGCGCGAGCGGCCCGCTGATGGTCGACGAGGTCGTCGACTACCGCGACCTCAAGGGCCTCTACGACGAGTGCACGCTGCTCATCGGCACCCGCTTCCACTCGGTGATCTTCTCGCTCACGAGCGATGTCCCGTGCGTGGCCATCGAGTACGAGCACAAGACCCGCGGAATCATGGCCGATCTCGGCCTCGGCGAGTGGGTCGTACCCATCGCCGACGTCACCCACGACAAGCTCTGGGCGCTGGTGGAACCGCTCCTGAAGGACCCCGCCCCGTACCGCGGGATCCTCGACGCGAACCTGCCCGGCTACGTCGCCCGAGCCCGGTCCCTGCCCGCCCGACTGAGGGAGGCGGTGTGACCAAGCGGGTCGGGCGAAGCCCACGCCGGTTCGTCAGCGCCCAGAAGGGGCGCGGGGCTGTGTTCAACTTGCGGCTACCGCCGCGTGGGCGCGACCAGCCGCCATGGCGCCGCAGCCGGACGAGCGCCAGTCGCGGCTCTTCCAGCGGAGCGCACGGCCGCCGTACGGTCGCGATCGTCACGCCGTACTACCCGCCGAAGATCGGCGGGGTGGAGCAGTACACCGCGCGTCTGGCCGCCGCCGTCGCGGCCGATCCCGGTCTGCGCGCGGTGGTGATCACCACGCACCTCGACGGAGGACTGCGCACCCGTGTCACCACCGAGGACGGCGTCCGGGTCGTACGGCTCGGCGCCTGGCTGAAGCTGTCCAACACCCCCCTCAGCCCCCTGTGGCCACTGCAACTGCGGTACTGGCTGCGGCGGACCGGCGCCGACGTCGTCAACGCGCACGCGCCGGTGCCCGGTCTGGGCGACCTCGCGATCGTCATGGCCGGCCGCCGGCCGACCGTGCTGACGTACCACGCGGGCTCGATGCGCAAGGGCGGGCCCGGCAGCGGCACCGCGGACCGGCTGATCGGCCTGTACGAGAAGGCCCTGCTGCCCCGGGTCTTCGCCCGCGCCCGCCGTCTGGTCGCCGTGTCACCGGTCTCCCTGGCCGAGGGCCGACCGCACGCCGTGCGCATCACACCGGGCGTCGACACCGACCGCTTCACTCCGGGCGAGCCCAGCTCGCGGCGGGCCCGCACGATCGTGTACGTGGGGCGGATGGACCGCTCCTCGGCGTGGAAAGGCGTCGACGTGCTCGTACGCGCCTTCGCACGGCTCGCCGGCGACGTACCCGACGGGCGGCTGCGCCTGGTCGGTGACGGAGACGCCCTGCCCGGCCTGCGCGACCTCGCGGACGAACTCGGCGTCGCCGACCGGCTGGAGACACCGGGCGCGCTGAGCGGCGCGGCCCTGACGGACGCGGTGCGCACGGCCGCCGTCCTGGCACTGCCGTCACTCACCGAGGCCGAGTCGTTCGGCATGGCACTGGTCGAGGGCATGGCCTGCGCCACGCCCGTCGTCGGCTCGGCCGTCGGCGGCATCCCCCACGTCGTCGCCGACGGCGAGACGGGCCTGCTGGTTCCCCCCGGCGACCCGGACGCCCTGGCGGCGGCGTGCACCAGGCTGCTGGCCGACGGGGACCTCGCCGACCGGATGGGGAAGGCTGGCCGGCAGGTGGCCGAGGAGCGCTACGCCTGGCCGCTCCTGACAGCCCGCTACCTGGACCTGTTCCGAACCCTCTAGCGCTGCTTCTTCTCCTGTTTCTCCCGGTAGGCACGGATGGCCTGCTCCAGGGCATCGAAGGCGGGCTTGCGCCGGCCGTCGTAGTACGTCAGCCCGTAGTGCTGCGACTTGCGGCTGGACGAGGTCTCGGGCTCCCCGTCCTGGTACGAGAACCAGAACACGACCTTCACCGAGGGGATCGCCGCTGACGCGGTCACCGTGTCCCTGGCGATCCTGGCCTGCAGCGCCGGGGTGACATGCGCGGTGTCCCGGGCGGACTCGTTGTCCGCCGCCCTGCCCCGGGACCAGGTGGGCGCGCCGGTCTCGGTGAGCCAGATCGGCATGCCCCGCTCCCCGTACCGCGCGAGGACGGCGACGAGGTTGTCCTTGGTGCGGTCGATCTCCTCGAAGCGAGTACCGGTCGCGGTCTTCGTGCTGGGCAGCAGGGGATAGGTGTACGGGTGGTACGAGATGGCGTCCACCTGCTTCAGAGCTCCGAGCCGGCCCAGCTCCGCGAGGAACGTCTGGTGGGACACGTACTGCTTGGACGGCTGCGTGTCCACGGCGGCGAGCCCGCCGAGCAGCAGGTAGGCATCGGGGTCGACGGAGCGGATGGCGGGAGCGGTCGCGGTCAGCAGCGCGGTGTAGCGCGCGGCGTCGGGGCCGGTCTTCCAGAACGGCTTGATGTTGGGCTCGTTCCAGATCTCCCAGGTGTGCACGCCCTTGGGCGCGTACCGCTCGGCGGCCTGCCGCGCGAACTCGGCGAACTGCCCGTCGTCGGCGGGCGGGCATGCCTGGCTAGTGTTCGCGCAGCTCGGGTCGGCGGCCCAGCGCGGGGTGTAGGAAAGGGTGGGCAGGACGTCGAGCCCGCGGGCTCGGGCCGAGTCCACCACACGGTCGAAGCGCTCCCACGCGTACTGGCTCGGAGAGTCGGGCTGGATGTTCCGCCACGACAGGTCCACCCGCAGCCAGCGGACACCCAGCTCCACGGCGTCGTCGAGGGCCTTTGCCCGCTCCGCGTCCGTCATCCAGGTCAGGGTGTCGCCGAAGGAGAGCCCGAATCCCAGCCCCTGGTCGCGGGTGCCCTCCGACGCCGAGGCGGCCGGCCCCGGCACGGACGCCGACGCTCCGATGCCGGCGTCAGGCGTACGCGACGGAGAGCCGACGCCGGTCAGGACCGCCATGGCGGCCACAGAGCCACCGAGCACGGCGACGGAGACGAGTGCGCCGACGAGACGTCGTTTTATCCCCGATGCCCCCGAACGTTCCGCGCGGCGCGAGCGCCGGCGTCCGGGTACAGGTGATATGGGCTGGTGAGACACCCGCGCAGCTTAATCGTGCCATCGACCCCAGAGCAGAAATCGTGTCGATGCCGTAACGGACCGACTCACGACCACCACCCGACCGGGCCCTCGCACAGCCGTCGCCGACCGTCAGGAGCAGACAAGTGTCGCCTGGTGACCATCAGGTGACCGCTGTCCGCCAGGTGCTTTGTGGAGTCGCAGGAAATGATTGGGGGAGCGTCACTGCCAGCAACCAGCAACCAGCAACCAGCAGCCGACGCACCGCGCGAAAAACCCCGACCGCACCGGAAGGAATCTCACGCCATGACCGCGACCGCGACCGCGCCCAAGGCTCCGACCGCACCAGGGGTGCGGTCCTGGTGGGGAATCCCGTACGCCACCGCCGAGCGGTACCGCCGCCCCGTGGTCGCGGACTTCGATGCGGACCGCCCTTATGACCGCAAGGGCGTCGCCCCCGTCCAGCCCGACAGCGGCGACTGGCTCGAAGCGGACAGCGGGACGGGCGAGGACTGCCTGAACCTGAACGTGTGGGCCCCCGAGCAGCCGGCCGGGAAGACACTGCCGGTGGCCGTGTACATCCACGGCGGCGGATTCGAGTTCGGCGCGAACACGCAGACCACCTCGAACGCCGCCGGTCTCGCCGCGACGGGACGCGTGGTGAGCGTGTCGGTCAACTACCGGCTCGGCGCACTGGGCGCGCTCTCGCTCTCGCAGTACGGCGGGCCGCTCGCCGAGGCCGGCAACCTGGGCCTGCAGGACGTCATCGCCGCGCTTGCCTGGGTCAGACAGAACATCGCCCACTTCGGTGGCGACCCCGACGACGTCACCGTCTTCGGCCACAGCGCGGGCGCCTACTCCACCCTCGGGCTGCTCGGGGCCTCCTCCGCGGACGGCCTGTACCGGCGGCTGGCCGGGTTCTCCGGCGCGCCCTCGCGTCTCGTCCCGGCCTGGTGGGCCGAGGAACTCGCGCAGCGGTTCGTCACCGAACTCGGTGTCGCGGGCACCCCCGACAAGCTGATCGATCTCGACACGGCCTCCCTGGTGGCCGCCCTGCGCAAGGTCTGTCCGACGGATCTCGGAGTCCGTGGCGGGATGGACAACCAGAGCCTCGGCGTCGTCCTGGACGCCGAACAGCCCGGCGGGGTGCTGCACGCCCACCCCCTGGAAGTCCTGGCCTCGGGCTCGCACCGGGACGTCGACGTCCTCCTGAGCACGGCCAGTGACGAGATGGGCTGGTGGGTGGCGAACGACCTCGACCGGTTCGACCCGCATACCGTCGACCGCGTCACCGACGAATTCGCGGGGTGGCGCATTCCCCGCTCCCGCGCCAGGAGGATCGTCGACACCTACGACCAGGGCGGCCGCACCCCCGCCGAGGTCCGCGCCGCGTCCCTGACGGACTACATCTTCACGCTCCCCGCCGCTCGCGGTGCTCTGGCCCACGCCGCCGCGGGCGGCAACGCCCGTCTCCTCGTGATCGGGCCCGCCGAGGGCGCGCCCGCCGTGCACGGCACCGAGATGTACGCCCTGGTCGGCCAGGAACAGCCGGGCCGCAGCCCCGAACAGGCCGACCGTGACACGCGTGTCCGCGACATCGTCCTCGACTTCGTCACTGGCGAGCAGACCCGCCTGTGGCCCGCCGTCACGGACCGGCCCACCTCGGGAAGTGTCGGCAACCCTCCCTACGAGCCCAGCGCCCGCTACCAGGCGGTCCTCGACCTGTTCGAGAACATCGCCCGCCCCTGACGGCCACCGGGCGATCCGGAACAACGCACCTGGGGGCGAGCACAGACAGGGAACTCGACATGGGCCGACCGACAGCAGCCGTCCACGCCGCACCGGCGACGATGCGGGCCGTCGTCGTCACCCGGCCCGGCGGCCTCGACGCACTGGAGATCAAGGATGTGCCGGTGCCCGTACGCAGGCCCGGCTGGGTACGGATCAGGGTGAAGGCGTTCGGCGTCAACGAGTCCGAGGTCACCACCCGCAAGGGCGAGTCGGACGCGGAGGTCACCTACCCGCGTGTGCCCGGCATCGAGGGCGTCGGCGTGGTCGATGAGGCCGACGAGGACAGCGAACTGAGGCCGGGACAGCAGGTGGCCACGATGATGGGCGGCATGGGCCGCTCGTACGACGGCTCGTACGCCCAGTACGTGACCGTCCCCGCGGCGCAGGTCATCCCGTTCGAGACCGGCCTGCCGTGGGAGGTCGTCGGTGCGCTGCCGGAGATGTTCCAGACCGCCTACGGATCGCTGACCACCGGCCTGGACCTCAAGGCCGGGCAGACACTGCTGATCCGCGGCGGCACCTCCACGGTCGGGCTGAGCGCGGCCACGATCGCGAAGGACCTCGGAGCCACCGTGCTGTCCACCACCCGCAGCCCGGAGAGGGCCGGGGCACTGCGGGCCGCGGGCGTCGACCATGCCCTCGTCGACAGCGGCACGATCGCCGACCAGGTGAGCGAGCTGATGCCGGAGGGTGTCGACGCCGTACTGGAGCTGGTGGGCTGCTCGGTCCTCGCCGACACCCTCCGCACCGTCCGCCGGCACGGCACGGTCTGCTTCACCGGAGCCCTGGCGGGCCAGTGGACGATCCCCGACTTCACCCCGTTCATGATCCCCAACGGGGTGCGGCTGACGTCCTACGGCGGTCAGGCCGCCGACCTCCCGGCCGACGTCCTCGCCCGCCAGTTGCAGGCCATCGCCGCAGGGAGCCTCGAAGTCCCGGTCGCGAAGGTCCACCACGGCCTGGAACAGGTCCGTGCCGCCCAGGCCGACATCGAGTCCGGCACCACACCGGGCAAGCACGTCGTCGTCCTGCCGACGATCACTCCAACAACACCCCAGAGGGCAGAACCCACATGAGAATCCGACTGACCGCCGGAGAAACCGTCCTCGACGCAACCCTCGACGACAACGCGACGGCACGCGACTTCGCCTCACTGCTTCCGCTGACGCTGCGGATGAACGACCTGTTCAAGCGCGAGAAGTACGGTCACCTGCCCCGGTCGCTCGCCGCAGGCGGTGAGCCGCGGTCCGGCTACGAGATCGGCGACATCGCCTACTGGTCACCCGGTCCCGACATCGCCGTCTTCTATGCCCACGACGGCCAGTCCATCCCCGACCCTGGCATCATCGTCCTCGGCGAGATCGGCTCGGGGGCCGATGCCTTGAAGAAGTACGACGGCACGGTCGACGTCACCATCGAGGCCGTCGACTGAGACCCGGCCGGAAGCCGCCGAGATCGTCAACCGGGATCGTCAATCAGGGAGAGGAGGGGGGACGGTCGTGGCCTCGCCGGCGGCGAAGGCGGCCGGGGTGAGACCGGTGCGGTCGCGGAAGAAGCGGCCGAAGTTCGCGGGGTCGGTGAAGCCGAGGTGGACGGCCACGGTCCGGGCGTCCCACCGGGCAGCTCCCAGCAGGCGCCGGGCTTCCAGGAGGCGTCGCTCGTCGATGAGTTCACGTACCCCCTTGCCGGTGGCGTCCCGGGCGGCACGGCTCAGGGTGCGGACCGAACAGCCGAGCAACTCGGCGTAGTCCGCGGCTTGGTGCAGCTCGCGGAAGTGCAGCTCCACGGCGTCCAGGAAGCGCCCGTACCTGCCGGCACGGCCCGTGCCGGCCGTGGCCGTGCCGATGGGGGCGATGCCCGGGGCGTTGGCCAGGCGCAGCAGCAGCGATTCGAGCAGGCTGCGCCGCAGGGCGTGGTGGATGCCGAGGGGGCGGCGCCCCAGCGCGCGGTGTTCGTCCAGGAGCTGGAGTGCCGTCTGCTGGAGCCAGGCGGTGTCGTCGGGGTGCGGGCTGAGCACGGCAGGGGCCTCGTGCGCGGTGAGCGGGGCCAGGAGACGGGCGAGGTCGGGCCGCAGCACGTCCGGTTCGAACAGGATGAACGGGCCGCGGGCCGCGCCGGGCGGATGCCAGCACTGCGCGTGCCCGGGACGCACCCACAGCCACTGGCCGGGGGCGACGGTCCGCGTGACGTAGTCGACGTCGTGCCGCAACTCACCCTCGGTGACCAGGATCAGATAGTGGAAGGTGGCACGGCCAGGACGGGGCGGGTTCCACGGCCAGTCGTTGTGCTGGGCGAAGAAATCCTCGACGGTACTCACCTCGAGGCCGTACGGAGTACCGACCGGGGGCTGGAAACCGTACAGCGGAACCGCGGCTGGTCCGGCCTGCTCGCTCGGCCCGCTCGGCCCGGAGTGTCGCTTGTCGACCATCACGTGTCCGCAGCCTACCGCCCTTCCCGTCGGCTTCGACGCAAGGATGGGACGTGCCGAACCCGCCGATCAGCGTCCTGGGGCGAACTTGGCACACGGCGAGTAACCGACGACGACAGCAAAGACGACAGCAAAAAGGCCCGGGTCGATGACCTGGGCCTATGCCATGGAGCGGGTGACGAGAATCGAACTCGCACTCTCAGCTTGGGAAACTATGACGCTTGGGCCGGTACATGGCTTCTGACCTGCGCGGATTCGTTCTGCCGCTGCAGACGTGAGCGCTTGGTGGCACCGCTGTTGACCGTGATTGTCCGCTCTTACGGGCACGCGGTGGGCACGGGGCGACCCGCAGTCGGGTTGTGCAGCGTGGGGATCTGACAGGTGGACCCATGAATGTTGGTGACGTATTCTTCTATGTACATCGCCAACATTGCGTGGGAGGCACGGTATGTCCGTGACCCAGATCGACATCGACGACGACGCCCTGGAGCGCGCCATGGCTCTGGCTCATGTCCGGACCAAGAAAGAGGCGGTCAATCTCGCTCTGAACTTCTACGCCGAGCAGCAGGAGCGTGCGGCGCGTATCAGCCGTCACTTCGAGCGTGCGCGTGAGTGGGGTGCGGTCGAGGACGCCGAGCGGCTGCACCGGGCGGAGAAGGCCAGCCGGTGATCTACCTGCTCGACACGTCCGGCCTGGTCCGGCTGCTCCGCGATCCAAAACTGCAGTCGGCCTGGTACGACGCGATCGACGCCGGGGCCATCGCATCCTGCTATGTGCAGCGCGCCGAGTTCCTCCACAGTGCCCGGAACGGACGCGAGTACGACGAGATCACGGAGATGTTCACCGACCTCTACCCCGATGCGGCCGTACCGAAGAACGCGGGGCGCTGGATCGGTGGGGTACAGCACCGTATGGCCCGGTCCGGAGAGCATCGCAGTGCCTCGGCGGTGGACCTAGTCATCGCCGCGACCGCAGCCCACCACGGACTGGCTGTCCTGCACGACGATGCCGACTACGGCACTGTCGCCCGGCACGCATCCGACCTGACCGAGCACAACATCCACGACGTGGTCTGAAGGATTTCCGCCGTGCCTGCGTCAGGCGAGGGTGGCGCACCATGACACGGAGCACCGCCAGACGCGGCCGACGGGCCTGACACAGCGAAACCCCAGGCCGGCGGTACCTTTCGGGGTCCGAAACGGTGAGCCTGCCATAACCACCGAGGACTCGTGCCCTCCATATGCCCGATCTTCGTGGACCCACAGACAGGCACCCGGCAGAGAACCCCCACGAACAGACCAGCCCCAGGCCGCTGACCTGGGGCTTCAGTAAGAGCGGGTGACGAGAATCGAACTCGCACTCTCAGCTTGGAAAGC
The DNA here is from genome assembly GCF_042889145.1 of Streptomyces sp. NPDC002680. Lineage (NCBI taxonomy): Bacteria > Bacillati > Actinomycetota > Actinomycetes > Kitasatosporales > Streptomycetaceae > Streptomyces > Streptomyces sp. NPDC002680. The sequence continues at coordinate 268,219 of NZ_JBIAQP010000017.1, forward strand.
TGCGGACATTTGGGGCTGGTCCAGGCGTTGACCTGGGCGAACGATCGGAGTGCGGCCTCGTTGGGCTCGGCTGCTTTCACCGTGGGTCCCCGCTGCCTGATGGTTGTGGTCGGCGTGCCAAATCACCTCACCGGCCGGTCTACGACATCACCTCACCGGCCGGTCTACGACATCCGGGGCTGGCCCTTGGGAGCGGTCCGGCCAACTGAACTCGGGCATTGACCAATCATGTTCGGAACGTCGGAAGTTGTCGACGCGCGTGCGTAAGGCTCCTACTCCTACTCCTGCTCGTTGGAGGCAGTTGACGTTTCGGAGACCTCTTGCTTCGCTGCCGCTCGTAGAAGCCAAGGGTGTCGGGAGCGTGGTACTCCCCGAACTGGCGCGGAACCTGACCCGGGCCCAAACACAAATCACCGGACCAAACGCTCAGTCAGGGGTCTCGACTTCTTGGGTGAGCGTCCGAATGAACTGGACGATCACCTGCGATCCCGTCTCGCACACCAGCCAAGGTCCACGGCCAGGCCCGAGACGGCCTACGTCCGCTGCGTGTGCTGGGCCGGGGCTGACGACTGGCGGCTCGCGATGGCGTGCAGAGCGTCATGACACGGAGGGGCGTGTCGTCGTGCAGGGGCCGACCGACAAGCGGAAGCCGACGCCGCGTACGGCCTGGATGGTCAGGGCATCGCCGAACTTGTGCCGCAGGGCGGAGACGTGGGTGTCCAGGGTCTTGGTGGGGCCGAACCAGTTGGCGTCCCAGACCGAGGACATGATGGTCTCGCGGGTCACCAGCACGTCGGATTGCGCGGTGAGGAAGGCGAGCAGGGCGAACTCCCGGGGTGGCAGGGCGACTTCGACCCCGTCGAGGAAGACCCGGTGGGCCTGTCGGTCGAGGACCACACGGCCGTAACGGTCGGGTGTCCGTGCGGGCGCGGGCAGGTCGATCACCACGCCGGGCCGGCCGGGTTCGAAGGGTTCCGGAGCGGGTGGTGGGGCGCTCGCGCGGCGTCGCACCGCGCGCATACGGGCGATCAACTCCCGTATCAGGAAGGGTTTGACGAGGTAGTCGTCCGCACCGAGTTCGAGGCCGACGACCTTGTCGGCCTCGCTGTCCCGGGCGCTGATCATGATGACGGAGACATCGCTGTCGGCGCGCAACTGTCTGCAGACGTCCAGGCCGTCGATGTCCGGCAGCCCCAGGTCGAGCAGCACCATGTCCCAGGCTTTCCCGGCGCGCAGGGCGTCCCGTCCGGTGGCTGCCAGGTGCACGGTGTGGCCGTAACGCTTCAGGCCGCGTTCCAGCGGTTCGGCGATGGCAGGGTCGTCCTCGACGAGAAGTACGTGCATGTCGGTTCCTCGCGGTCCGTCATTCGGTGGGGGGTTGGGAGGGAGGGGCCGGCAGGGGGTAGCGGAGGGCGTACGAGTCCGGATTCGTAGGCGAAGATCACGGCTTGGACGCGGGCGCGGGCTCCGATCTTGGTGAGGATTCTGCCGACGTGGGACTTGACGGTGGTCGTGGCGATGGAGAGCTGTGCGGCGATCTCGGCGTTGGACCGGCCGGAGGCGACGGCGGTCAGGACGTCGCGTTCGCGTTCGGTCAGGTCCTCCAGCCGGCCCTTGGGGACCGGTACCGCGGGGCGGGGGCCGTAACGGACGGCGTGGATGAGCGCGCCGGCCAGGCGCGGGGAGACGACGGCGTCTCCGGCGGCCACGGCGAACAGGGCCGCGACCAGGTCGTCGGGGGTGACGGTGGCGGGGAGGAAGCCGGCGGCTCCGGCGCGCAGCACGTCGTAGGCGTGCTCGTCGCGGTGTGCGGAGCTCAGGACGAGGACGCGGGGCGCTGTGGAGCCGGGGGTACGGGTCTGTCTGAGGCGGCGGACGGTCGTGGTGACGCCCGTGGCGGGCAGGCCGCTGCCGAGCAGGACGACGTCCGGTCGCAGGCGTTCGTGCATACGGGCTGCCTCGGCGCCGGTGGTCGCCTCGCCGGCGATGGTCAGGCCGTGGCAGGAGCCGAGGAGGGTGCGCAGCCCGAGTCGGTGCAGGGCGTGGGGGTCGGCGAGGAGGACGGTGATCATGCCGGACTGCTCCAGTGTGGGGAGGGGTGTCCACCGGGTGGCGGGAGCGGTGTGCGGTGTGCGGGGTGCGCGAGGGAGGTCCGGTCGGGCCCGGGCACGGGCGGGGTGCGCGCGTGCCCGGGGGCGTCGACGTACGGGTCAGACGTGGACGGGCTGGGGGTGGTCGTCGCTCCCCGGTCCCGAACCCGGTTCCGGGGCGGTGGACTTGGCGAGCCCTTCACCCTCGACATCGACGTTGGGCAGGATCCTGTCGAGCCAGGCGGGCAGCCACCAGGCGGACTTGCCGAGCAGGGCCAGTACGGCGGGCACGATCGCCATGCGGACGACGAAGGCGTCGAAGAGGACGGCCACCGCGAGGCCGAAGCCGATCGTCTTGATCATGGCTCCGCTGGCGCCGATGAAGCCGGAGAACACGGCGATCATGATGATGGCAGCGGCGGTGACCACGCGCCCTCCGTCGCGGAAGCCGGTGAGGACGGCCTGTCCCGGCCCTTCGCCGTGGACGTATGCCTCCCTCATCCGGGTGACCAGGAAGACCTCGTAGTCCATGGCCAGTCCGAACACGATGCCCACCATGAAGATCGGCATCAGGCTCATGATCGGCCCGGTCTCCTCCACTCCGATCAGGCTCGCGAGCCAGCCCCACTGGAAGACGGCGACGACCGCGCCGAGGGCGGCGAGGACGGAGAGCAGGAAGCCGAGTGCGGCCTTGAGCGGGACGAGGACGGACCGGAAGACGGCCATCAGCAGCAGGAAGGCGAGTCCGACGACCAGGGCCAGGTAGGGGACGAGGGAGTCGTTGACCTTCTGGGAGAAGTCGACGTTCACCGCCGTCTGGCCGGTGACCAGCAGCTTCGCGCCGGTGTCCTTCTCGATGGCCGTACCGGTGTCACGGATGTGCTCGACGAGCTTCTCGGTGGCCTCGGAGGCGGGCTTGGACGACGGGACGGTCGTGATGATCGCGGTGTTTCCGGCCTGGTTGAAGCGGGCCGGGGCGACGGCGGCCACGTCGTCGAGCTTGCCGATCCGGCTGACCACCTCGTCGGCGGCCGTCTCCGGGTCGTCGCTCTTCGCCGCGTCGACCACGACGACGAGCGGGCCGTTGAAGCCCGGGCCGAAGCCGTCGGAGAGCAGGTCGTAGGCGCGGCGCTGGGTGGTGTCGGTGGGCTGGGCGCCGTCGTCGGGCAGGCCCAGGGTCATGGAGGCCGTCGGGATGGCGATCACCCCGAGGCCGACGATGCAGGTCAGCAGGACGGCGACCGGACGCCGGAGCACGAACTGCGCCCAGCGCACGCCCATCGGGGGCTTTATGGGCTTGGGGGACTCCGGGGACTTCGCCGTGACGTTCGCCTCGGCGGGCTCCTTCTTGCCGGACCTCCTCTTGGAGAGCACCCGGTCGCCGGCGAAGCCGAGCATCGCGGGTACGAGGGTGACGGCGATGATCACCGCGATGGTGACGGATCCGGCGGCGGCGAAGCCCATCTTGGTCAGCATCGGGATGTTGACCACGGCGAGTCCGGCCAGCGCGATGATCACGGTCAGGCCCGCGAAGACCACCGCCGACCCGGCGGTGCCCGTGGCACGGGCGGCTGCCTCCTGCCTCGGGTGTCCCTCGGCGAGTTCGGACCGGTAGCGGGAGACGATGAACAACGCGTAGTCGATACCGACCGCCAACCCCAGCATCAGGGCCAACACCCCTGCGTTGTCGCCCAGTTCGAGGGGCGAGTTCAGCGCGGCGAGAGTGAGGAAGCCGATGCCGACGCCGATGAGCGCGGTCAGCAGCGACAGTCCGGCGGCGACCAGGGAGCCGAAGGTGATGACCAGGACGATCGCCGCGACGATCACGCCGATGACCTCGGCGGCGGCGCCGTGGGACGCCACCTTGACGGCGTTTCCGCCGGCTTCCACGGTCAGCCCGGACGCACGCGCCTGTTCCACGGTCTTGTCGAGCGCGTCGTGGGAGTCGGAGTCCACCTCGGCCGCGGTCACCTTGTAGGTGACGGAGATGTACGCGGTCGAGCCGTCCTTGCTGACGGCCCTGGCGGTGTACGGGTCGACCGCGGAGGCCACCTGGTCGGAGCCGCTCGCGATCTCCTTGGTGACCTTCTGCACCTCGGCCTTGTTGGCCGCGGTGGTCATCGTCTGTCCCTCGGGAGCCTTGAAGACGATCCGGGCGGTCGCTCCGTCCGAGGCGGAGCCGGGGAACCGCTGGTCCAGCAGGTCGAACGCCTTCTGGGACTCCGCGCCGGGCAGCGTGAAGGGCAGCGCCTTCGTAGCCGGCGCGCTGAGGGCGGCGATGATGGCCGCGCCCAGCAGGGCGAGCCAGACGAGGAGGACGACGGGGCGCCGCCGGAAGGAGGTGTGCCCCAGTCTGTACAGGAATGTTGCCATGGTGGTGCTCTCTCGGTCAGGTCGTTGGGAACGCCCGTCAGGGCATGAGGGCGTGCAGGGGTACGCCGACGACGTGAGCGGTGCGCGTCAGGTGGGGGTGGGGGGTGTGTTCAGCCGTGCGGGGGCACGGCGAGAAAGGGAGGGGCGCCTAGGTCACACGGCCGTCATTGGCCGGAGTGCAGGGCGCGGGACGCCTGCGGCACGGGGAGGCCGGGGCGGGAAAGGTGTGCGGTACGCGCCGACGGTGGGGGAGGTCGGTGCGTGAGGACCCGGATCGTGAAGACCCGGATACGGGTGGGTCAGATACCGAGTGCGGGGAAGACCAGCGCTTCCATGTTCCGTCTGAGGTCGTCCTGGGTCATCGCCGTGTCGCTCATCAGCGGGCGGGCGAGGATCAGGCTGACCAGCATGGACGGGACGAGGTCCAGCGCCGGGTTGTCCGGGGCGACCTCGCCTCGTTGGACGCCGCGCCGGAGGATGGCGCCGATGTCGTCGAGGGCCGGGTTGAGCCTCACCTCTCTCAGGGTGCGACGGAGTTCGGGGTTGTTGTAGATCGCGTGGCCCACGCTCAGTTGCAGAGCGGCGTCCCGCGCGAGTTGGTTGTCGTCGGCCTGCTCCACCATCACGTACAGGTCGCCGCGCAGTGAACCGGTGTCGATCAGGTCGATCCGAGTCGGCCTGCGGAACTCCACGGCCGCGGCGACCAGTTGCGGCTTGCCGCCCCAGTCGCGGTAGAGGGTGGCCTTGCTGAACCGTGCACGGGTGGCCACGGCCTCCATCGAAAGGGCCTCGTATCCGACCTCTTGCAGGAGGTCGAGCACGGCGTCGTAGAGCTGTGCCGCGCGGAGCGGGGTGAAGCGGCTGCCCCGAGCGGTGGACTGCTCGGTCATGACCTGCTCCTTCCCTGTGCAAAACGGTGCCGTTTTCTTTGGACGGCATCAGATTAGCGAGACCGCGAAGAAAACGGCACCGTTTCCTAAGTGACGTGGGTCACATATCATTGGCGGTGTCTTCGCTCTCGGAGAGCGGGCCTTCCGGGTCGGCCGCGAAGGTCGTACAGATACCGGTCGCGGCGTCGCACCAGCCACCGTCCGGCCCGGTTTCGACGAGCAGCAGCGACGCGGGGGCCGGGGGTGTGTCAGCCATTGGTCTGCTCCCATGCCCGGTCGATGGCATCGGCGTACTGGGGAAGGCCTGCTGTACCGGGAATGGCCAGGCGGTTGCCGAGGACCGTGAAGGGCACTCCACGGGCGCCCAGGGCCACCGCGGCGGCGTGATCGGCCTGTACGGCGTCGGCGTAACGGTCGGTGGCGAGCACGTCGCGGATCTCGTCGGCGGGGATGCCCAGTCTCCCGCCGAGGCGGATCAGCGTGTCGTGCCCGAACGCGTCGGGGTTTCCGCCGAACAGTTCGGCCTGCATCGCCGCCATGTACCGCGCGCCGACGCCGTGTTCGTTGCCGAGGTGGACCAGGCGCAGCATGTCGAGGGTGTTGCGCACCGGCCGGTCGAGGACGTAGGGCAGACCGTCGGCGGCGGCCTGCCCGGCGACCTCCTTCTCCATCGCACGCGCCTGGTCGGGAGTGACCCCGAACTTCTCGACCCGGTACTCCGGGATCCAGGTGACCCGGGTGGGTACGTTCGGGTCGAGCTGCCACGTGTGCATCCTCACCTCGATGCGGGCCGCGTACGGGGACTGCGCGACCGCGGTGCTCAGCCGGTGCTCGCCGACGTAGCACCAGGGGCAGAGCACGTCCGCCCACACGTCGATCGTCAGTTGAGGGGATGTCATCTAGGGCACCGCCTTTCGTCAGGTGAACGGGGTTACTTGAGTGCCATCGGGGTGACGGGTGATCCGACCGAGCCGGTGATCTTGAGGCCGGGGGCGCACAGGAGGAACTCCCAGACGCCGTCCTGGGCGCAGTCGGCGGCGAGCGCCTCGAAGTCCCACATCTCGCCGAGGGTGAGGCCCATGTCCCGGATCGCGACCTGGTGGAACGGGGCGTAGGTGCCCTCGACCGGCGACGGGTAGACCTCGACGGCCCAGTTGTCCACGGCTACGGCGGCGACCTCGACGTCGTGCAGCCAGCGCAGGGTGTCCAGGCCGAGGCCGGCCTCGGCCTCGCCCATGTACCGGTCGCGGTCGCCCTCGGCGAACCACCGGTGCCACCCGGTGCGGACGCAGAGGATGTCACCGGACTCCACGTGCACGCCCTGGCGCTCCTCGGCCGCCGAGAGGTCGGCGGCCGTGATCTCGTAGGAATCCGGGAGCCGGTCGACGCCCTTGAGCGCGGCGATGTCCAGGAGCACCCCGCGCGAGATCGGGCGTCCGGCCACCTTGTCGAAGGAGTCCCTGGAAGCGCCCGTGAAGTTGTTCACCGCGGCGGCCGGCACGTTGTTGTAGAAGTGCCCGTCGTATCCCATGTGGGCGAGACCGTCCCACTGGGTGGCCGCCTGAAGGCTCATCACCACCAGGTCGTCGGTGCCGAACATGCCATCGGGGGCACCGGCGCTGTCCGAGGGCAGCAGGGTCATCATGTGCTGGGGGTTGTCCCGGAAGGTGTTCGGCGTGGCCGGGCCCTCCTTGCCGAAGGACATGCCGAGGTCGAAGGTCTTTCCCGTCCTGACCAGCTGCGCCGCGGCGACGAGTTTGGCGGGTGTGACGAAGTTCAGCGTGCCGATCTCGTCGTCGGCACCCCAACGCCCCCAGTTGCTCAGCTCCTTGCCGAGTGCGTGATGCGGCCAGGTCGTGGTGTCGGTCATGTGTCTCTCCTCAAGGTGTGTACGGATGCGGGCTGTTGTCGTGCCGGAGGGCTCCGGCTGCCCGTGCGGTGGCTTCAGAGCTGGGTGTGGCCGCCGTCGACGACGAGGTCGGAGCCGGTGGTGTAGCGGTTGTCGTCGGCGGCGAGGAACAGCACGGCCGCGGCGATCTCCTCGGGCAGGCCCAGCCGGCGCAGGGGGATCATGGCGGCGAGGGAGGCGCGCAGGGCGTCCGGGTCGTCCTGCGTGTCGATGACGGGGGTGTCGACGGGCCCTGGGCTGACGGTGTTCACCCGGATCCCGCGGTCCTTCAGCTCACTGGCCCAGGTGCGGGCGAAGGAGCGTACGGCGGCCTTGGTGGCGCTGTAGACGGTGCGCTCCGCCGCGCCGTTCAGGTGCCCGGCGGAAGCCATCAGGACGACCGAGCCGTTGTCGTTGAGCAGCGGCAGCGCCTTCTGCACGGTGAAGAACGTGCCCCGGACGTTGACGGAGAAGAGCCGGTCGAAGTGCTCGGGCGTGGCCCGGGCCAGGGTGGACTGCTCGCCGTGACCGGCGTTGGCGACGACGATGTCGACGCCTCCCCGCTCCTCCTCGACCTGCTGCCAGAGCCGGTCGAGATCCTCCAGGCGGGAGATGTCGACCTGTATGGCTGTGACGTGGCCGCCGATCTCGGCCTGGGCCTTGATCAGTTCCTCCGTACCCAGGCCGGTGATGTAGACGTAGGCGCCCTCGGCGACGAACGTCCTCGCGGTCGCCAGACCGATCCCGCTGCTTCCGCCGGTGATGACCGCGGTCTTGCCGTCCAGCTTTCCCATGAGCACCCGACCTTTCGTGTAGCGATCGCTAAAGCGGTGAACGGCTACACTGTAACGACCGCTAAAGCAATCGGGCAACCGGCACCCGTGGCGGAGCCGGACAAGGGAGGAGGGGCCATGCCCAGGGGAGGCAAACGCGCCTTCGACGAGGAGGTCGCACTGGACACGGCCCTGGAGCTGTTCTGGCGCCAGGGCTACGAGGCCACCTCGATCGCCGACCTGACGACGGCGATGGACATCCGGCCGCCCAGCCTGTACGCGGCCTTCGGAAACAAGCAGCAGCTCTTCGTGAAGGTCCTGGACCGCTACGCCCAGGCGCGCTCCCCCTTGTCGCGCGACGCGCTGGCGCAGCCCACGGCACGAGAGGTGGCACTTCGGCTGCTGACCGGCCTGGTCGAGGCGTACACCACGCCGGGCAAGCCTCGTGGCTGCCTGACGGTGCAGGCCGGACTCGCCTCGGGCGAGGACGGCCGCGCGATCGTGGAGGTGCTCAAGGCGGCCCGCAACGACTACCGCAAAGCCGTCCAGGACCGCTTCGAGAAGGCCGTGACGGACGGAGACCTGCCCGCCGGCACCGACTGCAAGGTCCTGGCGCGCTTCCTCATGGCCACCGCCGAGGGTCTCGCCGTCAACGCCGCCGCCGACGCGCCCCGCGAAGAGCTGATGGCCGCCGCCGTCCTTGCGGCCCGCGTGGTGCCGGCCGGCTGACGCGTGGTCGAAGTGCGGGACCGTGCGTTCCTTTCGCTTCGTGACTGAATCGATTCATTAATTGTCCTGGTCAGGGCGCGTGATCGCCGCTCGCTCTTCCCGGCAAGCCAGCAGAAGGCTTCTCCGAGACATGATCGTCCCATCTCGAAACGTTTAAGTAACCCTATTGACTCACATCCCGCCCCCTCATTAGCGTGCGCCGAAACGTTCCAAACCGGCCGAGTGCTGCAGCACCCCCGAGATCCCCCCACGCAGACCTGCCAGGCAGGTTCACTGACAAGAAGGGAACGGGCATGTCTCTCAACAGGTCAGCCACGCGTCGGCAAGTGGTGGGTGCCGCTGCCGCAGCCGTGGTCATCGGTGTGGTGAGCCCGGGGCTCGCCTACGGGTCACCGTCCACGGCCGCGTCCGCCGGAAACGACTGGACGGCGAAGTGGATCGGGCGGGACACCCCGTCGGTGGCGCCCGAGTTGGGCAAGCAGAACCCCGCACCGCTGCTGCGCCGGGTCTTCGCGCTGGGCAAGCGCGTCAAGCAGGCGAGGTTCAACATCGTCGGACTGGGCTACTACGAGGCGTGGATCAACGGCCACCGAGTGGGTGACCAGGTCCTGGATCCGCCGCCGTCGGCCTACGACCAGACCGCGTACTCGCGCTCGTTCGACGTCACGAAGTCGCTGCGCGGCGGGGACAACGCCATCGCCGTCACCCTGGGGCGCGGCTACCTCAGCACCCCGGAGACCACTCCGACGACGCTGTTCGGCCTGTCGAAGGCCCCCTGGACACAGGAGCCCCGGCTGTTGGCGCAGTTGGACATCGTCTTCAGCGACGGCACCAGAAGCCGGGTCGTCAGCGACGGCACCTGGAAGATCACCGACGGGCCCACCCGTGACGCCCTGTACTTCGGTGAGTCGTACGACGCCCGCCTGGCCAAACCAGGTTGGACGAACGCCGCCTACGACGACTCGGCCTGGGAGACCGCACGCGTCCAGCCCGCGCCCACCAAGCAGGTGGTGCCCGCCGACATGCCACCGGTCAAGGTCACCGACACCTTCGGGCCTGTCGGCGTCACGAGGCTCACGACCGGCACCCGGGTCTACGACTTCGGCCGCACCACGGCAGGCTGGGCCCGCATCAAGGTCAGCGGCACGGCCGGAACGACGGTGACCCTCGTCTACGGCGAGCAGCTGAACGACGACGGCACCGTGTTCCAGTCGGCCATGCTCGGCCCCGCCGCCGTCACCCACCGGGATTCCTACACCCTGGGCGGCAAGGGCAAGGACAGGCAGACCTGGGAACCCAGCTTCACCCGGCACGGTTTCCGCTACGTCGAGGTGACCACCTCGGCACCGCTGACCTCGTTCGGGATCGAGGCCCGCGTCGCGCACACCGCGGTGGCGTCGACCGGCCGCTTCGACAGCGCCAACCCGCTGCTGAACAGGATCAACGCCATTCAGCGTGCGTCCCTGCTGGACAACATGTGGGGCATTCCCACCGACACCCCCTGGCGGGACCGGCAGGGCTGGACCGCCGACGCCTACCTCTACCTGGACTCGGCGGCCCTCAACTTCGATGTCGAGGGCCTGTACCGCCAGTGGCTGCGGACGTTCCGGGACTCCCAGCGCGCCGACGGCGCCCTGCCGGTGATCGCACCGAACCCCGGCGGCTTCCCCCTGTGGAACGACCCGTCCTGGTCGGGCACGCTGATCTCCTCCGCCTGGACCCACTACCAGCACTACGGCGACACCGGCGTGCTGTCCGACAACTACCCGGCCATGGCGCGCTGGCTCGACCTGATGCGCACCACCATCGCCGGAACGAACGGTCTGTACACCGGCTTCTCCTTCGGCGACTGGTCACCGCCCGGTGCGGAGAACGCCGCCACCGTGGCCCTCAGGCCGCCGGAGGGCTCCCTGCTGACCGCCAACGCTGACCTCTACCACGAGGCCCGCCTCCTGGCCCGAACCGCGAGGGAACTCGGTCACTCCGGCGACGCCGCCCGGTTCGACACCATGGCCGACGCCCTCGCCGAGAAGTTCAACGAGACGTTCCTCGACGCCGACGCGGGCGTCTACCGGACGCCCGTGGAAGCCGGCTACCGCCAGACCTCCAACCTGGTGGCCCTGGCGTACGGGCTGGTCCCCGCAGAACACCGGGACGCGGTCTTCGCCAACCTGGTCAAGGACATCACCGACCGCGGCGACCACCTGAACACCGGGGCCATCGGCACCAAACTGCTGCTCCCCGTCCTGACCGAGAACGGCCGCGCAGACCTGGCCTACCGGATCGCCACCCAGACCAGCTACCCCAGCTGGGGCTACTGGGTGAAGCAGGGCGCCACCACCTCGTGGGAGACCTGGTCCATGACCAAGAAGGACCTCTCGATGAACCACCCGTTCCTGGGCACAGTGGACGACTGGTTCTACCAGCATCTGGCAGGCATCCAGGCCGCCGCTCCCGGCTACCGCAAGGTGCTCGTCGCACCGGTCGTGCCGGACGGCCTGCGGTACGCCTCGGCCCGGGTGACCACCCCGCGCGGCGAGGTCAGCGCCGGCTGGCGCCAGGAGAAGGGCCGTCTGACCCTCACGGTGAAGGTGCCGGCGGGGACACCGGCCGAGATTCGTGTCCCGCTCCCGGACGGTGCGCGAAGCGTCACCGCGGATCGGGGTGTGCCCCCGGTTCAGCGGAAGGATGGCTACGTCGTCTACCGCGTGCAGGCCGGGACGCACGTGTTCCACGTGTCCTGACCAGGTATCAAGCCCCGAGCCCGCCGACGGGAACGGGTTCGGGGCCCGGCCGGTCCGGTGGATTCAGGTGGACTGGCGGACGATGACCTCTGCCGAAGCAGTGCTCTCCCAGACCGTGCGACCGAGCGGAGTCCGCTCACCGTTCAGTTCCGCCTCCAGCCAGACGGGCAGTCCTGCGAGACTGTCGGAGTCGGTCAAGCGTGCCGTCGTGAGCGCGGGGATCGCCAGTCGGCCTTCCACGGTGTCCTCGGCGCCGATGACCGCCACATCCGATGGGACCCGCAGGCCCAGATCCGAGGCCGCCGCCAATACGGCCAGTCCATGACGGTCATCGGACGCACAGATCGCCGAACCCGACAACCGTTCCAGCGCCGACAGGGCGGCCACCGCCTGTAGCCGGTCGAGAGGCAGCGTGAACACGTCGGGCTGCGGCATCCCCCGCCGCAGGCATTCCTCCCGTACGCCCCCGAGCCGGTGCTCGGCCACCACTCGCCGACTCGAAGGCTCCGGGAACGCGTACCGGACCCGTTCGTACCCGCGCTCCGCCAGATGGGCCACTTGGGAGCGGCCGATCGCCCGCTCCCAAGGCCGGTCCGCCGCCTCCGGATCGGCCTCGACGGCAGGGAACCCGAACACGTGCAGGGCTCCGGCGGCACGCATTTCCTCATGGGTCCGCACGGTCACGAACGCGAACAACGCGACGCCGAAGGGCTGCAACGATCGCACCACCTTCACCGCCTCCGCCTCCTGGCGAAGCGTGTGCGTCACGACGGTGTAGCCGAGATCGGACAGGGCGCCGATGACCGCGCCGTTCCAGCGCTCGCTGACATCCCCCACGAAGGTCGGGTCGAAGACCGCCAGGACGACGTTCGAGTGCCCACGGCGTAGAGCGGTGCCAACGGGGTTGCGCACGTATCCGAGTTCGGAGACCGCCGCGGCCACCCGTTGCTTCGTCTCCTGACTGATCGACTGCGACTCCTTGCCGTTCAGCACATAGCTGACCGTGGCCACGGACACCCCGCTGAGCTTCGCCACGTCGCGGATCGTCGGACGGCGTATCCCGGCATCCACTCGTCCAGCCCCTCTTCTTCGACTCCAGCCAGGCTATGCGTTGCCCAACGCTGCGTGTGCAGAGTGCTCCTTGCGCTTCAGGGCCGACCGACGCCACTCCGGACGTTGACCAGCACGGCTGGGTCCTCGATCCCGCAGACGGCGGCGGCCGGTCGGGGTCGACGAGCGTCGCCCAAGGGTTGCCGGTGAGGCCGGCGGGGCTCGCGTCCGCTTCTGGGCGACCGCAGGCTCACTGCACCATGTTTCCCGGGCTCAACAACCTGATGGCGGCAATGGGTGTGTCGTCGCCACTTACGATGCACCGTCCACCTGATCTGCGTCCCAACGGTCCTCGGTAAAGCGCACTACCGGAGGGCCGCCGGTCGCTTCAAGTCGAGCGGTTTCTGCCGCCCAACAATTCACCTTTTGCGCATGCGACCCAGATGGCATTTGCTGAACATATGAGCCGGGTCACCGAAAGTCGATCTCATCATGCGAGACATGTCAGCGGTGCGAGGTTCGGATTTCCCCCCGAGGCCCTCGAATAGGGCCCGCTGCCTCGACTTAGAACGGCTAACACAATGATCCGAGTTGTCGGTGGGTGATGAGGCAGCAGGCGAGTTTGAGGAACGCTTCGTGGATGTCGGCCCTGCGTTCCCAG